>NZ_JBIOSF010000001.1:0-577500 GCF_051714625.1 Enterococcus sp. AZ109 | reverse complement strand
AATACTTTAAAATATGTTTTTAGAGAATATTTTAGCATGCCGGCGTGGCGGAATTGGCAGACGCGCTGGACTCAAAATCCAGTGCCCTCACGGGCGTGCCGGTTCGACCCCGGCCGCCGGTATAGGCGTAACACTAATGTTTTTTAGCACTTTATCAAATCGGACTGATAGTGTCACCAATGAACATCGGTAGAAGGAATAGACTCCTTCTCCGGTGTTTTTTTATTTGTATTGGGTTAATCCATTAAGCAAGAAGATCCGAGTTCGCATGTTCGAGAAGTCGCGGAAACCATACGAGATTCGTTTCAACGCTTTAATGTGGGTATGCAGATTATCTAAGCGTCCATTGGAGTACGGTTTGCTAAATGCCAATAGAATCCCACTTTTGTATTTAAGGAATGCTTTTTTTACATGTCGCAGTTCTCCAGGCAACGTATTCGGCATCGTCTGAAGCAAGTGGAAGAAGCAGTCACTGTCTTTGTCATGATAAGCAGACAGTATCTCCTGATAATACAAGTAAGCAGCTTTTAATTCTGAAGAAATCGCCAATAAACGATCCACCACTTCGGTTTCTGTTAGATACGCCCAACCAAAGTTTCTCTGCTTTTTAAACGTGAGATACGCTAGTTTGTTTGCCGGTTTTAAAAGCAATCTGTATAGCGATTTTAGCTGGCGATACTGTTTAGCTTGCGCTGAATCGGTTTGATCTAATTGCTTCATGATACGAATACGCACGTGATTAAAGCATCTATTTAAGTGCTGGATAATGTGGAAACGATCGACAATTGCCTGAGCTTTTGGAAAACATTCTTTGATCAAGGCAAAGTAAGGGGCATTCATATCCGTGACAATATACCGCACATTCTCCCGAGCTTTGCGGTCAAAGCGCATGAAATAAGCCACTAGATCCTTTTTCCTACGACTTGGTAAAATATCAAACAACTTTCCTGTCTCGCCATCCATGCAGGAGAAAGAATACTTTCCATGATACGTGGTCAATGAACGAAATTCGTCCAATAACAGGCATTTAGGTAACCAATTTTTCTTGACGTTGGTCTTATGTGACAGTCCAGACAAGGTGCGCTGCACCGTTGTCACTGACACTCGGCAGCGCTTCGCGATGCTTTTCAAGGATTGACGTTCCGTCAATTCTTCTAGGACACGATTGTGGACTTGTTTAGAGATAAAGCAATGGCGATTGACTAGGTATGTTTGAGCTGTAAAGTAAGTGCAGCACGCACGACAGTGATACCGCTGCTTTTTCAAGCGCAGATAAGTTTGTCTATTTCCACAAGGATTCAAAAGAATCATAGAGATCTACTTGCCGTTTTTAACCAGATTTTTGTTGGGTGCTTTACACAAGGGCAGTGCCGAAACATGCGGACTAACTCTGCTTCGGCGAGATTAACGTTCTTTCCTATGTAATACGCTTCACGGCAACTTAGAATCGTAATATTTTTGTCTTTCACTCCTAGAAGTTGTTTGATAGAATGTAATGTGGACATGCAAAAATTTTCCTCTCTAGATGGTTTTGTGGTGATTCTATTCTAGCGGAAATTTTGTATGTCTTCTTTGTTTTTTTACAAAAAAATTAGGACCGGTAGAATCTTTCTATCAGTTCCAGAAATTTTAGCACCCTTTTTTTGTTTGTTTGGGAAATAATGATTTTAAAGAATGTCAAGTAGAGAAATATGATTAATCTAAGAAAGATATTCCGGCAGTGGTGACAATGAAAGGATACGCACGAAAAATTAGGGTTAATTCTTCCCAGTATATTTCATAGGCAACCAAGTAAAAGTGCTCTCATCTCTGAAAGAAGAAAAATTGATCAGAATCTATTTTTGGTCTGGCGAAGATTTGTTTGAGTTTTTAAAGTTATCAGGTTAGAGAAATGGGGAAAGTGAGTAAGGAAACGGGTCTTCTAGTCTCAGTTCTTGATAGTATAAAATTGTCAATGAAGTGCCTATTCTTTTCGTTCATAATAAGGCTATCTATGTCACAATATCTAGAAATTTTAGTAGCTAAAATTTTTTATTAATTTCATTAGAATAATACGGAAATTTCTATTGTTCTATTCTTTTCACAGGAATCAGCACTTCAAAAACCTGATCTTCTGGAAATTCAGAAGTAGCTTCATCTTGCCAAAGCAACTCCCATATGTCGCCATCTAAAATCAATTTATGTTCCTTTAGGTAATTACGAAATCTATTATTGAAGATATTGATGTGATGAATTTCGTCTTTCATAAAACCTGATACATAATAGCCGGCTGGGCGAGTAACAACTTTTTGAGAATGATAAAGGTGTCGGCGCTCATCAGAAATCTTCACCAAAGCTCGATAAGGTGCAGCATGGAAATTTTCCTGATAGAAAGCTGCCCCGTCCACTAAGAATCCAATAGGATAACCACTAAAGAGATCTTTGCTGTCAACTGAGGAATAAAAACGACCATATATTTGTACAGAATCCATAGTATCTCCGCTTTCAATAATATCTGAAATAACAAATGATTCCGGTTCACGATAGCTGTAAGTAATGGATTCTAGATCAAAGTTTTTAAGAGTCTCATAACGTTCAATGAAACTATCTAGAGAGGTGCGAATACTTTTTAATTGTTCAATCTGTTGATCTACCTTGGTTCTTTGACGGTAGAATTCTTGCAAAGCATAGTCAACATTTCGATTTTTTAAAAAGACTTTTATCTCTTCGAGGGGCATACCAATATTTTTTAAAAGTAGAATAACATCCAATTCAAAGTATTGATCAATTCCATAATAGCGATAACCATTTTCGCCTACCATAACAGGCTTAAATAGACCAATTTGATCGTAATATATTAAGGTTCTCCGGCTAATGCCAGCATATTTGGCCATTTCGCTGATTGAAAGAAACTTTTTCATGAGAAACTCCTTTTTTTGCTTGACTGTGACGTTAGGTTACAGTTTATTCTACCATTTGAGAAGGAGGAATAAAAGATGAAACTATTTAAAATCTTTTTCAAGGACTATCATAAGATGTTCTTGGCAACCTTCATTTTAATGATCTTGCAAGCTATTGGAACGTTAATGATTCCTTATTATGTTGCTGAAATTATTGATGAAGGTATATTAATACAGGATCAAGGAGCTATTTGGAGAAATGGTGGTCTCATGCTAGGAGTGGCAGTATTAACAGGCATTGTTTCGATTATTGCCAGTTATTATTCAGCTATTTTAGCCGGTCGTTTCGGCTATTTTTTACGGAAACATTTAGTTGAAAAGACTCAAAGTTTGTCGTTGGCTGAAATGGAAGAGTTTGGTACTCCCACATTGTTGGCACGAACAACTAGTGATATTACTAACATTCAACAAATTCTGATGATGGTGTTCCAAATGATTATTCCAGCTCCCTTAATTTGTATTGCTTCAATTGTACTAACTGGAGCTATTTCTTGGCGATTTATTTGGATTCCTACAATAACAATTGTGTTATTCTCTGCTGTATCATTCATAGTTATTAAAAAAGCCATTCCGCTTGCAGATGTGATGCAGCAACGAATGGATAAAATGATGCAAGTTTTGCGAGAGTTTTATACAGGTGTCCGAGTGATTCGTGCCTTTGATAAGACAAAATTTGAGAAGGAACGCACAGACAAGACTTTTAGCAATTATGCTGATGTAATGATCCGCGTAAACAAGCTGTTTGCTATCTTAAATCCGACTGTAAATCTAGTGATGGGACTAGGGATGACTGCTGTTTTAGGCTTTGGTGGGGTACTTGTGTTACAAGGTAATGTACCGATCGGAAGTTTGACTGCGATTAGTGAATATACGATTTTGAGCCTGTGGTTCCTGACAATGGCAGCTATGGTTATCGTTATGATCCCTAAGGCTTTGGCTTCTTTAGAACGTATTGGAGAAGTGTTAGATAAAAAAGAAGAAATCGTGGATGGATCGAAGAAAAGTTTTGAAGCTAGGGAACAAGGACCTATTGCTGTTTTTGATCATGTCGATTTTGCTTACAGTGGAGCAGAAGAGTCTGTTTTATCAGATATTTCGTTTGATATACCTAAAGGAATTACTGCTATCGTTGGCGGAACAGGTTCTGGTAAAAGTACGATTGCCAAAGCGCTATTGAGATTCCGCGATACTTCGAAAGGTGAAATTCGTTTTTTAGGGCAATTAATTACAACTGTTTCGCAAAATGCATTACGAGATCGGATTAGCTATGTACCGCAAAAAGCCTTTTTATTCAGTGGAACGATTGAAGATAACTTTCTCTTTGGAAATCCTAAAGCAACAAGAGCAGAGATGCAAAATGTTGCTAAAATTGCTCAAGTGGAAGAGTTTATTGAGGGGTTAGATGATCAGTATCAAGCGGTTGTTGCTCAAAAAGGGAATAACTTTTCAGGTGGACAAAAGCAACGCTTAAGCATTGCACGTGCTTTGATTAAGCCAGCTGATTTATATTTCTTTGATGATAGTTTTTCAGCTTTAGACTATCAAACTGATGCGAAATTGCGGCAGGCACTGAAAAGCTATTTGAAAGATGCTGCGATTGTGATTGTGGCTCAGCGATTGTCTACGATTAAAGATGCGGACCAAATTATAGTGTTGGAAGAAGGCAAAATTGTGGGCAAGGGAACCCATGAGGAACTGTTAGGTACATGCAGTGTTTACCAAGAGTTTGCTAAATCGCAAGGAATGGAGGAGAAGAAGCGTGAGCATGAAGCAAGTTGAAGAAACGATTGAAACAGAAATGCCTAAAGATATGAAAAATACGGGTTTACGATTGTTTAAAATATTAGCTCTACAAAAGAGTCGTTTTCTAGTGATCATCACCTCGGCGATCTTTTTCGCAGCTTTAATGGCGGTCACACCGTTAATTTTAGGCTGGGGATTGGATGCCATCATTGCACTATTCCAAAGTGGGCAGCTTTCGATAGAGGCACTAGTCGACGCCTTAACCCGACCAGTTCTCTTCTTATTCTCAATATGGGTTGGAGTAGCACTATTTTCTTTATTGCAGGAATATACTATGGCTAGTGTTGCTGAAACACTGACCTTGCGTTTACGTAAAACTCTAACAGAGAAATTAAACCGCTTGCCAATGAATTTTTTTGATCAATATAAGACTGGTGATATTTTAACCAGAGCTACTTTGGATTTAGATAAAGTTTCTGAAGTCTTGCAAGTAGGACTAATGCAGCTAATTTCAGCTGTTCTTTCAATTGTGATCGGTTTGGGTCTGATGATCTATCTGAGTCCATTATTGACCATTGGAATCGTCGGAATTCTTCTAATTAGTTTATTTTTAACCAAATGGTTAGCTAATAAAAATCAAGAATATTTTTCTGAGAATCAGGTAGCTTTAGGGGCAGTTGGAACTAAAGCTGAAGAAAATTATTCTGGTAATTTGGTTATTAAAGCTTACAATCGACAAAAAGAAACGTTGGAGGAACTGGATGAATTAAATGAAGCACAGTTTCAGGCATTTAAAAAAGCACAGTTTGTCAGTTTTGCTATTAACCCGTTAATCCGATTGGTTAATCAGTTAGGCTTTGTAACGAGTGCAGTTGTTGGCGGGATTATGGTTATTAATGGTCAGCTATCCATTGGTTTAGTTCAAGCTTATTTGCAATATGTTAATCAGGTTTCTGAACCAATCACGCAGGTGTCTTATGTAATTAATAGTTTGCAAAGTGCCTTTGCCGCATTAGAAAGAATTTTTGAGATAGTAGATTTGGAAGAAGAAAGCGAAGAGCCGTTAACTCTGTCTGTTCCAGAAAAAGTTCATGGTGAGGTTGCCTTTAAGCATGTTGCTTTTGGTTATCAGCCGGAACACTTACTGATGGAGGATGTAAACTTCAAGGTTAAACCGAAACAAATGGTAGCGATCGTAGGACCTACTGGAGCCGGGAAAACGACGATGATTAACTTGCTGATGCGTTTTTACGATTTGAATGGAGGTCGAATTGAAATTGACGGCAAGAATGTAAAGCATTTTTCACGAGCGGCTATTCGTCGGAAATTTGGAATGGTACTGCAGGATACATGGATGTTTGAGGGGACGGTAGCTGATAACATTGCATACGGGAAACCTGAGGCTACTCGCCAAGAAGTAATTCAGGCAGCGAAAGCAGCACAGTGTGACTACTTTATCCGAACGCTGCCAAATGGTTATGATACGATTATCTCTTCTGAGGATGGGCAGATTTCTCAAGGGCAGCAGCAGCTCTTAACGATTGCGCGAGCAATTTTAGCAGATCCGCAGATTCTTATCTTAGATGAAGCAACTTCCAGTGTTGATACACGGACCGAGGAGATGATTCAGCAAGCAATGGATCGCTTGACCAGTGAGCGAACTAGCTTTGTCATCGCCCATCGCCTATCCACAATAAAAAATGCTGATTTGATATTAGTTATGCAAAATGGTTCGATTATTGAGCAAGGAAGCCATCGAACTTTAATGGAAAAAGGTGATTTCTATGCCAATTTATACAATAGTCAATTTGCATCAGCATAGATGGAAGCTCGACTGAAATGTCGGGCTTTTTTTCGGTAAAATTAGTAAAATAGTTCAAGGTATTAGATTACAAATGAAAGTAATCAATAGAATTTTCGCAAGTAGAAAAAATATTCTGAAAACTCATTGACTTTTAATTTTGTTCGCGTTATAGTTAATGAAATTAATGAGAGAATCATTAGACTAAAATGAAGACAGGGAGCCATTCACATGCGCAAGTATACTCAAATGAACCAAATCGTCTTATTAATTATTGAGTACAGGACTTAGAACACCGGAGGAATGTTTATCCGAATGTTTGAGTCCTATTTGCGTTAAGGAATGGGATTCTTGCAAAAGCATCCCACTTTATTGTTGGGATGCTTTTTTAAATGGAATGGGAGATGAAGTACATGAGAAGTGATCAGATTAAAAAAGGAATTGACGCAGCACCCGCCCGCAGTTTGCTCTATGCAACCGGACAAGTAAAAAATATTGAAGATATGAATAAACCCTTCATTGCGATTTGTAATTCGTACATTGATATAGTACCCGGGCATGTTCATTTAAGAGAATTAGCCGATGTTGCGAAGGAAGCAATTCGCGAAGCAGGTGGTATTCCGTTTGAATTCAATACTATCGGTGTGGATGATGGCATTGCTATGGGACATATTGGCATGCGTTACTCTCTTCCAAGTCGAGAATTAATTGCCGATGCTGCTGAGACAGTTATTAATGCACATTGGTTTGACGGAGTCTTCTATATTCCAAACTGCGACAAGATAACACCTGGCATGATCATGGCAGCAATGCGTACAAACGTACCAGCAATCTTCTGTTCTGGTGGTCCGATGAAAGCAGGAATTGATCCTACTGGGCATCAAACCACTTTATCTTCCATGTTTGAAGCGGTAGGTGCTTTTAAAGAAGGTCAGATGTCTGAAGCTGATTTTACCTTCATGGAACAAAATGCTTGCCCTACCTGTGGTTCATGTGCAGGGATGTTTACTGCTAATTCTATGAACTGCTTATTAGAAATGTTAGGTTTAGCCCTTCCAGGAAACGGTACAATTTTAGCTGTATCAGATGAGCGTCGTGAATTAGTTAAGAAGTCAGCAGTTCAATTGATGGACTTAGTTAAAAAACAAATTAAACCACGTGATATTGTAACTAAAGAAGCCATTGACGATGCTTTTGCTTTAGACATGGCGATGGGTGGTTCCACCAATACCGTCTTGCATACATTGGCAATCGCCAATGAAGCGGAAATTGACTACAACCAAGAAGATATTAACGAAATTGCCAAAAGAGTTCCTTATTTGTCTAAGATTGCTCCTTCATCTGCTTATTCTATGCATGATGTTCATGAAGCTGGCGGGGTTCCGGCAATTATTAACGAACTAGTTTCAATCGAGGGTGCCATCCATCCAGATCGGATCACAGTTACTGGCAAGACCTTACGTGAGAGTGTCAAAGACTGGACTATCAAAAATGAAGAAGTGATTCATCCGAAAGAGAATCCTTACAGCCCAGTTGGTGGTTTATCTATTCTTTATGGAAACATTGCTCCTGAAGGGAGTGTTATCAAAGTTGGTGGTGTTGACCCGAGTATTAAAGTATTCAAAGGTAAAGCAATCTGCTTCAGTTCACATGACGAAGCTGTAGAAGCCATTGATAACCATACAGTTGGCAAAGGACATGTAGTAGTAATCCGTTACGAAGGACCAAAAGGTGGGCCTGGAATGCCTGAAATGTTGGCACCGACATCAAGTATTGTTGGCCGCGGTTTAGGTAAAGATGTAGCTTTAATCACTGATGGACGTTTTTCGGGCGCTACTCGCGGAATTGCTGTCGGACACGTTTCACCTGAAGCTGCTGCTGGCGGTCCACTAGCTTTAGTTCAAGATGGTGACACAATTACTATTGATTTAACCAACCGTACATTGAATGCTGAAATTTCTGAAGAAGAAATGATGAAACGAAAAGATCAGTTAATCAAATTTGAACCGAAGGTGAAAAAAGGCTGGTTAGCCCGCTATTCAGCACTTGTAACTTCAGCCCACACTGGAGGAATTATGAAACTACCGGAAGATTAGGAGGAATCGTTATGGAAAAAGTAGAGACAAAAGCGCAGCAACGTGAAAAGATGTCAGGAGCAAAACTGCTTTTAGATTGTTTACACAAACAAGGTGTAGAAATTATTTTTGGCTACCCTGGTGGGTCGGTTCTGCCTTTATACGATGCACTTTATGATGAAACGACGATTCCCAATATCCTGACTCGTCATGAGCAAGGGGCGGTTCATGCAGCGGAAGGCTATGCCAAAGCTACTGGAAAGCCTGGTGTTGTTATAGTAACTAGCGGTCCGGGTGCTACGAATGCTGTAACGGGGATTGCAGATGCTATGGGTGACTCAGTCCCATTAGTAGTAATAACTGGACAAGTAACTACGCCTGGTATTGGCAAAGATGCTTTTCAAGAAGCAGATGTACTTGGAATCACTTTACCGATTACAAAAAACAATTATCAAGTTCGCGATATTGAAGAATTGCCTAAAATCGTACATGAGGCGTTTCACATTGCAACAACTGGCCGAAAGGGTCCTGTCGTTATTGATTTACCGAAAGACATGACGGTCTTGGAAGCTTATGCTGAGTGCGACAATGTCGTTCACTTGGAAAGCTATCAGCCTAATACAGTACCTTCAAAAATGCAAATCGATCGTTTAATGAAGCAATTTTCGCAAGCAAAAAAACCGGTTCTTCTAATTGGCGGCGGAGTGGTAGCAGCAGATGGCAGTGAAGAATTCAGGGAACTGATCGAGCGCTATCAAGTTCCAGTTGTTTCTAGCTTGCTTGGATTAGGTGCTTTTCCTAATGAGCACGAGCTATTTTTAGGAATGGGTGGTATGCATGGTACTTATGCAGCGAACATGGCAATGATGGAAGCAGATTTTCTTCTTAGCATTGGCTGTCGTTTTGATGATCGCCTAGCTACTAACCCAGAAGCTTTTGCTAAAGAAGCAGTCATTGCCCATATTGACATTGATCCAGTAGAAATCGGGAAGATTATCCCAACTGATATTCCAATTGTGGGCGATGCCAAAATTGCTTTACAGCAAATGCTTGACAAAAATGTTAAACGACCTGAATGCAGTGAGTGGTTGACACTTTGTGCTGAAAGAAAAGCAAAATACCCATTGCAATATGAGGATAGTAATGAGACGATTAAACCACAGAAAGTAATTGAAATCGTGGCAGATATTACTGAAGGCGATTCGTATGTCGTTACCGACGTAGGTCAACATCAAATGTGGGTCGCACAATTTTACCCCTTCAACTTTCCTAAACAACTAATTACCAGTGGTGGTCTCGGCACGATGGGTTATGGTATTCCTGCGGGGATTGGTGCTAAATTCGGAGAAAAAGATCGCTCAGTAGTAGTATTTGTCGGCGATGGTGGTTTCCAGATGACCAATCAAGAATTGGCTATTTTGAATATTTACAATTTGGATATCAAATTTGTTTTGATGAACAATCATTCATTGGGAATGGTTCGACAGTGGCAGGAACGTTTCTTTAATGAACGCCGCTCTCAATCTGTACTAGATGATCAGCCCGACTTTATGAAGATGGCTGAAGCATATGGTATAAAAGGAATGAAAATCGATGAATCAAGCAAGCTGGATGAACAGCTGAGAGAAGCTTTCGCAACAAAAGGTCCAATGCTGATTGAAGTAATCGTTGACAATCGAGAACATGTTTTGCCGATGATTCCGGCTGGTCAGCCAAACGATCAAATGTTGGGGGTGGAGTAAAATGCGTAGAATGATTACAGCCAAAGTGCACAACCAATCAGGTACATTAAGTCGAATTACCAGTATATTAAATCGTAGACAAGTAAATATTGAAAATATTTCTGTTGGAACGACTGAAATTGAAGGTGTTTCGCGTCTGACGATGATGATTCAAGCGGATACTTTAGCAGAAGTAGAGCAGGTGACTAAGCAGCTGAATAAGCAAATTGCAGTAGTCAAGGTTTCGGATATTACTGATGAACCTCACTTGGAACGGGAACTTGCTTTAATTAAGGTGAATGCTCCTGCTCCGATACGCTCAGAGATTCAGGCAATGATCGATCCATTTCGCGCAGATATTGTCGATGTGTCTTTGAAATCAATCGTAGTGCAAGTAGCTGGTTCAACAGATAAGGTGAATGCATGTATTGAAGTTTTAAAGCCATATGGTATCAAACAAATGGCTCGTACCGGTGTTACCGGGTTTACCAGAGGTTAATCGCAAATTTTGCTTTTAATAGATAGTTGAAAAACGGAGGAGAATAAATTTATGGTTAAAGTTTATTATGACGATGCAGTAGCAAAAGATGTATTAGAAGGAAAAACAATTACAATTGTTGGTTATGGTTCTCAAGGCCATGCCCACGCGCAAAACTTGCGTGATACAGGTCATGAAGTAATTATCGGAGCTCGTGAAGGTAAATCTGCTGATGCAGCTCGTGAAGATGGTTTTGAAGTGTTACCTGTAAATGAAGCGACTAAAAAGGCCGAGGTTGTCATGATTTTGGCACCAGACGAAATCCAAGGCACTTTGTACGAAAATGAAATTAAACCAAACCTAGAAGCGGGTAATGCTTTAGCATTTGCTCATGGTTTTAATATTCACTTTGATGTAATCGAACCACCAAAAGATGTGGATGTTTTCTTAGTAGCACCCAAAGGACCTGGACATTTAGTTCGTCGTACCTTCACAGAAGGATTCGCAGTACCAGCTCTATTTGCTGTTTATCAAGACGCAACAGGAACTGCTCAAGAAGTTGCTTTGTCTTATGCTAAAGGCATTGGCGCTACTCGTGTAGGTGTTTTGGAAACAACCTTTAAAGAAGAGACTGAAACGGATCTGTTCGGTGAACAAGCTGTTCTATGTGGTGGTTTAACTAGTATGATCGAAGCAGGCTTTGAAACATTGGTTGAAGCAGGCTACCAACCAGAATTAGCGTATTTTGAAGTTTGTCATGAAATGAAATTGATCATTGACTTGATTTACGAAGGTGGCTTCGGTAAAATGCGCGATTCAATCTCTAATACTGCTGAATATGGCGATTACGTATCAGGACCTCGCGTAATTACTGAACAAGCAAAAGCAAATATGAAAGAAGTTCTAACTGATATCCAAAACGGTAACTTCGCTAACGGATTTATCGAAGACAACAAAAAAGGCTTCCCTGAATTCAAGAGAATGCGGGCGGAAAGTGCTGGACATCAAATTGAACAAGTGGGTGCTGAATTACGTAAAATGATGCCATTTGTATCTCGTAAAGATTAAGTGTATAAGGAGTGTGGAAGATGGAAATCGTCAAAGATAGTGATGTGCGAACTGCCTATCAGTTGTTAAAAAACGCAGTCACACATACCCCGCTCCAATATGATCGCTACCTGTCGGAAAAGTATCAGGCTAATATTTTATTTAAACGAGAGGATTTACAGAAAGTTCGCTCGTTTAAACTGAGAGGTGCCTACTATGCCATTAAGAAACTATCGTCTGACCAATTAAAAAAAGGGGTTGTTTGCGCGAGTGCGGGAAACCATGCACAAGGTGTTGCGTATACGTGCCATGAGTTAAATACCCAAGCGGCTATTTTCATGCCAAGTACAACGCCCAATCAAAAGGTCTCACAAGTTCAATTTTTCGGTGGCGATAATGTAGAAATCTTTTTAATTGGTGATACTTTTGATGCTTCCGCCACTGCAGCTCGTAAATACTGCGAAGAAAACAATATGACCTTTATTGATCCTTTCAACGATCCTAATATTATTGCTGGTCAAGGAACTTTGGCTTTAGAGATGATGACGGATGCGGAACGAGAAGGTTTTAAACCAGACTATGTCTTAGCAGCAATTGGTGGCGGCGGTTTAATCAGTGGTGTTTCTTCTTATGTGAAGAATACTTCACCGACAACTAAAGTAATTGGCGTTGAACCAGCAGGAGCTCCATCCATGCAGGCCGCTTTTGATAATGATGGACCAGTTGAGTTGGCTGAAATTGATAAATTTGTTGATGGTGCAGCTGTCAAAAAAGTTGGTGAGATTACTTACACTCATACGAACAAGTATGTGGATGGTTTGGTCACTGTAGAAGAAGGTTTAGTTTGCTCAACTATATTAGAGATGTATGGTAAGCAGGCAATTATCGCTGAACCGGCCGGGGCATTGAGTGTTGCCGCTTTGGAACCGTTGAAAGACGAGATCAAAGGGAAAACGGTCATTTGCATTATCAGTGGGGGAAACAATGATATCAACCGTATGGCAGAAATCGAAGAACGTTCGTTGATGTATGAAGGCTTAAAACATTATTTTGTTGTAAGTTTCCCACAACGTCCAGGTGCGTTGAAAGAATTTGTTACCGAGGTATTAGGACCAGATGATGACATCACGCGGTTTGAGTATACAAAAAAAATTAATCGCGGCGCTGGGCCGGTAATATTGGGCATTTTATTGAAACGTAAAGAAGACTTGCCGGCGTTATTGAAAAACATTGAACAATTTGATCCAAATTACATTGACTTGAGTGAAAATCAAACATTGTACGGATTACTAGTATAAAAATAGAGGCTCTTGATCCTTAGCAAAAGGAATCAAGACGCCTCTATTTTTAGTCGATCAGCTGATACTGATCGTTAAAATAATTTTTATAAGCACTATAGCCACCGATGATAGCTCCTAAGCTAGTAGCTGATAACAACATAAAGGTCACCATGATTTGATATTTGATGGCATGGACAGGGTCCAAACCTGCAAATATCAAACCTGACATCATTCCAGGTAAACTAACCAGCCCGACCGTTTTAGCTGAATCAATTGTTGGCTGCATCGCAGTTTTAATACTGTGCTGCAAAATCGGCTGGGCCGCTAATTTTACTGAAGCTCCTAAGGCCAATTTTTCTAAAACCTGCTGTCGTTGATCGTGAAACTGGGTATTCAAGTTCCGGTAACACAAGCCAATCGCGACCATTGAGTTACTAGCAATCATCCCGGTAATTGGTACAATTTGTGATGGGATAAATTGGATAGCTCCAGAGAGAACTAAGACTCCTAAGGTAACATAGGTGCTGATTAAAATAGCCGCCAATGAATGGAAATACTTTTTGTGTTGGCTAGGATTTCGTTTATGAGCGTTCCAGGCAGCATTAAATACGATGAATAAACTCATAGCAGTGGTCAACAGATTGTTATCGACTTGAAAGATATACTTTAGTACGTAACCCACGATTACTAGCTGAATGACTGCTCGCAGAATACTGAAAAAGATGTCTTTAGATAAATCTAATTTCTCCTTGTAGCTGATCGCTACGGCAATCAAGACTAAACCAAAAGAAATTATTAATGATAAATTATTGACGGATAGGTTCATGGGCTAATTTCCCTCCTTTAATCCAAATAATTTTTTCAGCAGCTTTTATCTCAGCCTCATCATGAGTGACCTGTAAAATGGTTACTTGCTCTTGATGGATGTGAGCAATTAATTGTTGAATGATTGTTTTATTTTTCTCATCCAAGCCCACAGTTACTTCATCTAACAATAAAATCTTAGGCAGGAAAAGGATATTGCGAATCAAGGCCACCCGTTGCCTTTCTCCGCCGGAAAGCTGAGTGACTGGTTTATCTAAGTAATCTTGCGGTAAATCCACCATTTGCAAATGCTGCAGCATGGTTTGCTGGTCTGGATTTTTTTCTCTAATTAAATAGGGAAAGTCCAGGTTATCACGAACGGTATCACCAAATAATGTAGGCTGCTGGAAACAATAAGAAACCAGTTGACGATATTTGGTATAGGGATAATCGCGCTGCTTCTTCCCATTAAAGATGATTTCACCGGAAGTAGGTGTTGCCAAAGAGGCGATTAGACGCAGAAGGGTGCTCTTCCCACCGCCGGATGGTCCTGAGATGGTCAGAAAATCAGTTTCTTCAACAGTTAAATTAATGTGGTCGATAATCAGCTGCTGTTGGGGTTGATAACAAATGTTTTTTAATTCCAACAAAGACATAATAAAATCCTTTCTTTTAACGAGGAACGATAACCAGGAGTTCCGGATGATTTTCCACTACCAGTTGTTTAATTTGATAATTAGGATGATCAATAAAATGGCTAGTCGCCTGATATCGGTTTAGAAAATATTCTTGGATTTGCTCTTCAGTCCACTGGCGGGCTGGGAAATGCCAGAATTTCGTCCCATTTTCCATCACAAAGACAAAACTAGAGCTCCAAGCATTTTTGATTTCCTCAGGGATTTGTGAGAGTTGTTGTTCAAAAACTTGCATAGTGATTCCTCCTAAAGCGTTAGTTTATTGAGTGACTTGTTGTCCCATTTTTGATTTATTTGAAATTAAGCGGGCACGTCCTTCAGTTTTGACTAAAGTGGTCAATTCCTTCAAGGCGTCTTTGGCAATCCATTGTTTCTCTTTTGAAGCATCCGCCTGTAGTTGCTCAGATGTCTCAATACATAGTGCTTTGCTTTCCAGGTTAACTTTCCCTAGTTCTCGTAAAGCCCAAGAAGCGGCTTTTTTCACTAAGATTCGGTCGTCATCAGTGTGGTGTTTGATCAGCTGAAGGTAATCGTTAATTTCATCTAATGAAAGCGTAGCATGGGTAGAAGTGCTGGCAATCAGGGTAAATGCGGCTCTTTTTTGATAAAGCTCCTCCGAAGTGATCCATTGGCGAATGTAGTCGTCAAAATCTTGTTTAATGACAATCGTTTTACACAGTAGATCGCAAAGATCCCAGGAATGCACACCATCCATTAAAGCAAGAATGTCTTTATTTGTACAATCTTTTGGTTTTAGAGCTAAGACAGCTAGTATCTTGCATTCGTGATAGCCGGTACCCCATAATTGAAACAAAAAGTCTTTGTCTTTGGATAACTGTTTGGCCAGCTTTCTAAGTATAGGGGTAGCAACACCAATTGCGTCCCCAGCTGGGACACCTAACTTAATTACATTTTGCTTGTATTTATCTGACGCATTTTCCTGCAGGTATTGAATAATTTCCTCGATTGTCATAACACACCTCGTTTATTTTCTATTATCCCTTACTATGGATTTTTCGTCTATTGAAAGTTCAAGGCAAATTATTTTGAGTTTGACCAATTCTGATGTATGATATGTTCACGGTTACTTACAGATAGTAACAAGTGCAAATCTTTCCATTTTTTCACGAAAAGATTTATACTATAGCCGTGAGTTCAAAAGAGCTCAATTTATCTAGGAGGTTTGTATTATTATGGGAAAAGAACATTATGATAGAAGTAAACCACACGTTAATATTGGTACCATTGGACACGTCGACCATGGGAAAACAACATTAACGGCAGCAATTACAACGGTACTAGGCAAAAAAGGTCTTGCAAACCCTCAGGACTATGCAAGTATCGATGCTGCACCTGAAGAACGTGAACGCGGAATCACTATCAATACTGCCCACGTTGAATATGAAACTGAAAAGCGCCACTATGCGCATATCGATGCTCCAGGACACGCAGATTACGTGAAGAACATGATCACCGGTGCTGCACAAATGGACGGAGCAATCTTAGTTGTTTCTGCAACTGATGGCCCTATGCCACAAACACGTGAACACATTCTATTATCTCGTCAAGTAGGGGTTAAATACTTGATCGTCTTCTTAAACAAAGTTGATTTAGTTGATGATGAAGAATTAATCGACTTGGTTGAAATGGAAGTTCGTGAATTGTTAACTGAATATGGTTTCCCAGGTGATGATATTCCTGTCTTGAAAGGTTCTGCTTTGAAAGCTTTAGAAGGCGATGCGGATCAAGAACAAGTAATCATGGACTTGATGGACACTGTTGATGAATACATTCCAACACCAGAACGTGACAATGACAAACCATTATTGTTGCCAGTGGAAGATGTCTTCTCAATTACTGGACGTGGTACTGTTGCCTCTGGACGTATCGACCGCGGGAAAGTAAATGTCGGCGACGAAATTGAAATCGTTGGGATTAAATCTGAAACCCAAAAAGCAGTCGTTACTGGACTAGAAATGTTCCGTAAAACTTTGGACTACGGTGAAGCTGGTGACAACGTTGGTATTCTATTACGTGGGATTACCCGTGATCAAATCGAACGTGGTCAAGTTATTGCTAAACCTGGTTCAATTACACCACATACGAAGTTCAAGGCTGAAGTATATGTGTTGTCGAAAGAAGAAGGTGGCCGTCATACGCCATTCTTTAACAACTATCGTCCACAATTTTACTTCCGTACAACAGACGTTACCGGTAACATTGTTTTACCAGCAGATACTGAAATGGTTATGCCTGGGGACAATGTCACAATCGAAGTTGATTTGATTCACCCAATCGCCGTAGAAAAAGGAACAACTTTCTCTATTCGTGAAGGTGGCCGGACTGTTGGTTCAGGTATTGTAACTGAAATTGACGACTAATTTACTAAAAGTGTCCGCAGCTTGCGGACGCTTTTTTTCTTTCTTTCCCTCTTCAAGTAGGCTATGATTAAAAGAAAAGGTGAGGGATTAGATGGAAAAAATTTTTGTAAGTCCTGGTATGTATTTGCAAGGAGAGAATATACTGATTTATCGCTTTGGAGAGTTATTGAAGTTTGGGAAAAATGGCTTTGTTGTAACTGATACTTTTGTCTATGAGTTGCTGGGTGAGGACATAATCTATGGCTTGAAACAAGCCGGTTGCCAGATCAAGGTATGGCTGGTAGACAAGGAGAATACCACCGATTTACCAGCAGAAACTGATTTTGTTTTGGCAATAGGCGGAGGAAGAGCAATTGATTTAGGGAAATCGTTGGCCTTAAGAGAACAAATATCCTGTGTTGTGTTGCCAACATCAGCTGCTACTGATGCACCGGCTTCACGGATTTCAGTCAATTATGACAAAGAAGGCTATTTCCAAAAATACAGCTATTTTTCCAAAGGACCTGATTTAGTTTTTGTTGATACGGCTATTTTGGTTAATAGTCCGGTTCATTTTTTGACCTCTGGGATTGCTGACGGATTATCTACGTATGTTGAGGCACGGACGGTTTGGGAAAATAAGGGGATCAATACATTAGGTGGGCGACCAACAATTGCTGCCCAGGCTTTGGCTGAAAAATGTCGAGATGTTTTGTTCGCTGATGGACTAGCCGCGGTGGCTGATAACATGGAGAAAAAAGTAACGCCAGCTTTTGAAGCAGTAGTTGAAGCAAATACTTTGTTGAGTGGTCTTGGTTTTGAATCTGGGGGACTCAGTATCGCTCATGCCTTGCATAATGCATTAACTAGCTTATATGGTAAAGAACTGAAGGCGAGTCATGGACAAATTATTGCCGTAACTACTTTGATTCATCTAAAAGTAGAAGGTCGCTCGGAGTTGTCTGAATACCAAGCATTCTTCAAAGAGCTGTCTTTACCAACGACAATTACCGAACTAGGGTTGCAGCTGGATGAATCCAGTATTGCAAAAGTAGTAGAGTTGGCTTTCGACAAAAATGATGGTATCGTCCGCAGTAAAGTGAAGGTGACAAAAGAAGAAGTAGTTGCTGGAATTCAAGCATTCAAATAAAAAAATTGACCGCTGGAAATTTTCCGGCGGTCAAATTTTTTAGATATTCAATACTTTATTCAAGAAATCTTTGGTTCTAGGGTTGTGAGGGTTATTGAAAATTTGTTCTGGCGTACCGTCTTCTAAGATTTTACCGCCATCGGTGAACATCACGCGATCGGCTACTTCTTTAGCGAAGCCCATTTCATGAGTTACGATAACCATCGTCATCCCTTGATGTGCCAAATCCTTCATAACGTTTAATACATCTCCAACCATTTCTGGGTCCAAGGCAGAAGTTGGTTCATCAAAAAGCATGACGTCAGGGTTCATTGCAAGCGCACGGGCAATTGCCACACGTTGCTTTTGTCCACCAGATAGACTATCTGGATAATCATCTTTTTTCTCAGCCAAACCAACGCGTTCCAAAAGTTCAACAGCCCGTTCATTAGCTTTTTCTTTGGGTTCACCTTTTAAATCTAAAGGGGCTAATGTGATATTTTCTAATACAGTCAAATGAGGGAAGAGATTAAAATGTTGGAACACCATCCCAATATGTTGACGAATTAAGTTGATATCAGTGTTTTTATCAGTCAAATCTTGTCCATCGATAATAATTTGGCCTTCTGTTGGATCTTCTAAACGGTTCATGCAACGAAGAAATGTGGATTTACCGGAACCAGATGGTCCAATAACACAAACCACTTCACCTTCTTTAATCGTTACATTGATATCGTTTAGAACGGTATTATCACCAAATTTTTTCACTAAATGATTTACAATAATTTTTTCACTCATCTTAATTCACCTTCTTATCTAAGCGGTTCGCTAGTTTAGTTAATAACGTAATCAAGATCAAATACATAACAGCAATAATTAAGTAAACGTAAGAACTTTGTGTTGTCCGAGCAACGATTATTCTACCAGTTTGTAGTAATTCAACTACACCGATAGCAGAAATGATAGTAGTATCTTTCAAACTGATAACAAATTGGTTAATGAAAGATGGAACCATTATTTTAACAGCTTGTGGTAACACAATTTTTTGCATAGTCTTGTTGTAGGAAAGACCTAAACTTCGCGAAGCTTCCATTTGACCGATTGGCACGGCATTGATACCACCTCGAACGATTTCAGCGATATAAGCACTAGCGTTTAAGGTCAAAGTAATAATACCTGCTGCAAAGTCTGGAATCGTAATTCCAGTCATGCCTGGCAATCCAAAGAAAATGAAGAAAGCCAGTACCATCATAGGGATTCCGCGAATCACATCAACATAAAGACTAGCGAACACACGCAGACCTTTAACGGGCGAAACTCGGAATAAGCCAAAGATAACACCTACTACGATTGCTAATGCAAAAGAAACCAGTGCAAGAACAATTGTATTCCATAATCCTTCTAATAAAACAGAGTAATTGTTTTTTAGCAACCCGCCAATAGTTGATTCATCCACAGCATCATCACTGGCAGCAATACTGTCGTCACCAATGTGAGTGCTAAGTATCTCGTCATATTCACCTGTACGGCGCATTTCCTGCAAACCTTCATTAAACATTTCGACCAGCTCTTGGTTTTCACCTTGTTTCACGGCAAATCCATACTCGCCACCGGTTTCTCGTTCAATTGGAGTTTTCAAATCTTGCCCTTGTTGAACAGCATAACCAATAACTGGGTAATCATCCATCATGGCATCGATTGAACCTACTCTTAAAGCATCATATAATTGATCGGCTGCATCAAAGTTTTTAATAGAGTAGCCATATTCATCTTCGTGTGCTTTTAAGAAGTCGGCACTTTCTGTTCCAACTTTCGCTCCGACTGTTTTACCATCTAAATCTTCATAAGAAGTAATATCATTATTGTCTTTAGCAACGGCTAATTGAATTCCGCTTTGGAAATAAGGGTCACTAAAATCATAATTTTCTTTCCGTTCATCGGTAATGGTCATCCCAGCAATCATGCCATCTGCTTGGCCAGATTCTAAAGCTTGCATGGCAGAGGAGAAGCCGATGAATCTGAAGTCAAGATTGAAGCCTTGTAATTCAGCTGCTCGGTTCAATAGGTCCACATCTATTCCTTTATAAGTACCGTCACTGTCTTGGTATTCAAAAGGAGCAAAAGCAGAATCGCTAGCAATTACATAAGTATCTTTTTTTGGTTCTACTTTTTTCATTTCACCTGAAGGAGCACTGCTTCCAGTAGAAATATATTTGCTGACGATCTCATCGTAAGTACCGTCTGCTTTTAAATCTTTCAAACCTTGATTGAATTTTGCAAGTAGCTCTTGATTTTCACCTTTTTTAACAGCGAAACCGTAGGCACTGCTAGCTTCGTAGTCTCCAACTAGTTTAAAATCTTGCCCATTATTCACGGCATAGCCTAAAACAGGGTAATCGTCGAAAATAGCTTGAACATTATCATTATTTAAGGCGCTGTATAGAGCATCCGAAGCCTCAAATAGGCTAATGTTGTAACCATATTTATCTTCATTTTCTTCCAAAAAAGTGGCACTTTCTGTTCCAATTTTTGCGGCAACGGTCTTACCTTCAAGATCTTCGTAGCTTGTGATGTCGTTGTTATCTTTGTGAACAGCCATCTGAATTCCACTGTCAAAGTAAGGATCAGAGAAATCAAATGTTTTTTTACGCTCATCTGTGATGCTCATTCCGGCAATCATTCCGTCCAATTGATTAGACTGCACACCTTGGATAGAAGGGTCAAAGCCTAATGGTCGTAGATCCACCTCAAAACCTTGGTTTTCCGCAATTTCATTGAGTAAATCTACATCAATCCCGATATAATTTCCATCTGAATCTTGGAACTCAAACGGTGCGAAAGTTAAGTCAGTTCCTATCTTGTAGGTCGTCGCAGCATGACTTTTTTCACTGAAGCCAAGTGTTATAATACTTGCCACCATCAGTATCAAGAACGGTAAAAGTCTTCGTTTTTTCATAACAAACCTCCTATAGTATTATCATTGATCTATTATATGTTAGAACGGCAAAAGAAAACAAGAGGTACAAGTGTTCCCAATAAAAAAAATCTAAAATTCCTAACACGAGATGTCACTTTATCTTACGTGGAGTGTTTTAAGGAAAATGTAAGATGATCCTAAAGGTAAGGAGAATAAATAGCGAAAATATGTTCGGTATGTTATAATTTTTTACTGAGAATTATTCTTCTATATAATAGAAGAAAAAAGGAGGACGTTTGTGTGATAGAAAGAGAAACAGGCAATACTTTTGACCTTCATTCCAATTATGAACCTGCTGGCGACCAGCCGGTGGCTATCAGTCAGTTGTCAGAAGGGGTCATAAATGGAAAAAAAGCACAAATTCTCTTGGGAGCAACTGGAACAGGTAAAACCTACACTATCTCTAATTTGATAAAAGAGGTAAATAAACCAACGTTAATCATTGCTCACAATAAAACTTTAGCTGGACAGTTGTATGGAGAATTTAAAGAGTTTTTTCCGAATAATGCTGTTGAATACTTTGTAAGTTACTATGATTATTATCAACCTGAAGCTTATGTACCCTCTAGTGATACTTATATTGAAAAAGACTCCAGTATCAATGATGAGATAGACAAACTGCGTCATTCGGCTACAAGTGCATTGCTTGAGCGGAATGATGTTATTGTTGTGGCATCAGTGTCTTGCATTTTTGGTCTGGGATCACCTAAAGAATACCAAGAACAGGTAGTTTCTCTCAGGGTTGGCATGGAAATGGACCGCAATCAATTGTTGCGAAACCTGATTGATATCCAATTTGAACGCAATGATATCGACTTTCAACGTGGGCGTTTTCGGGTTCGCGGGGACGTAGTTGAAATTTTCCCAGCATCTAGGGATGAACGTGCTTTGCGCGTGGAATTTTTCGGTGATGAAATTGATCGTATCCGTGAAGTGGATGCCTTAACTGGCGAAGTGATGGGAGAAACTGAACACGTAGCTATTTTTCCGGCTACACACTTTTTAACCAACGAACACAACTTAGAAGTTGCTATCAACAATATCCAAAAAGAATTAGAAGAACGTTTAGCTGTATTACGCAGTGAAAATAAGCTTCTAGAGGCTCAACGTCTAGAGCAGCGGACTAACTATGACATCGAAATGTTGCGTGAAATGGGATATACATCGGGAATTGAAAATTATTCTCGCCATATGGATGGTCGGAAAGAAGGCGAGCCGCCATTTACTTTGATCGATTTTTTCCCTGATGATTTTTTGATGGTTATTGACGAATCTCATGTTACCATGCCTCAAGTTCGAGGAATGTATAATGGTGACCGAGCTAGAAAGCAAATGCTAGTAGATTATGGATTCCGCTTACCATCGGCTTTGGATAACCGACCATTACGTTTAGAAGAGTTTGAAGAACGAGTAAATCAAATCGTCTACGTATCAGCGACACCGGGTCCTTATGAGGATACACAAACGGATACTGTAGTGGAACAAATTATTCGACCAACTGGATTATTAGACCCAGTTATTGAAGTACGTCCAATTATGGGACAAATTGATGACTTGGTCGGAGAAATAAATGAACGAGCGGAAAGAAATGAACGAGTTTTTGTAACTACTTTGACCAAGAAAATGTCGGAAGACTTAACTGACTACTTTAAAGAATTGGGTATCAAAGTTAAGTATCTTCATAGCGATATTAAGACCTTGGAGCGTACGGAGATTATTCGAGATCTGCGTTTAGGAAAATTTGATGTATTAATAGGTATTAATCTACTTCGCGAAGGATTGGACGTACCTGAAGTATCCCTGGTAGCCATTTTGGATGCCGACAAAGAAGGCTTTTTACGTAGTGAACGTTCACTTGTTCAAACAATTGGTCGTGCAGCTCGTAATTCTGACGGGCGTGTTATTATGTATGCGGACAAGGTGACTGATTCAATGCAACGGGCGATGGATGAAACAGCACGTCGTCGAGAAATTCAGAAACAGTACAATATTGAGCACGGTATTGAACCGAAAACAATTATTAAAGAAATCCGTGATCTGATTGCTATCAGTAAAGTCGCTGAAGAGGTTGGTGCTTATGATATTAGTTCATATGATGATCTGTCTATTGAAGAACGTAGACTGATGATTGAAAAACTAGAAGACGAAATGCGTGAAGCAGCTAAAACCCTTGATTTCGAAACTGCTGCCTCTTTACGAGATACAATTTTAGAATTAAAAGCTGCAGAATAAAAGAATAACTTTTTTGTGAATAGGAGAAAAGTATGGCAAACGATAAAATAGTGATTCATGGCGCCAGGGCTCATAATTTGAAAAATATAGACGTAACCATTCCTCGTGATAAAATGGTAGTGGTCACAGGATTATCTGGATCAGGAAAAAGCTCACTGGCTTTTGATACCTTGTATGCAGAGGGGCAACGGCGATATGTAGAGAGTCTTTCTGCATATGCTCGTCAATTTTTAGGTCAAATGGATAAACCGGATGTAGATAGTATCGATGGATTAAGTCCTGCAATTTCGATTGATCAAAAAACCACTAGTAAAAACCCTCGTTCAACGGTAGGGACTGTAACTGAAATTAACGATTATCTGCGGCTACTATACGCTAGAGTAGGACATCCAATTTGTCCCAATGATCATATTGAAATTACTTCGCAATCTGTAGAACAGATGGTGGATAAAGTCTTAGAGTTGCCAGAGCGTACAAAAATTCAAATTTTAGCGCCGGTTGTGGTTAAGAAAAAAGGGCAACATAAAAAAGTTTTTGAAATGATTCAAAGAGAAGGGTATGTCAGAATGCGCGTGGATGGTGAAGTCTATGATGTATCTGAAGCACCAGAACTTGAAAAAAATAAAAAACATGATATTGCAATAGTCATTGACCGTATTGTTGTAAAAGAAGGTATCCGTTCGCGTTTATTTGATTCCTTTGAAGCTGCGTTGCGTTTAGCTGATGGCTATGCATTAGTTGATGTAATCGGGCGAGAAGAGATGCTGTTTAGTGAACACTATGCTTGTCCTTACTGTGGTTTTACCGTTGGTGAATTAGAACCGCGCCTTTTCTCTTTTAACGCTCCGTTTGGTGCTTGTCCTGAATGTGATGGGTTAGGACTAAAACTGGAAGTCGATCAAGAACTAGTGATTCCTGACCCTACCAAGACTTTAAGAAAAGGTGCTCTAGTTCCTTGGAACCCAATCAGTTCCCAATATTATCCGCAAATGCTGGAGCAAGCCTGCTTAAGCTTTGGAATTGATATGGATACACCATTTGAAGATTTACCTGAAGAACACCAAAAAATCATTCTTCATGGTTCAAACGGCGAGCATTTCCATTTTCATTACGAAAATGATTTTGGTGGAGTGCGG
This sequence comes from Enterococcus sp. AZ109, assembly GCF_051714625.1. Classification (NCBI taxonomy): domain Bacteria; kingdom Bacillati; phylum Bacillota; class Bacilli; order Lactobacillales; family Enterococcaceae; genus Enterococcus; species Enterococcus sp. AZ109. The sequence continues at coordinate 553,083 of NZ_JBIOSF010000001.1, read as the reverse complement.
GATGTAGAAGTACCTTTCGAAGGGATTCTTTCTAATATTGATCGCCGCTATCGTGAAACCAATAGTGACTTCACTCGTGAACAAATGCGTTTATATATGACTGAATTAAAATGCCAAGCTTGTCATGGTTTGCGATTGAATCCTCAAGCATTATCGGTACAAGTTAATGGAATCAATATTGGTGAAGTGAGTGAAGATTCAATTAATCAGGCTCTAGAATTTTTTAATGGTTTGACTTTAAGCGAACAAGAAACGATGATTGCTCGTCCGATCTTAAAAGAGATCGGTGATCGATTAACTTTCTTGCGAAATGTGGGGTTGGAATATTTGACGTTAAGCCGTGCAGCTGGAACCCTATCCGGTGGTGAAGCGCAGCGCATTCGTTTGGCGACTCAAATCGGTTCTAATCTGTCAGGTGTTTTGTACATTTTAGATGAACCATCTATTGGTTTGCACCAGCGGGATAATGATCGTTTGATCCATTCGTTGAAAAAAATGCGGGATTTAGGAAATACTTTAATCGTAGTAGAACATGATGAAGATACAATGCGCGCTGCGGACTATTTAATTGATGTAGGTCCAGGGGCTGGTGATCAAGGTGGAGAAATTGTCGCAGCAGGAACCCCTGCTGAGGTTGCAGAAAACGAAAGCTCGCTAACCGGTCAATATTTATCTGGTAGAAGACAGATTCCAGTCCCTAAAGAAAGACGTAAAGGGAATGGAAAAGCGATCAAAGTGACTGGTGCAGCTGAAAATAATTTGAAAAACCTTGATGTCGCTTTTCCTTTAGGCAAATTTGTTGCTGTTACCGGAGTTTCAGGTTCTGGGAAATCAACCTTGGTAAATCAGATTTTGAAAAAAGCGTTGGCTCAAAAGTTGAATCGCAACTCAAATAAGCCTGGTAAGTACAAGAAAATTACTGGATACAAGAACATTGAAAAACTAGTAGATATCGACCAGAGTCCCATTGGCCGAACTCCACGAAGTAATCCAGCAACCTACACTAGTGTGTTTGATGACATTCGTGACTTGTTTGCTAAGACTAATGAAGCAAAAATACGTGGTTACAAAAAGGGACGTTTCAGCTTCAACGTTAAAGGTGGTCGATGTGAAGCCTGCCGTGGAGACGGTATTATAAAAATAGAGATGCACTTTTTGCCAGATGTTTATGTCCCTTGTGAAGTTTGCCATGGGAAACGATACAATTCTGAAACCTTAGAAGTTCATTACAAGGGAAAAAATATTGCTGATATTTTAGAGATGACGGTGGAAGATGCTGTAGAGTTCTTCAAACCAATCCCTAAGATTCATCGCAAATTGCAAACAATTGTTGATGTAGGTTTAGGATATGTAACTATGGGTCAGCCTGCGACAACTTTATCAGGTGGCGAAGCACAACGAATGAAGTTGGCTAGTGAACTTCATAAAAACTCTAATGGGAAAAACTTTTATATCTTGGATGAGCCGACTACAGGGCTTCACACAGATGATATAGCTCGCTTGCTGAAGGTGCTAGAGCGATTTGTGGATGCCGGAAATACTGTTCTAGTTATCGAACATAATTTAGACGTGATTAAATCAGCTGACTATGTGATCGATTTAGGACCTGAAGGTGGCGACGGTGGAGGAACAATTCTTGCCACTGGGGCACCTGAGGAAATTGCTGAAGTACCTGAAAGCTACACTGGTTATTACTTGAAAAAAGCGTTGGAAAGCGCTAAATAATTATAAAGAAAAAAGGCAATTCAAAGACTTAGCTTTGATTGCTTTTTTCTTTATGGTATGATAGTCAGGGATTAAGACGAGAAGGTGTAGTGAAGATGAATAAACAGCAAAAATTTGTACCAATTTTATTAGGAAGTGACATCAACGTTTATGGGATGGCTCGGTCTTTCCATGAGGCGTACGGTCTAGTTAGTGAAGCCTATGCAGGCTTGCAACTGGCTCCAACAAAACATTCAAAAATTGTTAATGTCCACACGATAACGGGATTTGATAAAGATCCAGTTTTCATTGAAGAAATGCGAAAGCTTGGAAAAGAAAAATATAACGATCCGGATACAAAATACTTAGTAATTGCTTGTGGTGATGGGTATGCTGAATTAGTCTCGCTGCATAAAGAAGAACTATCGGAATGGTTTATTTGTCCTTACGTTGATTTTACAATGTTAGAGCAATTAATTAGTAAAGTTAGTTTTTATGAAATTTGTGAAACGTATCAATTACCTTATCCTAAGACATTGATTATTCGAGAAGGAATGCTAGAAAATGGTCGTTTGAAGCAAGATTTGCCATTTAAGTTTCCAGTTGCATTAAAACCAGCCAATAGTGTAGAATGGCTTTCAGTCGATTTTGAAGGTCGGAAAAAAGCATTTATTATCGATACTCGTGAAGAGTTTGACACAATTTTAGGGCGTATTTATCAAGCTGGCTATAAGAGTGAAATGATTGCGCAAGATTTCATCCCAGGTGATGACAGTAACATGAGAGTACTAAATGCATATGTGGATCAGCAACATCAGGTCAGAATGATGTGCTTGGGGCATCCATTATTGGAAGATCCCTCTCCTGAAGCAATCGGGAATTACGTGGCGATTATGCCAGACTACAATGAAAAAATATATCACACGATTCAATCATTTTTAGAGAAAATCGAGTATACTGGATTTGCTAATTTCGATATGAAATATGACCCTCGTGATGGCGAGTACAAGTTGTTTGAAATTAATTTGCGCCAGGGACGCAGTAGCTTTTTCGTAACTTTGAATGGCTTAAACTTAGCAAAATTTGTTACCGAGGACCGAGTATTTGAAGTGCCTTTCTCCGAAACGATCTATGGGAAAGCAAAGGCTGACACTGCTATGCTTTGGATGGGTGTTCCTAAAGAAGTCTTCGTGAAATATGCTCGCAATAATGAAGATAAACAAAAGGCGTTGGATCTCATCGAAAAAAACAAATGGGGGACAACCGTTTTTTACAAGCAAGATATGTCACCAATGCGATGGCTGTTAATGAAATATATGTTTAGTAAATATAAAGGACGATTTGACTTGTTCTTTAAAGAGAAAGAAGGGTAATAGTTGGAAAACTTCTTTAGCATACTAGGCGGAATGGGAACGATGGCGACTGAAAGCTTTGTTCGCTTAATTAACCATCGTGTTAAGGCGCATAAAGATCAGGATTACTTAAACTATGTTTTGTTTAATCATGCAACTGTTCCTGATAGAACCGCTTATATTTTGGATCATGAGGCAGACAGTCCACTGCCCTATCTATTAGATGATATTGAAAAGCAAAACTTGCTAAAACCCAATTTTATTGTATTAACCTGTAATACAGCCCATTACTTTTTTGATATCATTCAAGGAGCTACTGATATTCCGGTGCTGCACATGCCTAGAGAAACGGCTCAAAAGCTTAAACAAGAAAATCCTGATGGCGGAAAAGTTGCATTTCTTGGAACTGAAGGCAGCGTAAAAGCTGGAGTTTATCAACGTGAACTGGAAAAGCAAGGCTTCGATGTTCTCATACCTGATAAGGAATTACAAACAAAAGTTAATAATCTAATTTACCGTGATGTCAAAGAAAAGGGATTTGTCAACAGAGAGTTATACTTGGAAATCTTGTCAGATGTGTTTGATGTTTTAAGTTGTCAGCATGTTGTACTGGGCTGTACAGAACTTTCGCTGGTTCAAGAAACATTTAAGGATGTGCCTTATCCAGTGACAGATGCTCAGTCAATTTTGGCAGACCTAACAATTGAACTAGCTTTAAAAAGCAGATCTTCTAATTAAAGGAGGTCTGTTTTTTGTAGACGTGAAAGTTTACAAATATTGTATCGAGTTATTGTGGTTAAATATTGAACTAGTAAATTTATAAAAATATGAAGCTTTAATAGGAATTTAATAATTAAATCTGTAGTAAAGACACGCCCGGAATGATACAATGTACGAGATGGAGAGGAGTGGCACAAAATGACAGATAGTTTACATTTGGTAGTCATTACTGGAATGAGTGGGGCGGGTAAAACTGTAGCCATTCAGAGCTTTGAAGATATGGGGTATTTTTGCGTTGATAATATGCCACCTGGACTAATCCCTAAATTTTGGGAATTGATTCGTGAATCTGGAAAGGTAACGAAAATTGCTTTGGTAGTTGATTTACGCTCACGAGCGTTTTTTGAAGAGATTCAAAATATGTTAGTTGAAATTGATAACACTGGCTTTATTGATACGAGCCTACTTTTCTTGGATGCTTCCGATGAAGAGTTAGTTTCTCGATACAAAGAAACAAGAAGAACACATCCAATGGCGATGGACGGATTAGTAACTGAAGGTATTCGGAAGGAACGGGCAATTTTAGAAGACCTAAAAACTCGCGCAACATTAGTGATTGATACGACTACTTTGACACCGCGTCAACTACGTGAAAAAATCAATCATGAGTTCAAACAGACAGATGATTTAGGTTTCCATATTGAGATGCTTTCCTTTGGCTTCAAATATGGTTTGCCGATTGATGCAGATATTGTAATGGACGTACGCTTTTTGCCGAATCCCCATTATATTGCTGAACTCCGTCCTAGAACTGGTTTGGATAAAGAAGTATATGATTATGTAATGTCTTTTCCTGAAACTGATGAATTCTATAATGATTTTGTTACGCTGTTAAAAAATATTCTACCGGGATATGTTAAAGAGGGGAAAAGTTCATTAACAGTTGCAATTGGCTGTACTGGCGGACAACATCGATCTGTCGCATTAAGTGAGCGTGTAGGAAAAGCTTTAAAAGATCTTGATTACCGGGTAAACATTACTCATCGTGATAAAGATAAGCGGAAAGAGACGGTGAATCGTTCATGAAAATGAAAACCTATCGAATTCGCAAACCCAAAATTGTCGTAATTGGCGGTGGAACAGGTTTACCTGTAATTTTGAAAAGTCTTCGTAACCAAAGTGCAGATATTACTGCAGTAGTTACAGTAGCAGATGACGGCGGTAGTAGTGGTGAATTGAGAAATTCAATTGATATGGCTCCACCGGGAGATTTGAGAAACGTTCTGGCGGCGTTATCAGACATGCCTAGGTTGTATGAAGACCTCTTTCAATATCGGTTTAAGGAAGAAGATAAATTCTTAGCTAATCATACAATCGGTAATTTAATCATTGCTGCGCTTTCTGAGATGCGAGGAAGTACCTATGAAGCGATACAATTGTTGGCGCATATGCTACATGTGGATGGTCATGTATTCCCTTCTTCAGAGAAGCCCTTAGTGTTGCATGCTGAGTTTGAAGATGGAACGACTGTTGCTGGGGAATCAAAAATTGCGTTAGATCGGAAAATTATCAAGCAGGTTTATGTCACCGGAAAAGGTGATGATCAAGATATTCATGCGGCACGTAAAGTCGTCCAATCAATCAAAAATGCCGATATGGTAGTCTTGGGTCCAGGATCTTTGTTTACTAGCATCTTACCTAATTTAGTAATCAGTGAAATCGGAGATGCTGTTCGTACAACCGATGCTGAAGTTGTTTATATTTGTAATATCATGACGCAAAAAGGGGAAACTGAACATTTTAGTGATGCAGACCATGTTCGGGTGCTTCATCAGCATTTAAAAGATAGATTTGTTGATACGGTATTAGTAAATACTGAGAAAGTACCAGAAGACTATATGGATCCTGAAATATATGATGAATATCTTGTTCAAGTAACTCATGATTTTAATGGATTACGCAATGAAGGCTGCCGAGTAGTTTCAACAGATTTTCTTAAATTAAGAGACGGTGGCGTTTTTCATGATGGCGATAAAGTAGTTGACGAGTTATTTCGAATCGTTTTTGGTGCGAAAATTTAATAGGGGGCTTAGGAAATGTCATTTGCGGCAGAAGTAAAAAAAGAGCTCACTGGATTGGCTGTGCAAAAGGAATTAGCTAAAGCAGAATTAGCGGCTTTAATCCGTATGAATGGATCGCTAAGTCTGAATAATCACCAATTTGTGTTAAATGTCCAAACTGAAAATGCGGCGATTGCTCGACGGTTGTTTACACTTTTGAAAGAACATTATGGCGTACGCAGCGAGTTATTAGTACGGCGAAAAATGAAACTGAAGAAAAACAATGTTTATATTGTACGACTAAAACAAGAAACACAGAGTATTTTAACTGATTTAAATATTATGGATGGTTTGATGTTCCAGTCACACATTTCAAAAGAATTAAGAACGGAAAATGAGAAAGTGCGAGCTTATTTACGAGGGGCGTTTTTAGCTTCGGGATCGGTAAATAATCCAGAAACAAGTCGTTATCATTTAGAGATATCTTCTATCTATGAAGAACACAATCAAGATATCTGTGATTTGTTGAATCAGTTCGATCTAAATGCGCGGACATTAGCACGGCGAAATGGATATATCACTTACCTAAAAGGCGCAGAAAAAATTGCGGATTTTTTAATTTTAATTGGTGCGACGAATTCTATGCTGAAATTTGAGGATGTTCGAATTGTACGAGATATGCGAAATTCAGTAAATAGACTAGTTAATTGTGAGACAGCAAATATGAATAAGACAATTGATGCTGCTTCAAAACAAATTGAAAATATTCGCTTCATCGAGACAACTGTCGGTCTTCAATCATTACCAGAGAAATTGCAGGAAATTGCTGAATTACGAATGCTGCATCCTGAAGTTAGCTTAAAAGAGCTTGGTGAAATGATTCCTTCAGGTACAATTTCAAAATCTGGAATCAACCATCGTATTCGAAAAATAAATGATTTTGCTGAAGAGTTGAAAAAGAAAAGCATGTAAAAAACGTTAGCGAAAAGGGAGTATTCCCTTTGCTAACGTTTTTTGACTATCCATTACTCGAGACTGCTTAAAGGGATAAAAATTCTATTAACTGGTCTTGAGTGATTGATTCATCAAAAATATGCTCATCAACTAAAACCGTTGGAACAAATTTAATGTTGGCTTGTTCAGCTTCATTGCGAATTTCTTGTTGTATCGCTTGATTAGGCTGCTGCTTTAGTTGCAGAGTCGTTTCTGCATAGTAAGCAACTTGTTCCAAGCTGAATTCCTTCCACTCGTCTTGCGAAGCATAGACTTGCTGGATTTGTTGAAGAGCATGATTAGAATCATTGCTGATGTATTCATGCATGATGTTGCCACGTTGTAGACTTTCTTTATCTTTATCCAATAATTTAATGATACGCTGCACTTTTCCCTCTGCAACTGCCTTAGCTAAAGTATCTTGTGATTCTTCAAACCATTGTTTACAAAATGGACAACGAAGGTTCATAAACTCAATTATGCGCTTTGGAGCTTGGTCGTCCCCAATTTTGATACCATTTAGGTCGTTCACAAATTCAGGTTTAATAACTGAAATATCCATTATTCAATTCCTCCTTTTGTTTCTAGTGTACAAGAAAATTACCAGAATACAAATAAATAAATTTCTTCTCACTAAAAACTAGGGGAAAGGAACTTTTAAAAGTTGAATGAGCTAGTTTATAATAAATACATTGTGAGTGTTTTACTAAAGAGGTAGGTCTCATTCTTGATGGTAAGCAAAAGTAGAGAGAAACATATTTTAAATCGAAGAAAGTCACATGCTGAATAGTAAGATAGTTGCACGCAATATTAAGCAAGCGGGAGGAATCATATGAGAAAAACAAAAACAATGGATGGAAACACAGCTGCAGCTCATATTTCTTATGGGTTTACCGAGTTAGCAGCAATCTATCCAATTACACCAAGTTCAACTATTGCTGAGCTCGTCGATCAATGGGCGGCACAAGGAAAGAAGAATATTTTTGGGCAGCCTGTTAATATAACGGAAATGCAATCGGAAGCTGGAGCAGCTGGAGTGGTTCATGGAGCACTGAAAGCAGGTGCGTTAACAACTACTTACACGGCTTCTCAAGGATTATTACTAATGATTCCTAATATGTACAAGATTGCTGGCGAATTACTACCTGGTGTCTTTCATGTAGCTAGTCGAGCTATCACTACTAATGCTTTGAATATTTTCGGAGATCACGGAGATGTCATGGCAGCACGACAAACAGGATTTGCAATGTTACAAGAAAGTAGTGTGCAGGAGGTGATGGACCTTTCAGCTGTTGCACACCTAGCAGCAATCGAAGCTAGCGTCCCATTTGTGAACTTCTTTGATGGGTTCAGAACTAGTCATGAAATTCAAAAGATTGAAGTTTTGGAATATGATGAGCTAGCCCCTTTGATTAACCAAGAAAAATTGGCGGAGTTTCGCTCTCGTAGTATGAATCCTAATCATCCAACAGTTAGCGGAACGAATCAAAATCCCGATATTCACTTCCAACAAAGAGAAACAGTAAATAAGTATTATCAAGATTTACCGGCAATTGTTCAGAAATATATGCGGGCTATTAATGACCTACGAGGAACTGACTACGATTTAGTTACATATTACGGTGCTGAAGATGCGAAAGAGATCATTATTGCCATGGGTTCGGTGGCACAAACGATTGAACAAACGGTGGATCACCTGAATGAACAAGGTCGTAAAGTCGGTTTCTTGAATATTCATCTGTATCGTCCTTTCCCAGTAGAAACACTATTGAAAAAAATGCCGAAAACTGTCAAGAGCATTGCTGTCTTAGATCGCTCCAAAGAACCTGGCGCAGACGGTGAACCGTTGTTATTGGATGTTCAAAGTGCAATGTATGATGCAGAAACACGGCCAATGATTATCGGCGGTCGCTATGGGCTAGGTTCCAAGGATGTTACGCCTGATCAAATAATTGCAGTTTACAATGAGCTGTTAAAACCAAGAGGCACCGCCAAAGCGCGTTTTACTATTGGGATTGTCGATGATGTGACTCATTTATCTTTAGAAACAGAAGGAGTAGTTGACTTAACTAATCCTGCTACGTATCAAGCGAAATTCTGGGGGTTCGGTTCTGATGGAACAGTTGGCGCCAATAAATCAGCAATTAAAATTATTGGTGATAATACGGACAAATATGTTCAAGGGTATTTCTATTATGATTCAAAGAAATCTGGCGGATTAACCGTATCCCATTTACGTTTTGGTGATACACCCATTCGATCGACTTACTTGGTAGAAAGTGCTGATTTTATTGCCTGCCATACACCAGCTTACATTCACAACTATGATTTACTAAAAGGTCTAAAGCCAGGCGGAACCTTCCTTTTGAACACGACTTGGAATGATCGCCAAATTGATCAATTACTGCCAGCTCGTCTGAAGCGCTATATTGCCGAAAATGAGATCAAGTTTTATACAATTAATGCGGCACAGTTAGCAATGGAAGTTGGTTTAGGTCAGCGAATTAATACAGTGATGCAAACGGCCTTCTTCAAATTAACTGGGATTATTCCTTTTGATGAAGCTTTGGGGATTTTGGAAGCTGAAGTTGATCGCAACTATCGACGAAAATCTATCGAAATTGTAGAAAAAAATATTGCTGCCATGGAACGCACCGTAGAAGCCTTGCACCAATACCATGTTCCAGAGGAGTGGCATCATGTTGAAATTCCAGCTAAAGTTAGACCTAAAGCAGTGCCACAATATGTAGAGCAAATTTTAGAGCCGTTAAATGCTATGGAAGGCAACAGTCTTTCGGTAGGTACGTTAGTTAATAATGGTATGACGGATGGCTCTATTCCAGTTGGAACGACTACTTACGAAAAACGTGGAGTAGCCTTACAGGTTCCTGAATGGATTAGTGATCGTTGTACTATGTGTAACGAATGTTCTTTTGTTTGCCCTCATGCAGCCATACGCCCATTTTTAGCTGATGATGAAGAAATGTTGGACGCCCCAGACGGCTACATCGTCCGAAAAATGCGCGGTATCGATGGACTTGAATACCGTATTCAGGTTTCCATTGAGGATTGTACGGGTTGCGGATTATGCGTTGAAGCCTGTCCGGCAAAAGACAAGGCTCTTGTAATGAAACCCTATCAAGAGCAAAAGGAACAAGCAGTAAATTGGGCGTTTGCAATGACCTTGAAGCAAAAAGCAAATCCGACTAAACCAAATACTGTTTTGGGAAGCCAATTCAATCAACCTCTGTTAGAGTTTTCTAGTGCATGTGCTGGTTGTGGAGAAACACCTTATGTGAAGCTGTTAACGCAAATGTATGGGGATCGTATGATGATTGCTAATGCTACCGGCTGTTCTTCAATCTGGGGTGCTGCTGCCCCTGTAAGCCCATATACAACGAATGAAAAAGGTCAGGGACCTGCATGGTCTAATTCTTTATTTGAAGATAACGCAGAATTTGGTTATGGCATGTTGCTGGCAAACCAAACACGTCGACAAGAGTTGGTTTTTAAGATTTCACAGGTACTAGATGTAGTATCAGAAGAGCTGAAAGCTTTAATGGAGGACTGGATAAACCATTTGCATGATTCCGAAGGTACCCAGCAACGTGCTGCAAAATTAACAGCAGGTTTAAAAACTGAAAAAGAAAAGGATACACGTTTAGAGGACATTTACAACAGTCGGGATTTGTTTGTGAAAACAAGTCAATGGATATTCGGTGGTGATGGATGGGCTTACGATATTGGCTTTGGAGGTATTGACCATGTTTTAGCTAGCGGTGCGGATGTAAATATTTTAGTAATGGACAATGAAGTATATTCTAACACTGGCGGTCAAACCTCAAAAGCTACACCAGCTTCGGCAATTGCCAAATTTTCCGCCAATGGAAAATACGCTTCGAAGAAAGATCTAGGCTTGATTGCTATGACTTATGGCAATGTATATGTAGCTCAAATTGCTTCTGGTGCAAATCAAATACAAACGATCAAGGCCTTCGAGGAAGCTGAAAAATTCCCTGGACCATCCTTAATTATTGCTTATACCCCTTGTATCACTCACGGGTTAAAAGGTGGATTAACTAAGAGTTTACAAGAGGCAAAAGATGCGGTTAACTCTGGTTACTGGTCACTTTATCGTTATAATCCACTGCTAAAAGAAGTTGGAAAAAATCCGATGAAGCTAGATTTCAAACGACCAGATTTTAGTCAGATGGTCGACTTTATGAAGAAGCAAGTCCGTTTTTCTTCCTTGCAAGGTGTTCAACCTGAATTTGCAGAGAGTCTCTATCGTAAAACGGTAGAAGATGCTAAGACGCGATTTTTCAACTATGCTAAAATAGCTGGACAAGAAGAAAAATTACGAGCAAAAATTGAAGGTGTTCAAGAAGAGACAACGGAAAAACCAAAACGTGAGAAACGGGAAAGACAAATAGATCCCGAAGCAGAAGCGCGTCGAGCAGCCAGAAGAGCAGCTCGTGCTGAAAAGCGACAAACTAACGAATAATTTATAGTTCTCAGGACTTTTGTTCTGAGACTTTTTTCTTCTAACGAAACAGTTAAGCTATATCTATTTTTTGTTTCTCTTATGGTATACTTGTAGAGAAACTGTATAGAAAGAGAGGTTGCCTATGCCTAGTCGTCTAAGTGAGCTATTTAATTCCGATTATTGGCTGAGCTTCTTTTCTGAGAACCTTTCAACTTGGGATATTATTGCGAATCTTTTAGATATTGTCGTTGTTTGGTTTCTGATTTATAAGCTTTTTCAGCTTGTAAGAGGGACTAAAGCAGTACAACTTATTAAAGGTGTTGCAGTATTTATTGGGATTCGTATTTTAGCTGAATATACAGGCTTGCATACTTTGTCGTGGCTGATGAATCAAATAATCACGTATGGTGTAATTGCCGGAGTAGTTATCTTTCAGCCAGAAGTACGTAGAGGGTTGGAACACTTAGGAAGAAGCTCATTTTTTAAACCTACAAAAAAAGAAGAACATGAAGATGAGAAAATGATTTTGGCGTTTGATAAAGCAATTCAGTACATGGCACGTAGAAAAATTGGTGCATTGATTACAATTCAGCGCAATACCGGACTGGACGAGTATATCGAAACAGGGATTCCGTTAGATGCAGATATTACTGGCGAGCTTTTAATCAATATCTTTATTCCTAATACTCCGTTGCACGACGGAGCAGTAATAGTAAAAAATGGGAAGTTGGCAGTAGCATCCGCTTACTTACCTTTATCTGACAGTATGCTGATACCTAAAGAATTCGGAACACGACATCGGGCTGCTGTAGGTATTAGTGAAGTTAGTGATGCTCTGACCATCATTGTTTCAGAAGAAACCGGAGGAGTTAGTCTAACATTTAATACCGATTTCTTGCATGATCTGAATCAGGAAGAATATCTAGCTATTATGCGAAGAGAACTGATCACGGATGAGAAAGAACGGAATAAAAAGAATTTACTGCAAGCCTTTATTGACGGTGTCAGCAAAGGAGGTAAATAGAAGATGATGATTAAATTTAAAAAATCTAATTTGCCATATTTACTAATTTCTTTGCTATTTAGTTTAATGTTGTTCTTTAACGTAAATAGTCAAAATGTAAGTGATTTTTTTTCCTCGAATTCTACCTACCAAGAAGTTTTACAAAATGTTCCTATTACGTTGGAGTATGATTCAGACGAATATTTTGTTCACGGGTTTGATAACACTGTTTCGGTAAGACTAAGTAGTGCTAATCGTATTCAACTAGATCGTGAAGCAGATGAGGATACACGGACTTTTAGCATCGTGGCAGATCTTAACGATTTAGATACTGGAACCCATGTAGTGAAGCTGCAAACTCGTAAATTATTGAGCTCAATTTATGCAGCTATCGAACCACAAACAATCTCCGTTACAATTGAGAAAAAGCAAACCAAGACTTTTGATGTAATTCCAGTTATTAGTAACGGAGCTGAAGAAAATGGATTACAAGTGGATAGTTTAACATCAGATCCTAGTACGGTTGAAATTACAACCGGTGAACAAACGATGAGTCAAATAAGCCAAGTAATTGCGAGCGTAGATGCCAGTCAATTAACGGGCGAGGATGATACCGTAAGAACACAGATATTAGCATTGAATACTAACGGTGAAGCTCTGCCAATTCAAGCAGATCCTCAAACGGTAACTGTTTCATTCAGAGCAGAACAAGACACTAAACAAGTTGCTCTTGAACCTAAGCAAGAAGGAACGATTCCTTCTTCAGTTCAACGATTTGATATCGAGTTAGATCAGACGAATGCTACTATTCGTGGACTTAATTCTGTGATTGATGCGATTGACACTATCGAAGTTCCGGTGAATATCACAAATATTACAGAACCAGTCAGTCGGCGGGTCGATATTCCAATAGATGAGGGAATATCGGTTAATCCAATTGCTACTACGGCACGAATAACACCAATTTTACGAAGCTCTGCTTCTTCCAGTTCTGCTGAATCAAGCAGTAGGATCAGTCAAAATACTTCAAGTATGGAGAGTGAAGGAGCTACTTCCTCGAATACTGAACAGACAGGGACTAGCAGTGAATCAACAATTACATCAACAAATTAGAAGATGAAGAAGGGAAATTTTGAATCATGGGTAAATATTTTGGAACAGATGGCGTTCGAGGGATCGCCAATAAAGAGTTAACACCAGAATTAGCATTTAAGTTAGGAAGATATGGGGGCTATGTCTTAAGTCAACATGAAGAACGGGAATCACGACCTCGTGTCTTAGTTGGACGGGATACACGTATCTCTGGCGAAATGTTAGAATCTGCTTTGATTGCAGGTTTACTGTCTGTAGGTATTGAAGTATTTCAATTAGGTGTAATTTCAACTCCAGGAGTTGCTTACTTGACTAAATTGCAAAAAGCTTCGGCTGGGATTATGATTTCAGCATCTCATAATCCTGCAGAGGATAATGGCATCAAGTTCTTCGGTTGTGATGGTTTTAAATTGGTAGATGAACAAGAAGCAGAAATTGAAGCTTTATTAGAAGCAGAAGATGATACATTACCACGCCCATCAGCTGAGGGTTTAGGAACTCTCGATGAATTTCATGAAGGGCTTTTAAAGTATTCGCAATTCTTAGTTCAAACTATTCCTGGTGATTTATCAGGGATGACTGTGTGTATAGATGCAGCTAATGGAGCTACATCAACCAGTGTGAATCGCTTATTTGCAGATTTAGAAACAGATTTTTATACTATGGGAACCTCTCCAAACGGTTTAAATATTAATGATGGAGTAGGCTCTACGCATCCCGATAAACTTGCAGAGTTTGTAATTGAAAAAAAAGCCGATGCAGGTTTGGCCTTTGATGGTGACGGGGACCGAGTAATTGCAGTAGACGAATTGGGTAACATTATTGACGGTGATCAAATTATGTTTATCTGTGCTAAATATTTAGCAGAACGCAAACGCTTGAAGAAAGATACCGTTGTAACAACGGTGATGAGTAACCTTGGTTTCCATAAGGCAGTGGAAGATATCGGTCTTAAAGATGTTATTACCCAAGTAGGTGACCGCTATGTAGTTGAGGAAATGCGTAAAAATGATTACAATCTGGGTGGTGAGCAGTCTGGACATGTATTATTCTTGGATTACAATACTACAGGAGATGGTATGCTGACAGGTATTCAGTTATTAAATATCATGAAGCAAACCGGTAAAAAATTATCTGAACTTGCTGGTGAAGTGACAATCTATCCACAAAAATTAGTGAATATTCGCGTAAGCAATAAATATGGTGCGATGGATGTTCCAGCGATTAAAGCGATCATTGACGAGGCAGAAGCAGAAATGGGAGGACAAGGGCGAATTTTAGTTCGACCTTCTGGTACTGAGCCGTTGCTCCGAATCATGGCTGAAGCTCCTACTCATGAAAAAGTAGAATACTATGTTGAAAAGATTGCTGCAGTAGTACGACAAGAAATTGGATTAGATTAATAGCCAAAAACGGCATTCATGAACTATTGTGAATGCCGTTTTTTTTGCAGTAAAAAAGAAGATCAGCGCACTGATCTTCTTAAGATTATTCATATTACTCAACAGTTACAGATTTAGCTAAGTTTCGTGGTTTATCAACATCATATCCACGTTCTAATGTAGCAAAATAAGCAATTAATTGTCCAGGGATTACTGAAACTAATGGACGCAAGAAGTGATGTACAATTGGTAAAACAATTTGATCGCCTTCTTTGCTTAGTTCTTCTGAAACAATCACAAAAGTGTGAGCGCCGCGACTTTCAACTTCACGAAGATTTCCACGGGTGTGTGCAGCTGTAACTTCATCAGTAATAACCCCAATTACTGGAGTACCTTCTTCAACTAGAGCGATAGTACCATGTTTTAACTCCCCAGCTGCAAAACCTTCTGCTTGAATATAAGAGATTTCCTTTAATTTCAAAGCAGCTTCCATTGCTACATAGTAGTCTTCGCTTCGTCCAATGTAAAAAGCATTTCGAGTTGTGCTTAGGTAATCAATTGCTAGTTGGCTAATTAATTCTTTTTCACTAATCATGGTATCCATAGCGTTTGCAGCAATTCCCAATTCTTTTACAAGATCAAATTCTTGCGCAGCAGTACCATGTTTTGCTTCGCCTACAGCTTTTGCTAATACTGTTAATACAGCAATCTGTGCTGTATATGCTTTTGTAGAAGCCACCGCAATTTCTGGTCC
The DNA here is from genome assembly GCF_051714625.1 of Enterococcus sp. AZ109. Classification (NCBI taxonomy): domain Bacteria; kingdom Bacillati; phylum Bacillota; class Bacilli; order Lactobacillales; family Enterococcaceae; genus Enterococcus; species Enterococcus sp. AZ109. The sequence goes on along the minus strand of NZ_JBIOSF010000001.1, from coordinate 537,537 downwards.
AGCATGTAACAACATAGTATAGCTTGCTTCACGTGAAAGAGTAGAGCCGGCTACATTGGTAATTGTCAATGAAGGATAATTCATTGCATTCGTTTTGACTAAAACTTGTCGACTGTCAGCAGTTTCCCCGCTTTGACTCAAGAAAATAAAGAATGGTTTTTCTGAAAGCAAAGGCATGTTGTAGCCAAATTCACTTGAAAGATGTGCTTCTACAGGAATTTGCGCCAAACTTTCAAGTACTTGTTTGCTAGCTAATCCTGCATGGTAACTTGTGCCACATGCAATGATATAAATTCGATCACTATCCAGCATTTTTTCTAATAATTCATCTTCAATTGTAATATTCCCCGCTTGATCCGTATATTCACTAATAATACGACGCATAGTAGCAGGTTGTTCGTCAATTTCTTTTAACATGTAGTAAGGATAGGTACCTTTTTCCATGTCAGATAAATCGATTTTTGCTTCGTAAGGTGCACGTTCAATTTGATCACCAGCTTGGTTTTCAATTTGGACAGAATCTTTAGCCACGATTACCATTTCACCATCGTTTATTTCAACAAATTGATTGGTCTGTTCTAACATAGCCATTGCATCGCTGCAGACTACATTAAACCCGTCTCCTAATCCAATTAACAATGGACTTTTGTTTTTAGCTACATAGATAATATCACGATCTTCTTTGTCAATTAAACCGAAAGCATATGAGCCATGAATTTCTTGTAATGCTTTGCGGAAAGCTTCTTTCGTTCCTAGCCCTTCTTTAGAAAAATGTTCAACTAAATGAACAGCGATTTCTGTGTCAGTTTCTCCATAAAAGGCATCAGATGACAAAAAGGTTTGTTTCAATTCATCGTAGTTTTCAATAACGCCGTTATGAACTAAAACAAAGCGACCGCTTTCTGAAGTATGAGGGTGAGCGTTTTGTTCGCTAGGCTCCCCGTGAGTTGCCCATCGAGTATGTCCGATTCCGATAGACCCATGCACATCATCAGTAATCTTAGCAGCTAATTTTTTGATACGTCCTTGAGATTTTACTAAATAATCTTCTTGTTCATCAGCTACGAAGATACCTGCCGAATCATATCCGCGATATTCTAGTTTCTCTAACCCTTTTAATAAAATTCCTGCTGCTTGCTCGTTGCCTACGATTCCTACAATTCCACACATAATGATTTTTCCTACTTTCTTTTCATTATCTGCTTCCGTACCACTTGGCTGTTTCTTTGTTTTTTCTTCACAGAAATGTTTTAAAACAACCTGTAGAGTGTGGCATCCCTGAAGCCATCCGCCGAATATTTCGATGAGCTTCTCCCTCGTCGTCTCACTGAGACCTGGCGCTATCGTTATTGGTATAACCAATATTGATTTTTGGTATTGCTAACGGAAACACTGATTAATATATAATAAATCGATGTGTAAGTCAACCGTCATAAATAAAAAATAGAATTGGTCTAATTCAACTGAAGAGAATAGCTAGTTGTTACAGGAATTATTCTATGCAAAATTTTCATATTTACTGTGAATAAGGTAGAATGATAAAAAAGAGGAGGATGATTATGTCACAAGTGGAAATTTTAACTGTCGGACAGTTACGAGAATTCTTGAAGGATTTAGAAAAGCAAACCGAAGTAACGGAGGATACAAAAATCTTTTTAGATACTGGTTGGGATAGTATTCAAGAAATTTCACCAGATGCCTTGAATATAGAAGAAGCTAAATTATTTAAAATCGAGGATCCTTTAAACCATGATGTTTTTGAAGGTTATTCATTGCTAGAAAAAGCAGAAAAAATGAAAGCTAATGGACCAACAGAAAAAGTAATGATCATTCGTAACTTGTATTGATAATCAAGAAAAATAGGAAGTAGGATAAAAATGAATAAACGTCGTTGGGTAGCTGTGGGCATTGCCGTATTTTTAATGATTTTTTCAGCCATTTCATCTACTGTCACAAGAGTACGTGAAACGAACAATAACATGAGTCAAATGAACGAACTGCTTTATGGAAATGGAGAACCTAGAGAAAAAATCATTGAGGCTGGCAACAATTCACAAAAAATTGCTAAACTGACTATTGAAGGTACTATTTTAAATACAGGCACTAATGGATTATTTTCAAGTGCAGGTTATAATCATGAAACATTCATGAAACAGTTAGAGGCGGTAAAAAAAGATCCTGCCATTAGAGGGGTTCTATTAGTGGTGAATACCCCTGGTGGGGCGGTTTACGAGACAGCTGAAATTACCAAAGAACTTAAAACTATCGAAGAAAGCATTCCAGTGTACGTTTCGATGGAGAACCAAGCAGCAAGTGGCGGGTACTATGTTGCAGCAAATGCTGATAAAATCTTTGCTAGTGCAGATACAGTAACTGGTTCGATTGGCGTAATTATGTCTAGTACCAATTATTCTGGGTTGATGGAAAAACTGGGTGTGACTGATACGACTATTAAAAGTGGTGAACTCAAGGACATTGGTTCAAGTTCAAGACCACAGACAGAAAGAGATCGAGAAGTTCTGCAAGCCTATATAGATAGCAGCTATGATCGATTTGTTAAAGTTGTCGCAGAGGGCAGAGACATGGATGAAAATAGAGTCAGAGAGCTGGCTGATGGAAGAATTTATGATGGTGCACAAGCTTTAGAAAACGGATTAATCGATGAAATTGGCTATCCTGTAGATGCTCTACAAGCCTTGAAAGAAGACAAAGATCTATCTGATGCTCAAGTTGTTGAATATACTGATGGCAGTACCGATTTTGTCAATAGCTGGTTAGGTAGTCAACTTGCCGAAATCCAAAACTTAAAACCTTCGCAAGAACAACAACTGACCACTATCATCGAGCAAGTGGGGACTCCACAATCACCTAAAGCAATGTATCTATATGGAGGGGAGTAGAGATGGTAAATAAAGAATTAGGGCGTCCAGCTGTAGCACCCTTAGCAAGTGAAAAAAAGAATTCTTCTGCACCTTTCGGGAGTTTCTCCAAAGATAAAGAGCATCGATATCCTGATTATTTTTATGCGGGGTTCTGGATTCGATTCTTTGCTTATTTAATAGATACATTATGCATAACGGCCATTACAGGAATTGTTATCGGTGTGCCATTCAACTTGTTAGGGTTGGAAAAAGAGGGTGAAATCTTTTCGGTATATGGAATATTATCGCTAGTTATCTATTTAGCTTACTTCATTTTACTGACGAAGTTGAATAGAGGACAAACAATAGGCAAAATGATATTTGGTATTCAAGTGGTTTGTTTTAATGAAGAAGCATTGAGTTGGTCAACTGTGCTGGTTCGTGAGGGAGCTTGTCGTTTTATTTTGAAAAATACGATTTTTTCTTTAGGATATCTAGTATCAATTTTCACGCCCAACAAACAGCACTTAGGGGATTTGTTTACGGAGACTAGCGTTGTTACTCTTAACATGTTAAGGGCTTCAAACTATGAAAGGATTTTAAATTATCATGAATAATATTAATTTTCCTGGTAATTATGACTATTATTTACGAAATGGTCAAAGTGCATTAGAAGAGCATCGTTCCAAGGAAGGTATGGTTTATCTTGAGGAAGCTTATCAGATAAAACAAGAACCGATTGTCAATTGGATGATTGCTACGACCGCATTTGAACTAGGTGATTATGAAAAAAGTTTGTCTTATATAATTGAATTGCCTGACTTCTATATGGAAGAAGAAAATCGGGCTGAATTGTATTTACAAAATCTTTTAATGAGTAAACAATATCTTACTGCTCGGAAACTAATTTGGGAATTACAAAAACAGGGGAAGCTAGATAAAGAAAAAATCCAATCTTTTGATGATCTTATAGAAATGCAGGAAACTTTTTATCAACAAACCCAGAGAAGTATGATAAATGGAGTAAAACAAGAATTAGCTGAACTTGATCAGTTTCCTAATATCTATCAATTACAATTAATTAAAAAAGTTAAGGAACTTCCACAAACTGACCTAATGGAAGTTGCCAATAAGTTAATGGTTAATCCTCGATTATCTCTGCTGGTAAGAAATTTTTTATTTGAAGAATTGGTAAAAATCGGAGTGGGCTCTAAAGTGTCTATATTAACAGTTGACGGAAATATTCGCTCTTTATCACCTGAACAAGTTGGACTCTCAACTTCTAATCAATTCAAAAATGATATTCTAAGTGGCTTAGAAGCGAATCTAGAAAACCAAGATCCAGTTCTGCTGGCTAGTTTGTTAGAAGAGGTTAAAGTTGAGTTAGCGCTTTTGTATCCTTTATACAACCACTATGGGAATAGCCAGTTTTGGATAAATAGCTATCTTTCAGAATACTTAAGTGGGGAATATCCGTTAGATGAGAGTATTGAAGAGGTTAGAAAAAAAATCAAGCAAGAGTTGAATGGATTTTATGAAGAGTAAAGTCGATAGAATCATAGCTTTATATTTACAATTGTCAGTCAGTAGTGTACTATTTAGTAGTATGCAAATTGCAAGTATTTTAATATTCGGAGGGAACAAACTTGACAGCAACTTTTGAAAAAACAAGCACCAATGAAGGTGTATTAACATTCTCAATCGAGCAAGCAGAAATTCAAAAAGGATTGACGACTGCTTTTAACAAAGTGAAAAAAGATTTAACCGTACCTGGTTTTCGCAAGGGCAAAATTTCACGCCAAGTATTTAATCGTATGTACGGTGAAGAAGCTCTTTACGAAGATGCATTGAACGCAGTTTTACCTGAAGCTTACGAGGCAGCTGTTAAAGAAGCGGCGATCGAGCCTGTATCTCAACCTAAAATTGATGTAGATACAATGGAAAAGGGCAAAGACTGGGTAATTAAAGCAGAGATTACTGTAAAACCTGATGTTAAACTAGGCGAATATAAAGACTTAGAAGTTCCTAAACAAACAGTTGAAGTTTCAGAAGAAGATGTAGACAACCGTTTGAAGCGTGATCAAGAAACTCAAGCAGAATTAGTAATTAAAGAAGATGAAGCTGCTGAAGAAGGCGACACTGCAGTAATTGACTTTGAAGGTTTCATAAATGAAGAAGCATTTGAAGGCGGCAAAGGTGAAAACTATTCTCTAGAATTGGGTTCAGGTTCATTTATTCCTGGATTTGAAGAACAAGTAGTTGGTCATAAGGCTGGCGACAATTTTGATGTAACAGTTACTTTCCCTGAAGAATACCAAGCTGATAATTTAGCTGGTAAAGAAGCAATATTCAAAGTAACTGTTCATGAAGTTAAGGCTAAAGAATTACCTGAATTAGACGATGATTTTGCTAAAGACATTGATGATGAAGTTGAAACTTTAGTTGAACTAAAAGAAAAATATCGTAAAGAATTATTGGAACAACGCGAACAAGCGGCAAAAGACGCTAAAGATGAAGCGGCAATCAAACAAGCAGTTGATAATGCTGAAATCGTTGAGCTTCCACACGTGATGGTTCACGACGAAGTACACCGTTCTATGGATGAGTTCCTAAACAATATGCAACGTCAGGGGATCTCACCAGAAATGTACTATCAATTAACTGGTTCGACTGAAGCGGACTTACACACTCAATTTGAAGGCGAAGCTGAAGGTCGTGTTAAAACGAACCTTGTAATGGAAGCAATCGTTGAGGCAGAAAAAATTGAAGCATCAACTGAAGATGTTGAAAAAGAAATCAAGGAATTAGCTGGAATGTACCAAATGCCAGAAGATCAAATTCGTAAAGTGTTGACAGAAGATATGTTAGAACATGATATTAAAATGAAAAAAGCTGTTGAGTTAGTTACTGGCACAGCAATTGAAAAATAATTTTTTTCTTAAAACTTCGGCGATATTAATCGCTGGAGTTTTTTTGTATTATCTTCTCAATGATGCTTAAAATAAAAAATCTGAATTATTACTTTAAATTCGTGCTCTTATTTGCTAAAATAAAGAATAAGATACGTATCAAAGGAGTGAAAGTATGAAAAAAAGAATGTTAGGTTTGAGTTTCATTGCAGTTCTTTGTCTGAACTTAACTACCATTGTTTTTGCTGAAAGTTTTTCAGATACAAATTCAAGTGAACAAACAGCGGAAATGACTGCTGCTGATGAGGGTCCAACTATTCAACCTTCGGGAACAATGGAGTCAACTATTGAAACAGCTGAAAATTTTAATGCAGAGACAACACAGGAAACCACTGTTGAAGAATCGGATCAGTCAGAAGACGCACAGGAACAAGCTGAAAATATAAATCCTTCTGAGATTACAACAGAAGAGGGGACTTTTTATTTGCCTCAAGGTCGATCAGACTTGGCACCATCACTTTTTAGATCAGTAAGAGCAAGCCTTCCTACTGTTCAGGCTTCAGATAATAATACTCCGACAAAAAGTTTTATCGATGTTTCTTCCCACAATGGAACAATTTCGGTAGCGGCTTATCAAAGCATGAAAAACTACGGTGTAACTGGGGTGGTTGTGAAACTTACTGAAGCGACTTCTTATCGTAACCCGTATGCTGCATCGCAGATAAATAATGCTAAAGCTGCGGGACTTAAAGTATCTGCTTATCATTATAGTTGGTTTAAAACAGATGATCAGGCTAGAGCAGAGGCTGACTACTTTGCTTCTTATGCAAATTCTTTAGGGCTTAGCAAAAGTGCACTAATGGTTAATGATATTGAAGAACCGCAGATTTTAGGACAAGGTGATCATAGTGCGAATTCTAAGGCGTTTGCTGCAAGACTAAATCAGCTAGGTTTTGGGAATGTTCGTCACTATGTTGGTCTTCATTGGATTACTTCAGGACGAATTAATACAGGAACTTTAGGAAATAAAAATATTTGGGTGGCTGCTTATCCATACACTTTATCTCAAACTAATTATTACACTCAATACGGTGCTTGGCAATGGAGTTCTCAATTACGATTCCCTAACGTAAATGGAAACTTTGATATTTCTGCAGATTACACTGGGGATTATATTAACGAAGAGCCTACTGCTCCGAGTGGTTATTCAGCAATGTATCGTCTTTATAATCCGGATAATGGTGAACATTTCTACACGGCAAGCGCTAAAGAAAGAGACGATTTAGTAAGAATCAATTGGGGTAAATATGAAGGAATCGGCTGGTACGCTCCTAACTCAGGTGCTAACGTTTATCGTCTTTACAATCCTGGACTGAGAGACCATCACTATACAATGAGTTGGGATGAAGTAACTTGGCTGACGAAAAATTATGGTTGGAATTATGAAGGGGTTTCTTGGAAATCTGATACTTCAGACAAGACGAAGGTTTATCGATTATTCCATCCTTATATGACTAGCGGTTCACACCACTATACGATGAGTTGGGATGAAGTAACTTGGTTAACCAAAAACCACGGTTGGAAATATGAAGGAATTGCTTGGTACGGTCAGTAATAGAAACTCAATTAGAAGTTCCAAAATTGGAACTTCTTTTTTTGTTTAAAAAACGTCTAAATTCGTTTGCTATCTTTGTCTTTTTCAATGAATATGTTATTATAGATAAAGACTGCAAACGTGGAAACACTTGTAGGAAAAGAATCAAGAGGTGAAAGCCATGTATGAGAGCACTGGCGCAGGGGAAACAGTTCGCTGTTCTTTTTGCGGAAAGACCCAAGAAGAAGTCAAAAAGATAGTTGCTGGACCTGGTGTTTACATTTGTAATGAATGTATTGATCTCTGTAAAGAGATTATTGACGAGGAGTTCCACGAAGAGGCAATACGTGAATTTATTGACGTTCCAAAGCCTAAAGAAATCTTGGATGTATTAAATGAATATGTAATTGGTCAGGATCGTGCAAAACGTGCGTTGTCTGTGGCTGTATATAATCATTACAAACGAGTAAATACAGAAGCTGAAGAAGCAGACGAAATTGAATTGCAAAAGAGCAATATATGTTTAATCGGACCAACAGGATCTGGTAAGACATTCTTAGCACAAACATTAGCTCGTACACTAAATGTGCCATTTGCGATTGCGGATGCTACCAGTTTGACAGAAGCTGGATACGTCGGGGAAGATGTTGAAAACATTCTGTTGAAGTTATTACAATCAGCTGATTACAATGTTGAACGTGCCGAAAAGGGTATTATCTATATCGATGAAATCGATAAAATTACTCGTAAAAGCGAGAATGTTTCAATAACTAGAGATGTTTCTGGTGAAGGTGTACAACAAGCGTTGTTGAAAATTCTAGAAGGAACTGTTGCAAGTGTGCCGCCCCAGGGTGGACGCAAGCATCCTCATCAAGAATTTATCCAAATTGACACAACAAATATCCTTTTTATTGTGGGTGGAGCCTTTGATGGCATTGAAACAATCGTTAAAAATCGTCTAGGTGAAAAAACGATTGGATTTGGAACGAACAATAAAAAAATTGATGACAATGCTAGCGTAATGCAGCAAATCATCCCTGAAGACTTATTAAAATTCGGTTTAATCCCAGAATTTATCGGACGATTGCCAGTAACGACGGCTTTAGAGAAATTAACAACTGAGGATTTGATTCGTATTTTGACAGAGCCGAAGAATGCTTTAGTCAAGCAGTATCAGAAACTTCTTGCTTATGATGAAACAGAATTAGAGTTTGAAGAAGGGGCCTTGAAGGCAATTGCGAACAAGGCAATTTCCCGCAATACGGGCGCACGTGGGCTTCGTTCAATCATTGAGGATATTATGATGGACGTAATGTTTGATATTCCTTCTGATGAGACTATCAAAAAAGTTATCATAACAGAAGACTCTGTTGAGGGCACTGGGAAACCAGTGATTGAATATTTAGATGAGAAAAAAGCTGGATAGTAAAAGAGTGAGCCGCAATTTATTGTGGCTCTTTTTTAAAGGAGGAAAAGAATGAAAGTTCATCAGGCGGAAATTGTCATAAGTGCGGTTTCTCCAAAACAGTATCCTGAGACTGACTTTCCTGAAATTGCGTTGGCGGGTCGTTCGAATGTTGGAAAGTCTTCCTTTATCAATACTTTGATTGATCGGAAAAATCTGGCACGTACATCAGGAAAACCTGGGAAAACTCAGACATTGAATTTCTATTTAATCGAAAATTGTCTTCACTTTGTTGATGTACCAGGATATGGTTATGCTAAAGTTTCTAAAACAGAGCGCGCTAAATGGGGCGAAATGATCGAAACTTATATTACATCTCGCAAACAATTAAAAGCTGTAGTTTCGTTGGTAGATATGCGTCACGAACCTAGCAAAGAAGATGTTCAAATGTACGAATTCTTGAAATATTACAAGATTCCAGTAATCTTAGTAGCTACCAAAGCTGATAAAATTCCACGGGGAAAATGGAACAAACATGTAAGTGTAATAAAAAAGGCGCTTGATTTTGATCCAACAGATGATTTTATTATGTTCTCCTCAGAAACTAAAATGGGGAAAGAAGAGGCTTGGCAAGCAATTGAAGCGAAAATAAAAGACAAGCAGGTTTAATTCTGCTCGTCTTTCTTTTTGTCTTTGGGTTTAAGAAACTTTTCAATTTCTTCGTTTGGTTGAATATCTTTGTTTTTGTCGGGATCGACAGCAAATTCTTCAAATAATTTATCAAGATCGTCAGAGCGTTCAAATTTTAGTCCCATTCAATTCACCTCCACTAGGATAGTTTAGCACGAATGTTCAAATTTATAAAAGGGATAAACAATTTTTTATGTATTTTTACGGCAGTGCGGTATAATCATTATATAGATGGGAGTGAAAGTGATGGGAGAACAGCAACTATACAGTGTTAGCCAGCTGCATAAGCTAGATGCCGTTGCAGCCAAAGAAACTATTCATGATTGGTTAGTTATGACACGCCTATTGCTTGAGCCTGAAGAAATGTCGATCAACGGTGTGGAAGAACCCTTTAACTTAGCTAAACTAAAGCAGACAATTGACAATCTAACCGCAACAGATGATAAATGGATTCAAATTAAAAAAGGTACTATGGAATCAACGGTTCATTTTCTGGGCACTACTCTTTTTGAAAAAAGCTTGATCAATGAATCCAACTACAACTATTGGGAGCCAGTATATTTAGATTATTTAGAAAAACGTTTAGAAAAACACGGATTTTTTGCTTATATTCGAGCTTATGATGAGTATTTGTACCATAACACTAGTGAAATCGAGAAGCGTAGACGATTTGAAGATGTGGTAAAAACGCAAACGCTTCCTAAGATGCGCGGGATGAATGGAGAAGTAGTAGTTGATTGCAATAGTTTTCCCGGATATGATGTTTTTCACACAGGCCATTGTTTAACTTCTTGTTGGCGGATGTTTTTTGGAGAACCTTACAAGAAACTCTTTCCTAAACAATTGCTGCTTGAAATACAGCAGGTTGAGTGCGTGCTAGAAATAGGTGAGGGTGTAGCGATTGAACTTTACAAGAATCCTTTTCAGTGGAAAGATGCTGCTAACTTAAAATTTCAGCGACTGTTCAGAGACCAATTAGGGGTTCCACAATTATCTTTTACTAATGGTGTAGGTTTACTGAGCCAGCCTTATATTGAATTTGCTTTTGAAGACACGGTTGTTCAGACTGTTCAGTATCAAAATGAACTGTTTCAACCTGCTGAAAAAAATGAAGCTTCTTATTTTGTGACCCGTACTTACGATTTTATTAATGATCAATATCGTGTACATCGTATGAAAGGGGCACTCAATGCTTTAGCTTATTTTCCTTGGATCGATGATGAAGAAGAAAAAATGATGAACTATCATATACTTTATCCTGAACGTACTTTAGATCAAGGTTTAGCAGCATATGAATATTATATACGTGATGCGATCGAGTTGGAGCTAACTGATAAACGATATTATGATTATACAGCTATTCTAAAATTCTTCATTCCAGAAGGAGCTTTTAAAGATTTCCCAGTAGAAGGTTTAAAAGAAAAATTGACGGACATGACCGTTCGGCAAATCAATCAGGGAAATGATACGATACAACTTTCTTTAGAAAAAGGAAAGAATCAGTTGATGGTTGTTTTTGCTGATCAGCGGACGATTTCCGGAAATGGACAGATAGACATGCTTCAAACATAAAGAGGAGGGGAAGCCGATGAGTCAATTGATGAAGAAAATTGGAGGGACTGCACTAGTTGCTTTACTATTAGTAATAGTGTTGCCTTCTTTCGCAGCAAAAATTTCTTTCGTGATGCTGGTGTTGATTGCTGGTTTTGGTATATATGCAGTTCAACCGAAGCCGCAGCCAGTCAGAGTTAGAAAAAATGATCGTAGAAATTAACAATGAAAAAGACGAAATCAGATCAAAAACCTGATTTCGTCTTTTTATTATGCAACTGGTTTTTTCAACAAACCATAAATAACACCTGAGATAATCGCACCAATAATGATGAACAATAAATACATTACTGGGTTGCTTACTAGCAGTGCTACGAAAATACCACCATGTGGAGCCAATAATTTAATACTGAAAGCACCAACTAAACCACCAGCAACTGCAGAACCAACCACGAAGCTAGGGATAACTCGGATAGGGTCAGCGGCAGCAAATGGAATTGCACCTTCGGTAACAAAGGATAAGCCCATGACAATGTTTGTCAAACCTGCATCTACTTGGCTCTTTTCAAATTTGTTTTTGAATAAACGAGTCGCAACAAAGATTGCCAAAGGAGGAACCATACCACCAGCCATAACTGCGGCCATTACAATTGATCCGCCAGTTGCGACTGTTGTAGCTAGAGTCGCTGTACCAAATACATAAGCTGCTTTGTTAATTGGGCCACCTAAGTCGATTGCCATCATACCACCAAGCAATGCGCCTAAAAGAATCGCATTTGAACCACCTAGACCTGTTAAGAAACCATTCAAGCCATCATTGATTGCTTTCATTGGAATATTAACCAGTAACATCAAGAAGCCAGTAATCATCAATCCAAAGAATGGATAGAATAGAATAGATTTGATTCCATCCAACGATTTTGGCAAGCCACTGAATACTTTACGTAAAAGAACGATTACGTAGCCAGCTAAGAAACCACCGATCAAAGCGCCTAAGAAACCAGCCCCACCTTCATTTGCTAGAAATCCTGCTGCAAAACCTGCAATTAAACCAGGTCGATCTGAAATGCTTGAAGCAATAAAACCTGCTAAAACAGGAAGCATAAAGCCGAATGCTGCGCTACCAATTTGATTAAACATGTGGGCAGCTTGATTGTAATTTCCTAAGTTGGCTAACTCAGAGTTTGGCACACCCATAAATTGATCGATCATGAAGGAAAGGGCGATCATAATTCCGCCGCCGATTACAAATGGCAGCATGTGAGATACACCGTTCATCAAATCTTTGTAGATACGTTGTCCTACTGTACCATTATCACTAGCTTCTTCTTCAGAACTACTTGATCCATCACCATGATAAGTAGGAGCTTTTCCGCTCATTGCAAGTTCGATTAATTCTTCTGGTTTTCTAATTCCGTCGCTAACTGGGCGGTTTACTAGTTTTTTGCCATCAAAACGGTTCATTTCAACTTTTTTATCAGCAGCGATGATGACGCCATCTGCTCGTGCAATTTCTTCGGCAGTTAAGCGATGCTTAATTCCTTCAGAGCCGTTTGTTTCAACTTTGATGTCAACGCCCATTTCTTTCGCTTTTTTCTTTAATGAATCTTCTGCCATGTAAGTATGAGCGATACCAGTAGGGCAAGCAGTTACAGCTACGATATAGCGACGATTGAAGTCTTTAACTTCTGATTCCGCTTCTTCTTGTTTTTCTTCAGCCTCTTTAGCTTTTTCAGCTGAATCAAATAATTGCTGTACTTGATCCGGTGTATTCGCTTGCTTTAACTGAGCAACGAAATCTGGATCGATTAATAAACGAGAAAGTGCTGCTAACGCTTGTAAGTGAGTATCATTTGCGCCTTCTGGAGCTGCAATCATGAAGAATAGGTATGTTGGTTGTCCGTCTAGTGATTCATAGTCAACACCGGTATTGCTTTTAGCAAATAGAACAGTCGCTTCTTTTACTGCACTGTTTTTTGCGTGAGGCATTGCAATACCGTCGCCTAAACCAGTTGAGGTTTGCGCTTCACGGGTTAGAATACCTTCTTTGTAGATAGCGATATCACTGATTCGTCCAGCGTCGTACATTTTTTGGACCATTTCATCAATAGCACCTTTTTTATCGGTTGCTTGCAGGTCCATGATCATGGCATCTTTAATTAATAGATCTTTAATATGCATTTATAATTCCTCCTAAACAATTTTAGTAACTTTGACTTCCGGCAACAATTCATAAATAAATTCTTTAGTAGCTAGATCATCAGAGAAGGTAGTTGCACTACCGCAAGCAACGCCCCATCTGAAGGCTTCCACTGGATCGTGGCTCTTAGTAAAGTTGCCAACAAACCCTGCTATCATAGAATCTCCAGCACCTACGGAGTTTTTAACTGGACGTTTTAACACATTAGACTGGTAGATTCCATCTTTTGTAAACAGTAATGCTCCATCCCCAGCCATTGAAACTAACGCATGCTGGGCACCTTCGTTTAATAATCGGCGACCATAAGGGAAGATGTCTTCAATCGAATTGAACTTTGTATTATATAATTCAGCTAACTCATGATTATTCGGCTTAACTAACAGAGGTTCTTTTGCTAATGAATCCATCAGGTCATCACCAGTTGTATCAATGACAAAGGTTGCCCCTTTATCACGAATGACTTCGATTAACGTTTGGTAAAAGCCAGTTGGAACACTTGCTGGTTTGCTGCCAGATAAGACGACAACATCTTCAGGAGAAATTTTAGACAATTTTTGTTTAAGAGATGCCATATCTTCTTCAGAAATATCAGGCCCTAAACCATTGATTTCAGTTTCTTCGGCTGCTTTCAACTTGATGTTGATCCGCGTGTCATCTTGTATTGCTGTAAAATCAGTTTTAATCGTTTCTTTTTCCATCCATTCTTTAATAAAGTGTCCAGTAAAGCCTCCTAGAAAACCAAGTGCAGTAGATGTATTATCGATTCTTTGTAAAATACGAGAAACATTAATGCCTTTACCTCCAGGTAATTTCAAATCGCTTTTCATGCGATTAATATCTCCAATCGTTAATTGATCCACATGAACAATATAATCAATTGAAGGATTTAATGTTACCGTGTAAATCATACAGTGACCTCCTTAATAGTAGTCAACTCTTTAATCTTGTCATAAATAACCAGCGGACATTTGTCAGTAAGGATGGTGGCAGCTTCTAGATGGTTAACTCGAGAAAAACTGACTTGATTAAATTTACTGTAATCAACTAGTACAAAAGCCTCTTGTGCTTGCTCCATAGCTAAGTGTTTTAAAGACGCTTCTTCAGTATCAGGTGTTGTGAAGCCGTGTTCGATATGGACACCATTCATCCCCATAAAAGCTTTATTAAAGCGATAATTAGCTAACTGTTCCATCGCTTGAGTACCGATTACTGCATCCGTTGTCAATTTGATTCGCCCACCTAAAACAATGGTTCCAATCTCATGTTCGACTAAACGAGCTGCTAAACCAACTGAGTTTGTAACGGCTGTGATTAGTTTTCCCTTTAGAAAAGGAATCATTTCTAAAGTTGTGGTTCCTGCATCTAGATAGATGACATCGCCGTCTGCGACACAATCAGCTGCCAAACGTGCAATCATTTGCTTTTGTTGGACGTTTTTGAACGATTTTTCGACCATGCCTAATTCTTTTTCTAAATATTGCGGTTTTTTTGCACCGCCATGCACACGTTCTAGTAGGCCAGCGTTTTCCAACTCTTGTAAATCCCTGCGAATGGTTGATTCTGAAGCATTTAATAAGGAAATAAGATCTTGAGATTTGAGAATAGAATGCTGATCTAATAAAGTAATGATTTTCTTCCGTCGTTCCTCTGTAAGCATTTTCACCCCTCCTTCAACATGTATATTACCATAATAGTCATCCGTAATCAACCAAAAACAGTCAAAAACATTCAATAACATTTAAAAATGCTATTTAAGACCTTTTAATTCGACTTTTGGTCATTATCTAGTAGAATAAAGATAGAAAATGAGGTGTAAGTATGAAAAACGAAACTATTTTACAAGGATTTGAATGGTATTTACCGGCGGATAGTCAGCACTGGAATCGGTTAGCTGGGAAAGCTGAGGAGTTAAGCAATTTGGGTGTAACAGCAATCTGGATGCCACCTGCTTATAAAGGTTCTGCAGGTGTTGAAGATGTTGGGTATGGGACATATGATTTATATGATTTAGGCGAATTTGATCAAAAAAATACGATTCCTACTAAGTACGGAACTAAAGATGAATATTTACAGTGTATTCAGGTGTTAAAAAGATTCAAAATGAAAGTCTATGCAGATATCGTTTTTGACCACTTCATGGGTGCCGACGAGGAAGAAGCTGTTCAGGCAGTTGCTTATAGCTTTGATGACCGAACAAAACCGATTTCAGATGAAAAAGAAATTAAGGCTTGGACGAAGTTTACTTTTCCAGGTCGTAACGGCAAGTATAATGACTACCAATGGCATTGGCAGAATTTCTCGGGTGTTGATTATGATGCCCGCAATAAGGATCATGCGATTTTTAATTTTGCTGATAAAGGCTGGCAGCCTCAAGTAGATGATGAGAATGGAAATTTTGACTATTTGATGGGGTGTAATTTGGATATGGAAAATCCAGAAACTGTTGAACAGTTGGATCAATGGGGGAAATGGTATCAAGAGCTAACAGGCGTGGATGGTTATCGCTTAGATGCAGTAAAACATATCCGATTCGATTTATTTGTTGATTGGCTACTTCATCGTCGGGAAGAAAAACAAGAAGATCTTTTTGTTGTTGGGGAATATTGGACTGATGAATTAGGTAAGCTACACGAATATCTAGACTCATCGGGTAATCTAATTTCACTTTTTGATGTGCCGCTGCATTTTAATTTGTATCAAGCGTCAAATTCAATGGGCAGCTTTGATATGCGTGAAATTTTTTCTGGGACATTGATTGAAACTCGACCTGATTGGTCAGTAACATTCGTAGACAACCACGATACTCAAAAAGGTCAAAGTCTAGAGTCATGGGTGGAAGGCTGGTTCAAAGGCCATGGTTATGCACTGACTTTATTACGTAACCAAGGAACGCCAGTTGTTTTCTGGGGAGATCTTTATGGTACCAAAAATGTAGAGGCTGTAGGACCAGCATTGAGAACAATGATGAAATTGCGAGAACAATTAACATTTGATAATCAAGCTGATTATTTTGATGACCCCAATATAATTGGTTGGACATGCATGGGAGATTTCGATGAAGCGAACTCAGGAATGGCCGTAATTATGACCAATGCTGGAGGCGGAGAAAAGGAAATGACGGTCAGCGCTATACATCAAGGAGAGACCTTTGTTGATGTTCTAGGAAATAATGAAGCAAAAGTTGTTTTAGATGACAATGGTCAAGGTATATTTCCAGTAAATGACGGACAGGTATCTGTATATATCAATGAAAAGTTAGTTCAACAAATCAAAGAATAAAACAGCTTCTATTTTATAGCGATCTCAAAAGTTAAATTTAGAGATCGCTATCTTATTTAGAAGCTGTTTTATTAAGTTTGAATTAGCTGTGAAGTCTGAAAAATCGCTCGCTTAACAATTTGAGCATGGTCTGCATCTGTTAAGATGATTAGTTGATCTCCTGCTTTCATTACGGTATCACCGTGAGTCAAAATTTCAGAAGACCCTCGTCGAATAGAGATTAGCAGCATGTCTTTTGGCCATTGGAAATCGCGAATCATTACTCCATCCAGTTTACTCTCCACCGTCACGGGGTATTCAATAATTGTTTTTGTTCCACTGATTGAAGAGGTGTTGTTACCAACTAATCTTTCCAACAAGGATTCATATATTGGATTGCCTCCCATCAAATCATTGATAATGTAGGCAGACAACGAACATACAGCAAGAGGCATCAAATGCGTAATGTTACCGACCATCTCCGTCACTAAAATTATAGCAGTGAGTGGCGCCTTACCAATAGCTGTAAAATAGGCTGCCATGGCAAAAACGACGAAGTTTCGAATGTAGATACTATCCATCCCTAAGTAATTATGCAAAACGGTTCCATATAGTCCGCCTAAAATGGCTCCTAAGGTTAAAATGGGCAAGAAAATCCCACCGGGCAAATTACCGCCATAAGAAATCATTGAAAAAATATAACGCAACAAAAAAAGTCCAACTAGAAATAAAACAGAAAATTGGTTTTGGTTAAAAGCTAAGATAAGTTGATTTCCACCACCTAGGCAATGTGGAAAGAAAAATCCAATAGGAATGACTAGCAAATAAGGAACAATCCCATATAAATGTTCTGGTAAGTGAGTCAAACGATAAAATTTAGGTAAAGCTAGTAACGTGCGTTGGTAGAAAAAACCAAGTATGCCAAGTAAAATACCTAAAAGAATCAAGTGACCGTAGTAATGCAATGGAAGCTGTGCGACATTTCCAAGATATAAAACTGGTTTTAAACCAAAAAAATTAAGTGAGACAAAATTAGCTGTTAATGCGGCTGTAAGTGAAGTGAGCCAAATTAATGGTGAGAAAGTATGATGGATTTCTTCAATTACAAAGAGCAGACCTGCGATAGGGGCATTAAAAGCTGCTGCTAGTCCGGCCGCTGCCCCGCTAGAGATAAATATTTTCTTTTCAGAAGTTGTGGCATTCGTTTTTACCCCAAAGCCTTTTCCAACCATCGAACCTAATTGGATAGAAGGCCCCTCGCGCCCTAAGAACAAACCAGCACCGACTGAAAGTACTCCACCTATAAATTTTTTCCAAAGTACGGAAAACCAATCTTGTTGTAATTCTCCCTGAAGTTCCCCTTCGATTTGTGGTATTCCACTGCCTTTAATATTTTTATCCGAACGGATGAGTAAAGAGACCGTCCATGCCAATAAGAGCATTAGAAAAGCCCACGGAATAAGTACCCAAGGATTTGCTTGCGAATAGGTATAAAACTTTTCAACATAATGAACAGCTTCTTCAATTAGTAAGCGAAAAAGACTGACACAAAAGCCTGCTAATAGTCCAATAATTACTCCTTTTCCAATAAACACTAATTTCGTGTTATCTAATCGTTTAATTTCATGTGTGTTATCCATTAAAAGTCCTCCATTATACGTACTTAAATAATGTATCGCTGATCGGTTGGAAAGACAAGGAAAATAACAAAAAAATTTACTGTTTTTTTAATAGCTGCTAGTATCCCGAATGTTAGAGAAATGCTATAATTGATAGGATTGAAAACAGAAAGGAAGTATTTCATGCAGAAACAGGAATTGCTAGCAGGACTTAATCCTAAGCAAAAAGAAGCAGTTTTACATACAGAAGGACCTCTTCTAATTATGGCCGGTGCCGGCAGTGGGAAAACAAGAGTACTGACCCATCGTATTGCTTATTTAATAGAAGAAAAGGAAGTCAATCCCTGGAATATATTAGCAATTACTTTCACAAATAAAGCTGCCCGTGAAATGAAAGAACGAGTGAATAGTATTCTCGGTCAGGGTGGTGAAGATGTATGGGTTTCAACCTTTCACTCAATGTGTGTCCGGATGCTTCGAAGAGATGTAGATAAAATTGGTTATGATCGTAATTTTACGATTTTAGACGGTTCTGATCAATTAACCTTGATGAAAAGAATTTTAAAGGATTTGAACATTGATCCTAAGAAATATGACCCGCGTTCGATTTTAGGTACCATCAGCAACGCAAAAAATGAATTAGTAACTCCTGAAAAATACGCCCAATTACAAGGCTCTTTTTTTGAAGAAATTGTAGCCCGTTGCTATGATGCATACCAGCGTGCACTGCGTAATAATCAAAGCATGGATTTTGATGATCTAATCATGAATACTATCCGTTTATTCGAAGACGAGCCTGATGTCTTAACTTATTATCAACATAAATTTCGCTATTTGCATGTTGATGAATATCAAGATACAAACCATGCGCAATACACGCTAGTGAACATGTTGGCAGCTCGTTTCCGCAATTTATGTGTTGTTGGAGACGCCGATCAAAGTATATATGGTTGGCGTGGCGCTAATATGCAAAACATTTTGGATTTCGAGAAGGACTATTCGGATGCCTCGGTTATTCTACTTGAACAAAACTATCGATCAACTAAAAAGATTCTAGAAGCTGCTAATCAAGTGATTCAAAACAATAGTAACCGTCGAAAAAAAGATTTATGGACAGACAACAAAGAGGGCGAAAAAATAACATACTATCGAGCGGATAGTGAACGAGATGAAGCGCAATTTGTGATAAGCCGTATCAAAGCTGAAGTTCAAAATAAGCAACGGACGTACAATGATTTTGCTGTCCTTTACCGAACCAACGCCCAATCTCGAACAATTGAAGACACGTTAGTTAAATCCAACATTCCCTACACGATGGTGGGGGGACATAAATTCTACGATCGCAAAGAAATCAAAGATATCATTGCCTATCTGAACGTGATCAATAATCCTCGTGATGGCGTAAGTTTTGAAAGAATCATAAATACGCCAAAGCGAGGAATTGGTGCAGCTTCGGTGGATAAGCTAAGAACTTTTGCCCAGATGCATGACTGGTCGATGTTAGAAGCTGCTCAAAATGTGGAGTTAGCGAATATTTCTGGTAAAGCTGGTCGTACGATCGCTGAGTTTGGCGTGATGATGGGGCAATTTCAAGAAATGGTTGCCTATTTACCAGTAACTGAATTGGTTGATCAAGTATTAGAACGTAGCGGATACCTTGAGGACTTAAAAAATCAAAAAACCTTAGAAGCTGAGTCACGCTTAGAAAATTTAGAAGAATTCCGAACAGTTACTCAAGAGTTTGACAAGCGTGATGCCGAACAAAGTGAGGAAGACGCAGAAGCTCCAGAAGATAAATTGGCTGTCTTCTTGAATGATCTAGCTTTAGTATCTGACTTAGATGACTATCAAGAGGATACGGCGCAAGTAACATTAATGACGCTCCATGCTGCAAAAGGACTGGAATTTCCAATCGTATTTTTGATTGGAATGGAAGAAAACCTTTTCCCTTTGTCCCGTTCATTAATGGAAGAATCTGAATTGGAAGAAGAACGCCGTCTCGCTTATGTGGGAATTACCCGGGCAGAAGAAACATTGTACTTAACTAATGCCTTTTCACGAACACTTTATGGAAAAACTCAGTATAATCAGCCCTCGCGTTTTGTAGCTGAAATTGATGATTCGTTGGTTAATCCAGAGGGTATGCAGCCCCAAAAAGCAAGTGTTGCAAATCCATTTTCAAAGGCTAGACCACTGACTCAAGCAAAATATCAGCAGGCAACTCGTCAACCAGTAAGTAGTAAAACTGCTTCTGGTGGTGAAAAGGAGAACTGGAATCCTGGTGACAAGGTAAAACACAAAAAATGGGGGACGGGAACGGTTGTAAAAGTTTCTGGTACTGCCAATGATGTTGAATTAGATATAGCCTTCCCACAGCAAGGTGTGAAACGCCTGCTGGCAGCATTTGCCCCGATTGAAAAAATTTAGGAGGGATCACAGTGGAACAATTATCTTTTCAAGAAGCGCAACAACTAGCTGAATCTTTACGCACTGAGTTAAATCAGTATGCTTATGAATATTATGTTAATGATCAACCTTCTGTGGAAGATTACGTTTATGATAAAAAATACCAAGAACTGGTTAATTTAGAAACAGAATATCCTGATCTGATTACGATTGACTCACCTACTCAGCGGGTTGGCGGAAAAGTATTAGATGGCTTTGAAAAAGTCGTTCACGATACGCCTTTATATAGTTTGAATGATGTTTTTAGTAAAGAAGAGTTGCTTGCTTTTGATGAACGAGTAAAAAAAGCGGTAGGTCATGCTGTCTCTTATTGTTGTGAACTAAAAATTGATGGCTTATCCATCTCATTAAAATACGAAAATGGGTTATTTGTTCAAGGAGCTACTCGTGGAGATGGCAGTGTAGGTGAAAACATTACCGAAAATCTAAAAACCGTTAAGTCCATCCCAATGCGTTTGACAGAGCCCCTGACAATTGAAGTTCGCGGGGAATGTTATATGCCGAAAACTTCCTTTGTTAAATTAAATGAACGTAGGGAAGAAGAAGGCAAAGAAGTTTTTGCTAATCCTCGCAATGCGGCAGCCGGAAGCTTACGACAACTGGATTCAAAAGTGACAGCGCATCGGAACCTAAGCACTTTTTTATATACTTTGGCTGACTTCGGTCCGTTGGAAGCAACTACTCAGGATCAAGCCTTAAATGAGTTAGCTCGTTTGGGTTTCCGTACGAATAATGAAAGAAAATTGTGTGAAACCATTGATGAAGTATGGGAATACATCGAAGACTTCCACGAAAAACGCAGTCAGCTATCGTATGATATTGATGGAATTGTAGTAAAAGTAAATGAGTTTGCTTTGCAAGACGAATTAGGGTTTACAGTTAAGGCACCTCGTTGGGCAGCTGCTTATAAATTTCCACCAGAAGAAGCAGAAACTGTGATTGAAGATATCGAGTGGACCGTCGGAAGAACGGGAGTAATTACCCCGACTGCTATCATGAATCCAGTACGATTGGCAGGAACAACTGTTAGTCGGGCAAGTTTGCATAATAGCGACTACATTGAAAAGAAAGATATTCGTCTAAAAGATACTGTTTTAGTCTATAAAGCCGGCGACATTATACCGGAAGTTGCTCAGGTAATTGTTGATAAACGACCAGAAGACAGCGAGCCTTATGCAATACCAACTCACTGTCCAATTTGCAACAGTGAACTAGTTCATTTAGATGAGGAAGTTGCCTTGCGTTGTATTAATCCTAAATGTCCTGCCCAAATTAAAGAAGGGCTAAATCATTTTGTTTCCAGAAATGCGATGAATATTGATGGCTTAGGTCCCAGAGTTTTGGCTCAAATGTATGATAAAAACTTAGTAGGTGATGTAGCTGATCTTTACTCATTGGAAAAAGAACAATTATTGACTTTGGACAAAATAAAAGACAAATCGGCCGAAAACATTTTACAGGCAATTGATGCGAGCCGTGATAATTCGGTTGAACGTCTAATCTTTGGTTTAGGAATCCGTCATGTCGGCTCAAAAGCAGCACGTATCTTAGCTGAGCACTTTGGTAGTTTAAAAGGTTTGAGCCAAGCGACAAAAGAGGAAATTATTGAATTAAATACAATGGGAGAGACGATTGCTGACAGTGTAGTTACTTACTTTGAAAATGATGAAGTGCATGATCTGATGAAAGAACTGGCTGAATGCGGAGTTAATTTGGTGTATAAAGGTTTGCGAACAAATCAGCTGGAAGAAGTTGAGTCACCATTCAAAGGTAAAACAATTGTATTAACTGGGAAACTAGTTGAGTATACTCGTGAAGACGCAAAAGAAAAAATTGAAAATTTAGGTGGAAAAGTCACAGGTAGTGTCTCTAAAAAAACTGATATAGTTGTTGCAGGAGAAGATGCTGGCAGTAAGCTAACAAAGGCACAATCACTTGGAATTGATGTTTGGGATGAAGCCAAAATGATTCAAGCGATTGAATCCAGTCGTGTAGATGATGAATAATGCAAAATCAGCAGTTGACGTGGTTCGTAGAAAACGAGTATTATAAAAAAGCATATGTCTCAACAGAAAAAAATAGGATAAAAAACGTAGTTGCTTTGGAAAAGTTTTATAAAATCCGTGAATTTTGAAAGAGATATGATAAAATGATGAAAATTGGCGAAATCGCCGATAGAAAGTAGGGATAATATGGCAATCAGTGAAGAACAAGTCAAGCACGTTGCAAAGCTTGCAAAGCTTTCTTTTTCTGATGACGAACTGACCGGTTTTACCGATCAGCTTGGAAAAATCATCGATATGGTGGAACAATTAAGTGAAGCAGATACAGAAGGAGTACCATTTACTTCTAATGTAATAGACACAGTGAACGTTATGCGTGAAGACGTAGCAACTGAAGGCTGGTCACGGGATGAACTAATGAAGAACGTACCTGAAAGCGAAGACGGCTTCATTAAAGTTCCAGCAATTATTGATAACGGAGAGGCGGGTGCATAATGGAAAGATTATACGATAAAACAATCGAAGAATTACACAGCCTGCTTGTTTCCAAAGAAATCACAGCAACTGATTTAACAAAAGATACCTTTAAACGCATTGATGAAACAGAAGAACAAATGGAAGCTTTTATCACTTTAAACGAAGAAAATGCTTTGGCTGCCGCTAAAGCAATTGATGAAAAAGGAATCACTGAATCTAATCCATTAGCAGGTATTCCTATCGGTATTAAAGATAACATCGTTACTAAAGGCCTGCTAACAACAGCAGCTTCTAAAATTTTGTCTAACTTCAATCCGATTTATGATGCATCGGTTATGGAAAAAGTATACAGCTCAGATATGATTACTGTAGGTAAGTTGAATATGGATGAGTTTGCCATGGGCGGCTCAACAGAAACCTCTTACTTTAAGAAAACAAAAAATGCTTGGGATCATTCAAAGGTTCCAGGTGGTTCTTCTGGTGGTTCAGCAGCAGCTGTTGCAGCTGGTCAAGTACCCGTTTCTTTAGGGAGCGATACGGGCGGAAGTATTCGTCAACCTGCTGCTTTTAATGGTGTTGTAGGAATGAAACCAACTTACGGTCGTGTTTCACGTTTTGGCTTAATTGCCTTTGCTTCTTCATTGGACCAAATTGGACCATTTACTCGCACGGTCAAAGACAATGCTTTAGCTCTAAGTGCGATTAGTGGTTATGATGCAAAAGATGGCACTTCTGCTGGAGTAGAGGTACCTGATTTTACTGCTGGTTTAACTGGCGACATTAAAGGCATGAAAATTGCTTTACCACAAGAATTTCTAGGCGAAGGTGTAGATGCTGGAGTTAAAGAAGCAATTATGAAGGCTGTTGAAACCTTCAAAGCCTTAGGCGCTACAGTAGAAGAAGTAAGCTTACCTCATTCAAAATATGGTGTACAAGTGTATTATATTATTGCCTCTTCTGAAGCAAGTTCTAACTTGCAGCGTTTTGACGGCATCCGCTATGGTTTCCGGTCAGAAAATGTTCAAAGTTTAGAAGACGTGTATGTCAATACTCGAACTGAAGGCTTCGGTGAAGAAGTAAAACGTCGGATCATGCTAGGCACGTTCTCTTTATCTGCCGGCTACTACGATGCATACTTCAAAAAAGCTGGACAAGTTCGTACGTTAATTATGCAAGATTTCCAAAAAGTTTTTGCTGATTATGACTTAATCATTGGACCAACTTCACCAACTGTCGCTTATGGTATCGGTGAAAACATCAATGATCCAATTACTATGTATCAAAGTGATATTTTAACAATTCCGGTAAACTTAGCAGGCTTGCCAGGTATGTCTATTCCTGCAGGATTGTCTGAGGGCTTACCAGTTGGTTTACAATTAATCGGAAACCACTTCGATGAATCAACGATGTACAAAGCAGCCTATGCTTTTGAACAAGCAACCGATCATCACAAGCAAAAACCAGTGATTTTAGGGGGGAACAAGTAATGAATTTAGAAACAGTCATCGGGCTTGAGGTCCATGTGGAGCTGAAAACCAACTCTAAAATCTTTTCACCTGCACCTGCTCACTTTGGGGCAGATGCAAATACCAATACCAACATTATTGACTGGGGTTACCCAGGTGTTTTACCAGTCATGAACAAAGCGGCAGTAGAATTTGGTATGAAGGCAGCTTTAGCCTTGAACTGTCAAATTTCTAAAAATATGCACTTTGACCGCAAAAACTATTTCTATCCAGATAATCCAAAAGCGTATCAAATTTCTCAATTTGATGAACCAATTGGACATGATGGTTGGATTGAAATTGATGTCAACGGTAAGAAGAAAACCATCCGCATTGAACGGGTTCATTTAGAAGAAGATGCTGGTAAAAATATGCACGGCATCGGCGGCTATTCTTATGTCGATTTAAACCGTCAAGGCACGCCTTTGATCGAAATCGTATCTGAAGCGGATATGCGATCACCGGATGAGGCTTATGCATACTTGGAAGCATTGCGCTCAATTATCCAATTTACTGATGTCAGTGACGTGAAATTGGAAGAAGGTTCTATGCGTTGTGACGCCAATATTTCGCTGCGTCCTTATGGTCAAGAAGAATTCGGAACCAAAACCGAGTTGAAAAACTTAAACTCTATGAGCTTTGTGCGTAAAGGCTTAGTATATGAAGTTCAACGCCAAACGAAAGTCCTTCTTTCTGGGGGCACGATTCAACAAGAAACCCGTCGCTATGACGAATCAACCAATAAAACCATCTTGATGCGGGTTAAAGAAGGATCGAGTGACTACCGTTACTTCCCAGAACCAGATATTCCACGCTTTGTTATCGATGATGAGTGGATTGAAAAGGTTCGTGCAGAATTGCCTGAATTACCAGCATCAAGAAGAGAACGCTATGTGAACGAATTAGGCTTGCCTGAGTACGATTCAATGGTATTGACTTTAAGTAAAGAAATGTCAGATTTCTTTGAAAGTACATTAAAAGAAGGTGCCGATGCTAAACAGGCATCCAACTGGTTAATGGGTGAAGTTTCAGCTTATTTAAATAGCGAAAAACTTGAATTAGCAGAAACCAAATTAACCCCAACTAATTTAGCAGGTATGATTAAGCTGATCAATGACGGAACAATTAGTTCTAAGATTGCTAAGAAGATCTTCCGCGAATTAATCGAAAATGGCGGCGAAGCGAAAGAAGTAGTTGAAGCTAAAGGATTAGTTCAATTGTCAGATCCTGCACAATTACTGCCAATGATTAACGAAGTTTTAGATAATAATCAGCAGTCAGTGGATGACTTTAAAAATGGTAAAGAGCGAGCGGTTGGTTTCTTAGTCGGTCAAATCATGAAAGCTACTAAAGGAAAAGCCAACCCTGGTGTGGTCAATAAGTTATTGCAAGAGGAATTAGCGAAACGCTAGAAGGAGTCCTATTGTGAAAAAAGCACGATTAATCTATAATCCGGTATCCGGCAAAGAAATTATGCGCAACAATCTGGCTGATATTTTAGACGCGATTGAAAAAGCTGGTTACGAAACCAGTGCGTTTGCGACAACACCGGAACCAGATTGTGCAAAAAACGAAGCAAGAAGAGCGGCTCTAGCTGGTTTCGATCTGGTTGTAGCAGCTGGCGGGGACGGTACTATCAATGAAGTAGTGAATGGCATTGCTCCATTGGAAAAACGGCCGAAGATGGCGATTATTCCTGCGGGCACGACCAATGACTATGCGCGCGCTTTAAAAATTCCTAGAAGTAATGTAAAAGCAGCTGCTGAAGTCATTCAAAAACAACAGACTGTGAAAATGGATATCGGAAAAGCTAGAGATAACTATTTTATCAATATTGCTGCTGGGGGTTATTTAACCGAACTGACTTATGACGTTCCTTCT
Organism: Enterococcus sp. AZ109; assembly: GCF_051714625.1. NCBI lineage: Bacteria > Bacillati > Bacillota > Bacilli > Lactobacillales > Enterococcaceae > Enterococcus > Enterococcus sp. AZ109. The sequence continues at coordinate 511,118 of NZ_JBIOSF010000001.1, read as the reverse complement.
GAGTTAAAAAGTATTTTCGGCTACTTAGCTTACTTGGCTAAAGGGGCCGAGATGCTACCTCGAATCAAACCAATCAAAATGCGTTTGAAGTATGAGAACGGTGAGTACGAAGGCGACGCTTCTATGTTCTTTTTAGGATTAACCAATTCAATCGGAGGGTTTGAAACAATTGCCCCAGATGCGATGCTTGATGACGGGCAATTCTCGTTGATAGTGGTTAAAACAGCGAATTTGTTTGAAATCGTACGTTTGATCACTTTAGTCCTAAACGGCGGTAAGCATGTCAATGATCCTAAGGTTTTATATGTAAAAACAAATTACTTGGAAGCATCTACTTTAGATGAGAACAAGCGAATGATGATCAATCTTGACGGTGAATACGGCGGTGATGCACCGATGCGGTTTGAGAATCTGCATCAGCATATTGAATTTTATGCCAACACTGACGAAATTTCTGATGATGCAATTCAAGGAATTGGCTTGGAAGAAAAAGAAGCCGGCGAAGAATTGGTTAAAGAGTACCAAAAACTAGAAGAACAAGAAGAACAAGAATAGCGACGGAAGGTATTTCTGCTTGTTAGCGGAAATACCTTTTTAAGTTGTCGTTAGAAGTATTGCTTTTTCAAGGTTTATTCTTTAAACTAAGCAAAGCACTTCCTTAAGGAGGAAACTATGGAAACTATTGAAAAAAATCAAACTTACACGGTCACGATCGATGATTTGACCCACGAAGGACTTGGAGTCGCTCATATTGACCGTTTTCCAATATTTATTGAAAATGCTTTACCAGATGAAGAAGTTGAAATCTTGATTGTTAAAACAGGTAAGAAATTCGCTTATGGTAAAGTGCTGAATCGAATGAATGAAAGTTCAAACCGTACACCAGTGAAGAATATGGACTTACTAAGAAGTGGAATTGCTCCAATTAGCCATATGAAATATGAATATCAATTAGAATTTAAGCAAGAACAAGTGAAACGAGTGATGAATAAGATTGCTCATATGCCTGAGGTTCCGGTGATGTCGACGATTGGAATGGATGAACCTTATGCTTACCGCAACAAGGCACAAATTCCAGTTAGAAAATTGGATGAGCAATTAGCAACTGGTTTTTACCGCAAAAACTCCCATGAGTTGCTGCCGATTGAAGATTATTTTATTCAAGATCCAGAAATTGATAAAGCCATTGTAGTTGTCCGGGATATTTTACGCCGCTTTAAAATCAAACCTTATAATGAAGAAGAAAATACTGGCTTCATGCGCCATATTGTTATTCGCCGAGCTCATTATTCTCACGAAATGATGGTTATTCTTGTAACTCGAACTGCTAAATTCTTCCAAGCCCATCGAATTGCTGAAGCGATTCAAGCTGAGCTGCCGGAAGTGGTATCGGTGGTTCAAAATGTAAACAGTGAGAAAACCAATGTGATCATGGGTAAAGAAGAAATCCTAATTGCAGGAAAAGAAAGCATCCAGGATCAACTATTAGGCAAAACGTATCGTATTTCACCTCAATCATTTTATCAGGTGAATACGAAACAGGCAGAAGTTTTGTATCAGACAGCCATCGATTTTGCACAATTGACGCCAGAAGATGTAGTGATCGACGCGTATTGTGGTATTGGAACAATTGGCCTGTCATTTGCTGACAAAGTAAAACATGTTTACGGTGTAGAGATTGTTCCACAAGCTATTGAGGATGCGAAATTTAATGCTGAAATCAATGGGGTAACTAATGTAACCTATCAAATAGGCAAAGCAGAAAAAGTAATGAAACAGTGGGCACAGCTGGGAATTCAACCAAACGTGATTTTTGTTGATCCGCCTAGAAAAGGCTTAGCTGAAGAGTTTATTGTAGCCTCTGCCGAATTAAATCCAGATCGGATTATCTATATTTCGTGTAACCCTGCTACTTTAGCTCGCGACTTAGAACGTTTTGGAGAACTTGGTTATCAGACAGAAAAGGTGCAGCCAGTGGATTTATTCCCCCAAACCTATCATATTGAAGCAGTTGTACTGTTAACAAAGGCGGTGTAAGAATGAATTCAAAAGAAAAAATGCTGGAATTAATTAAAAAGAAGCAAGCTGGCGGCGGCAGATCAAAACAAATGGGCGCTCCTAAAAATGATCGTAAAAACATGCGTAAAGGACCAAAGATTTACAATAAGTAGTTTGATCAGAATATAGAGTTGAAGGAGAATTTGATGCAAGGAATTTGGATGCAGCGTTTACTTAAACTTTATCAAAAGTATGCTCAATTTATACGTGGACGGTACGGCAGATGGGACCAGCTAAATAAGGTAATGGTTATTACCGGTTTGGTTGTTTCGATTTTCAGCCGTTGGATTTCTTATTATATCGGTGATTTGCTAGCTGTCATTTTGGTGGGATTTGCATTGTACCGCTTCTTATCAAAGCGAATCTATCCACGTAGTAATGAGAATCAAAAGTTTTTACAGTTGGTTACCAAAATTAGGCAGAGAGATTTCAAGCTTGACCGTACGTATCGGCATTTTAAATGTCCTTCTTGTAAACAAAAAATGCGAGCACCACGCGGCAAAGGCAAGATCAAAGTAACGTGTAAAAATTGTCATACCCAATTTATTAAAAAGGTCTAGTTTGGTAAACTAGGCCTTTTCTGCTATCCTAAGTAAGAGGTGATGACGTGAAATTGATACTTATTCGACATGGAGAAAGTGAAGCTAATTTTGCTAATTATTGGACTGGATGGCTTGATGTAGATTTGACAGAAAAAGGGGTTCAACAAGCAAAAGAAGCAGGTAGGCTTGTAAAAAGAGCGAACCTTCTGATCGACTGCGCCTTTGAATCGGTATTGAAACGATCAATTAAGACGGCACAATTAGTCTTAGAAGAATCCGATGCAAGCTTTGTACCTGAGTTTAAAACATGGCGATTGAACGAACGACATTATGGTGATTTGGTTGGCAAAAACAAAGAGGAAATGAAACGGCAGTTTGGTAAGGATCAGGTACAGCGATGGCGACGCAACTTTGATGAAGTTCCACCTCTTGCTAAAGCCAATCACTTTGACCGAAGATATGATTGGTTGGATGGACGTCTCATAACTAAAGGTGAGAGTCTGCGTATGACTTCCGAACGGGTGATCCCTTTGTGGCAAGATCAAATTATTCCTCGCATGAAAATGGGTCAAACGATTCTTGTTTGCGGACATGGCAATAGCTTAAGAGCCCTTATTCAATATCTGGAACAAATTCCGGTAGAGCAGATGGATGAAATCGATGTTCCAAACGCTACACCAATCCTATATACTTTTGATGAATCATTAGAAATCCAAAGCAAGAAAAGATTATAAAATCTATTATGTAAATAAAAAGGTGATGATTATATGAAAAATTTTATATGGGATTTTGATGGAACTTTGTACGATACTTATCCGGTAATGATGGAGGCCTTGATGAAAGCTTTAAAAGATTTTAAAGTTGAAGCTGATCGAGAATCCATTTACCGAACAATTAAAATGGAATCAATTCGTCATTTGGTAAAGAAATTTGAACTACCAGAGGATGATTTCAATCGGATTTTTCATCAATATGAAAAACGAATTTTAACCGATTCGTTTCCATTTAATGACACAAAGCATACCTTAATGAAACTAAAAGAAATGGGTGGACAACATTTTATCTTGACTCATCGTACAGTCGAATCAACGTGGCAATTGCTTCATAGGGATCAGTTAGGAGATCTGATTACTGCGATTATTGGTAGCGATTCAGGTTATCCGCGTAAACCCGATCCGTCGTCATTGGATGCACTAATCAAAAAATATAAATTAAACAAAGAAGAAACGGTCATTATTGGTGATCGAAAACTAGATATTCAAGCAGGTAGAAATGCACAAATCGCTACCTGTTTTTATGATCAAGATCACTTTAACCAAAAGCTAAATGCTACTTGGACAATTCATCATTTAAAGGAAATAACCTCTCTTTTTCTTTGATAGTTTGTGTTATAATTTTCAAGGGGGTGCGAGATGGAAATAGTACGTGATAAAGAAATTGTGGAAGCCTTTAATTATGGTTTGCCACCACGAGACCAAGAGATAAAACAAAAAATCCAAATCAATTTTAGTCCATTAGAGTCAACAGATCCAAATTATCCTAAAGTAAACAGCATTATGGGCGTCCGCTTTGAGTTTGTTTTGCCATTTGATGCTTTCATTGTTAGTGGAACTGTTTCTCAGGTAAACCATGTAGTTAATCGTCAGATTAGAAATCAAAGTGATATGAATGAAGCAGAAGCGAATGAAATGGTGGCTCCACTTTTCCGTTTAGTGGAACGTATGATTTACGAAATAACTGAAATTGCTCTGGATCAACCAGGCATTAAAGTCAATTTTGCTTCACCTGCAGCTCAGTAGAACTTTCCCATAGTGGAAGGTTCTTTTTTTAAGCTCTTTAGAAAGACAGAAAGGTCGATGTAGGTTATAATAGGACAGTCACTAAAAATTTCAAGTTTCGCGCACTTATTTTTTAGGGTGGGATATTGAAGAATATTCCCCGGGAACCTTTACTTCCTTTGACAGACTTGTCATTCTAAAATGTTTTTTAAGGAGGAATACAATGACAACTCTGCTCACTGTATTAGTGGTTGCGATCTTTGTCGCTATGCTTGTAGGCTTCTATCAAATGCAACGAAAACATGTGAAGTTCTCAACTCGTGTATTTACTGGGTTAGGATTAGGAATTATTTTCGGCGGTATTTTACAATTGCTTTTAGGCAATGGAAGCTCAGTGATTACTCAAGCGATGGACTGGATCGGGATCGTTGGTAATGGTTATGTATCATTATTACAAATGTTAGTTATGCCATTGGTGTTTATCTCAATCGTTGGAGCCTTCACTAAGATGAAATCCAGCAGCAAATTAGGAAAAATCAGTGCAAATGTTTTGTTTGTCTTATTGGCAACCACAGCAATTGCAGCTTTAATCGGAATCGCAGCGGTTTTGATCTTTAACTTAGACGGTGCTACATTCACTCGTGGTGCTGCTGAGTCTGCTCGGATCAGTGAACTAGCTGAAAGACAAGAAGCTGTTCAGAACTTTTCAATTCCACAGCAAATTTTAGCATTTATCCCAACTAATGTGTTTGCTGACTTTGCTGGAACACGACCAACAAGTACTATCGGCGTGGTTATCTTCGCAGCATTCGTTGGCGTAGCTTATCTTGGTGTTAAAAGAAAAGCACCGAAAGAAGCAGAATTTTTTGCTAACTTAATTGATAGCTTATACAAAATCATTATGCGCATCGTGACTTTGGTTCTTCGCTTGACTCCATACGGGGTTCTAGCATTAATGACCAATGTATTAGCCACAAGTGATTTTGAAGCGATTGTCAATTTGGGCGTATTCATTGTTGCTTCCTACGCAGCTCTAATTGCTGTTTTAGTGGTTCACTCATTACTGTTGATTTTAGTTAAAGTCAGTCCAGTGAATTTTTTCAAAAAAGCTTTCCCAGCATTAAGCTTTGCTTTTACTTCTCGTTCAAGCGCAGGTACTTTGCCAATGAATATTGAGACACAAACAAAAGCTTTAGGTGTTGATGAAGCAACTGCCAATTTTGCTGGAAGCTTTGGTATTTCCATTGGTCAAAATGGCTGTGCCGGTGTTTACCCAGCTATGCTTGCAACGATTGTTGCACCGACTGTGGGTATCAATGTATTTGATTTACAATTTATCATTATGCTGGTAGCAATCGTAACAATTAGTTCTTTTGGTGTTGCTGGTGTCGGTGGTGGTGCAACCTTTGCATCCTTAATCGTATTAGGTGCTATGAACTTACCAGTAGCAATCGTAGGTTTGGTTATCTCAGTTGAACCGCTGATTGACATGGCACGTACTGCAGTTAACGTAAGCGGAAGTATGGTAGCTGGTGTAGTAACCAGTGAACGAATTAATGAGCTGGATCGAGAGATTTTACAGGATAAAAATGCTTCAATTGAAACAAATTAATTTGAATAATTAAGAAGGCTTGGCTAGCGCGACCAAGCCTTTTTTGGTACACTTTTTTAGAGGTGAATGGAATGTTTAACAATCAAGTAAAAGTAATTTTGTACGCACAAGACGTAAAAAAAGCAAGTGAATTCTGGCAAACGCTTGGATTTGTGGAAATAAGTCTAGATAAGATTGATGGATCATTTGTTGCAGAGTTGGCGATAACTGAAACGAGTGATACTCATTTAGTGATTTATGATCGACAATTTGTCGAAAGCAATTCAGGCGAGTCTGTAGACCCTTCTCCTGCGTTAATTTTCAGCAGTGATGATGTAGTAGAACTTTATAAAAGCTTAAAAGAAAAGGGTGTTCAAGTAGGGGAGATCGCTCAAATTGGTGAGGAATTTGTCTTTAATTTCATCGATGCGGACGGCAATTACTTTGTAGTTTCTGGGCAATAATAGTTCTCTTTTTTAGGAAGGAGATAAGGGAATGGAACAAGTATTTGTTATTGGGGATGTTCATGGTGAATTGGATCTATTCAAAGAGATGTTAGAGTTTTTTGATCCTAAGATGCAACAATTGATATTAATCGGAGATCTCAATGATCGCGGTTCAAAAAGTAAAGATTGCTGGCTATTAGGAAAGCGGTTAGTCGAAGAGAGTCAGGCTATTTATTTACGAGGCAACCATGAAGAATACTTTTTGCAGTTTTTAAAGAAACCGGAAGATTGGTTTGAAAGCTACAAATACAATGGTGGTAAAGAGACGATTGAAAGCTTGCTCCATCCAGGTGCTTGTGAAGAGTATTCGCCAACTGAAATAGCTATGTTTATTCTTGGGCGTTACAAAGAATTGGTGGAGTTTCTGATTGAGCGGCCCTTTTATTATGAATGGAATCAATACGTATTTGTACATGCAGGTATTGATTTGAGGAAAGCCGATTGGCGAAAAACGAATCTTCATGATTTTTTGTGGATTCGTGAACCCTTCCACACTGAAAAAAATACAACGGGTAAAGTAATCGTTTTTGGTCACACGATCACACCTATGCTTCATGGTGATATGCAAACAACGACGCTATGGCAATCTGATAATAAAATTGGTATTGATGGAGGGGCAGTGTTTGGCGGCTCGCTCCACGGGGTAATTTTTGATACGCAAGGTATTGTGGAGGATCACGAACTCCCTAATATGAAGGGACCATGGCAGCCAACAGTTTAAGAGAGCGATAAATCTGGCAGGTGATGCCAGATTTTTTTTGCGAAAAACCTAGTGATTCCTCATTTTTTGTGGCATAGTTAATTGTTGAACATGGACTGGAGGTAGAAGATGGAGAAAAATTTGCAAGGACATTTAGCGGCGATTGTTACGGTAATTATTTGGGCGTCTACGTTTATTTCTACAAAAGTACTGCTTGGTGCTTTTTTACCAATAGAGATTTTATTTGTTCGTTTTCTGTTAGGGTTAGTTGTGCTCTTGGTAGTTTCGCCTAAGCTGCTTCCGTTTTCCAATTGGAAAGAAGAGAGTTATTTCGCTTTAGCAGGACTTTTTGGTGTTTTTCTTTATTACTATTTAGAGAATGTGGCCTTAACATATACTTTGGCAATGAATGTTGGCATTATTGGTTCGATTAGTCCTTTTGTGACTGCTTTACTTAGTCGTTTTGTTTTGAAGGAAGGAAAAATATACCCTCTGTTTGTATTAGGGTTTGTTTGTTCGATTATTGGTATATGCTTTATTAGTCTAACGGGAACCTTGAACGTAAATCCAATTGGTGATGGATTGGCTTTTTTCGCTACCTTCTTTTGGGCTGGCTATTCTTTGTTTGTAAAAAAGATCGGGCAATTTGGATATTCCACCATCGCCGTTACTCAGCGTATTTTTATTTATGGGCTCATTTTTATGGCACCGGTTTTCTTTTATTCGATTGGCGGATTTGATATGGCACGTTTTCTGGACTTGAAAAACTTCGCTAACTTGTTGTTTCTAGGTATCGGGGCTTCTGCTTTGTGCTTTGTCACCTGGAATTTTTCAGTTAGGCAGTTAGGAGCTGTTAGAGCGGCAATCTATATTTATTCGATTCCCATGCTGACAACTTTAGCTTCGGTGATTTTACTTGGGGAACAGTTAACAGTAAAAACCTGTATTGGTATCGTATTGACCTTGTTCGGTCTATTTTTATCAGAATGGCAAAATATCGTGGTGCAGCGAAGAATCAACCCTCATTAGAACTTACGGTTCACCAAATGTCATGAGTGTGTTAAAATAGACAAGATTTTGAAGAAACGAGGAATGATCATGAGTGTCAATCAAGAAATCGTCCAATTATTAAATAAGGAATTGACTGGTTATCGGCCACAGCAAACACAAATCGTCTTGGAATTATTAGATGAAGGCAACACAGTTCCTTTTATTGCCCGCTATCGTAAAGAACGCACGGGCAGCTTAGATGAAGTCCAAATTCGTGAAATTGAAGAACGGTACCACTATCTTGAAGGGCTGGAAAAGCGAAAACAAGAGGTTCTTCGTTTAATAGAAGAACAAGGAAAATTAACTGAAGAATTGGCCCAAGAAATTCAATCAGCCATTAAAATGCAAAAAGTCGAGGATTTGTACCGTCCATACAAACAAAAGCGGCGAACAAAAGCGACAATTGCTAAAGAAAATGGTTTAGAGCCGTTAGCCCAGTATCTATTGAGTTTTCCTGTTAGCGGTGATGTTTATGCTGAAGCTGCTACTTATATTAATGAGGAAGTTCCAAGTGCTGAAGCTGCGTTACAAGGTGCCCATGAAATAGTAGCGGAACAAGTCAGTGATCATCCTGAATTCCGGACGTGGATTCGTGATTACACAAAAAATTATGGTTTATATCAAAGCAAAGTAAAAGATGCAGAAAAAGATGAGAAAGAAGTCTATGGCATGTATTATGACTTTGTTGAACCGATTATGAAAATGGTTTCTCACCGAGTATTAGCTTCCAACCGTGGAGAAAAAGAAGACATTTTAAAAGTAGAGATTGCGGTAGATGAAGAAAAAATCTTTTCTTATTTAGAACGAAAGCTAGTTGAAAATAACCAATCTGTTACTGCTAATTTTATTCGTGAAGCGTATAAAGATAGTTATAAACGATTTATTGGCCCAGCAATTGAGCGGGAAATTCGTAACGAATTAACTGAACAGGCAGATGAGCAGGCTATTGCGATTTTTGGTGAGAATTTACGAAATTTATTATTGCAGCCACCGTTGAAAGGTAAGGTTGTCTTAGGTTTTGACCCTGCTTATCGAACAGGGTGTAAACTTGCAATAGTAGATGCAACTGGAAAGGTCCTAGCAATTGAGGTCATTTATCCTCATAAGCCTGCATCACAGGTTAAGCGTCAAGCAGCAGGTCCAGCGTTACGAGCATTGATTGAGAAGTTTGATGTTGAAATGATCGCTATCGGAAACGGAACAGCTAGTCGAGAATCAGAATTATTTGTAGCTGAGCAAATAAAGCAAGTGAACAGAGAAGTTTTCTATGTAATTGTCAATGAGGCTGGTGCCTCTGTTTATTCGGCTAGTGCCATCGCTCGTAAAGAGTTTCCTGATTTGCAAGTAGAAGAACGCAGTGCGGTCAGTATTGCCCGTCGTTTGCAGGATCCATTAGCCGAGCTAGTAAAAATTGATCCTAAAGCAGTCGGAGTTGGCCAATATCAGCACGATGTTTCACAAAAACGCTTGTCAGAACAATTGGACTTTGTCGTAGAAACAGCAGTAAACCAAGTTGGCGTTAACGTGAATACTGCTAGCCCGCAACTGTTGCAATATGCCTCTGGTTTAAATAAAACTACCGCACAAAATATTGTCACTTACCGTGATGAGAATGGCGGATTTACTTCGCGTCCGCAGTTAAAGAAAGTACCTCGCCTAGGGCCTAAAGCATACGAACAAGCTGTTGGTTTCTTACGTATTCCGGATGGGAAAAACGTATTGGACAATACGTCCATTCATCCTGAAAGTTATGATAGTGCCAAAGAAATTTTAAAGCAAGCCAATGTGTCTTTAAAAGAATTAGGCACAGAAGCAGCGACTGAACAATTGAAAAGCCTAAATATAAATCAGCTAAGCCAAACATTGGCGATTGGTAAAGAAACAATCCAAGATATTCTGCAAGCATTACTACAACCAGGTCGAGATATGCGAGATGAAATGGCGGCTCCACTATTGCGTCAAGACGTGTTAAGTATGGAAGATTTGAAACCGGGTATGGAATTGCAAGGAACTGTTCGTAACGTTATTGACTTTGGTGCTTTTGTTGATATCGGAGTAAAACAAGATGGACTGGTTCATATTTCTAAGTTAAGTAATAAGTTTGTGAAGCACCCGACAGATGTAGTGTCTGTCGGTGATGTAGTAACCGTTTGGGTCGAAGCTATTGACGTTAAGAAGGCAAGGATCAGCTTAACTATGATTCCGATGACAGAAAATGACTAAAGATGAATTGCAGCAATTGGTGGAGAAAATATCGTTGGAGGCGTTCCAACAGCCTTTTGTTCATCAAGCGAGTTTTAATCGCCGATTGAAATCAACAGGTGGACGTTACCACTTAACTAATCACAATCTTGATTTTAACCCCTTGATTTACGAGCGTTATGGGATGGATGAATTAGTCAAAGTAATTAAACATGAATTATGTCATTATCATCTTCACTTGGCTGGGAGAGGGTATCAGCATAAGGATCGAGAATTCAAAGAGTTGCTACAACAAACAGGTGGGTCAAGGTATTCTCCTCCACTGGCTAATGCGACAATCCATCACTACTGTTGTCGAAATTGTGGGAAAAAGATTCAGAGACGCAGAAAAATTGATACTGAGCGTTATGTTTGTGGAGGTTGTCATGGTCAATTATTGTTTGTAAAAACGGTAAAACCATCTTTCTAAGTAAGTTTTAGAGCCTCAGGTTTCTATTAGAGAAGAAAAAATTGCTATTTTAGCATTTTTATACGATAATGTGAGTCGAACAAAACGTACCAAAGTAGAGGATAGAGGGATAAGATGAATAACAAGGATACGCTTTATCATTTTGTTGGAATCAAGGGTTCAGGAATGAGTTCTTTAGCACTAGTTTTATTTGAAAAAGGTTATCAGGTGCAAGGATCAGATGTTGAAAAATACTTTTTTACCCAACGTGATCTGGAAAAAGCTGGAATTAAAATTTTGCCTTTTGACAAAGAAAATATTCAACCTGGGATGAAAATCATTGCTGGAAATGCCTTTCCTGATACGCATGAAGAAGTAGTCCGTGCTAAAGAATTAGGTTTGGAAGTCATTCGTTACCATGATTTTATCGGGCAGTTTATTCAACCGTATACCAGTATTGCAGTAACGGGTTCTCATGGGAAGACTAGTACGACTGGTCTGCTGTCACATGTACTCAGTGGGCTTGCACCAACTAGTTATTTAATTGGTGATGGCACTGGACATGGTGTTCCAGATGCAAAATTCTTTTCATTTGAGGCTTGTGAATACCAACGTCATTTTTTAGCGTACTCTCCTGATTATGCCATCATGACCAACATTGACTTCGATCATCCAGATTATTTCAAGAGTATTGATGATGTATTTGAAGCATTCCAAACATTGGCCTCACAAGTCAAAAAGGGGATCTTTGCCTATGGCGACGATGAGTATTTGCGTAAATTAAAGACGGATGTACCTATTTATTTTTACGGTTTGTCTGATAATGATGATATTCAAGCGCGTAATATTGTTCGCACAACTAATGGTTCAGCTTTTGATGTTTACCACAAAGACTGCTTTATTGGGCGTTTCTCCGTACCATCATATGGTAAACATAATATTTTGAATGCACTATCTGTTCTAGCAGTGGCATACTTTGAAGGTTTAGATATGGAAAAAGTAAAAGAAGAAATGTTGACCTTCTCTGGAGTAAAGCGCCGCTTTAGCGAAAAGAAGGTTGCAGACATGGTTATTGTTGATGACTACGCCCATCATCCAGCTGAAATTACTGCAACAATCGATGCGGCTCGTCAAAAATATCCAGATAAAGAATTAATTGCTGTCTTCCAACCGCACACGTTCAGTCGTACGATTGCTTTGATCGATGAATTTGCAGAAGCTTTAGATAAAGCAGATCGCGTGTATTTATTAGATATTTTCTCCTCAGCCCGCGAAACTAGTGGTGAGGTGAAGATTGAAGATTTAGGAAACAAGGTACAAAAAGGTGGCCTAGTTATGCAAGAAGACAATATGTCTCCGTTGTTAGACTATGAAAACGGCGTTGTTATCTTCATGGGTGCAGGAGATGTCCAACGTTTTGAACGTGCGTATGAGGATCTTTTGAGCAACACAACTAGAAATGTATTATAAGTAATAAAATATATAAGCAAAGGGCTGGTTTAATCTCGGATTAGATCAGTCTTTTCTGACTTAAAAAATGCAAAAAAATCTTGATTCTTAGATTTATCTTGTAAAGAATTGAACCAGCTTGTGTTTTTACGACGTTCTGATAAAATATGAATAAGATTAAACAACGGAGGGAAACGATTTGTATAATATGAAGGCGAGAAAAATTGGAAAGACGATTGATGAAATCGAGGAAGGGGACTCGTTATCCTTAACTGAATCAATCGAAGACAATCAGTTGCTCTTGTATCTGGGATTAACGAATGATGCAAATCCACTATATATTCAACATGATTTTGTTAAAGAGACTGAATATGAACGTCCGGTTGTACCATCAATCATGTTAATGGGGATTATCACGAGTGCAATTTCTAAGCATCTGCCTGGTCCTGGTTCCCATGTCGTGAACTTTTCCATCAATTTTATCGACCCGGTGTATCATTACGAAACCTTAACTTTTGAATTTGAAGTGATCAAAGTAGACAAAATGAAAGATGTGGTCACTATTTCAGTAGAAGCGACAAATAGTGAAGAAAAACGAATTTTAGATGCGGTTGTGATGGTTAAGCCACCAACTTTTAAACTAGAGGAGGAAACAAATGAATAATCAACAAGCAATTACTGGATTAAATCGATTTTACGGGAAGATTTATGGCTACCTGGCTTTAGGGATTGGGATTAGCGCAATTGTATCGTACTTGACTTTAGAAGTATTTACTGTGCAAGTAGCTAACTTTGTTAATGGATTTCCGCTAGGCTTTTTTGGCTTATGGATCGTAGAAATTATCTTAGTCATTATGTTAGGAGCTAAGGCACAAACAAACCCTAGTCTGGCAATTGGTGGGTTTATCGCCTATTCAATGTTGAATGGATTGACTTTGTCAGTCACATTGGCGATGTACGAAATTGGGACAGTTACACAAGCATTTGTTACGGCTTCTGTAACGTTTGTAGCGATGTCGTTAGTTGGTACATTTACTAAACGTGATTTGTCAGGTATTGGACGAGCAGCCTTAAGTTGTTTAATAGGTATTATCATCGCAATGCTATTAAATATTTTCATCTTGCACAGTGGTGTAGTAGATCTATTTATTTCTATTTTGATGGTGGTGATTATGTCAGCAATTACTGCATATGACAATCAAATGATCCGTCGAATTTACCAACAAACAAATGGTCAAGCAGGTTCAGGAGTTGCGGTCTTTATGGCATTACAACTATATCTTGATTTTATCAACTTGTTTATCTCATTCTTACGTATCTTCGGCAGCAATAACTAAAAGGCGAGCAATCGCCTTTTTTTGATGATTAAGCTTCTCAAATCAGCCTCACGATCGCATGCTGGCTTGAGAAGTCTTTTTTGTGACTTGGATGCTTTTCAATTTAAGGCATACTTTGGTAGAATAAAGCGTAAAGGAGTCGATAAAATGACTAAAAATAAACTCTTACTAGTAGATGGAAATAGCGTTGCTTTCCGTGCATTTTTTGCTTTACATAATTCATTGGAACGGTTTAAAAATAAAAATGGGTTGCACACGAATGCAATCTATGCGTTTAACAACATGTTTGAGAACGTAATGGATAGGGAAAAACCGACCCATGTTTTGGTAGCCTTTGATGCTGGGAAAACGACATTCCGAACGGAGAAGTATGGCGAATACAAAGGAGGGCGCTCAAAAACGCCTAGTGAATTTCGTGAGCAGATGCCTTACATTCGCGAACTATTACAAGGCCTAGGCGTCAAACATTATGAATTGGATAACTATGAAGCAGATGATATTATCGGCACTTTGGCTAAACAAGCGGCTGATGCTGACTTTGAAGTAGTTGTTCTTTCAGGAGATCGTGACTTAACTCAGTTAGCTAATGATAAGGTTACTGTAGACATTACAGTAAAAGGTGTTAGTGATATTGAGTCTTATACACCTGAACATGTAGCTGAAAAATATGATGGTCTTACACCTAATCAAATCATTGACATGAAAGGATTAGCTGGTGACACCTCAGATAATTACCCTGGGGTGACTAAAATTGGTGAAAAAACTGCGATTAAGTTGCTGAAAGAATATGGTAGTGTCGAAGGTGTTTATGAACACATCGATGAAATGAAACAAAGCAAGATGAAGGAAAACTTGATTAATGACAAAGAACAAGCCTTTCTTTCAAAAGAACTGGCAACGATTGTTACAGATGCACCCGTTACAATTTCGTTGGAAGAGCTGGCTTATTTTGGTAAGGACATGGACAAATTAGTTTCCTTCTATAAAGAGATGGACTTTAAACAGTTCTTGAGCAAGTTGAATGTAGAAGAAGAGCAAGTAGAGATGGAAGATATCATTTATCAAGTAGTAAATGAATATGATGCGTCCATGTTCTCCGCAGATTCAGTTTTGTATGTGGAAATGCTGGAGGATAACTACCACACAGCCGATATTGTGGGTATTGCTTGGGGGACCAAAAAGAAAGTGTACGTAACTGACGACTTGGCAATTTTTGAGAATGCTGACTTTAAAGCTTGGCTGGAAACGGCTAACGGTAAAAAAGTGTATGATGCAAAACGGACTTATGTTGCATTGAATCGTTACATCACAAAAACTGAAGGCATTAACTTTGATGTGTTGCTTGCTGCCTATTTACTAGATACTAATGATAATAGTAACGATATTGCAGGAGTAGCCCAGCATTACGGGTACACAGAGATCCAACCAGACGAACAGGTTTATGGAAAGGGTGCAAAAAAAGGTCTGCCAGAAGACGAAGAGGTCTTTTATAATCATTTGGCTCGTAAAGTTAATGCGATCCACTTTTTAAGTAATCACCTAGAAAAAGGTCTAGAAGAAAAGAAACAAGATGAACTGTTTTACAAAATGGAATTGCCATTGTCCCGTATTCTAGCTGAAATGGAAATCATGGGGATTACAGTTGATGCACAACGTCTTCAAAATATGCGTGGGGAATTTTCAGCACGACTGCAAGATATCGAGCAAAGAATCTATGAAGAAGCCGGTGAAGAGTTCAATATTAATTCGCCGAAACAATTAGGGGTTATTCTATTTGAGAAGATGGAATTGCCAGTAATTAAGAAAACTAAAACGGGGTATTCTACTGCAGTGGATGTTTTAGAACAGTTGCAAGAGCAAGCGCCGATAGTGGCAGATATTTTAAATTACCGCCAAATTGCTAAGATTCAATCGACGTATGTTGAGGGCTTATTAAAAGTAATTCAGTCTGATAATAAAGTGCATACCCGCTACTTGCAGACATTGACACAAACAGGACGCTTAAGCTCGGTGGATCCTAACCTGCAAAATATTCCGATACGGTTGGAAGAAGGCCGCAAGATTCGAGAAGCTTTTGTGCCTAGTGAGAAGGACTGGCTGATTTACTCTTCGGACTATTCACAAATTGAGTTACGAGTGTTGGCCCATATTTCGGGTGACAAGCATTTAATCGAGGCTTTCAAAGAAGGGATGGATATCCACGCCAGCACAGCAATGCGAATTTTTGGTATTGAGAAAGATCAAGTGACACCGAATATGCGTCGCGATGCGAAAGCAGTGAACTTTGGGATTGTTTATGGGATATCTGATTATGGTTTGTCTCAAAACTTAGGAATTTCTCGTAAAGCTGCCCAAGAGTATATTGATACGTATTTTGAGAATTATCCTGATGTGAAACGTTATATGGAAGAAAGTGTTCGTGAAGCAAAAGATCTAGGTTATTCAGCGACACTCTACAATCGTCGCCGGTATCTTCCAGATATTAATTCTCGAAATTTCAATGTTCGCTCGTTTGCTGAACGAACAGCCATCAACACCCCTATTCAAGGTAGTGCAGCAGATATTTTAAAATTAGCGATGATTGAACTAGCTAAGCGCTTAAAAACTGAAAAACTACAAGCTAATATGCTATTACAAGTGCATGATGAGTTAGTGTTTGAAGTACCTGAAACGGAGTTAGAAACATTGGATCAGTTGGTTAAAGAAGTAATGGAAAATACTGTGCAACTAGATGTTCCATTAATCACAGACAGCAGTTGGGGAAAAACTTGGTATGAAGCAAAATAACTAAAAGCTGGAAAATTTCCAGCTTTTCCCTTAGGAGTGACAAATAATGCCAGAATTACCAGAAGTTGAAACAGTCCGTAGAGGCTTAGTTTCATTAGTTATCGGAAAAACCATCAGTGAAGTTGATGTGCTGTGGCCTAAAATAATTGAATCACCTGAAGTGGATCAGTTTCGTAACGAGTTAGTGGGAGAGACGATTGAATCTGTAGGTCGAAGAGGGAAATACTTGATTTTTCACTTTACTCATTACGATATGGTTTCACATTTACGGATGGAAGGAAAATATGAGTTTTTTTCTAAAGCAACGCCATTAGATAAACATAGCCATGTACGTTTTATTTTTACTGATGGATCTGAATTGGTTTACCATGATGTGCGTAAGTTTGGTCGAATGAGTTTAATGAAGAGGAATACAGGTTTAGAGTATAAAGGTATTCAACAATTAGGACCTGAACCTACTGAGGAGACCTTTGATGTAGTTGAATTTGAAAAACGCTTGAACAAGGCGCATACAATGATTAAACCTTTGCTGCTAAATCAGAAAATCGTAGCTGGTCTGGGTAATATCTATGTTGACGAGGTACTTTGGCTGGCTAAAATCCATCCTGAACAACCTGCGAATACCTTAACTAGAAAAGAAATTGAGGTATTGCACCAAGCAATTATTTCTGTGATTACTAAAGCTAAGGAAGCTGGAGGCACAACGATTCGGACATACTTGAATGCTCTTGGCGAAGCCGGACACTTTCAACAAGAGCTTAATGTTTACGGGCAAACTGGGAACCCCTGTCCACGTTGCGGTACACCGATTGCCAAAACAAAAGTTGCTCAACGTGGTACTCATTACTGTCCCCACTGTCAACAATTGAAGAGGTGAAAACATGAGTTATGTGTTAGGAGTTACTGGTGGTATTGCCAGCGGGAAATCAACGGTAGTAAAGATATTTCGAGAGGCTGGATTTCCAGTTGTAGATGGCGACATTGTAGCGCGCCAAGTGGTTGAACCGGGCACACCTGGATTAGCAGCACTAATAGATGTTTTTGGCGGAGAAATTATCACATCAGCCGGAACACTTAATCGCAAAAAATTAGGGAATCTCATTTTTTCAGATGCTAAGGAACGTCAAAAGCTTAATCATACTCTAGATCCTTATATTCGTGATGAAATCGATCAACAAATCAACACAGCCAAACTCGATAGCCCATTAGTAATTGCAGATATTCCACTATTATTCGAGGGACATTATGAAAGAAAAATGGACGCTGTGGCGGTAGTATATGTCGATCAAGCCACGCAGATGCAAAGACTAATGCGTAGAAATAATCTGACGGAAACCGAAGCGACAAGTCGCATCCGAAGTCAAATGTCTTTAGAAGAAAAAAAACAACTTGCCGATTTCGTTTTTGATAATCGTGGGAGCATGGAAGAAACAAAGCACCAGGTAATTCAATGGTTAAAAAAACAAGACTTTGACTAATAAAGATTTTCAAAAAACACAACAAAGCTTTTTTTAGCCATTGGGATATGATAAACTCGTGTTACAATAAAATAATATCATCTGAGAGGTGAAAAACATGCGTTGCCCAAGATGTAATCATAATAACTCCAGAGTCATTGATAGTCGGCAAACTGATGATGGACGCGCTATTCGAAGACGACGAGAATGTGAAAATTGTGGTTTCCGCTTCACGACCTTTGAACGAATTGAAGCCGTACCACTTTTAGTAATTAAACGTAATGGTGATCGAGAAGAATTTAATCGCGACAAAATTTTGCGTGGATTAATTCGTTCAGCTGAAAAACGACCTGTCGCTATGGAACAAATGGAACAAATAGTGGACCATGTAGAAAACCGTGTTCGCAGTTTAGGTGAAAATGAAGTATCGACCAGCCAGATTGGTGAGTATGTCATGGAAGACCTGATGAATGTAGATGAAATTGCGTACATTCGCTTTGCTAGCGTTTATCGTCAGTTCAAAGATATGTCGGTTTTCTTGAAAGAATTACAAGAAATCGTGGATAAAGCAAAATCCACAGATGCAAAAGAATAGACTGCTTTATGAAGGAAAGTATAGCAATTCGAATGGTTAACATAGATTTATTTAGGGGGCTAGTTTGTGACATCTGAATTAAAGCCAACGACGATTTACACTGTCTATGGCAGTCCTCAGCTTGATGAAAGTCGCCAACAATCTTTACTTTTTTTATACCAGCCGATTATCGGTGCTGAAGCATTAAGCCTTTATTTGAGCTTATCAGGAGACATTACCATCGAAGGCAAAAGTCCTGAGTTGATGCATGCTGATTTGTTAGCAGCGATTGACAATGGGTTAGCAGCTATGGTAAAAGGACGAGAAAAATTAGAGGGTATAGGTTTAATGACTACCTACCAAAAGGAAGACTCTGATTTAGGGTTACTAATGTATTACCAGTTAATAAATCCTTTGACCCCGACTACGTTTTTTCAAGACGCGCTAATGTGCTATTTGCTAGTGGAAAAAATTGGTGAAAGGCGGTTTCAACGTTTAGTTGATCGCTTCCGTCCTAAAAGTATTCCAACAGAAGGATTAACAAACATTACTAAACGTTTTCGTGATGTTTATCGTTTTGAAGAAGACCGTTTTGAGTCAAATGCTGAGCTGTTTGATGATACTCACGAGAAATTTATTATGCCAGAAACACCTACCAGTAAGTTTGACTGGAAATTTTTCCGTCAACAATTAAAAAAATTCAATCTGAATTTAGCTGAGGATGATCAAGAAAAACTTGATGCGTTACATCAAATGTATGGAATTGATGAGATGGAAATGTTAGATTTTGCTGTGAAATCTAGCGAGAGAAATCAAATTCAACTGCCGTTTTTACGAAAATTAATTGTAAAATCAAAGCAAGCGAAAATAGCCCCTGTTCAGAATTCGACAGAGATGTCAGCCACAACGACACTTTCTGAAGGTTTTTCGAAGGCGGAACAAGAAATTATTCGGCAAAGTGAAACAATCCCACCGATTAAATATTTGCAAGCGATCAAGAAACAAAAGGGTGGCTATGAAACTAATCAAGAAATTCGCTTAATTGAAGATCTTCTCAGTCGTCATTTATTTCCGAATAGTGTAGTAAATATTTTAATCAATTATATTTTAGTGATACAAAATCAAGCGATAATTAATCAAAATTATCTGAATGCGATCGCTAATGACTGGGCACAAAGAAAAATCCAACGACCTGAAGAAGCTATAGTGCACGTTCGCCAGGCAGATCAAAAACTAGTGAAGAAAACAAGTTCGGGTCGCCGAAATACCGGAGTTCGTAAGACACCAGGCCGAAAAGAAACGCTGCCATCACATATTAAAGAACCGCCGAAAGAGAAAAAAATTAGTCCAGAAAAAGAGGCTGAACTCAATCGTAAGTTGGCAGAATATTTGAACAAAGAGGGTGAAAGTTAATGGAAGATGTAGGCAAAGAGTTAAACCGAATTATAAAATCTCGTGGTGTAGATGGACGCTATCGCGAAATGATGCAAGAAGTGTTGCAGGATACCGATGTCCGCAGCTTCATTGAATTGCATAAGGCTAAGTTGACACAAGAAGATATTGAAAAATCATTTGCTAAGCTGTATGAATTTGTTCAAGAAAAGAAAAAATTTTTAGCGAATGATCCTACGATGATAGCTCCTGGGTATGAACCTAAATTAGCTCTTAACTTTCACTTTATTGATGTTACTTATGTGCCGACAGATGAGTTATTGAAACGTAAAAAAGAAGAAGAAATTCGTAACCGGATTAATTCAGTCGATATGCCTAAGGACATTCGTCAAGCTTCAATACGCACCTTTGAGGTAACCTCTGGAAGAAGTGAAGCGTTGGAAGCTGCCTTGGACTTTATCAACCTGTATCATGCAACGCCAAAAGATTTTCACAAATCTTTATATTTAGTTGGGGATTTTGGAGTAGGAAAAACTTATTTACTAGGTGCAATGGCTCATGAACTGGCAGTAAAAGGACATGAGACAACATTAGTTCACTTTCCAACTTTTGCCAGTGAAATGAAACAAGCGATCTCTACGGATAAAGTGGGACCAAAGTTGGATGAAGTAAAACGAGCCCCCATTTTAATGATTGATGATATTGGCGCTGATTCAATGAGTGCTTGGATTCGAGATGATATTCTTGGAGTCATTCTTCAATATCGGATGCAGGAACAATTGCCAACGTTCTTTTCATCTAATTTTGACATGCTGCAGTTGGAAGAACACTTGTCTGTTACCCAACGAGGAGATGAAGAACCGTTAAAAGCCAAACGGATTATGGAACGAATTCGCTATCTAAGTAAAGAAATTTGGATGATTGGTGAGAATCGGCGAAACGGTTAAAAAAGAATTTGCTGAGAAAAAACAAAATGCCCCATTAAAAAGCGAAGCCGATTCGTCTTTTTTTGGGGTGCTTTTTTTGATGAGTGCTATAATTAAAGACAGGAAGTGACTTAATGAATGCCAATGAATTATCGCCACGTTTACAAATAGTGGCAAACTACGTACCACAGGATGCACGATTAGCAGATATTGGTTCAGACCATGCTTATTTACCGGTTGCTCTCGTGCTAAATAAAAAAATCCAGTATGCAATTGCGGGTGAAGTGGTTCAAGGACCTTATGAAGCGGCACAAAGACAAGTAGCTAAAAATGGACTGGATCAATCGATTGAAGTCCGCTTGGCAGATGGTTTAGAAGCAGTTTTTTTAAAAGATCATATAAATGCTATCACGATTTGTGGAATGGGCGGCGTATTGATTCGCGATATTTTAGCTCGTGGTAAACATCTCCAGCGATTGTCGGGTACCGAAAAACTTATACTTCAACCCAATGTGGGTGAAAAGCAATTGAGAAAATGGTTGGCAGCCGAAGGTTATACAATTACTGCTGAAGAAATTTTGGAAGATCATCGCAAGGTTTATGAAGTAATTGTGGCAGAAAAATTGGAAGATCCTGTCGAGTATGCACCACAGGAATTGTTGTTTGGTCCGTTTTTGTTGAATGAGCGGTCTGAAATTTTTTTAGAAAAATGGCAACGTCAGCTTACTAAGCTGGAAAAGGTTCGCGCAAATTTAGCAAGAAGTGATCAGCAGCTAACTGAAAAAATTAAACAAGTTGAGCAAGAAATTCAATGGATTCAGGAGGTTTTACATGAAAGCAAGTAAATTTATTGAGCGTTTTAACCGGTATTGTCCAGAATGGTTAGCTGAAGAAGGCGATCCGGTCGGCTTACACATTGGAACATTAAACAAGGATATTCAACGGGTGATGATGAGCCTAGACGTGCGTCCAGCGGTAGTAGCTGAGGCTATCGATAAAAAAATTGATTTACTGGTGGTGAAGCATCCACCAATTTTTCGCCCGATTGATCGTTTAGTAACGGATGATGTTCAGACTAAGATGTACGCTGATTTATTGAAGCATGATATAGCTGTTTATGCGGCCCACACCAATATGGACATTATTCCCGATGGATTGAACGATTGGTTTTGCGAACTGTTGGGAGTTGAGGATACAACTTATTTAGTTGAAAGTCATTCGATCCCTATGAAAAAACTGGCGGTTTATGTTCCGATGGATCAAGCAAAAGAGATGCGCGAAGCTTTAGCCAACGCCGGTGCTGGGAAGCAAGGAAACTATAAAGCGACTTCATATACTTTATCAGGTACTGGGCGTTTTACGCCGGTTGGAGATGCAAATCCCACTATTGGCGAAGTAAATCAGCCAGAACAAGTCCAAGAAAGTAAAATTGAGGTTATTTTTCCGGAAACGATCGAGAATCAAGTTGTGTCTGCGATGCTGGCAGCTCATCCCTATGAGGAGCCTGCTTATGATGTTTACACATTAGATAATTCACCCATGAAATATGGAATCGGCCGAATTGGGGAGTTAGCAAAACCTGTTTCAACAGAAGAATTTGTACAGCAGGTGAAAAAGGCTTTTGATTTAGAAGGACTTCGAGTTGTTTATCCTAAGCAATCCAAAGAAACGATTCAGAGAGTCGCAATTTGTGGTGGCAGTGCAGAAAAGTTTTATAAAGACGCTGTACGTCAAGGTGCTGATGTTTACATTACTGGAGATGTCTATTATCATACTGCGCACGATATGCAAGAAACAGGAATGGTAGTGATCGATCCAGGGCACTATATCGAAATGCTGTGCAAAGAAAAAATGGTTGCACTGTTTAATCAATGGAAAGACGAAGAGGATTGGAATGTGTCATTCTTTGTCTCAGAAGTCTCAACCAATCCTTTTTCTTTTAAATAAAATTGTAGAGGAGAGAAACAGTATGTACGAAAATTTATTACCACGTTTTTTACGCTATGTAAAAACAGAAACTCGTTCGGATGCAACAAGCATGACCACTCCAACTACCCAAACTCAGGTAGCTTTTGCCCACGAGTTGATGAAGGAATTAGAAGAGATTGGGATGCAAGATATTATCTATAACGAGTCAAATGGGTATGTCATCGCAACTTTACCAAGCAATATAGATGAAAAGGTTCGTACAATCGGTTTCATTGCCCACATGGATACCGCTGATTTCAATGCTGAAGGTGTGAATCCTCAAATTATTGAAAATTATGATGGTGAATCAACAATAAAATTGGACAAAGACGGAAAATATACCTTGAACACTAAAGATTTTCCTAATTTGAAAAACTATAAAGATCAAACCTTAATTACAACGGATGGCTCAACTCTTTTAGGTGCGGATGACAAATCAGGCATTGCTGAAATAATGACGGCAATGGAATACTTAATTCAACATCCTGAAATTAAACACGGCGAAGTACGAGTGGGTTTTGGACCGGATGAAGAAATTGGTATCGGAGCAGATAAATTCGATGTGAAGCAGTTTGATACAGATTTTGCTTACACAATGGATGGTGGACCATTAGGTGAATTACAATTTGAAACCTTCAGTGCAGCGCAAGCGACTATCACATTGGTAGGTAAGAATGTTCATCCCGGCACTGCTAAAAATACAATGGTAAATGCTTTACAATTAGCAATTGATTTTCATGACCAATTGCCAGAAGGTGAAAGACCTGAAAAAACGGAAGGTCGAGAAGGTTTCTACCATCTATTAGCTTTGGACGGAAACGTTGAAGAGGCAAAAATGACCTACATTATCCGTGATCATGATCGTGATAAATTTGAAGCACGCAAAGAACTGATTTTAGCGATTCAAAAAGAAATGAACCAAAAATTCGATACTGAGCGTGTGGTAGTTGATATGTATGATCAGTACTATAACATGGGAGAAGTTATTGAGAAGGATATGACGGTGATTGAGTTAGCCAAAAGTGCGATGGAAGAAGTTGGTGTAACGCCGGTCATTGAACCGATTCGTGGTGGAACAGATGGTTCAAAAATTTCTTTCCTAGGAATTCCGACTCCAAATATTTTTGCCGGTGGCGAAAATATGCACGGACGTTTTGAGTTTGTTTCCTTGCAAACAATGGAAAAGGCAATCGACGTGATAGTTAAAATTATTGAAAATAATGCTAAATAAAACAACTTGATTGTTGAACTTCTTGCTCATGATTACATAAGTAATTTGTGTAATATGAGTAAGAAGTCTTTTTTTAGGTTAGTTTTTTTGCTCCAACACCAATAGTATGATAGGCTAGACAAAACAGATAAATGAGGGCTTATCATGAAACTTTCCGCCAATCGAAAGTTGTTCTTAAACATCTTCTTATTTTTGGTGGTAATCGGATTAATTATATTTGTTATCCGCGACTCTTTAGGTGAAATTTTCGAGGAATTAACAACCACACCTTGGCCGATTCTAGCTGGTGTTACTGCTTTTGGGGTAATAAGTCAGCTGATCGAAGGGTATACGATAAAAAATATTGCAGGAGAATACAATCCATCGTTTTCTATTATGGATGGTTTCTTTGCATCTGCCTATGCGACGTTTTACCGAGTAGTGACCTTTGGCACAGGATCAATCGTGGCAGAAGTTATTTATTATCGCAAAAAAGAGTTGAAATTGTCTCAGGGGACTGGGGTAACCGCGCTAAGGATGATTACCTATAAAATTGCAGTGATGATTTGGGCGATCATTTTCCTATTTTTAGAATCAGACGTTTTGCAACAAGAAGTCCCTAATGGTATTATGCTTGTTTTAATTGGTATGTCAGTAACTTTAGCAATTGTTGCTGTGTTGCTTTTATTCAGCCTAAATGTCAGTGCTCAAGTAGTCTTTGTAAAGATTTCTAATCGCATCTTTAAAAAACAGCGGTGGAGAGACCTAGTAGACCGTGCCAATTTACAATTTTACTCATTACGGGAGACGATCCAAACATTCATCCAAGATAAACCGGTGGTGTTCAAAGTGTTTGCCTCTAATATGACAAAATTGGCAGTATGGTATGTTATCCCCTATTTTATATTGAGTCAGAGCTATCCAAATTTGTCGATAACTTTGTCTATTGCACTGATTAGTTTTACTGTTACATTGGGTGGTGTTTTGCCAGCGCCGGGAGGAATTGGCGGGCTGGAATTTGTCTATGTCCTGCTATTTAAGCACATTGTAGATGATGTTGATGCAGTATCTTCTTTATTGTTATATCGTTATGCAACCTATTTGATGCCTTTTTTAATAGGTATGGTTTATGTGCTAATAACTAAACAAAAAGAAATCAAAACAGAATATGAAGAAGCAAAAGAAACCAAAAAAGAAGTTGACGAGCAATCGTAACTTCTTTTTTGGTTATTCTTCACTTAATAGCGGATTACTAACTTTCCAATCAGCTGATTAGATTCAACGAGTTGATGGGCTTGATACATGACATCAGGAGAAAAACCATCTAACGTTTTGGTCAAAGTTGATTGAAGCATTTCTTTAGATAATAATTTTGTCAATAATGTTAAGGCTTTACCTTGGGTTTCAATACGGAAGTTATAATCAGTCTTAGCAAAAATATATTCTCCAACAAAGCTGCCAGATTTTTTCTGTAATTTTGTTAAATCATGGTCTTTGGCAGTAGTAACTGTTGAGCCAAGATTTCCAAGTGGACTTAATAACTCAGACATTTCATCATAATACTGGTCTGCAGAATGCAACACAGCTATGTATGGTAATGAATCATAACCTAATTTATTTATTTGCTTTGTCAAATTTTTACGATGATTTATAACGAAATCAGCGCCTAAACTTGTGCACCATTTAATTGATTCTGGTCGTGATGCGGTAGCAATAACAGTCAAACCAAGCCATTTCGCCAATTGAATCATGATGGAACCCACACCTCCAGCGCCATTTATAATAAGTATCGTTCCGATATTGCAATTTTCTTTCGCAGTTAATCCCATCTTTTCAATGAGCAATTCATAAGCAGTTAAAAAAGCTAAGGGCATTGCAGCTGCTTTTTCTGCGGAAAGATTTTCTGGCAATTTTGCAATAATTCGAGAATCGACAATTTGTTTCTCACTATAGCTGCCGTATCGAGTTGTAGTGCCAGCAAATAGGACCCGATCGCCAGCCACAAGGTCTGGAACTTTTCCTCCAACTTGGGTGACAATACCAACGCTGTCGAATCCTAAGATATGTGGTGCTTTGGTTCCTTTTCCTGATTGACGAAGTTGGGTGTCAATGGAATTGATTGAAATCGCAATGTTTTGGACCATTACGTCATATTCAGTTAATTTAGGTAGCATAATTTCAAATGTTTCAAAAAAATTTCCATCAGCTAATCCGAAGCCTTTTTCAAAGCCAATTGCTCTAGAAATCATCTACTCATCTCCTTATGAATTGTTACAAAACTATATTTATCGAGGTCTTCATCTAATTATGCGATTAATTTTTTAGCTATCTACCTAGCTATACAAAGTTAAGCGATTGCCCAGTAAAAAAATTGTAGCATTTTCCTTAAAAGTCTACGAAAGTTATGCTTTTTATATAGAAAATTTTTGACCAATTTTGACCAAAGGAGTATAATTTTATGTGTGAGGGAAACCTCAAAGGTCAAAGGAGGTAATTAAATGAATATTGAAAAAATGACCACCACCTTGCAAGAAGCCATTGCTGAAGCACAACAAATTGCAGTAACCCGCCAACACCAAGAGATTGATATTGCTCATTTATGGAAGATATTTTTTCAGCCTAACCATTTTGGACGTAATTTTTACACAGATGCCGGAGTTGACGTGGAAGCCTTTGAAAAGGAAGTGGATCGAGCATTAGATGAGTATCCAACTGTTGCTGGAGGCAATGTGCGCTACGGTCAGAACCTTAGTCAAAATTTGTTTTCACTATTGAGTGAAGCGGATAAATTGCGGGAACAATTCCAAGACGAGTATCTCTCAACTGAGATTATTTTACTTGCTCTGATGAATTTAAAAAACTATCGTTTGACTAAGTATTTGAATCAAACGGGCTTAAATAAAAAAGAAGTACAGAAGAATATTGAAGAAATTAGAGGAGGGGATCGTGTGACTTCTCAAAACCAAGAAGAAACCTACAAAGCATTAGAAAAATATGGTGTTGATCTGGTTCAACAAGTAAAAAATGGGAAACAAGATCCAATTATTGGTCGTGATGAAGAAATTCGCGATGTGATTCGGATTTTATCTCGTAAAACGAAAAACAATCCTGTGTTGATCGGAGAACCCGGTGTTGGTAAAACTGCGATAGTCGAAGGGTTGGCCCAACGTATTGTTCGTAAAGATGTTCCAGAAAATTTAAAAGACAAAACGATTTTTTCTTTAGACATGGGCTCGTTGATTGCTGGTGCTAAATTCCGAGGTGAATTTGAAGAGCGTTTGAAATCTGTTTTAAAAGAAGTAAAAAAATCAGACGGTCAAATTTTATTGTTTATTGACGAAATTCATAACATTGTTGGTGCTGGTAAAACAGAAGGTAGCATGGATGCTGGAAACCTTCTAAAACCAATGCTGGCTCGTGGAGAATTACATTTAATCGGAGCAACAACTTTAGATGAATACCGACAGTATATGGAAAAAGACAAGGCATTAGAACGTCGATTCCAAAAGGTGTTGGTAAAAGAACCGACTGTTCAAGATACAATAAGTATTTTGCGGGGGTTAAAAGAACGATTTGAAATTCACCATAGTGTAAATATTCATGATAATGCGTTGGTAGCTGCAGCTACACTGTCGGATCGCTATATTACGGATCGCTTTTTACCAGACAAGGCAATTGATCTAGTCGATGAAGCCAGTGCAAGCATCCGGGTGGAAATGAACTCAATGCCAACTGAACTGGATCAAGTAACCCGTCGTTTAATGCAGCTAGAGATTGAAGAAGCGGCTTTGAAAAAGGAAACGGATGATGCCAGTAAAAAACGTCTAAGTAATCTACAAGAAGAATTGGCGGACTTACGGGAAGAAGCCAATGCCATGAAGCTGCAGTGGGAAACTGAAAAAGAAGAAGTCAATGCAGTATCCAATAAACGGGCAGAAATCGATCAAGCGAAACATGAATTAGAAGATGCCGAAAATAATTATGACTTAGAACGAGCTGCAGTTTTGCGCCACGGCACGATTCCACAATTGGAAAAAGAATTGGCAGACTTGGAAGCAAAAAATGAGTCCAATGATATTCGTATGGTACAAGAATCTGTTACTGAAAATGAAATTGCTCAAGTAGTTGCTCGTCTGACTGGGATTCCAGTTACTAAACTGGTGGAAGGTGAACGAGAAAAACTGTTGAGTCTGAATAATACACTGCACCAACGAGTGATTGGGCAGGATGAAGCTGTCGATGCTGTGAGCGATGCAGTCTTGCGATCTCGGGCAGGACTACAAGACCCTAACCGACCTTTGGGTTCATTCTTATTTCTGGGTCCAACGGGGGTCGGAAAAACTGAACTTGCTAAGGCATTAGCTGAAAACTTATTTGACTCCGAAGATCACATGGTGCGGATTGACATGAGTGAATACATGGAAAAACATTCCGTCTCACGTTTAGTTGGAGCACCTCCTGGTTATGTGGGTTATGAAGAAGGCGGTCAATTAACAGAAGCTGTGCGTCGTAATCCTTACACTATCATTTTATTAGATGAAATCGAGAAAGCTCATCCAGATGTTTTTAACATTTTGTTGCAAGTTTTGGATGATGGCCGTTTGACTGATTCGAAGGGGCGCGTCGTTGATTTTAAAAACACAGTATTGATTATGACTAGTAACATCGGTTCACAGCTATTGTTAGACGGTGTGACCGCCGATGGAGAGATTCCCGAACCAATCCAAGAGCAGGTAATGAATCTGCTGAGAAGTCATTTTAAACCAGAATTCTTGAACCGGATTGACGATACGATTTTGTTTACTCCGTTGAGCTTAGAGAACGTTAAAGGTATCGTTGAAAAATTAGTGGCACAATTATCCTCGCGACTAGAGGATCAAGAAATACAATTAGTCATTACTGATCAAGCAAAAGCTTGGATAGCTGAAAATGCTTACGAACCACAATATGGAGCAAGACCGTTGAAACGCTTTATTACTCGCGAGGTAGAGACTCCGCTAGCTAAAGAAATTATAGCTGGTCGCGTGTTGCCAAAAACGCAAGTGACGATAGAACTGTTAGCCGATCAATTGGTCTTTCAAAACGAACCAATTGAAGACTGATAGTTGAGCGATGCAAGTGAAAATGATAAATTTGTGATGAAATTTTTCATGAATTATCATTTTCGCTTGCTTTTTTCTTTCAAAATGTGGATAATGCTACTATATTTTTACGCTTATATATCGTCATGATAGGGATGACAGTTTCTACCTTGTGCCGTAAACGCAAGACTATAAGCAAAAATCGTACGTTTGGCGTACCTTTTTTGCTTTTTGCAGAATTGGTGCGTCTTTTGTTTAAACAAAAGACCACAGAGAGGGAGAGAATCATGAAAGAATTAACGGATCGTATTAAGAAAAATGGACGAGTATTGGGTGATGGTGTATTGAAGGTTGACGAGTTTGTTACGCACCAAGTTGATCCAGTGTTGATGGAAGCTACTGGCCAACGTTTTGCTGAAGTTTTTGCTGATCAAAAAATCACGAAAGTTGTCACTATTGAGTCATCAGGAATTGCACCTGCGGTTTATGCGGCCCAAGCTTTACAAGTACCAATGATTTTTGCCCGCAAGTCTAAAAGCTTAACTATGGATGAGGAATTATTAACTTCTTCGGTTTACTCATTTACTAAGCAAGTAACTAGCACGATCTCAATTTCTCGTAAATTCTTGTCTAATGAGGATCGAGTATTGTTGATTGATGATTTTTTGGCAAACGGTCAAGCAGCAAAAGGTTTGATTGAATTGTGTCAACAAGCTGGAGCTGAAGTAGCTGGTATTGGTATTCTGATTGAAAAATCCTTTCAAGATGGTCGTCAATTATTAGAAGACATGGGTATCTCTGTCGTTTCTCTTGCTAGAATCAAATCCCTAAATGACGGTAAAGTAGCATTTTTAGAGGAGGATGCATAATTTTGTCAAAGCAAGATGGAAATGGAAAAGCCGCTGTCCTGGGATTGCAGCATTTATTAGCAATGTATGCGGGAGCGGTGGCTGTTCCCTTATTAATCGGAACAGGTTTAGGATTTAATGAATCACAAATGACGTATTTGATTTCCATTGATATTTTCATGTGCGGTATTGCAACGTTACTTCAACTAACGGTTAATAAATTTTTTGGAATTGGTCTGCCAGTTGTTCTCGGTTGTGCTATCCAAGCAGTTGCGCCGTTGATTCTAATTGGTCAAAATAAAGGAATCGGAGCGATTTATGGTTCGATAATTGCCGCAGGGGTCTTTATTGTGTTGATTGCTGGATTTTTTTCTAAAGTAGAAAAATTGTTTCCCTCAGTAGTAACTGGAACCGTAATTACTACAATTGGCTTAACTCTGATCCCAGTAGCGATTACTAAAATGGGTGGTGGTGATGCTACGGCTGAAAACTTTGGGAACCCAACAACGTTAATGCTAGCTTTTGTAACAATCGCACTTATTTTAGTAGTACAAATTTTCGGAAAAGGTTTTGTTCGATCAATTGCCGTTCTGGTGGGCTTAGTAGGAGGTACGCTACTAGCGATGGCCTTAGGACAAGTAGATTTTTCTGCAATTGGTCATGCTCCATTATTTCATGTTCCACAGCCTTTTTACTTCGGGACACCAACTTTTGATGTGTCCTCGATTCTATTAATGATCATTATTTCTATAGTAAGCATGGTCGAATCAACAGGTGTGTACTTTGCATTAGGTGACATTACTGGTAAAAAGGTACAGGAGGATGACTTGAAGCGTGGTTACCGGGCGGAAGGATTGGCGGTAGTTTTAGGTGGGATTTTTAATACCTTCCCATATACTGGTTTTTCGCAAAATGTTGGCTTGGTTCAGTTATCTGGAATCAAGACCCGCAGACCTATTTACTTTTCGGCATTTTTCTTGATTATCTTAGGCCTATTTCCGAAAATCGGTGCGCTGGCACAGATCATTCCTGAACCTGTTTTAGGCGGCGGGATGCTTGTGATGTTCGGTATGGTAGCTGTCCAAGGAATGAAAATGTTATCGAGTGTTGACTTTCATGATGAAAAAAACCTCTTGATCATCGCTATTTCGATTGGATTTGGTTTAGGATTCAATGCGATGCCAACTTTATTTAACCAATTACCAGAAACTGTTCAAATGTTTACTGGCAATGGTATCGTTATGAGCAGCCTTTCTGCAATTATTTTGAATTTAGTTTTTCATGGATATCCTCGCAAATCGAAAGTGTCTCCAGAGGTTGCAAAAGCTTCACATTTACACTCGTAAAAATTCTAGACATGTGTCGGACTCGACACATGTCTTTTTTTGACCAAATACGAACGATAGTCGTAAAAAATTAAATATCATTCGAATATTGTTTTGACTTAAATTTGATTGATTGATAGAATGTGAATGACAAATGAAAGGAGCAACTTATGAAGCCAGAAGTAGCGATTATCATGGGAAGTACCTCAGATTGGGAAACAATGAAACATGCATGTGACAGTTTAGATGAGCTAAAAATTTCATATGAAAAGCAGGTGGTGTCAGCACATCGAACACCTGACTTAATGTTCGATTTTGCAGAAAAGGCTCGTGGAAGAGGAATAAAAGTTATTATTGCTGGAGCAGGCGGTGCTGCTCATTTACCGGGAATGGTTGCAGCGAAAACTACCTTACCAGTGATCGGAGTACCGGTTCAATCTAAAGCACTAAACGGGTTAGACTCGCTTTTATCGATTGTTCAAATGCCTGGTGGTGTGCCAGTAGCTACAACGGCTATTGGAAAAGCAGGGGCAACAAACGCAGGTCTACTTGCGGCACAGATGCTTTCAATGTATGATGAAACCATAGCTGAACGTTTAGAACAAAAGCGTCGGAAAATGAAAGAATCTGTATTGGAAAGTAGTGAACAACTTGGTTAAACCATTACAACCGGGCGCCACGATTGGAATCGTTGGCGGCGGTCAATTAGGTCGCATGATGGCGATCAGTGCGAAAGAGATGGGATTTCGTACGGGTATCATAGATCCTACGGAAGATTGTCCAGCTGCGCAAGTTTCTGATTGGCACATTGTTGCGCCTTATAATGATCAGGCAGCGTTAGAAGAGATGGCACGTCGAACACAGGTTATT
This sequence comes from Enterococcus sp. AZ109, assembly GCF_051714625.1. Classification (NCBI taxonomy): domain Bacteria; kingdom Bacillati; phylum Bacillota; class Bacilli; order Lactobacillales; family Enterococcaceae; genus Enterococcus; species Enterococcus sp. AZ109. The sequence goes on along the minus strand of NZ_JBIOSF010000001.1, from coordinate 479,019 downwards.
ACCTATGAATTTGAAAATGTCGATGTAGATACGTTGAATCAAATCATCGATCACGCTAACATCCCTCAAGGAACAGATTTGTTAGCAGTCACACAAGACCGTTTGATGGAAAAGGCTTTTTTAGAGAGTAACAATATTGTTATTGCACCCTATGGAACCATTATTAGTCCAACTGACATTCAAGATGCTATTGAAGGTATTGGCTTTCCGTGTGTGTTGAAAACTACTCGTGGCGGTTATGATGGGCATGGACAGTATGTATTGAAAGGTACCTCTGATTTAGCGCCTGCCATGAATTTATTGCGTTCAGGAACTTGTGTGTTAGAAGCATGGATACCTTTTGAAAAGGAGCTTTCTGTTTTAGTTGCCGGTAACGGGTATGGGGAATATGTAACATTTCCAGTTGTTGAAAATATTCATCGCAATAATATCTTGCATGAAACCATCGCGCCAGCTCAAATTGATTCAGCAGTAGTTGAAGAAGCTAAGCGTATTGCTAAAGTCATCGCAGAAGGTGTAGATTTGGTAGGCACACTATGCGTGGAAATGTTTTTAACTAAAGCGGGCGCTCTATATGTTAACGAAATGGCCCCACGTCCACACAATTCAGGACATTATACAATTGAGGCATGTTCCATTAGTCAATTTGATGCGCATATTCGAGGTGTCTGTGGTTGGCCACTAGCTCAGCCGAAGCTTTTATCTGATGCGGTAATGGTCAATGTTTTAGGCGAACACCTTCTGGGAACCTATGAGATTATTGATGAAAAACCGGATTGGCATTTTCATTATTATGGGAAAGCTGTGGCAAAACAAGGTCGCAAGATGGGGCACATAACTTTATTGACTGATGATATTGCTAGAACACTTGAAGAAATCAAAAATACTGAAATCTGGGATTAAAAGGAGAAAAAATCATGATACCTCGTTACACACGACCTGAAATGGGTGAAATTTGGAGCGATGAAAATCGTTACCGTGCTTGGCTGGAAGTTGAAATTTTAGCAGATGAAGCGTGGGCAGAGTTAGGTGATATTCCAAAAGAAGATGTCAAAAAAATTCGTGAGAATGCTGATTTTGATATTGACCGTATTTTAGAAATTGAACAGTCTACAAAGCATGATGTAGTAGCCTTTACACGTGCGGTCTCTGAAACGTTAGGTGAAGAACGTAAATGGGTTCACTACGGTTTAACTAGTACTGACGTAGTAGATACTGCTTATGGTTATTTATATAAACAAGCCAATGATATCTTACGCAAAGATTTAGCTGACTTTTTGACAATCGTCGGTGAAAAGGCGAAAGAACACAAATATACAGTTATGATGGGACGTACGCATGGTGTACATGCAGAACCTACGACCTTTGGTTTAAAATTAGCCACTTGGTATTCTGAAATGAAACGCAATATTGAACGCTTTGATCGTGCGGCTAAAGGAGTCGAAGCTGGAAAGATTTCTGGTGCTGTCGGTACATTTGCTAATATTCCACCTTTTGTTGAAGCGTATGTTTGCGAACACTTAGGCATTCGCCCGCAAGAAATTTCTACGCAAGTATTGCCACGAGACTTGCATGCGGAATATTTCTCAGCGTTAGCATTGATTGCAACTTCTGTTGAACGCTTTGCCACTGAAATTCGTGGCCTGCAAAAGTCAGAAACGCGTGAAGTAGAAGAATTCTTTGCTAAAGGACAAAAAGGTTCGTCAGCAATGCCGCATAAACGTAATCCGATCGGTTCAGAAAATATGACTGGACTGGCTCGTGTGGTACGTGGTCATATGGTAACGGCATACGAAGATGTTGCTTTGTGGCATGAACGGGATATCTCCCACTCATCAGCTGAGCGGATTATTGTTCCTGATACTACTATCTTAGTGGATTATATGCTGCATCGTTTTGGTAATATTGTTAAAAATCTAACGGTCTTCCCTGAAAACATGAAGCGCAACATGGATGCGACCTTTGGCTTAATTTACAGCCAACGAGTATTGCTGAAGCTGATTGACAATGGTATGACTCGTGAAGAAGCCTATGACTTGGTACAACCGAAAACAGCTTATGCGTGGGACAATCAGACTGCCTTCCGTCCGTTGTTGGAAGCTGATGAAAAAATTACTAGTGTGTTATCAAAGAGCGATTTAGATGATGCTTTTGATTATAATTATCATTTAAAGAATGTTGATCAAGTCTTCGAGCGAATTGGGATTAAATAGGTAATGGACTATATGTTACCATCCCAACTACCAGGTTAAAGAGGAGTTAATCAGTGAACTTTAAAAAAATTACTTACAGGTTTTTTTCGATTTTTTCAATAATTTTAATGCTATGGGTAGTTGGTACAACAATAATCATCCCGAAAATCGGTCCGATTTTTGGGATGTTTAGAGCCCAACACTCACCTAAAATTATAATTATTTTGAATATAGGTTGCCTTACACTTGTTTGTTTATTGTATTTTTTTCTATGGAGAATACTAAAGAAAAGATCGAGTCAAATGCGTTTAAGTGATAAAAATACATTAATTATTTTAGGAGTGGAGCTTCTAATTTACATCATCAGTTTACTACTCTTTTTTAGATTTATTGGTTTTACCAATCCAGTGGATGATACTAGTATCACTCTTAACTATTTAGATCAATTATCTGCAAACAACCATTTAGGATATGACTATATGTATTCAAATCCTCAAAATTTATTTTTGATGTTTATTTTTGAAGGTATCCATACTTTGTTTGGAAGAGAATATTCCACAATAATTGTCGCATTTTGTTTGTTGCATGCTATTACAATACTTTTTTCTTTTTTCGCTATGAGAAATATTAAAATCTGTAATCTAGTGTCGTTAATAGCTATTCAATTTTGGATATTTGCGGTTCAAATATCTTTGCACGTAGGGGTGGCTTATACGGATACGTTGGCATTATTTTTTGTGTCGATGGCATTATTCTTTTTCACGAAGTTTATCAAAGAAAATCAATCAATGAACATTAGTAAAAACTTAGAAAGAAAAGTCAACTGGATATATTTAAGTCTTACTTTGATTAGTTTGACTTTAGGCTATATTGGAAAAGGAACAGTTTTGATTGTTATTCTAGCTTTTTTTGTAACATTTTGGATTTCATTTTCGGGACGTTTAAAAATTATCAGTTTTTTACCGATAGTATTTTTAATACTAGGAATTTTTGGTTGGAAACAAATTATAATAAATCAAAACATATTTCCTGATAGCAATTTTGGTCAGCCTAATACTCACTATCTCATGATGGGACTTAGTAATGCAAAAAAAGGCGAGAGTAACCCGTATTCTTGGGCGCCAGGTGTTTATAACTCTGATGATCAGGCGTTTACTTGGAAGTTATTTTTAGAAGAGAAAAAACCAAAAACAGAAATTACTCAAACTCATTTTGAAATTATCAAAGATCGTTTGAATCAACTATCTTTAGTTGAAAAAATTAATTTTGTCAATCACAAAGTTTCAGTAACATGGAGTTCTGGCGATTTAAAATCAACTTTTGAAATGATTTTAGGAGCAAATAAAGAAAAGAATAGGATGACGTTACTTTACAATAAAACATCAGGTCTTATTCTCTATATAGTTATGATGGTAGTACAATACTGTATTTATGTTGGAGTGATCTTGTCAATATGTCAATTCTTCCGAAAATTTGACGTTTTTGTTCTTTTGGGAAATATTTTTATTTCTGGATACTTTTGTTTTCTTATTTTGTGGGAAGCAAGCCCACGTTATGCGATGCTGCTGTTTCCTTTCGCAATAATCATGATAGCAAAGTACTTACAGTCCTATAGCTTGAAAAGTATAGTGGAGTAAATATTATATGGTTTTAATCGAAAAGAAAAAGCGTATAGAGGTGTATAATCTATTGGCTATTTCTTATTTGATCGTTCGGAAAACGTAGTAAAACCCGCATGTTAACATTAACATGCGGGTTTTACTATGCGTAAGATTCCATCTCAATGAAGTAGTTTTGTTTTAATGAGTCTAACAAGGAAGAAATCAAAGAATAATCATAGGAATGATTATTATATAAAATTTCGATCCGATAAGAATTCTTCAAAAACGAATGATCCTTTAGTTGTGTGATAATTAATTCATCGTGGTGATTATTTTTAAAATGTAATGACTGCATGCATTCAGAGCGCTTAGGATTTAAGATCTTCTTCAGGTTGCGACAAGAATAAAAGCTGACATTGCAATTGATTGTATGAGATTCATTTAAGCCTAATAGTGAATTAAGTAACAATTGTTGATCGTGCTCAGAGAGTGTAGCGATAAATTCTTGAGCAGCAGACTGTGGATCTAACATAATCATTCCTCCGATATTGTTCTCTCAAATAGAATATATCATCCTTAGAATCAATTGTAAACGTTATCTGAAACGAATTAGTCACCTCCCAACGTCTTGTCAGGTAAAACACGAACTATATAAAGAAAAATATATTATAATATACGATAAAGCGTTGACCAGCATATTTTAGCTTGTTACACTATAAATGAAAACAAAACGAACAATTTTAGTCGAGTTTCATAAATTGTTCACTATAAAGGAGCGTTTACGCGTGAAAAAAGAGGCATTGCTCTATGAAGGCAAAGCAAAACAGTTGTTTAAAACTGATGATCCGAAAGTTGTTTGGGTAGAGTACTTGAATCAGGCAACTGCTTTAAACGGAGCAAAGAAAGATCAGATTGCTGGCAAAGGCGAACTTAACAATCAGATTACAAGTTTAATATTTTCTTATCTTCATGAAGTGGGCATTGATAATCATTTTATCAAGCAACTCTCAGAAACAGAGCAATTAATCCGTTCTGTTGAAATCATCCCCCTTGAGGTTGTGGTGCGAAATGTTGCCGCAGGTAGCTTTGCGAAACGACTAGCAATTACGGAAGGGACCCCGCTAAAATTTCCTATTGTTGAATTCTACTTCAAAAATGATGCCTTGGACGATCCCATGATTACTGAGGACCATATTAAAGTGCTGGATATTGCAACTGCTGATGAAATTGAAACGTTGCGCAAAATGGCACTGGACGTTAATGAAGCACTAAAAAAACTATTTACTGAAATTAATATTAAACTAGTGGACTTCAAACTAGAGTTTGGTCGTACGGAGTCAGGTGAGATTTTACTGGCAGATGAAGTTTCGCCAGATACTTGCCGTTTGTGGGACTTAACGACTAATGACCACTTAGATAAAGATATTTACCGTCGTGATTTAGGGGATATTATTCCCGTTTATCAAGAAGTATACAATCGATTAAACAAACGAAAAGGAGCTTAACCCATGTATTTTGTAAAAGTTTATGTCACTTATAAAGAGTCCGTTCTTGATCCTCAAGGAGAAGCTGTTAAAGGAGCCGTTCACCGTTTAGGCTACGAAGAAATTGAAGAGATCCGTATTGGAAAATACTTTGAGATGAAAGTTGCCAAAAGTGATCGTTCGGTAGAAGAGATGATTGAAGAAGTTTGTGACAAGTTATTGGCAAATGTCAACATGGAAACCTATCGTTTTGAAGTCCTTGAGATGGAGGAAGCCTAGCATGAAATTTGCTGTCATTGTATTTCCTGGTTCTAATTGTGACATGGATATGTATTGGGCGATGAAAGAAATCATGGGGGCCGATTGCGAATATGTTCGATATGACGCCGACAGCTTAGAAGGCTTTGACGGCGTATTATTGCCAGGCGGCTTTTCTTACGGCGATTATTTACGCTGTGGAGCGATTGCCCGTTTTGCTAATATTATGAATGAAGTCGTTCGTTTTGCAGAACAAGGTAAACCTGTTTTCGGCACTTGTAACGGATTCCAAATTTTAACTGAAGCCGGCTTATTGCCAGGAGCATTACGCCGAAATGATTCACTGAAGTTTATTAGCAAAATTACGCCACTAAAAGTGGTAAACAATCAAACAAAATTCACTAGTGAATACGAACAGGATGAAGTGATTCAAATTCCTGTTGCTCATGGCGAAGGAAATTATTTCTGTGATGAAGAAACGTTAGCTGAATTGAAAGCCAACAATCAAATCGTCTTTACCTACGAAGGTGACAATATCAACGGCAGTATCGAGAATATCGCCGGTATTATTAATAAAGAAGGCAACGTCCTCGGTATGATGCCCCATCCAGAACGGGCGATGGAAGAATTGCTGGGCTCAGAGGATGGTAAGAAATTCTTTGCTTCTATCTTAAACAACTTCGGAAAGGTGACCGCTAACTAATGATAAACGTAGAACCAACACCACAACAGATTAAAGATCAACGTATTTATGCTGAATGGGGCTTAACCGATGAAGAATACCGCTTAATTTCAGAAGATATTTTAGGTCGGATGCCGAACTATACAGAGACAGGTTTGTTTTCTGTTATGTGGAGTGAACATTGTTCGTACAAAAACTCTAAACCAGTCTTACGTAAATTTCCGACCGATGGCGAACAAGTTTTACAAGGACCAGGAGAAGGAGCAGGGATCGTTGATATTGGCGACGGGCAAGCGGTTGTTTTTAAAGCCGAAAGTCACAATCACCCTTCTGCAGTGGAGCCTTATGAAGGTGCAGCTACTGGAGTAGGCGGAATTATTCGCGACATTTTCAGTATGGGTGCTCGGCCTATCGCTTGTTTAGACTCCTTGCGTTTTGGCGAATTAGATAATGAACGAACTAAATATTTGTTAGAAGAAGTGGTAGCTGGTATCAGCGGCTACGGTAACTGTATCGGAATTCCAACAGTAGGTGGAGAAGTTGCTTTTGATCCGTGTTATGACGGCAACCCATTAGTTAACGCAATGTGTGTGGGCTTAATCGATCATAAAGATATTCAAAAAGGCCAGGCTAAAGGAGTCGGCAACTCAATTATGTATGTTGGTGCTAAAACAGGCCGAGATGGCATTCATGGAGCGACCTTCGCATCAGAAGAATTTGTTGAAGGGGAAGAACAACAACGTTCTGCGGTTCAAGTAGGCGATCCTTTTATGGAAAAACTACTATTAGAAGCATGTCTAGAATTAATCTTGGATCATGCGGATATTTTAGTTGGGATTCAGGATATGGGCGCAGCTGGTTTAGTTTCGTCAAGTGCTGAAATGGCTTCAAAAGCTGGATCAGGATTGAAATTGTACCTTGACGATGTACCTCAACGGGAAACTAATATGACCCCTTACGAAATGATGCTTTCAGAATCACAAGAACGGATGCTGATTTGTGTTGAGCAAGGACACGAAGAAGAAGTGGTTGAATTATTTAAAAAATATGAATTAGATGCCGTCACTATCGGCGAAGTAACTGACGATGGTTTGTATCGGTTATATCATCATGGTGAAGAAGTGGCGAATTTACCAGTTGATGCATTGGCTGAGGATGCACCAGTTTATGAAAATGAACGGACAGAACCAGCACGGATCAAAGAATTTGCAGCAATGGCGGATTTTGTGCCTGAAGTAAATGATGCTACGGAAACTTTGCTAGCGTTACTGCAGCAGCCAACAATTGCCTCAAAACGTTCAATTTACGAAACCTATGATTCACAAGTAAGAACCAATACAGTTGTTCGTCCTGGAAGCGATGCCGCGGTTTTACGTGTTCGTGGTACAAACAAAGCTTTGGCTATGACAACTGACTGTAATGCTCGTTACTTGTATTTAAATCCAGAAATTGGTGGACAAATTGCAGTAGCGGAAGCGGCACGTAACATTGTTGCTTCAGGTGGACAACCGTTAGCAATTACTGACTGCTTGAACTATGGTTCTCCTGAAAAACCAGAAGTATTCTGGGAATTGTGGACTTCTGCCGATGGTATCTCAGAAGCTTGTCGTACATTAAATACTCCTGTTATTTCGGGAAATGTATCTCTTTACAATGAAACGAATGGAAAAGCCATTTATCCTACACCAATGATCGGTATGGTTGGTTTAATTGAAGACTTGGCACATATTACTACGCAGGAATTTAAAAATGCTGGTGATTTAGTTTACGTAGTCGGTGAAACCAAAGCAGACTTTAATGGAACAGAAATTCAAAAAATGCAGTTAGGTCGTATTGAAGGTAAGATCATGGATTTTGATTTAGCAACTGAAAAAGCGAATCAAGAAGCCATGCTTAAAGCAATCAAAGCAGGATTAGTCGCTAGCTGTCACGATTGTGCCGAAGGTGGCGTGGCTGTAGCAATTGCAGAAGCAGCTTTCAATAATGAATTAGGTGTAGCAGTTAAACTGAATATGCCAAAAGAAAACCTGTTTGCTGAAACCCAATCACGCTTTGTTGTTTCGGTTTCAAAAGAAAAACAAGCGGCTTTTGAGGAAATAATGGCAGAAGCAGCGCAGTTAGTCGGAGAGGTAACAGATAACGGCGAATTGTCAATCCAAGTAGAAGATGGTCAAATTCAAGTGGCAACGAAACAAGCGGCAGATTTATGGGAGGAAGCTATTCCATGTCTTATGAAGTAAGAAGCTTAAATGAAGAATGTGGCGTATTCGGCATCTGGGGTCACCCAGATGCTTCCCGCGTCACTTATTTTGGTTTGCACAGTCTTCAGCACCGGGGACAAGAAGGTGCTGGAATTGTTGCGAACGATCAAGGAAAACTAACTGGTTACCGAGGATTAGGTCTCCTATCCGAAGTATTTGAAGATGATGCACAGCTGTCTAGCTTAACAGGACAAGCAGCAATCGGTCACGTTCGTTATGCAACAGCAGGTAATGGCAGTGTGGATAACATTCAGCCTTTTCTTTTCAAATTTTACGATGGTGACGTGGCATTGGCCCACAATGGTAATTTAACAAATGCCAAAAGTTTACGAAATGAACTTGAAAAAGATGGAGCGATTTTTCATTCCAACTCTGACACAGAAATTTTGATGCATTTGATCCGCCGCAGTCACAAGGAAACGTTCCTTGATCAGCTGAAGGAATCTCTGAACGCTGTCAAAGGAGGTTTTGCCTACTTGATGATGACAGAAGATTCAATGGTGGCTGCTTTGGATGCTAATGGTTTTCGGCCGTTGTCAATTGGCCGGATGGTTAACGGTGCTTATGTTGTAGCTTCAGAGACCTGTGCCTTGGAAGTTGTCGGTGCAGAATTTATTCAAGATGTGAATCCTGGGGAAATCATCATCATCAATGATGAAGGTTTAACAGTAGATTATTTCACTAAGGATACTCAACATGCGATTTGCTCCATGGAATACGTTTATTTTGCACGGCCTGACTCTAATATTGCAGGTGTCAATGTTCACAGTGCCAGAAAGAAAATGGGCAAAATATTGGCTCAAGAATCGCCGATTGATGCAGATATGGTAGTTGGTGTTCCTAACTCATCCTTATCAGCAGCTAGTGGGTACGCTGAAGCGTCAGGAATCCCTTACGAAATGGGCTTAGTAAAAAATCAATATGTAGCTCGAACCTTTATTCAGCCGACTCAAGAACTTCGTGAACAAGGCGTTCGGATGAAGCTTTCAGCCGTAAGCGGTGTTGTTGAAGGTAAAAAAGTTATTATGGTTGATGATTCCATTGTTCGGGGAACTACTAGTCGACGGATTGTTAACTTGTTAAAAGAGGCTGGAGCCAAAGAGGTTCACGTACGAATTGCTTCGCCACCACTACGGTACCCTTGCTTTTATGGTATTGACATTCAGACGCGCAAAGAATTAATAGCAGCCAATCATACGGTGGATGAAATTCGCGACTGCATTGAAGCCGATTCTTTGGCCTTTTTAAGTGAAGAAGGATTAATTCAATCAATTGGATTAAACTTTGATGCTCCATATTCTGGTTTGTGTATGGCGTATTTTAATGGCGATTTCCCAACCCCATTGTATGATTATGAGGATCAGTACCAAGCATCATTAAAAGAAAAAACATCATTCTTTCTAAAATAGAACTGAGCAAGAAGACTAACTTTTAATTTAAAAAGGGGCGAATTTAGTGGCAAACGCGTATGCAAAAGCTGGTGTAGATGTAGAAGCTGGTTATGAAGTAGTAGAACGCATCAAAAAACATGTAAAACGAACAGAACGAATGGGAGTCATGGGAGCCATTGGTGGATTTGGCGGTTGTTTTGATTTAAGCCAATTTGAGATAAAGGAACCGGTCTTGGTTTCTGGAACAGATGGTGTTGGGACTAAATTAATGGTGGCGATTCAAGCGGATCAACATGATCAAATCGGGATTGATTGTGTGGCAATGTGCGTGAACGATATCGTGGCACAAGGCGCTGAACCTTTATACTTTTTAGATTATATAGCAACGGGTAAAAATGTTCCGGCTCGCTTGGAACAAGTAGTAGCTGGTGTAGCAGAAGGCTGTGTGCAAGCTGGTGCGGCGTTAATCGGTGGCGAAACGGCTGAAATGCCGGGCATGTATGGGGAAGACGATTACGATTTAGCTGGATTTACAGTTGGGATCGCTGAAAAGAGTCAAATGATTACTGGTGACAAAATTAATGCCGGAGATGTATTAATCGGCTTACCGTCTTCTGGTATTCACTCAAACGGTTATTCTTTAGTTCGCAAAATCTTTTTTGAACAAAAGCAATTGACTGTGGACGCTAAAATCCCAGAATTAAACGATAAAAAGCTGGCAGATGAATTGTTGACTCCAACTAGAATTTATGTTTCAGCTGTATTGCCTTTAGTGAAAAACGAATTAGTGAACGGCATTGCCCATGTGACTGGCGGTGGATTCGTGGAAAACATTCCTCGGATGTTACCTGATAACTTAGCTTGTGAAATTAACTTAGGTTCATGGCCGGTACTGCCGATTTTTGAGGTAATGGAAAAATACGGCGAAATCCCAGCTATGGAAATGTACGAAATTTTCAACATGGGTATCGGCATGGTTTTAGCTGTTTCACCAGAAAAAGTTGACAAAGTTGAAGCAACCTTAAAAGAATTAAAAGAAGACTTCTATACTATCGGTCAAGTGGTCGAACGTAAAGATGAAGCCATCAGTTTTAAAGGAGCTAACTAATGAGATTAGCGGTATTGGCCTCTGGCAATGGTTCAAACTTCGAAGCAATCGCTCAAGCTGTCAAAGCAGGAGATATTCCGGCTGAAATTGTTCTGCTTTTTTCTGATCACCGGGATGCTTATGTATTGGAGCGAGCGAAAAACAACGACATTCCAGCGACGGCTTTTGAATTAAAAGAGTTTGAAAATAAAAAGGCTTATGAATCAGCTTTGCTTGAATTATTAGCAGAGCATCAGGTAGATTTGATTGTATTGGCTGGTTATATGCGAATTATCGGTGAAGGTTTATTAGAAGCTTACCCCAATCGGATTTTAAATATTCATCCAGCGCTGCTGCCGAATTTTCCTGGCTTGCACGGGATCAAGGATGCTTATGAAGCGAAGGTTAGTGAAACAGGTGTGACTGTTCACTACATCGATAGTGGTGTGGACACTGGCCCGATTATCGCCCAAGAAGCGGTAACGGTTGATCCAGAAGAAACCTTGGAACAATTAGAAGAAAAAATACATCAAGTGGAGCATCAGTTGTATCCACGAGTAATTGCTGAAATTGTAAAGGAGACGTCAAAATGAAACGAGCACTAATCAGTGTATCAGATAAAACAGGAATCGTAGAATTTACCAAAGGCTTAGTTCAACAAGGAATCGAAATCATTTCGACTGGAGGCACCAAAAAAGCCTTAGACGAAGCCGGAATTGCTACCTTGGCAATCGACGAAGTGACGGGCTTTCCTGAAATGATGGATGGACGAGTAAAAACGTTACATCCAAAAATTCATGGCGGTTTGTTAGGACGTAGAGATCTAGCCAGTCATATGGATGCCATGAAAGAGCATGATATTCAACCGATCGATTTTGTCTGCGTGAATTTGTATCCTTTTAAAGAAACGATCAGTAAAGATGGTGTGACAGAAGAAGAAGCAATCGAAAATATCGACATCGGTGGGCCAAGTATGTTGCGTTCTGCTGCTAAAAACTTTGGATCAGTCACTGTGGTTGTTGACCCAAAAGATTATGCAATTATTTTGAGCGAGCTAAAAGAAAATCAAGAAACAACTCTAGCAACCCGCAAACGTCTAGCTGCTAAGGTTTTCCGTCATACTGCTGCTTACGATGCTTTGATCGCAGATTACCTGACAAAGGCAGTGGATGAAGCTGAACCAGAGAAGTTAACTCTGACTTATGATTTAAAGCAATCATTACGTTATGGTGAAAACAGTCATCAAAATGCTTCTTTCTATCAGTCAGCAATACCTGTTCCTTTCTCAATTGCTAGCGCAAAACAATTACATGGTAAAGAGTTGTCTTATAACAACATTAAGGATGCTGATGCGGCTTTACGGATTATTCGGGAATTTGACGAACCGACCGTAGTTGCTTTGAAGCATATGAATCCTTGTGGGATCGGTAGCGGAAAAACTATTTCGGAGGCTTATCAGTTTGCCTATGAAGCAGATCCAAAGTCAATTTTTGGTGGGATTCTAATCGCTAATCGCCCGATTGATTTAAAAACAGCCGAAGAAATGCACAAGTTATTTTTGGAAATTATCGTAGCACCTGACTTTGACCAAGAAGCTTTTGATTTGCTGGCAACGAAGAAAAATCTGCGTCTGATGCAATTAGACTTCGATCAAATGAAGGAAGACAATTCACCAGAAACAGTCTCGGTCTTGGGTGGTTTATTAGTTCAAGATCAAGATTTAGTAACGGAAGTTAGCGACAGCTGGGAAGTGGTCACTGACCGCACACCTACAGAAGAAGAGCTGAAAGCCTTAAGTTTTGCTTGGAAAGCAGTAAAACATGTGAAATCTAACGCAATTGTAGTAGCAAACGAACGACAAACAGTCGGAATCGGTGCTGGACAAATGAATCGCGTTGGCTCAGTAGAGATCGCATTGGAACAAGCTAAAGATAAAATGGATGGAGCTGTTTTAGCCAGCGATGCATACTTCCCAATGGATGACAGTGTGGAATACGCAGCTAATCACGGAATCAAAGCAATTGTTCAGCCAGGTGGTAGTATTCGCGACAAAGATTCAATTGCAATGGCAAACAAATACGGTGTCGCAATGGTCTTCACTGGCGGCCGTCATTTCAGACATTAATAGGGAGGTAACAAATGAAGGTATTAATTATCGGCAGTGGTGGACGTGAACACGCAATTGCTAAAAAAATCCTTGCCAGCCCCAAGGTTAGTGATGTTTATTGCGCCATGGGAAATCCCGGTATGGAAAAAGATGGGATCCAAACTGTGGCGATCAACGAAGATGACCACGTTGAACTAATCAAATTTGCAAAAGAACAGCAAATTGCTTGGACGTTTGTTGGTCCAGAGGTTCCATTATTGAACGGTATCGTAGATGATTTCCAAACAGCTGGCTTAAAAGCGTTTGGTCCCAATAAACAAGCGGCAATGATCGAAGGTTCTAAGGAATTCGCAAAAGAAATTATGATGAACAACCAGATTCCAACTGCTGAATATCAAGCATTTACTGATTATGATGAAGCGGTTGCTTACGTGAATGAAAAAGGTGCGCCGATTGTTATCAAAGCAGATGGGTTAGCTGCGGGTAAAGGTGTAACTGTTGCGATGACTTTGGATGAAGCCCTAGAGGCATTGAAAGAAATGATGACAGATCTGAAGTTCGGTGCTAGTGGCTCTAAAGTCGTAATCGAAGAATTTTTAGAAGGAGAAGAATTCTCCTTGCTGGCCTTTGTTCGGGATGAAGAAGTCTACCCTATGGTGATTGCCCAAGACCACAAACGGGCTTACGATCAAGATCAAGGACCAAATACTGGGGGAATGGGGGCATATTCACCAGTTCCCCAAATTTCTGATGAGATTGTGCAACAGGCGATTGACGGAGTTCTTCATCCAGCAGCTAGCGGAATGATGAAAAATGGGACGCCATTTACGGGTATTTTATATGCCGGGTTAATCGCTACGGTGTCTGGTCCCAAAGTAATTGAATTCAACGCTCGTTTTGGCGATCCAGAGACCCAAGTTGTATTGCCGCGAATGGAAAGCGATCTTGCAGAAGTTATTGATGATCTACTGAATGACAAAAAACCAGAACTGAAATGGAAAAATACTGCTTCTGTGGGTGTAGTGGTGGCTGCTGAGGGTTACCCTGCTTCTTACAAAAAAGGGATGGCCATTCCAAATTTTGAAGATGACGTTACAGTCTATTATGCGGGTGCTGCGGGTGACAAAGATCAATTAACAGCCTCGGGTGGAAGGGTATTTTTAGTTGAAGCAGAAGCGGCAACGATTAAACAAGCCCAAGTTAAAGTTTACCAAGCGTTAAATAAAGTCGATACAACGGGCTTCTTCTATCGCAACGATATAGGAGATAAAAGCTTAAAATAATAAGACACAGCAGATACTCTATAAAGGAGTATCTGCTTTTTTGTAAGTGAATAGATACGGTTAAGGATTATCTCTATTAATAAACTTGCTAAAGTATCACTGTGTTCATAGACAAAGTTTGTTGAATATAAATTAAAAAAATAAGGAACTTTGAAGAGCAGTTTAACCGATTTTAGGATTATCATTCTGGAAATGTGCGAGTTTACACAGTATTTTCCATAACTTCATCTTCTTAAAGTAAAGATAATAAATCAGCCGTTACTTCTTTACAGATAATCACATAAGAGCGATAATAGACGAAGTGCCGACAGAAAACTCATTAAATGAGGCAATGATTAGTTTTTGATGGGTGTTTTTGTGGCGCAGTTTTACTGGTTTGGTAACGCTTTTAATCAATTATTTTCAGAATCGAAAGGATATTGCATTTAGAATGACAGAAACCGGTTTAAATGGTAAAATTATTATGAAAATATGATTAGAAAACAGGAAAAGGGGATTAGTATATGCGTAAAATCAAATTTGGTTCGACTGACTTAGACGTTTCAGCCGTTATTTTGGGCTGTATGCGAATGAATAAAGCAGAAGACCCTGTTCGCGTTATCGAAACAGCTTACGAGCACGGAATCAATTTCTTTGATCATGCTGATATCTATAGTAAAGGGGAATGCGAAGAAGTCTTTCGTGACGCTTTGAAGAAAACGAGTATCAAGAGGGAAGACTTGATTATTCAAAGTAAATGTGGAATTGTTCCAGGAGTAATGTTCGACTTTTCGAAAGATCATATCATTGAATCAGTAGAGGG
This sequence comes from Enterococcus sp. AZ109, assembly GCF_051714625.1. Taxonomy (NCBI): domain Bacteria; kingdom Bacillati; phylum Bacillota; class Bacilli; order Lactobacillales; family Enterococcaceae; genus Enterococcus; species Enterococcus sp. AZ109. Next base: position 463,871 of record NZ_JBIOSF010000001.1, on the reverse strand, counting down.
TAGTTTACAACGCTTAGGAACGGACTACCTTGATGCTATGCTGTTACACAGACCCGATGCTTTAGTTGAACCAGAAGAAGTAGCAGAAGCTTTTTCTAAATTGGAAAAAGAGGGAAAAGTTCGTTATTTTGGAGTGAGCAACCAAAATCCAAGTCAAATTGAATTACTGAAGACGGCGGTAAAACAACCGTTAATTGCGAATCAATTACAATTTGGAATTATGCACACCGGAATGATTGACCAAGGCATTCATGTGAATATGAAGGACGATCGCAGTGTGGATCATGATGGTGGTTTGATCGAATATTCTCGCATCAACCAGATGACCATCCAAGCTTGGTCACCGTATCAATATGGTTTCTTCGAAGGGGTCTTTATCGATAATCCAAAATTCCCAGAGTTAAATAAACAACTAAAAGAATTGGCTGCACGTTACGGCACAACACCTACAGGTTTAGCGAGTGCTTGGATCTTACGTCACCCAGCCAATATGCAAGTCATTGCCGGAACGATGAATGAACAACGAATCAAGGAAATTGCGGAAGCAGCTGACATTGTACTGTCAAGAGAAGATTGGTACAGCATCTATCTTGCTGCAGGAAATGACTTACCTTAAGTTATGAAAGAGGCGAGTATTATGGAAAACAAGTGGCAAATATCGCAAATGGAAGCAGCCAAGCCAGATTTAGATCAGTTTATGGACTTTTTGCCAAACGCCCATTACTTAAAAATTTTACTTGCACAATTGAACCGCCATTACGATCCTGACATCAAGATCATGTTTCAAAAAAGATTTGGCTGGTATATAGAGGTAGTTCAATATGGTGGCGTTTTGTGCCGGATTATTATCCACAATGACTACTTTTCTGTAGTGACACCTTTTCCAGAATTCAGTCGAAGTTACTTAAATCCGATGTTGCAAGTGATGTCTGATGAATTTAAGGAACAATATAAACTGGTAACAAGGGATACGAAACAGTTTGAAATGAGCGTAACAACAGAAGCTGAAATGGAAGATGTCATTTATCTAGTAAGTCTTCAAGCGAAAAAATTAAGAGAAACGCAAAAAGTTTAACTGAATGTTCGTGATTCACGAACATTAGTCAAAAAAAGCTTGCATTTTATTTTGAATTGTTGTAAATTACATAGGGCTGGAAAGCCCTATGTTTTTTTATGTCATTAATTATGGAGGAAACTCATGAAAGTATTTGATTATGAAGATATTCAATTAATCCCCAACAAGTGTATTGTAAACAGTCGGTCAGAGTGTGATACTAGTGTGACTTTAGGGAAACACACCTTTAAAATGCCAGTGGTTCCTGCTAATATGCAGACAATCATTGATGAGGAAATTGCAGAATTTTTAGCTGAAAATGGCTATTTCTATATTATGCACCGGTTCTATGAAGACCAACGTATTCCGTTTATTAAAAAAATGCGTAAACGTGGATTCATTACCTCCATTAGTGTGGGAGTTAAGCATTATGAATATGACTTTGTGAAAGAATTGGCAGAAAAAGACTTAGTGCCTGATTATATTACAATTGATATTGCTCATGGACACTCAGAACCCGTGATTAGAATGATTAAGTATATTAAAGAACTGCTACCTGAAACCTTTGTAATTGCTGGAAATGTTGGTACCCCTGAGGCAGTAAGAGAACTAGAAAACGCTGGTGCTGACGCTACGAAGGTTGGGATTGGACCAGGAAAAGTCTGTATTACTAAAATCAAAACCGGTTTTGGTACAGGTGGCTGGCAATTAGCAGCACTATCTTGGTGTGCGAAGGCTGCGCGTAAGCCCATTATCGCAGATGGTGGGATTAGAACGCATGGAGACATTGCGAAGTCTGTTCGTTTCGGTGCCTCAATGGTTATGATCGGTTCATTATTTGCTGGACACGAAGAATCTCCGGGCGAGACAATGGTACAAGACGGTGTTGTTTATAAAGAATACTTTGGCAGTGCCTCAGAATTCCAAAAAGGTGAAAAGAAAAATGTCGAAGGTAAAAAAATCTGGATTCCTTATAAAGGACGCTTGCAGGACACTTTAGTGGAAATGCAGCAGGATTTACAATCTTCCATATCATATGCTGGTGGGAATGATTTAGAGGCTATTCGTACAGTCGATTATGTTGTTGTTAAGAATTCAATTTTTAATGGAGATACAATTTAAGTAATATATATAAACGAATAAAATATCCCGATGCAGCTTTTTTAGCGGCAACGGGATATTTAGCTTTAAATAGTCAAGGCAACATGAAAATCTCTTAAATAGTCTTTCAAGGCAGCTAAGTCTTTGTGAAAGACAAAACCCTTTAGCAAGATAAAAAAGCACTTAAATTCTGTCTCGTGAATTAAACAGAATTTTTAGTGCTCATCACATTTTTATTTAGGCAAGGCAGAATCAAAACCGATAACATCTTCGACAGGGATGGATAATACAATACCTTGTGCTTCACTAAGCAGGCCACACTGTTCACCTATAGCTCTCATAATTTGTCGTTTCTTGTCCTGGTCAACTAACAAAAAGATCATTTCTTTTTCAGGTTGGATGCTGATGCCCCATTTTTTCATGGTTTCTTTGGAATCCAATCTCCGGGCGTGGAGTACCGTACCACCAGCTGATCCAGCTGCATTAGCGGCTTCCATAACTTCTTCGCTAAAACCTTGGTTGACCGTAACCATTATTAGACTATGCTTAGCATCCTTAATCATCCGTTTTTCCTCCTGTTGTATATGTTGGTGGAGCTCTTCTTCCATTTCAGAATTTAATATCTTTAAAATATAGGAGCTAGCTCCTGTAATGGGGAATGTAAAGGCACAACCCCTATTTGGCTTGTGAAGACACAACTTCTGATTAAGTTCTTCAAAAAGCTCCTGCACGCAATCTTTTAAAATAGGACAGAAAAAAACCGCTTTTCCGGATACTCCTAAGCCTAAAAGATCCATCAGCTCACTTCTGGCTGTTCCTTCTCCTGCACATAAATACTGGACTGGAGAATAGTGTGTTTCTAAAATAGTGTGGGCTTTTTTTAAGTCCTTTTGACCTACAATTAAAACCAACATACGAACAGCAGGTTTATTCGTTCCCTTAATTGTCATTTTCAGTATCCTCCAAATCCTCTATTTCGTTAAGCTCTTCCATTGATAGTTCAGCAATTCTAGCATCTCGTTTTTCTTTCACTTGATAAATGACCCCCATTATTTGAATGGCAATCAGAGGAGTCATCGCAACTAGCGCAACTACCCCAAAGGCATCAGTCATGATGTTACCGCCCAACGCTTCACAGACACCAATGCTAAGAGGGAGTAAAAACGTGCTGGTCATCGGGCCACTGGCAACCCCACCAGAGTCAAAGGCAATCCCAACAAAAATCTTAGGAACAAATTTAGTCAAAATCAGAGCGATAAGATAGCCAGGTAAAACTATCCAATAAATACTGATCCCCGTAATGGAACGCATCATGGCTAAGCCGACACTGACAGAAACGCCTAAAGAAAGTGATAAATTCATAGCAGAAGCAGAAATTGAGCCACCGGTAATGGTTTCTACTTGCCGATTTAATACTTGAATAGCAGGTTCTGCTTTTACAATGAAATAGCCGATGAGCATACCAATCGGGATAAGCAACCATTTATACTGACTGGCAGCCAGATCGCCACCAAGCAGACTTCCAACTGGTGCAAAGCCAACACTCACACCAGCTAAAAACAATACCAGTCCAATATAAGTATACACTAGACCTACGACCATTCGTAGAAAATGACGATGATGATAACGATGACTAATAAGCTGTAATGCTAAAAACATAAAAGCGATTGGTAAAATAGAAACAAGCACATCTTTGGCGTAATGGGGAAGGACCAACATAAATTCTCGCACGACATCTTGAGTCGTTACTACGCCGATAATTTCAGTTTTTGTATAATCTGCACTTTCCGGTCGAAAGAAAATACCCAGTAACATTACTGCTAAAATGGGACCGACACTAGAAATGGCTACTAATCCAAAACTGTCGTCACTAGCGTGGGCATCACTTCTGACGGAAGCAAGCCCAACACCTAAAGCAAGGATAAAAGGTACCGTGATTGGTCCGGTTGTCGCACCACCAGAGTCAAAGGCCAAAGCCAAAAAATTGTCTGGTGTAAAAATGCTGACGATAATTACAATCCCATAAAGGATCATTAGGATAATAGATAAATTGATACGAAATAAAATTCTTAAGACAGCAATCATTAGGCAAATGCCAACCCCACCAGCTATGGTCCAAACTAAGGTACTGCTGGGAATGGCTGGAACTTGGTCAGCTAAGACCTGTAAATCTGGTTCGGCAATGGTAATCATCATACCAATTGCAAAGATAGTCACAGCGAGAAACGTAGTTTTTTTTATTTTTGATAATTGTACACCAATACCTTCACCAAGAGGCGTCATGGCCATCTCTGCTCCAAGTTGGAAAAATCCCATTCCGACAATTAGCATAGCGGCTCCAGTAAGAAACATAGCAATTGTTCCAATCTCCATCGGCACAAGAAAAATACTAATAATTAAAACGATAGCTGTGATGGGGAGTACTGCTGACAATGATTCTAAGGTTTTTTCTTTTAGTTTTTGATTCATAGCGTCATTCCTTTTTTTATTATTTGTGTGATGATATCTTGTTGTAAGTAGCAAATCAGTTAGTTTGGAAAAGAGTGACCTTCAGGGATTTAATTAACTAGTTGTTAAAGTGAAAAGGGGAATTTACTTCGGTAATTTCCGCTTCTGGTACTTTGTTAGGAGATCCTGCAATTCATTCAATCCTTCTAAGATTTTCTTGAAGGAATCCTCGGCATCCTCATTGAAATATAGAGCAAATTTTTCATCGATTTTAGCGTTTATTTTAACGAATAATTGATGACCTTCATTCGTTAAACGTAAAGCAAAAACTCTTTGATCCTTTTCATCCCGATGATGTTCAATCAGCTGCTTTTCCTCTAGCTTTTTTCTAACAGTAGCAAAATTGCTTTTTAGAATACCCACTCGCTTACTAAGTTGCCCAGCCATGAGATCAGGTTCGCGCTCTAGTTCTGCTAAAATCATGAATTGCTGCAGAGTTAAGCCATATTCTTCGCAAATAGGAATGATTGCATCTTGCATGAGTTCTTTCAGTAAATGGGAACTTCGAAAAATCTCCTGTTTTAGCCTAAAAAATTCCATATGCTCCTCCTTTAGGTGTCGATAATTGACTATGCTTAGTAGGGAAAATTGTCAAAGCTAAGCTGCTGTATACGCTGAAATTTAAGCACATAGTCTTAAAATATTATCTTAATTTAAGACTATTGGAAAAAGTAGTCACTGTCAATAGCTAAAAAAGCAATTTTTAGGTTTTATCCATAGTTCTCTTTACTGAACAATACAGACAGAAGAACAAACTTAAGTGCATCAACACATTGACAGTTCTGTTAAATTGGTTTAGCGTTAAGTCATCCAATAAAGATGACGAGGTTAGAATATGTGGAAATTAGATGAGACCAAGAAAATTCCAGTTTATCAGCAGATTATGGAACAGGTGATCGAGTATATCCAAACTGGACAGTTAAGTCCCGGGGATCGGCTACCTTCAGAGCGGAAGCTCGCTGCTAGCTATCAGGTAAATCGTTCAACTGTTGTCCATGCTTTAGAAGAATTGGTCAGTTTAGGCTGGATCGTTCGCCAACAGGGTAGCGGTACCTTAGTCAATGAAGGGAGATGGGGACGCAGCGCAACTCCTCGGATGAACTGGCGCCAATTATTGAGTCGGGAAACACCACGGACTGAGCCTTATCTGGTTGAACTGCAACACAGGATAAATGATCCTGAAGCTTTGGATTTATACACGGGGGAGCTGCCGCTGGATTTGATTCCGGATTTTCGTCTGCCGGCTTACACCTGGGAAGAATTGTTGGTGGAAGAAAAGAAACAAAAAGCGCTAGGCTATCCGCCGTTGCAAAGGGTGATCTGTGAACGTCTTGCTCGTGAACAAGAGCTAGCGGTAGGCACAAACGAAGTGCTGATTACTTCAGGTGCCCAGCAAGCTCTTTTCTTATTGCTACAGGTGATGTTGGAAGCTGGGGATAGTGTGGCTATCGAAGATCCGTCATTTCTATATTCTCTGCCGATCTTTGACACTGCTGGCGTACGATTATATGGTGTGCCCATGGATAAGGAGGGAATGCAAATTGATGCTTTAGAACAACTAATTTTAGTTAAGAAGATTAAGTTGATTATCATTAATCCAACCTTCCAAAATCCGACTGGGAGTACCATGACTTTAAAACGACGAAAAGAATTAATCGCCTTAAGTCAAAAGTACCAGTTGCCTATAGTAGAGGATGACGTGTTTAGCGAATTAAATTTCGAAAAGCTGCCGCCTTCGTTAAAAACATTGGCTCGCCATCAAGTGATTCATTTGGGGTCATTGTCGAAAGTTTTCGGATCTTCTATTAAAATTGGCTGGATTATTGCCGATCAAAATCTGATTCAGCGCTTAGCTGAAGCTAAGCAAATGATGGATTTCTCTATAAGTGTATTTCCCCAAGTTGTGGCTTATACAGCATTAACTGATCAGAATTTTTCTACCAATCGTCAGCAGCTAATTGACACGTTGAAGCAAAAGCGTGACTGCTTTTACCGGTATGCCGAGACTGTTGCCGACGATTGGCATTTCGAACCGATTGCTGGTGGTCTATATGTTTGGTTGCACTGGCGCCATCAAAAATTAACGCGTAAAGATTGGTCACATTTTTTACAAGAAAAACTCTTAGTAGCCCCCTCATTTCTCTTCAGTAATGATACAATGGCTATGCGGGTAAATTACACGCGGATGACGGAAGAGGAGTGCCGAATCTTTTTCGTCAAACTGAAAAAAATATCGGGATTAATAGGAGGACGTAAGAGTGAAAGAAGCAATTGAAGTGATGAATAATCATCGCACATACCGTGACTTTGATGAAAACTACCAATTAACAGAGGACGAATTAAACCAAATTTTAACTGCCAGCCGTCAAGCACCGAGCTGGATGAACGGTCAAATGTACAGCATTGTCGTGATCAAGGATCGAGACATCCGCAAAAAACTTGTAGAAATGAATCCTGGCAATCCCCATATGCTAAAGAGTTCAGTATTTTTATTGTTCTTAGCTGACTTGAAACGCACACAAAAAGTTGCTGAGCATTATCAAGTAGATTATCCAATCGCTGAAGGCATCGATCCATTGATTACTGCCGTGACGGATACAGCTTTAGCACTTGAAAATGCCGTTATCGCTACTGAAGCTCTAGGTTTAGGGAGTGTCGTAGTAGGAAGCATTCGTAAAGACATCAAAGAAATCAGTGAACTTTTGCATTTACCAGACTACGTTCTGCCGGTTGCCGGTCTGAGTATTGGTAAACCAACTGTAGAAATGCGCATCAAACCACGTTTGCCTGAAAAAGCAGTAATCCACTATGATGGCTATCAAGACTACGATTATCAAGAAATCGAAAATTATGATAAAACGATGGAAATTTTTGCTGAGGCCAGAGAGACTAAGCTGTGGAGCAAAAAATTTGCGGATTATTTCAGCAATAAACCAAATACTGGTGTAGATACATTTGTGAAAGAACAGAAATTTTTAAAAGACTAAAGTTTAACGCCTTCCTCATACAAAATGAGCGAAAGGCGTTTTTATTTTTTTGAATCTTTTAAAAGACTGTATGAAAACCTTTTTTATAGAAGACTTTGACGATTAAACGATCGTCATTTCTAAACATTGCGTGTACTGTCAGTAAAGTGGATGCTTTTTGTTACGGATAAAAAATCTACTAAAATTTGTTGGAACGCTTGAATCGCAGGGTTACTTTTTTTGTAGCAAAAATAAATAGTGGAGACTGAGGAAACGGGTAATTGATCAATTTCTAGAAGCAACAGCTTGTCATTTGTTATTTCTTCAAGCACCGAGCTATATGGAAGAAAAGCATAGCCGATGGCGTTCAAAAGAAAGCTCTTAATCACATCAATCTGAGTTAAATTCATAGTTGTAAGATTCGGATATAATTCTCGAAGGTAGGGAATAATTTCTTCTATATAATAAGGATGATCATTCACTAACATACGATGGGTTGCTGCTAACTGCTGGAAATTTAAGTTTGAAAAGTCCTCATGATTAGGAATCACCAATACAATGTTATCTTCCCAAACTTTTTGATAGGCTACATTTTTATTCTGCGGTTCTATTCGGGATAAGCCGAAGTCTACTTTGTTCATTAAAATATCTGTTTCGATATCCATTGATTTTACTACCTCAAGTTGCAAATCGATCTCTGGATGCTGTGAAAGTAAATGCTTATAGAACTTGGGCATAAGGGTACTTGCGATGAAAGGAGCCGTTGCGCAGGAAAATTTCTGTTGAAACCCACTTTCAAAGCGATTAATTTCTTCTAACCCGTGTTCAAATTCTTTCAACATCGCTTGTGCAGTTGGTAGAAACAAGCGACCGACTTTGGTAAGTTCCACATTTCGTCCACTTTTTTCAAACAACTTGCTATCCAGTGATTTTTCCAGATTACGGATGTGTTGACTGACAGTAGGTTGAGCCAAGTAAAGTTTTTCAGCAGTTTTACTGTAGTTGGAGTATTTGGCTGCGATCACGAATGTTTGAAGCCATTTTAATGCCATTCTTTCACCTCATTCAATTGATTACGAATCATAATGGAAATTCAATTAATTAATTATTAGATCTGATGTTTTCACTAGTATACACTGAGTATTAGAAGGAAACGAGAGGAAGAATGTCATGAAAGAAAAATTATTAACGCCATCAAAAACAAATTTCCAATTAGCTAGTCACTGTATTAACGAAGGCGGAGTCATTGTAACACCCAGTGATACAAATCTGGCATTAACCCTTGATCCATGGAATGAAGCAGCAATTGAACGGGCTTTCGCCATCAAAAAACGTCCGGCTAACGCAGCATTGACATTGTTTTTCCTTCAGCCATTGGACTGGCAGAAATATGCTTCGATCGAAAATCAAGAGATCGTTGAAAAACTAGTGAATGCTTTTTGGCCAGGACCATTGAATATTATCTTGAAGGCAAAAGCTAACGTACCGCCAAAGATGCTCTGTGGCAGTGAGACAGTCGCTATGAGTTGTTTAAGTAATCCGGTATGGCGTAGTTTTATGGAGGTACATCAGCATCCGGTTACAATGATCTCAGCCAATCTTTCAGGTCAAGCGGAAGGTATTCTGGTAGATATGAAGATCGTGCTAGAACAGGTGGGAAGATCAGTGGATTATATTATAGTAGGTGAGTCCCAAGGAACAACGACTTCTAGTACGATCATTGATCTGACTGTTGAAACACCGACGATTATTCGGTTAGGGGACATTACACCAAAAGATATTGAAGCTGTGATAGGCTTACTGCCGAAAATAAAAGAAGGGAAGTAAATGAAATGAGAATTGAAACAATATTTGAAGATGGAATGATTCCAGCAAGATTTGGAAAAGCCGCTGAAAATGAAGACATCAGGGCAGGTAATCCTGTTAGATCGTTTCCCTTTTCCATCAAGGAGGCTCCAGATGAAACAAAATTTTTTGCCTTGACCTTAATTGATTATGATGCGGTACAAGTCTGTTCATTTCCTTGGATTCACTGGCTGATGGCAAATATTCCAGTAGCTTTAACTGACATTCCAGAAAATTTCAGCTTAACCAATCAAGCACCAACGATTCAAGGTAAAAACAGTTTTTCCAGTTCTTTTTTGGCAGGTGATTTTTCTGCGATCGATGAATTATTTGTTGGGCCAACACCTCCAGACCAAGATCATATTTATACCCTAACCGTGTACGCTTTACCTAGTGAACTTGATTTGCAGTCGGGGTACTTTTTAAATGAATTTTTAAAAGCGGCAAATAGCTGTACGTTGGCCAAAGCTGAAATTCAGCTGATTGGAAGAGCGTGATTGAGAAGAACTCCTTTCTCACGTGATTCTAATTGCCTATTAGTTGACACATACGTGTATCTTTACTATAGTGGAATTGGAAATTAAATTAATTGTTAGGTGAGGCTCCTATATGGACACAAGCTGCTGCCGCGAAAGAATCGAGAGAGTCTTAGTTGGTGGAACAGGGATCATCGTGAAGGTGATTCATAACGCAGCTGACAGATCAGTCTGTCTACGCCCTATAGTGCTAAAGCTCGACGATGACCATGATTGCTTTTGCGCGTGCTCATTTTCGAGTGCGCGTTTTTTCGTGTGCTAAAGTATAGAAGAAAGGTGAGGATCAATGGATCATCCAGACAGTAGTCGACCGAAAAATAATAGAACCGTGGAGGAGATGAATGTTTTCTCTGCAAAGAGGAGGAAATACGATGATGAACAAAAAGAACCTCATCGCTCGCAAAGTAAGCAAAGATCAAGAGTTGAAAAAACTCGCTCAATTATCTGATCGTGATCTATTCTTAAATCTGCGTACGTCGTTAAAAGGCTTATCAGAAGAGGATGCCAAGGCACGTTTGGAAGAATATGGTCCCAATGAAGTATCTGCACAAAAGCCAACGCCTGCAATCATTTTATTTTTTCAAGCATTTAATGATTTATTTGTATATGTATTAGCGTTATTAATGGTGGTATCAATTCTGACTTCTGATTATGAAGCGGCTATTGTTATGGGAATTATGATTTTAGCTAGTGTGCTGATTACCTTTATTCAAGAATATCGTTCCCAAAAAGCCAGTATTGCGTTGCGAGAAATGATTGAAAATACGGCAGCGATTACTCGAGAGGGTCAGACGAAAGAAATTCCGATGGACGAAGTAGTTCCAGGGGATATTTTAACTTTGGCAACTGGGGACATGATTCCAGCAGATGCAGTGTTAATTTGGACAAAAGATTTGTTTGTTAATCAATCTTCATTAACAGGCGAATCGATGCCAGTAGAAAAATCAGCTACTGTGGTCGATGACGATGAGAACAATGCTTTAGATATGTCTAATTTAGTTTTTATGGGGACGGATGTACTCAGTGGTCAAGGACGTGCAATCATTTTAAAAACGGGTCAGCAAACCTTTTTCGGTGACATTGCGAAAAATGCGACCACCAAACGGGGAAAAACTTCCTTTGATATCGGCTTAGCCCGAGTGAGTAAAGTGTTGCTGCGCTTGATTATGGTGCTTTTTCCTTTAGTATTCTTAATTAATGGTATTACAAAAGGTGATTGGGGGAACGCCTTCTTCTTCGCCATTGCTGTAGCGGTTGGTTTGACCCCTGAAATGTTGCCAATGATCGTCAGCTCAAACTTGGCTAAAGGAGCTTTGACCCTCTCAAAACATAAAGTGATCGTCAAAGAACTGCCGTCGATCCAAAATTTAGGCAGTATGGACGTGCTTTGTACCGATAAAACGGGCACGATCACTGAAGACCGCGTAGTACTGGTGCAGCACTTAGATCCGTTAGGTAAAGAAAATACCCAAGTACTGGATCTGGCATTTTTGAATTCGAATTATCAAACCGGCTGGAAAAATCTGATGGATATTGCTGTAATTAATTACTATGAAGAAGAAAAGCGCCAATTGCCTTTTAATGAGATTCAAAAGATTGATGAAATTCCCTTTGATTTTTCCCGTCGCCGCTTAACGGTTGTTGTGAAGGCTGATGAACATCAATGGATGATCACTAAAGGTGCTGTAGAAGAGATGGCATCGATTTGCAAATATGTGGAAATTGATGGTAAAGTACTGGAATTTACTGAAGAATTGCACCAACAATTAAAAGAAGTGAATGAACGGATGAACCGTCAGGGGATGCGAGTGATCACTGTAGCTGTTAAACGGGATGCCCACGATGAAGCGGTTTACAGCACGGAAGATGAAAAAGATATGACCTTAATCGGTTTCATGGGATTCTTAGACCCAGCTAAAGAATCGGCAATTACCGCAATTGCTTCCTTACACGAACATGGAGTTGCCGTTAAAGTATTAACAGGTGACAATGCGATTGTAGCGCAAAAGGTTTGCCAAGACGTAGGTATTGACGCACAACGCTTCGTATTAGGCAATCAAGTCGATCAAATGAGTGATGAAGAATTGCAGCAAGCAGCTAATCAGACTCATCTGTTCGCTAAATTGAACCCGATGCAAAAGGCTCGGATTATTGAAGCTTTACAAACAACTGGACACACAGTCGGCTTCATGGGTGATGGAATCAATGACGCACCCGCACTACGAAAAGCCGATGTAGGAATCTCCGTGGACACCGCTGCCGATATTACGAAAGATGCTAGCTCAATTATTTTGCTGGAGAAGAGCTTGAATGTACTAGAAAGTGGTGTAATCGAAGGCCGAAGAGTATTTAGTAATATGATGAAATATATCAAGATTACGATTAGTTCTAATTTTGGAAATGTCTTCTCAATCTTAATTGCTAGTGCTTTCTTGCCATTCTTACCTATGCTGTCCTTGCAATTGCTATTACAAAATTTGATTTATGATATCGCTCAATTAACGATTCCATGGGATCACGTGGATGAGGAAGAACTGCTGACGCCAACTAAATGGGAAACCAAAGGGTTGATGAAGTTCACTGTTTGTATTGGACCGGTCAGCTCGATTTTCGATGTAATTACCTTCTTGGTGATGTGGTTTGTTTTTGGTGCAAATACAATAGCCAATCAAAGCTTATTCCAAACAGGATGGTTCATGGTAGGACTTGCAACTCAAGCTTTGGTCGTCTTAATGGTAAGAACCCGGAAAATCCCTTTCATCCAAAGTCGACCATCCTTGCCGGTTTTCGGCAGTATTATGGCTGCAGTGGTTATCGGGATGTTGATTGTTCTGACACCATTTAGAGAACAGTTCGAATTTGTCCAATTACCTGCCAGCTATTGGATTTGGTTTGTGGGAATTGTCGCAGCTTATATGGTTGCTGTGCAATTGGCTAAGTATCTCTACATCAAAATTGCAAAAGAATGGATATAATTGTAACAGAGTGACGAATTTCGTTACTCTGTTTCTTTTTTTGTGTTTAGAAGAAGAATTCTCAGATTGCATTGTTTCTAATTTCACATAATATTTATCTTATCCCTTCGGAAAAGAAAACGTTGATCGGTTAATCCTTCAACGGTGCTATTGGATAGAACGTTTTCAATCTTTCATTGGATAAAGGACTAAAATTAGAAGAGATTGTTTTTTTTATCACAATATCTTCAGGAAAATCGCTTCATTTTCTTCAAAATACCACAGCATATTGGTTGTGTTTCCTTAATAAAAATGTTACTTTAGATATGTAAGCAACAGAACAATGATACAGATTGAAGGTCTGTGTTACTTTCTAAAGACTTAAAGAGAGGATTGTGTTACAACATGGCAAAGAAAAAGAATGCAATTGATTTTGAAGCCCTGCTGGAAAAAATCAATGCCGATTTCCCAGTATATCAAGCACTTGATCAAGAGGGGAAAGTCGTAAATAAGGATTTAGTTCCTGACTTAACAGATGAGGAATTAGTAGAATTAATGACTAGAATGGTATGGTCTCGTGTATTGGATCAACGTTCAACTGCATTGAACCGTCAAGGTCGTCTTGGCTTTTATGCACCAACCGCAGGACAAGAAGCGAGTCAACTGGCTAGCCATTTCGCTTTTGAAAAAGAAGATGTATTACTTCCTGGTTATCGAGATGTTCCTCAGCTTGTTCAACATGGACTTCCATTGTCAGAAGCATTTCTATGGTCTCGTGGCCATGCTGCCGGTAACCTATATGCTGACGATTTGCAAGCACTTCCGCCACAAATTATTATTGGCGCACAATACGTGCAAGCGGCTGGTGTAGCATTGGGTCTTAAAAAACGCAACAAAAAGAACGTAGTCATCACTTACACGGGTGATGGTGGTTCTTCTCAAGGTGACTTCTATGAAGCTATCAACTTTGCAGGCGCTTATAAAGCCAATGCAGTTTTCTATATTCAAAATAACGGTTTTGCAATTTCGACACCACGTGAAAAACAAACCGCAGCAACTACACTAGCACAAAAAGCTATTGCAGCTGGAATTCCGGGTATTCAAGTGGATGGCATGGACCCACTAGCAGTATATATGGTTTCTAAAATGGCTCGTGAATGGGCAATTAACGGAAACGGACCTGTCTTAATTGAAACATTGACTTATCGTTATGGTCCACATACCTTGTCAGGTGATGACCCAACTCGTTACCGTACCAAAGATATGGACAGCGAATGGCAACAAAAAGACCCATTAGTGCGCTTCCGTAATTATTTAACGGAAAAAGGACTATGGTCTGAAGAAAAAGAAGAACAAATCATTGAACAAACAAAAGACGAAATCAAGCAAGCAATTGCGGATGCTGACCGAGCACCAAAACAAAAAGTATCGGATTTCTTAAAAAATATGTATGAAGTACAACCACAAAACATTAAAGAACAAATTGAATTCTACGAAGCGAAGGAGTCGAAATAAACATGGCACAAAAAACAATGATCCAAGCAATTACAGATGCCTTAGCTCTGATGCTTGAAAAAGATGAAGATGTCCTAGTTTTTGGTGAAGACGTTGGTAAAAATGGCGGCGTATTCCGAGCAACTGAAGGGCTGCAAGAAAAATTCGGTGAAGAACGCGTATTTGATACACCACTTGCTGAATCTGGTATCGGTGGCTTAGCATTCGGATTAGCACTTGAAGGCTTCCGTGCCGTTCCCGAAATCCAATTCTTCGGCTTCGTATTTGAAACCATGGATGAAATCGTCGGCCAAATGGCTCGGACGCGTTACCGCATGGGTAATACACGTAATCTGCCAATCACGATTCGTTCACCATTTGGCGGCGGCGTGCATACACCTGAACTTCACTCAGATAACTTAGAAGGGTTGATGGCGCAATCACCAGGTTTACGTGTAGTAATTCCATCAAATCCATACGATGCAAAAGGCCTATTGATTGCATCTATTCGTAATAATGATCCAGTGGTTTTCTTGGAACACATGAAGCTTTACCGCTCATTCCGTGAGGAAGTTCCAGAAGGTATTTATGAAGTGCCATTAGATAAAGCGGCAGTTACTAGAGAAGGAACTGATGTGTCAATCATCACTTATGGAGCAATGGTTCGTGAAGCAGTCAAAGCTGCTGACAACTTAGCAAAAGAAAACATTAGTGTTGAAATTATTGACTTACGTACGGTTGCACCACTAGATGTAGAAACAATCATTAAATCAGTGGAAAAAACTGGCCGTGTAGTTGTTGTACAAGAAGCTCAAAAACAAGCGGGCGTTTCAGCGCAAGTAATTTCTGAAATTTCCGAACGTGCTATTCTTTCATTAGAAGCACCAATCGGACGTGTTTCTGCTCCAGATACGATTTTCCCATTTGGACAAGCAGAAGGCATCTGGCTTCCTAATGCAGCAGATATCGAAGCAAAAGTGAAAGAAATCGTAGAGTTTTAAGAAAAGGAGCGAATACAAACATGGCTTTCAAATTCAAGCTGCCAGACATTGGTGAAGGTATCGCAGAAGGCGAGATTGTTAAATGGTTTGTAAAACCAGGCGATAAGATCGAAGAAGACGATACATTATTAGAAGTACAAAATGACAAATCTGTGGAAGAAATTCCTTCTCCTGTTACAGGAACAGTTAAAAATATTTTAGTTGAAGAAGGTACTGTTGCCAACGTTGGCGACGTACTAGTTGAAATTGACGCACCTGGTCACGAAGATGAGGAAGAAGAAGCATCTCCAGCACCTGCTGAATCTCAAACTCCTGCGCAACCAGCAGCGGTACCGACTGAAGCTGCCAGCAATGGCGGTGGCGTTTTCCAATTCAAATTACCGGATATTGGTGAAGGAATTGCAGAAGGCGAAATCGTTAAGTGGTTTGTAAAAGACGGCGACAAGATTGAAGAAGACGATACTTTATTAGAAGTCCAAAACGACAAATCAGTCGAAGAAATCCCTTCTCCAGTTACTGGAACAGTCAAGAAGATTGTTGTGTCTGAAGGAACAGTAGCCAATGTTGGCGATGTTCTAGTGGAAATCGATGCACCGGGACACAATAGCGATACAGCAACCAGTGCACCAGCTGAAGTAAGTAAACCAGCTGAAAAAGTAGAAACATCTGCTGAAGCAGGAACGGTTGTAACAGCAGCTGATCCAAACAAACGTGTGTTAGCAATGCCTTCAGTTCGTCAATACGCTCGTGAAAAAGACGTAGACATCAGCCAAGTGAATCCTACTGGTAAAGGTGGACGAGTAACTAAAGAAGATATTGACACCTTTGTATCTGGCGGCGGACAAGCAACAGCTAAACCAGCTGAAAGCACTGAAGCAGCACAAGAAACAACAGCTCAAGCTTCTACAGCAACTGAGTCTGCAAAACCAGCAGCACCAGCGAAACCTTACACTTCAGATATGGGCGAAATGGAAACCCGGGAGAAACTGACACCAATGCGTAAAGCAATTTCTAAAGCAATGGTCAACAGCAAGCACACGGCTCCACACGTAACCTTGCATGACGAAGTAGAAGTTTCAAAACTTTGGGATCACCGCAAGAAATTCAAACAAGTGGCTGCCGACAATGGCACAAAACTTACTTTCTTGCCGTATGTTGTTAAAGCATTAACTGCAACAGCGAAGAAATTCCCAGTCTTGAATGCTTCAATTGATGATGCCGCTCAAGAAATTGTTTACAAAAATTACTACAACATTGGTATCGCAACTGATACGGATGCTGGCTTATACGTACCAAATATTAAAAATGCTAACATGAAGGGCATGTTTGCAATCGCTGATGAAATCAACGAAAAAGCTGCCTTAGCTCATGACGGCAAACTTTCTGCTGACGATATGCGCAACGGAACAATTACAATTTCAAATATCGGTTCAGTTGGCGGCGGCTTCTTTACTCCAGTGATTAACTATCCAGAAGTAGCGATCCTGGGAGTAGGTACAATTGCGCAACAACCAATTGTCAATGCTGACGGCGAACTAGCCGTTGGACGAGTAATGAAATTATCTCTAAGCTTTGACCACCGCATTGTCGATGGTGCAACTGCACAACAAGCCATGAACAACATCAAACGTCTATTGGCTGAACCAGAATTATTACTAATGGAAGGATGATAGAAACATGGTAGTTGGAGATTTTGCTATAGAATTAGATACAGTCGTTATCGGTTCCGGACCTGGCGGGTATGTTGCCGCTATCCGGGCTGCTGAAATGGGTCAAACCGTGGCCATTATTGAACGGGAATTTATTGGAGGCGTCTGTCTGAATGTCGGATGTATCCCTTCAAAAGCCCTAATCTCAGCTGGACACCATTACCAAGAAGCCCTAGATTCTTCTACTTTTGGTGTGACTACTGAAAACGTAAAATTAGACTTTGAAAAAACCCAAGAATGGAAACAAAACGGAGTCGTAAATAAATTGACTTCTGGTGTGAAATTCTTGTTGAAAAAACACAAAGTTGAAATTATTGAAGGAGAAGCTTTCTTCGTAGATGACAAAACTTTGCGTGTAATCCATCCAGATTCAGCGCAAACTTATTCATTCAACAATGCCATTGTGGCAACCGGTTCTCGCCCAATCGAAATCCCAGGATTCAAATTTGGCGGACGTGTGTTGGACTCAACTGGTGGCTTATCGTTGAAAGAAGTACCGAAAAAATTTGTCATCATTGGTGGCGGCGTAATCGGTGCTGAACTAGGTGCAGCCTATGCTAACCTAGGTTCAGAAGTAACAATTATTGAAGGAACACCACAAATTTTACCTACTTATGAAAAAGACATGGTGAAAATTGTCGAAGATGACTTCAAGAAAAAAGGTGTCAAGATCATCACTTCAGCGATGGCCCGCGAAGCTGTAGACAATGGCGACAGCGTAAGTGTTCGTTATGAAGTGGATGGCAAAGAAGAAACCATCGAAGCAGACTACGTAATGGTAACTGTCGGTCGCCGACCTAACACCAACGACATGGGACTAGAGCAAGCAGGCGTTGAAATGAACGAACGCGGCTTGATCCAAGTGGACAACCAAGGTCGTACCAATATTCCAAATATCTATGCAATTGGGGATGTTGTACCAGGAGCTGCTTTAGCTCATAAAGCCAGCTACGAAGCAAAAATCGCTGCTGAAGCCATCTCTGGCAAGAAAGTAGCCGTGGATTACAAAGCAATGCCAGCTGTTGCCTTTACTGATCCTGAATTAGCTTCTGTTGGTATGACGATCAAAGAAGCCAAAGAAGCCGGACTTGAAGCAAAAGCCTTCAAATTCCCATTCTCTGGCAACGGACGTGCCTTGTCACTTGCTAAAACTGAAGGCTTTATCCGCCTAGTAACTACTGTTGAAGACAACGTGATTATCGGTGCTCAATTAGCTGGTGTTGGTGCCAGTGACATGGTTTCAGAATTAGCATTAGCGATCGAATCAGGTATGAATGCTGAAGACATCGCCTTGACCATTCACCCACATCCATCATTAGGTGAAATTGTGATGGACGCTTCCGAGCTAGCGTTGGGAATGCCAATTCATATTTAATAGCAGATTTAATGAAGCAGAAGATGCCGCTTGGTGTCTTCTGCTTTTTTATTTACATTGAAAGCTTGGATTTTTCTTAATCAGGATACTATTTCAGCGTTTTTGTCTAATGTTAAGTGGAATCTTCTTCATTTATTTTAATATTCAGTTAACACTTCTTGTACATTCAGAAAACCTTGGCTGGTTATAGTAGAGACAGTTCTTATTATAAAGGAGTTAGGAGTGAACAAGATGTATTTTAGAATTATAAAAAATGACGTGCTGCAAAGCAAGCTAATCACGATTACAACAACGATGTTTGTCACGGTAGCAGCTTTGTTGGTGGCTTTGGCAATCATCCTTAGTATCAATTTGTCGGGGGCGATTGATACCTTGCTAGAAAAATCCGAGGTTCCTCATTTGATGCAAATGCATACCGGGGATCTGGATGAGGATCGGATGCAGGCGTTCGTTAAAAATAATGACAATGTGGATCGTTATGAAGATTCAATGTTTTTAAACATTGAAGGATCGAAAATTCAGGTGGGGGAGTACAACTTTTCCGACAATGTTGATGACAATGGCTTGGCAACCCAAAACAAGCAGATGGACTATTTGCTGGATGAGAACAATCAGCCAATTTTTCCGAAGCCAGGTGAGATGTATGTACCTATCTCCTTGAAGAAGGCAGGTACCGCAAAGCTCGGTGACAAAGTGACGATTGCAGGCAGAGCGTTTAAGGTGGATGGTTTTGTCCGAGATGGCATGATGAACTCGCCCATGACCGGATCGAAACGCTTTTTGGTCCACCAGGAAGACTATGATGCGCTGGTTCCATCCGGTACGCCTGAGCATATGATTCAATTTCGCTTAAAAGATTTGTCTAAGCTCAATGAGTTTGAAGCGGCTTATCGCAAAGCGAACTTGGAGATGAATGGGCCGATGTCTACTTACAAATTGTTCCGCCTAGCAAGTGCGATATCTGACGGTATGCTGATCGCAATTTTATTGTTAGTCAGTTTACTGGTAGTTTTGATGACGTTCCTGTGCATTCGATTTACGTTATTAGCGAAGATCGAGGCGGATTATCAAGAAATTGGTGTAATGAAGGCCATCGGGATGCAAGTACGTGACGTCAAGAAAATCTATATGGCCAAATATGTTGCCATTGCAGCTATCGGCAGCTTATTGGGTTACTTGATTTCATTGCCACTTAGCAACATTCTGCTTGAAAATATCAAGCTGACTTTTGGTGAAAGCAACAATGAATATTTAAGTAAGCTACTAGCAATTGCTGGAGTCTGCATCGTGCTGGGTCTGCTGACTTTGTATGTTTCGTTACTGCTGAACCGGTTTAAAAAGATTTCAGCAGTGGAGGCGATTCGTTTTAGTGGAGCCAATGAGAAAATTTCCAGCAAAACCGGCTTTAATCTAAGACGTCTGCAGATGCTTTCGTACAATATGCGCTTAGGGATCATCGATATTGTCAACCGGAAGAAAATATATGTGACAATGCTGCTAGTGTTTATCATTTCTTCTTTTATCATGGTTGTGCCATGGATGACTTATCATACAATTTCTGATGACTCATTTGTTAAATACATTGGTTACAGTGAAGATGTTGATGTGGTAGCTAGTTTGTATGATTCGCCGAATAGCTTGGATCAAGAACAGGCGATTGAACAGCTTTTAGCCAATGATCCAACTGTTGTAGACTACAATAAAATTGTTGCAAAAAGCTTCAATGTTAAAGAAACAAAGTCGGAAGGTATTTTGCGGATTGAACTAGGCAATCATCAAAAATTCCCGGTGGATTATCAAGCAGGTAAAGCGCCCATAGCTGAAAACGAGATCGCATTATCAACGATTAATGCGGAAGAATATGGCAAGAAGGTAGGAGACACCTTAACGATTATTCAAAATGACAAGGAAAAGCAGCTGACTGTAAGCGGTATTTACACTAATACCTTTAATGGAGGGAAAACGGCAAAAGCTTGCTTTAAGGATGAGGAAACGGAAAAAATGTTTACCAACGTCTATGTCCATTTGAAACCTAATGTTGATGTGGAAGCTAAGGCTGATCAATACAAAAGGGACCTGTCTTTTGCAAAGGTCAACAGTGTTCCCGCCTTTCGAGAGCAGACCATTGGACCAACTGTACGCTCGTTATTAGTAGCCGCAATTGGGGCGATGATTACTGCTTTGTTGATTACAGGATTAATTACTGCCTTATTTATGAAGCTGCTGGTGACCAAAGACAAACGCGAAATTGCCACCTTGAAGGCTCTTGGTTTTACCAATCAGGATTTGGCCAGTCAGTATTTGACTCGTAGTATTGTGATCTTGGTACTGGGATTGTTTACCGGAGCAATATTAGCGATGACAGTGGGTAAAGGGATGGCAGGAGTATTGGTGTCCTTTATGGGCTTAAGTTCTGTCCGTTTTACCGGGAGTCTGTCGATTTACCTAGGTTGCCCATTACTAATGATTATAACCACTGTTTTAGCAACAAAACTTGTAACCAACCGTACCGGCGAGATCGAAGTTGCCGAGAATTTGAAAGATTAAGGATGATGAAAATGAAAACACTGATTCAAGGGAAAAAAATAATTAAAAGTTTTGGCGACGGCTTGGAAAAGGTTCAAATACTTAAAGACGTAGATATCCAAATCGAAGAGGGACAATTCGTAGCGATAATGGGGCCATCTGGCTCGGGTAAGTCCACTTTGATGTACGCTCTCAGCGGCATGGACACGATTGATTCTGGGGAGGTTATCTTTGATGATCAAGTCATCAATCAAATGAATGAGGTAGAGTTGGCGGATTTACGTCGACAAAAGATGGGCTTTATCTTCCAGCAGCCGACTTTTTTGAAAAACTTGTCTATTATCGACAATATCATTCTACCTAATCTGAAAGAAAAAGCGAGTAGCATGGATGATTTGGCAAAGAGGGCGGAGGACTTAATGAGCAAAGTTGGCATTGGTGAACTAAAGGATCGAAAAATCAATCAGGTTTCTGGCGGACAGCTGCAGCGAGCGGGCATTTGTCGGGCATTGATGGGTCAACCACGAGTTATTTTTGGTGATGAACCTACTGGGGCATTAAATTCTAAAGCCGCTCAGGAGATTTTGACTATTCTGTCGAAAATTAACGCAGAAGGAACAACGATTATTATTGTGACCCATGATGCTAAAGTTGCTGCTCAAAGTGAACGGGTGCTATTTGTGGGAGACGGTCAGCTGATAGATGAGCTGTATCTAGGGAAATTTAATAATCAAGCGTTAGAGCGTCGTATGGAATTGGTTACTCAAACTGTGGTTAAGACTGAAATCTAAAAATAGCTGCAATTTTTTATCGGCTGTGTGATAAACTTTTAGTAAAGAAATTAGGCAGGGTGAGTTGGGAAAAATGACGTATACGATTTTGCATGTTGATGATGAAAAAGAGATTATTAAGCTGTTGAAGATGTATTTGAAAAGCGAAGAGATGACACTGTTAGAGGCTTACAATGGTGAGCAAGCCCTAGAGATTATTCACAAAAATCATATTGACTTATTGATTGTAGACGTCATGATGCCAAAGATAGATGGCTTCGAGCTGATTCGCACTGTTAGAAAAGTGAGTAATATGCCGATCTTAGTCATTTCTGCTCGCGTAGAAGCTTCCGATCGGATCTTCGGTTTGGAGATAGGGGCGGACGATTATTTGACAAAACCCTTTGATCCTCATGAAGCCATTGCTCGGGTGAAGGCGTTACTACGACGGTACCATGGGTTGGGGGTTGTGGGAAAAGACTCTGGGGCTGAATTGGTGGTGGGGGATTTGAAGCTGGATCTTCATTGCTGTCTCGCAGTTGTTTCTGGTCAAGCAATAGAACTGACGGCAGTAGAGTTTCGCGTATTAAAGCTGCTGATGGAGCAGCCGGGACGTGTATTTACCAAGGAACAAATTTATGCGCATGGCTGGGAGGATTCTTTAACCGGCTATAACAATGTTCGTGTCATGATGAGTAAACTAAGAGAAAAAATCGGCAACGAACGTATTCGTACAATTCGGGGATTGGGTTATCGATTGGAGGTGGCAAATGAAGGATCTTAAGCGAGCAATATTAAAGGCTTTTGTCGCTTACTTTTTTGGACTGACTATCACGACTTCTTTGTTGGAAGAATTATTCAGCGGAGTCATTTCACCGCAGTTTCCAGAGGAGTACCGGCTAATTATCATGCCGGTGTGCGGAGTATTGCAAATCTTATCTATTGTGCTGTTTTCCTTTTTGTTCTATCGCAGTCTGGATCGGAAAATTACCAAAAAGAGCCAACAGCTGGCTAAAGAGCAAAGTACCCTTTTCGCTAATATTGCCCATGATCTAAAAACACCCTTAACTAGTATTACTGGATTTTCTAAAGCTTTATGCGAGGATATCGTAAAACCAGAGGAAACAAAAGAGGTCTCAGCAATTATCTATCAAAAGTCAGTGGTTGCTAATGAACTGCTAGATTTGATGTTTCATTATACTAAATTGAATTCTGCTGAGTATGTGTTGAAGAAAAAAACAGCAGACATCAGCTATCTGCTAAAAGAGACAATAGCGGATAATTATGACCTATTAGAACAACACGGAATCGAATTAGTCTTAACTTTACCTGAAGAACCGCTCTATTGTTTAATCGATCAAACAGAAATGAAACGTGTTTTTTCAAATTTGATTGTCAATGCCTGTAAACACAACCCACCTCAAACTAAGTTAACAATTTCTATCGGTCAGGCGAAGGGTAACGCCACGATTATTTTCGCTGATAACGGTACACCGATTCCTGCGACTAAACGTGAGCGTCTGTTTGAGCCCTTTGTTAGTGAAAATGAAACTGAACGTAATTTCAAAGGAAGCGGGTTAGGATTAGCAATCACTAAGAGTATTATCGAAAAACATGGTTTCACTATCGATTTAAGCCATAATGATGGTGAATATGTGAAAAAATTTGTTATTAATCTTATGGAGTGATATATATAGCTGAGATCTAACGCTCTCCACCTAGTCATATTTATTGACAGTCCAATAACTTGAACGTTTATAATTAAAAGAGATAAACGAAAAAGTAAGGTGATTAGGGAAAAGGAGTAGCAAGGTTATGGAAGTTTTGGAAGAAAATCTGATGAATCTGTTGGTGGTTATCGGCTTTGTCGTCATTCATTTAGGATCTCGGTACTTTTTGTTGAATAAGCTAAATGCCGAATTTATGATGTCTTTTGCAGCCGGTGTGGGCGTATCGTATGCAATCATTCATCTGCTACCGCAGCTAGCGTATTCGCAATCGGTACTGGTTGATGAATTCGGCTGGGATTCAGGTATACATTACACACACACGATTTATGCGATTGTTTTGTTGGGGTTAGTCATTTCATACGTTATGTACAAATTGGAAGAACACAACTTTGCGATCGTGGAAAAGCGTGATCTTACTAGTGCTGAAATTGCCTATTTTTGGTCTGATATCTCTTTTTATGCCATTTATAACGTTATGATCGGTTATTTGGTGATCGCAAATACTTTTTCTGGTCACTTTCATATTATGACTTATTTTGTCGCTTTTGGCCTGCACTTTTTAATGAATGATTGGTCGTTAAGTCATCATCATGGAGAAATGTATTACATACGGGGCCGCTACGTACTTTCTTTAAGTATTGTCGTTGGAGCCGCGTTGTCACTTTTAATCCAATTGCCTTATTCTGTCGTTCTGTCGATTGAGGCGTTTATTACCGGGGCGATGCTGATGAACATTATTAAGTTCGAGCTGCCGGATGGAAATCAGGGGAGTATTAAGTCCTTTTTGATTGGGACAATTTGTTCCAGTGTCTTGTTTATTTTTGTGTAAGCTTATAAATTTTATAGAAATAGGGATCAGGGCAGGTAAGCTGATCCCTATTTTTTTAGGTTTGGACTCTGAAAATGTTGAAATAATCATCAGTTTAGTTGTTCTTTTCAAACACTGCTTTCACTTTAACTAGCAGCTCATTAAGAAAAGATTCATTTGCTTTTTCTAAAAATTTGCACTCTCTAGCTTCGTAATCAATTGTTACTAGCTGATCCAGCATTACCTTTCCTTTTGTTTTCATTCCATGCTCTGGTTTTATTTCAATGTAAAGGGGATAGTTCCTGAGCGTAGTTGAAATGGGGGCGACGATCACAATTTTTGAATATTCGGCAATAACTTTGTGACTTAGAACAATATAGGGTCTACTGCCGGTTTGTTCATGTCCGGCACGTGGAGCGGTATTTAATAACAGAATATCACCTTGCATGGGAGTTCTTACCATTTTTCGTTACCTACTGATTCGCCTAAGTCTTGCAATTCTGTGCGAATCCCCTCCGCATTATAGTCTGCAAATAGCTCATTGATAGTAATTTCTTCAGGGGTATTTTCCTTTAAAGCTTCAATGATAAGTCTCTTTTTGCCGTCCGTTTCCTCAGTTACTACTGACAAGGTATCATTCGTTTTGATATCCAAAAACATCATCAAACTTTTTGATAATCGAACACCATTACTATTTCCCCATTTTTTAACATTTAACCGTTCTTCCATTATGATTTCTCCTCTCATGTTTATACTATGTATAAACTTATTGTATCATTTTAGTATAATTATGTATATACACTCGTCATGATTTGATAGTGAATTTATTGCTGCAGATTAATTACAGGTAGTCATCCGCATTTAAATATACCATTACAGTATAAGTTTACTTTACTTTAGTATAGAAATACTTTATGGTGGAGGTGTGAGGTGAGGACGAGTGAAGAAACAGTTGAATGACTCTATTGTAAATAAAGTCTATGAGCATAGAGTGCTTGCAAGGCTTTCTCAGCGGGAACTTGCTGAGCAGGTCGGGGTTTCAAAGCAAACGATTTTTGTGATGGAAAAAGGAAATTATGTACCTTCATTGATTTTAGCGTGTCGTATCGCCAAATTTTTCAACGTTGATATTGATGAAATATTTCAGTATGTAGAGGATGGAGGAACAACTAATGAATAATCTTGATCAATGGATTAACAGCAGTCCTAGTTTATCAAATACTCTGCTTGTTTTTATGTGTTTGGCTGCTGCAGTAATAGTTCTCAGCGTTTTTCTGATTTTCTTTAAAATGGGTGACGACGAACGATCCGATTTATTGGCTTACAAGACCGCCGCGATAGTTCTCTTGATCAATTGTGGGTTAAACAGTGGATTGTTGTTTTATACGGTTCATAATTGGAAATTATTCTTGTGTGCCAATTTTGTG
The DNA here is from genome assembly GCF_051714625.1 of Enterococcus sp. AZ109. NCBI lineage: Bacteria > Bacillati > Bacillota > Bacilli > Lactobacillales > Enterococcaceae > Enterococcus > Enterococcus sp. AZ109. The sequence goes on along the minus strand of NZ_JBIOSF010000001.1, from coordinate 438,067 downwards.
ATTGCTGCGCTAATTGGATTGTTCTTCGCAAGTGCTAAATATGTAAAGTTTGTGAGGTAGCAAATGGCTGAATATGAGAAAGACTTCGTCATGAGACAAGCAAAGGATCTAGCTAAAGGACTAAGCCAATTCTTGGAACAAGACGCTATAGATCAAATTCTTGATGTCAATCAAGAAAGTACTCAAAAAAAGCAATTGGATAAATTTATCGAAAACGAACTAGAACGGATTAAGAAAGATGAAGCGAAAAATCATGATGAAGTTGAAGATTAGCTGCCCAAAATAATCGATACATCTCAAATTTCATTTACATCCTAAATACAATGCTATATTCTTAAGATAAAGTATTATAATGAGAAGTTATTATGAAAAAAATCATTGTATGGAACATCAGGCAGATAATACGAACACTCATCTTCCTGGGTTTTTAGTATATTGGTGTACCCACGCTTACGAATATGGTTACGCAGAGCGCATAAGTTTTTGGTTGTTCTTCCCGCTATCAATCATATTTTTTTGTTGGGTTTTAATCGGACAGATTACAATAATCAAAGTTGGAAGAAATCGACTTGAAGCGGTGACTTTTTTCGGTCTAGAAAAGAAAGACTTTGATAGGCGTCACATCACAGTAAAGTTTGGCAAAAGGGTGAAACCACACTACAGAGCGGTAACGATGTACCCCATCGATATCGTCGGCAATCATACATCCAAAAGAACAAGAATCAACTGTGATTGGGGAAGGTCTGAATCTTTTAAGGAATTTTGGGCAGGCCTGTAAACAGAAAGACAAATCTGTTTTTCGGATAATTTCCCTAGTGTGTTACAGTGTTTATATCCATCTTGGAAATAATGATAAGAAGTGATCATGTGAAGATTAAATTTAGAACACCGACTGAAAAAGATATTGATGACATTATGGCAATTGAAAATGCTGGCTTTTCTCCAGAGGAAGCTGCTACAAGAGAAGCTATGCTTGAACGGATTAGGATAATAGGGGATAGCTTCATCGTAGCGGTAAACGAGGAAGATGATCCGCTGGGCTACGCTGTCGGACCGGTCATACCAGAGAGATACCTGTACGACGAATTATTTGAAAAGACGATTCCAAATCCCAAGACTGGAGGGTATCAGTCTGTTCTTAGTCTTGCAGTTGCTCCCAATTATCGGAAATTTAGTATTGGCAGCATGCTGCTGAAAGAGTTGGCAAAAGTCTCTAAAGAACATGATAGAGCAGGAATAACTTTGACCTGTTTAGAAAACGTGATTCCTTTTTACGAAAAAAATGGATACCAAATAGAAGGTATATCAGATTCTCAGCATGCAGGGGAAATTTGGTACAATATGGTGTTAGATTTATAGAGCTGGCTAATTAGTCGGTTTTTTTGGTTATAACCATTTAGCCAATAGAAGTTTTTCGATAATGCCTATCAAGCGATTCCCACCATTTTGTTGCAAAATACACCACCAGAAGTCCAAAGATTATCTGAATAATCCCACCAACATAGTTGTACAGCAAATAATTCAATAACAAAATACCAACTTGTGAAATGATTAGTAGGGATAACAAAGAAACTTGATTCTTTCGGGGAAAAGAATGAACAATCAAATAAACAGAAACACTCGAAGCTGCTACTATAGCTAATAAAACCAAAGACGAAAATAGAGTCCAATTGCGAAATACGTTCGTTCCGATGGACATAACTGCAAATACGGAAGTACTCATGGCTAATAGCAGCCAGGTTGGGATCTTTTTATTCATTAAAATGTTCTCCTTATCATTCAACAATAGTTTAGTTGCTTTATGGAATGAAATTTTTGGAACATGAGTATAGCATATTCAGGTTTTGTGAAAAAGTCTTACCTTACTAAAGGTTTACTGTAGCTTAACCACTTCAAACTAATGCTCTTCCAATTTTTCCGCCCAACGAAACAGCTTACTGGAATGATAAAATTTCAGCAGCAATTCTCCTTCATTCACATCACCAATCAACTCTCCAATATGCTTGAGTTTTTGCTGCATGGTATTTCGATGAATATACAAGCACTCAGCAGATTTCCGGATATTGCAGCTATTCTCAAGATAGGCGACGAGTACTTCTTCAAAATTGGTCTGATGAATCGTGTCATATTCTCGAATAATCTTAAATTCCTGACATAAGTATAAATCGTAATTGATGTCTTTAGGCAGTTTGTACAGAAGCGTACTGACTAGAAAATCATTGACATCAATCAAACCAAATTTATTCTTTTTTAAAATATTAAGTACATGAAAAGTGTCTACAGCCTGATGATAATAAATAGGCAAGTCGTACAAGTCTGTAAATAAGGGAGAGCATATGGCAGCAAGATTGTTCTTTTTAAGCAAGGTACTGATTTTCTTCTTAGCCCTATCAAGCTCTCGTTCATTGTCCGAATTAATCACTAGGATAACATTCTCGTTATAAATCACGCTCTTGCTGATAGAGACCGTTTCATCTATCTTTCGCTGTAAGTATTGATCGTAATAGACACTACTATCATCTTTCTTCAATGGCACAAAGATTAAATGAAACAGCTTTTTAGTATGCCAGTTAGCAGCAGTAAGGCGTTCTTGGAACACTTCATTTCGAGGAATTCTAGACTCCAGCAGTTGCAACATAATACTTTCATGAATATGATTGCTTAAGCTTAGATCTTCATAGCGAGAGGCTGCAAATGCGACTTCTAAAATCTTACATAAAATCTCAACTAAAATAATATCTTCTTCCGAAATTTGTTTGTTTGCTTGGAATAGGCCAAAGTAGGCAATGATTTTATTGTCCCCCTTCAACTTTTGAATAATTCTTGGAACCTCTTTACCAACACTATAATCGATAAACACTGGCTGATCATTCTCATGAACAGAGGAGGTCACACCGTCTCTTCGGAACAAGCGAATGGACTCGGCACTGCAATATCCGTATTTTTCAGCATCATTCCAAACTAGATCATCAAAAGGCTGGCCAGTTGGGTTACTCATATGAATCACGCGATAACTGGAGCTGGTCAAAATAATTGGGTTTTCAAAAAGGGTTGCAGCAGTATGTAATAAATCGATCATATCTCTTGAATTGTGAAAAGAATCATAAAGTCTCAATTTGCTATCTTCGATGAATTTCGCGTTCATGGTCGTCCTCCTGAGTGCATTTTGACTATTATAGTATCACAGATATGTTATCCTGCACATTGTTTGCGAGAAAAACAGATGCTAGAATTTACTCATGTTAATAAATTAACAAGGGGGAGTAGCGTATGAAGACGAATTATCCAAATCTATTTTCACGGGGACAAATTGGGACACTGAAGCTGAAAAATCGCATGGTAATGGCACCGATGGGGACCTTCTCTGAAAATCGAGATGGCACGCCGTCAAAGGCGCAGCTGGATTACTACGAAGCACGTGCCAAAGGTGGTTTAGGAATGATCATCACAGAGGTGCAGTACGTCACCAACAAGACTGATCCGTGGATCGATTACATCACGACGGCTGGTACCGACGAGCAAATGAAAGGCTGGGCATTGCTGACTGAAGCAATTCATGCCCACCAGTGTAAAGTCTGTATTCAATTGGGCTGCGGCTTAGGAAGAAATGCCTTCCCATTTTCAGATGATCAAATGGTTAGCGCGTCTGAAGTGCCATCCTTCTATTTTCCAGATCAGTTGTGTCGGGCATTTACGATTGAAGAAATTAAAGATATCATTGAAAGCTTTAGAATTGCTGCAAAGAACGCCATTGTTGCAGAAGCAGATGCGGTGGAAATTCATGCCCACAGCGGCTATATTCTCGACCAGTTCATGACACCTGCTTGGAACAAACGGACGGATGAATACGGTGGCAGCTTTGAAAACAGAATGAGAATTGTAAGAGAAATTTATCAAGTGATTCGGGAAGAAGTTGGACCAGATTTTCCAGTTTTACTGAGAATGGCTGCTTACCACGATTTTGATGGCGGAAGAACCTTGGAAGAAAGTATCGAAATCGCAAAATATGTAGAAAACTTAGGCGTTGATGCTCTAGATATCGATCTAGGCTGTTACGAAAGAAAACAATGGGTAGTGCCGGCCATTTATGCTGGAGATTCTTGTATGGCTGAAGCCGCTTATGAGATTAAAAAGGTCGTAGATATTCCTGTCTTGAATGCGGGAAGTCATACACCGGAATCGGCAGAACAGTTAATTGCCGATGGAAAAATTGATTTTGCCATGTTTGGTCGCCAAGTGATTGCCGATCCAGACATGCCTGATAAGCTTAAAAACAATCAGCGAGAAGATGTTAGACCTTGTTTGTTGTGTAATGAAGTTTGTGTTAGACGTTTGTATCAAAACCGAGTCATTTCTTGTGCCATCAATCCGCAAGCTGTTTTTGAAGCGAATTATCCATTAACTCCAGCTGAGAACAAACGAACGGTTGCGGTTATTGGAGGTGGACCTGGCGGGATGGAAGCCGCTCGTGTGGCAGCAATTAAGGGACACACTGTAACCATTTATGAAAAAAGCGATCGATTAGGCGGTCAATTAGTAGCAGCATTAACTCCGCCATTCAAATCTAGATTGCGGGCATTTGTGGAATGGCAAAAACGGCAATTGAAAAAGTTAGGTGTTACAGTGGTCTACAACAAAGAAATTACCGAAGCTTCGCTTGAACTGGCTGAAGCCGATGAAGTAATCATCGCTGTCGGAGCAGTTTCAATCAAACCGAACATTCCAGGAATTGATCTTCCAAATGTTGTCGATGTAATGGAAGCTCATCTAAATGCTGAAAAAATCCAAGGGGATAAAGTAATCGTAGCCGGCGGCGGACTTTCAGGCTGTGATAGTGCTCTGGAGCTGGCCATGGATGGAAAACAAGTAGCAATCGTTGAGATGTTAGATGAGATTGCACCAAATGCTCTGTTGGATAATCGTAATCCATTGCTTTTCAAATTAGAAGATTACAAGGTAGAACTGAAAACGGGGCATAAAATCACTGAATTTAGAGAAGGTAGTATCGTTGTAGAACACGACAATGTTATCGAAGAATTAACTGCAGATACTGTGATTACCTCCTTCGGTACAAAAAGCTTAAGTGATGCAGCCAACAAAATTGCGGACAAATATCCTAATGCCGCTATAGTCGGCGATTGTGATGAAATTGGACAAGTTGCTGAAGCAGTTCGAGGCGGATTCTTTGCCGGTTGGGCAATCAGATAATTAAATTAAAGTTGAAAGTGTATGAAATGGCGGAAAGACGTCCATTGCATACACTTTTTTTGCAGCTAAGTATCTTTGAATTTCAAGTTATCTACCAGAATTAGCACGGTTACTATCGCAAATTAAAAGAAGTTCTGCATTATGGAAAAGCAAAAATTTAGTAGTAGGCATCTGATGATTGCGGTGGCTTATTTTATCCTTACCAGGGCTGCGGTTGTTGTTGGCAGCATTTTTTCAAAGTAATCGGTATTTTCTTCGTGATGATTAGTGTCATCTATTTTTTATCTGAAGAAAAGAAAAAAATCGTGGCTAAAGCTGTTTTAAAACAAAAAAACATCGAGCCAGAAATGCTCGATGCTAAAGCAATACGAATTGCCCCTGCCAAGGTATTAGTAGTATATCATAGGATAAAAATCACTGCTAGAACTTCAAGGATTTCTTGAATTTTCGCGTTTTTTTCGCTGCCCATTCGTAGTGGCTGGAGGTGGCAGAAACAAAATAGCTGCCTAAAGTACTTCCGCCAACCCAAGGAAACATGCCTTTAGTGAACAATTCACCATTTGAAAATGGTTCGGCCAGCTTAATGACTGCAGCATGGCTTTCTTTCAACAAAACTAGTGCATCCTCATAGGAAGTATTTTGATGTTTTTCCCAAAACTCAACATTCATCTCACCGTAAGACTTCCAATTGTAGCCTTCTTTCAAAAACGGTTTTTCAATTCCTGCAAGATTCGCATTCACCCAGTTAAGCAGCAGCTGATGCCATTCATATAAATGGATTAATACATCCCGAAGATTCTTGTCTCTCTCCCAGTGGGCACCTTTTTCCTTAGACACATCAAAAGTAAACGTTCTATTTACGTGATCAGTTGGTATGGAGTCCAAAAGATTCATTAATTTGTTAAACGAGTCATTTCCTGTTTGAATTAGGTCGCTCTTAGTAGTCGGTCTTGCCATTGAGAATTCCTCCTTGAGTTCTGATAAGATAATTTTGCAGAGCGTTAGATGATGAGATTCAACCCATCTAACTTATATTCTTATTGTAAGCCAATACGTAACGTGCTGGTCAAGGAAAAACAAAAAAACAGAAAACTACTGGCTATTACTTATTTTATCCGTCGATTGCTGCGGCACCGAACGCTGACAGCAGGATATTCAGACTTGTCAGCGGGCTTTTTATGTTAACGAGTATCGCTTATCTGTACATCAGCAGTAGCACAGCTAATTCCTTCCAAAAAAGCTATTCGTTTTCAGCCCTTGCTGGCAAACTTTGCATCAGAGCATAGAAATGGTTGGCATCGCCTGTACGAAAATAATCATACCAAGCAGCTAGTGTATCTGGTTGAAAAACATCTAAATACTCAATGATCTGTCTCGTCCAAAGTAAAATTCCTGTAGAACTAGCAGTGATAAGATTACTATCGGTTACAGATGGCTGGTCGATATAAAAACTTATTCCTTTATATTCTGGTGCCACCATTTCAAGAAAGCCGGGTCCATTGCTAGTATGTGAGCGAGTATCCAATAATCCAAAGTTAGCAAGAGCAGCAGTAGCTCCGCAAATTGCACCCACCAGAGCACCGAAATCTAGAAATTCAACTGCTTTTTTAAGAATAGCGGTATGCTTCGAATTGTTCCATGTATCTGACCCAGGTAACAACAAGACATTTGTTTTGCTCACAATAATTTCATCAATTAGACAATCAGGTACGATCGTCAGTCCACCCATCGTTTTGAATGGCTCTTTAGAACTTCCGACCATTTTGAGGGAAACTTGAGGTGCATCTTTTTTGAAAAAGCGTCCCGAATTCAACTCCGCAATCAGATACCCCCATTCCCAATCAGCTAAACCTTCAAGAACATAAACGTAAATTGTCGACATAATTTTCCTCCATTTTCATTATATAAGTAAATCCCCTTGTTTCTAAATTCAGTATACTTGGCAATTGTTGACACCTGTATGGCAACAATCTAAACTAAGTAGAAGAACTTTTGAAAGGCGGCCACAAAATGAAGGTTAACAGGCTAATCAGCATCATCATGATCCTCCTCGATAAAAAGCGGATAAGCGCTCAAGAATTGGCAGAGATGTTTGAAGTTTCGCCCCGTACCATCTACCGGGATATTGACACAATCAACCTAGCAGGGATTCCGATTCGCTCAACTCCAGGTGTGGGCGGTGGCTTTGAAATTATGGAAAAATATAAAATGGATCGTAAGGTCTTTTCCACGGATGATCTTTCGACTCTATTAACGGGACTGTCTAGTCTGTCCAACGTAATCCAAGGTGACGAGCTGGTAAATGCTCTTGCGAAGGTAAAAAGCTTTGTACCAGCCACCGCCGCAAAGGATATTGAACTAAAAACCAATCAAACTTCCATCGATCTAAGTCCTTGGATGGGTAATCGCAACATTCAAGCCTATTTAGCGACGATCAAAAACGCCTTGCAGGAGAATCAGCTGGTGACCTTTGAATATGCTGACAGCCAAGGCAATAAAACCACACGAACAGTCGAGCCCTATCAGTTGGTGTTAAAAAATAGTCATTGGTACTTTCAAGGATATTGTCGCAGCAGAAGTGATTATCGTTTGTTTAAGCTAACTCGTATATCCAACCTGCAACTAAAACAGGAATACTTCACCCCACGAGAATATCAAAAACCGCAGCTGGACATGACGGATATGATGGCGACAATGCAAACAACCATCAAAATTCGGATTCACCAATCAGTGATGGACGGAGTGCTAGATTTTTGTCCCTTTGAAGAGTTTACGCCAGATGGAGACGAGCATTATATCGTAAACTTTCCTTTTATCGAGAATGATTACTACTATAATAGTCTGTTCAGTTTGGGCGACAAATGCGAGTGTTTAGAGCCGCCCCATGTCCGAGCAGAAATGAAACGCAAGGCTCAAGCGATAGCTGCTTTGTATGAAAATTAAAAATCAAATTCTCCACTCATCCCTCCACCCAAGGAGAAATCAGCCATATGGTTGATTCATCTTTGGGTGTTTTTTTGTACGATGAATGTATCGAAGGAGGCAACAACTATGAAACCATTAATCAAAGTTACGCAACTAACCAAAGCCTATGATAAAAAAGAAGTCTTGCATGGCATCACTTTTGAAATCAAACAAGGGGAGATTCTTTGCTTGCTAGGTCCAAACGGTGCAGCCAAAAGCACCACCATCAATATGCTATGCGGTTCACTGAGTTTTGACCAAGGTGAAATTCTTTACAAAGGGCAGTCCATCAAGCAGCTAAAAAAAGCTTTCAAAGCAGAGCTCGGGATGGTACCACAGGATATAGCCATTTATGAAGACTTGAGTGCTGAGCAGAATGTCCGTTTCTTCGCCTCGTTGTACGGATTAAAAGGAGCAGCTTTAAAAGAAGGAATTAACTTTGCGCTGGAATCTGTCGGTTTGTTGGAGCATCGCAAAGAAAAAGCTCGGACATTTTCCGGCGGAATGAAGCGGCGGTTGAATATCGCCTGCGCCATTGCCCATCATCCAACACTCTTAATCATGGATGAGCCAACAGTCGGGATCGATCCCCAATCCCGCAATCATATCTTGCAGTCCATTCGAAAGATGCAAGCTGGCGGCATGACCATTCTCTACACAACCCACTATATGGAAGAGGTGGAGGAGATTTCTACCCGGATCATTATTATGGATCATGGTTCTATTATCGCAGAAGGGACCAAAGAGGAGCTGAAGGGCAAAAACCAAGAACGTAAAATTCTGGTTGAACTGGAGGCTCCCCATACCCAAACATTTGATGAATTCTATCAAATTGAAGGGATCAAAGATATTTCGCTTTCCCAAAATGATTTAACGATTACTGCTATCAAAGGGATTGAAAATCTGGATCATATTATTCAGTCTTTGCTTCAACGAAAAGAGAAAATTCAAAATATTGCGATTCAAACAGACAATTTGGAGACCGTCTTTCTTGATTTGACAGGGCGTTCGTTAAGAGATTAAGAAAGGGGAGAGAAGGATGTATCGCTTTGTAAAAATGATTCAACGAGACTTTATGAATCTGTTATTGAACCCGACTTGGCTGATGTTTTGCTTAGGGTTTCCATTTTTGCTAGTTTCGATTATTGGTTTTATGACGAAGGGGCTATATGGCGGCAATTTCACTAGCTATGATTATTATGGTGTCACCCTGATGTTTTACTCGGCTTTGTATACAGGCACGTTTTCGGCTAATAGTTTTATGGAGGAACGGATCAAGCAAGCCAATCTGCGCAGTCTATACACCCCCATCAGTCAGTGGGAAGTTCCTCTAGCTAAGACGTTAGCAACTTTTTTCTATACGCTAATTTTCTACACCTTCATTGGATGTGTGCTGATGTTTTTGTTTCAAGTGAACTATGGAACAGAAATCTTCAAACTATGGCTGCTATTTGCTGGTACAAATTTTGCCAGCAGCAGTTTAGGAGTATTGATGTGTTGCATCTTTAAAAGTGAAGGAGTAGCTAATCAAATCTTGAGTATCATTACCAATATAGTTGCGATTACTGCTGGTCTGTTATTTCCGGCGAGCGCTTTAGGTGAAACATTTTCGAAGATAAGCCAAGCATTGCCTGTTTCAAAAGTCGTTCAAATGGCGTTCCAACTGATTTATGACAATAATAGCCAACATTTTCTGATTACCTTAGCTGGAATCGGGATCGTATCAGTGCTCTTGGTTTTTGCTTCACAAATGGCCTTTAAAGCAGAGGCGTACTTATGATAGAACTAATGAAAAATCATCTATTAAGAGCGCAAGAAAAGAAAGCCCGACTGCTGATGATGGTGGGACTAATCGTGGTGGCGTTCGGGCTAGCGTTGTTTTTAAACAATCGTACTCAGGCGAATTTAAATTTAGCCGTCGTGGGGAACAATCCATCAATGGTTCAGTCGGATTCGTTGAAAATTACTAAACTAGAGACCGTGCCGCCAGCGTCCGATTTGGTTATGGGCAAGTATGATGCTGTGGTGGATTTTTCCAGTGGGGAACCTGAAATTACCACTTTTAAAGATCAGTCTTTTAAGGACCGTCTGAAAATGATGGTAGCAGGCGAGAGTGGTAGCAGTGCTTCGGCGGTAAAAAAGCAGAGTAAAGCATCTCGTATTTTAGGCTATATTTTGATGTTCTTGTTAATGGCAGGCGTGACCAATACCTTTGTTTATACCGAAGACAAAGAGCGGCACTTGATGGAGCGCATGATTGCCAGTGGCCTTTCTCAAGGAAAGTTGTTTGTATCCTATGTTATTTTTCTATTTTGCCTATTAGTTGTTCCGACTTTTCTGATCTTTGTTTTGGCTGATAGGCTGTTCTCTGTTGACCTAGGTATGTCCTTAGCTAACTACGTATTTCTGATTGGGTTAATTTGTCTGATTGGTACCAGCTTTGCCTTATGCAATGCAGCTTTTTTTAAAGATGGCGACCAAGCCAGTATGATTGGCTCCATGATTTTAGTGATAACCAGTCTGGTTTCGGGAAGTTTTTTCTCCCTAAGTAATGAAGAAAACTGGTGGAATGGTATAATCAATATGCTACCGCAAAAACAATTTTTGCAACTAGTCGAATACGTTAGTAGCGGCGAAAGCATTCAAAGCAATTATCTTGTGATCGTTTACCTGCTAGGACTTAGCGGCATCTTCTTATCCATCGCCATCACAAAAAATCGCCGAACGTACTTACGATAGCTATAAAAAGTAACTACTGAAAGGACCACTCTATGAAGAAATTAGTCAGCAGCCGTATTACACCGCCAGTGTTAAAAAAGAATAGCATCACTCGAGCTGGTCTGATCAGAAAGATTGAGGGGGGCTTTGATAAAAAAGTGCTGGTCCTGGAAGCCGGTGCAGGTCATGGTAAGACTTCGAGCTTAAGGCAAGCTCTAACCAGCTTAAAGGAAAGCCAATGGTGCTGGTTAAGCTTAGCCAACGAAAGCAATGATTCTACGACTTTCTGGAGCTACATACTGGAAACTACCAGCTCTTTTTTAGCTGGAGAAAAGGATGCAGCTTATGATTATTTTCAACAATGTCTGCAAGCGGGCAGCTTTACCGATTTTGGTCTGTTCCTAGTAGAGTTATTGCCGCAGGATCAGGAGATTTATCTCATCTTGGATGATTTTCATTTCGTCACTGATAAGCAAATAGCAGATTCGTTAGATGTCTTTATCGCAGCGCTGCCAATGAACCTGCATTTAGTGCTTATTACTCGGTATAAGCCAGCTGTTTATTTGGGACAATTAATGTTGGAGCAAGACCTCCAGTATTTGACGGAAAAAGATTTTCTGCTGTCAGACCTGGAAGCCAATGAATTGATTACGTTGAATGGCTTTGGCAGCTTGTCTTTGGAAATTCGTCAAGAATTGGTGATTAAGGCCAATGGTTGGTTAGGCGGCTTACAACTGCTATTGTTGTCCAGTGATTTTTCTAATCAACAGCGGGGGAATCAGGCTAAGCGCATCGTTTCAGATTATTTGGCTAAAGAAATATTGGATAACCTGCCAAAAAAAGAACGTAATTTTCTGATTCACACAGCGTATTATCCCTTTGTTTTTTCCGAGTTAAGTCAAGCCGTATTCCCAGATATCGTTTATTCAGAGATGCTAAAAAGACTGCAGGAGCAGAATTTGATGCTAACGGTTCTAAGCGGTGAAAAGGAACGTTTTACCTATCATCCCTTACTGCGGGAGGCATTCGTGGAAACCTTTATGCAGCAACCGCAATCAGAAATCAATGCCCAACTGACTGTCGGTGCCGCTGTTTTCCGGGAAGCCGGCTATTTAGATGAGTGCCTAAGTTTGCTATTGGAACTAAAGGATTATTCTAAAATAATGGAAATCATTGTGAACCAGCCGCAAAACCTGCGAACAACTTTCTACATCCAACAAGTGCCTGATGAAATAGCGACAAAAAATATCGACTTTGCTTTTCAGAAATTATTCTATTACTACATTAGATTAGATTATAAAAAATTAGAGGAACTGATAGCTGAGCTAGAAAGAAGTTATCCTGATTTGCAAGAAATCGGTGCCTTTGATGGAATGCGGTTGCTTTTAGGAAGCGACTTTGAACAGATGCAAAGGATCGTACTTAGCAAAGAAGAAATTCTAGCCTTGCCGTTGAACAATGTGTCTAAAGCCTTTTTATACTTAAAGGGCGCCATGATATTATATTACGCCAATGATTTTCGCAAAGCCCTAGAATATGTCTATGAAAGTCGGGTGTTAAATCGAAATAGCGGCGATTTTTTTATCAATTACATGAGTCAGACCTTTCTCGCTCAAATTTATGAAGAAATCGGTGACTTTAAACAAAGTCTGCATTTGTTGTTTGGTACCTATGATGAATTGGGTCATTACAGTAATGGTGGGAAGGAAACAGCCAACTATCATTTGAGTTTTGACTTAACCATCGCAGGTGTCTATTTGAAAAAAATGGCGCTCGCAGAAGCCGAAGCATCCTTGGCAAAATTAACACGGCAAAAGCATCCCCACATGCGGGCCTCGTATCTCTACAATTATGCTGTGCTGTTGTACCTGAAGGATGAAACCGAAGCGGCTTTAGAAGTCGTCCGGCAACTCTTTTCAACGGATTATTATCAAAATCCCAGAACAAATTCAGGTCTGCTTCGCTATATGTTGAAAAGTGATCAACTATCTGTCGAAAAACAAGAAGACCTTATTGGTGACTACAAGAAAGAAAAACAGCTATCTATCAGTAATACTTTATTTTACGGTATGCTACTATCAGCTGGGAATCAAAATGAAAAAGCAAGAGGCATCACCGATGATTTACTAGAAATTTGCCGTAAAGAACGGATTTATTTACGGATCATCGGCGCCGATTTGCTAAAAATTGAGCTGCTGCTAAAGGAGCAAGCTATTAATAAACGAGTACTTTGCAATTTGTACCACGAAGCCATTCATTACGGTAACGAATACGAAATCCTAAGTGAATTTTTCATCTATCGCAAGGAATTAAGTTGCTTGATCAAAGAAATGGGCAACGAGCTGTTAGAAAATTTAAACACCGAAGAACGCTTATTCCATCAAAAAATTTTGAAGCTACTGCAGTTGGGCAAAGTGCAAATACTAAGTCATCGTGAAATGGATGTTCTTAACGAGTTGGCGTTAGGACTTACTAACAAAGAAATTTCTGCTAAGCTCTATATATCTGTAGCAACTACGAAAACTCACATACTGAATATTTACCGCAAGTTGGAAGTTAATAGTCGGGTACAGGCGATTGAAGAAGCCCGGCGGTTGGGTATTTTGAATGAATAGTCATTTCTCCAAATCAATCGGCTGAATACCGAAAGAAATTGTCTCATTATCAAGCAATGGAAAAAATGAATGATTTGAATCATTAATTATCAAATACCACAATCTATATACGCTCTTATTCTTAGGCAGTGCTAGCATAAGTAATTACTTTAGAATAAAGTTCTGGTGACTAAGTTCTTTTCATTATAGAATTGTCAAAGAACGCAGTCTCTATTCATTAATTGACCAAATACATCACCGCGATAAAAATCAGTTTATACTGATTTTTATTGGGAGTTATTCAGCACTAGGTGGGTCATGAGGATTATCTGGATATCGCGCCTGTTGCTGATGCCTGTTTCTACGATGAAACATTTCTTTGATAAAATTGTAAGAGCTTAAGCGTTTTTTCGGCGCAAGCTCTTTTATTTGTGACTCTTCACTGTCATGAATTGTTAAATCTGTTTCAGAAGCTACTACTGAATCTCCCTTCTTTGATAAGGGAACATGAGACACGCGGGGAATTTCTCGGTAGTTGCTTTGTGCCTTCATTTCTTCTAATTTCTGTTGATTATCCACTTCCTCGACTTTCTTTTCTTCCGGTACTTCAACTTGCTCGGTGACTGGCATGCGATTCAATAACGATTGATTCAAAGTAACGGGTTCGTTGGCATCGCCGAAAAATTCCTCCTTTTCGAAAATCGGTGTTTCAATCGTTTCGACGTATTGGGCGCTGACTACTTCTTGGAACAAAGCCACACCGTCTTTTTCAAAGAGATCTAAGGTGGTTAGTAGTTCTAAATTTTCTTTGACTACTTCGGGACTTAAGTCAATATTTGGGTCTTTCATTATTAAGTTATGTTTCTTTCCAGCATCGTTGAGGAAGGTTCCAACTAATTTAATCATTCTAATAACTCCTTTCGTAAGTTTTTGGCATAGAGGGACAGGACAATGTGTTAGCAGTCTCAAGGTACCGCTGTTTCAGACGGACGGAATTGAGCAATAAGTGAGCCAGCGATGGACTTGGCTTTTTCAATGAAATTGCGAATGGGAAAGACTCTTAAACATAATTTCTTCCATTCAGACGCATCAAAATATTCAGCGAAGTAATAGAAGAATCGTTTCATAGTTCTGGTTGCTTTAGTTTTCGTGAAGAGATACTTCACTAGATCCTGCAAGACCAATGCAAATTCCTCTGCGCCTAGCTGGTAGCGGACCCGTAAAGCCAGCAATAATTTAATAGTAGTGGCACCATCTTGCGTTTCGTCGTAATATTCGCCGATACGCTGTTCAAGTGTTTCGCGAGTGAGATTGAAGATTTGATAGTCAGTGAATGGTTGTTGTGACATAGTAATACCTACTTTCTTTTTTTAGTGATTTTTCTTCTAATTGTTATTTTCATTCGATCAATTTTTTATGGTTGTATTTTTGATTTTTTATGAGTTGTGTTCTATCTGCGGCCGTTGACTAAAAGATAAACCGTTTTTCCAGAAAAAACAACGTGTCCTTATTTGCAAAAGACCCCTCTTATTTGCACAGCAAAAATACAGAAATGCGATCATAGCAAGTTTTCAAAATTTTTCTATTAGAAAAAAGTGCAAATAAGAGGGGGGTAAAAATATTTAGCGATTTAGTCAAAAAGCGAGCAAAAATGACTGTGAATATGTTCTTATATGCTTCCTTAAATCGTAGTAAACAAGAGGGATCTATTTGTTTTCTAGTTATTTAAACGTATTTAATCGTTTCCTACTATTTTGTCTGTTGATGAGATGCTCTTCAGAAAACTTGGAAACAGCTCTACTTGTTGGCTGATGCCCTGCCAATCGTTTCTAAGTTTTCGCATTCTGTTATTTTCCCTCTGCTGTCTTTTTTTGGTGTTAATCTAATATTTCGTTTTTTTGTCCCGGGCGTTGATTAAAAGATAAATCATTTTTCAAGAAAAGACAAAAGCGCTAACGTGCAAAAGACCCCTCTAACGTGCACGTTAAAAATAGAAGAATGTTGATAAATCAATGTTTTTGATTTTTAAGGGTGCACGTTAGAGGGGGTAAAAAAAGTTAGCGAGTTGGTAGAAAAAGGCATAAAAAAAGACTGATCCATTTTCTAAGAGCATTCAAACTTTCCCTTGATATGATTTTGGTTATTCTTTTCTGTGTTATTTAATGGACTTGGATAGATGGGGGATTTCCTTGGTTATATTTTAACTAACATCTGTCGAGATTTTAATAAGTAGTTTCATTAGCAGCACTTGCTCAATTTGCCGCCTTGCTAGTCAATTTGTGGTAAAATAGACTGGAATGGAGTGAAAGCTTTTGGATAATTATAGTTACCCAATCGATCCTGAGTGGAGTAGAGAAGAAATGATCGCAGTGATTGATTTTCTGAACTTAGTTGAACAAGCTAATGAAACTGGTGTGGAGACGCAGGTTTTTTTAACTGGTTATCAAAAATTTAAACAGGTAATTCGCAGCATTGGTGAAGAAAAGAAAATCGGACGTGAGTTTGAACAAGTAAGCGGCTATTCACTGTACCGAACAGTCCAAGCTGCCAAACAAGAGCCGAAGAAGCGATTCAAATTAAGTTAATTAGGATAGCAAGTTAAATTGAACTTATATAGTAGGAGGATAATATGGAAAGAGAAATTATACAGTGGATTTATGAAGCAGGTGGGAAGATTAAAGACGCATTGAAAGAAGACACCTTGCAGGTGGATCACAAATCAGGCAGAACGGATATTGTAACAAATGTGGATAAAGAAATTCAGGACTTTCTAGTAAGTAAAATTGAAGCATTTGACCCTGAGGCAAAAATTTTGGGCGAAGAAAATGGACAAGATACTACGCCTATTGATAAGGGGCGTGTTTTTGTAATTGATCCAATTGATGGGACCTTAAATTTTGTGTATCAAAAGGAGAACTTTTGTATCATGATTGCCGTCTTTGAAGAGGGGGTTGGCCAGTTAGGCTTCATCTATGATGTAATGAGAGACGACTTATTCTGGGGTGGTCCTAAGGTAAATGCAGTTTATCATAATGAAGAAAAAATTTCAGCGCCTGCTAATAAGAAGTTAGAAGAAGGTTTGTTGGGCGTGGGTGTTTCAATTTATGCGAATAATTACCAACATACCAAAGATATTGGTGTGCAAACGATGGGAGTAAGAGTTCTTGGTTGTGCAGGATTAGATTTCATAGCTATCTTGAAGGGAACTCAAATTGGCTACTTAAGTTTATTGAGCCCGTGGGATTATGCTGCAGGAAAAGTGATGATGGATCATTTTGGAATGGCGACTTGTGGAGCAAATCAGCAACCTTTAAAATTCTCTGGTCGGGAATATTTTATGGGGTTGACACCGGCAGCGATGGAGCAGGCAAAAGCGTATAAAGATTAAGAAGTATAAGTTTTCAGAAAAAATGAAAATGTTTTACTAACAATTCACCTGAATATCTGCTATAATGGCTTGTCGAGTGACTTGTTACAAGAAAAGGAGCAATTTATAGTGAAATACAGAGATGATATTCGTAACGTTGCAATTATCGCCCACGTCGATCATGGGAAAACAACGTTAGTGGATGAAATGTTGAAACAATCAGATACGTTAGACAGCCACGTAAGCTTACAAGAACGGGCAATGGATTCAAATGCGTTAGAAAAAGAACGCGGCATTACCATTCTTGCTAAAAATACAGCAGTAAACTACAAAGATTATAAAATCAACATTATGGACACACCAGGACACGCGGACTTCGGCGGCGAAGTTGAACGGATTATGAAAATGGTTGACGGCGTATTATTAGTTGTCGATGCCTATGAGGGTACCATGCCTCAGACTCGTTTTGTGTTGAAAAAAGCGTTGGAACAACATTTGATTCCAATCGTAGTTGTAAACAAAATTGACAAACCTTCTGCTCGTCCAGAAGCGGTTGTTGATGAAGTATTGGAATTATTTATTGAACTAGGTGCGGATGACGATCAATTGGATTTCCCAGTGATCTATACTTCAGCGATCAACGGAACTTCAAGTTTGTCTGATAATCCAGAAGACCAAGAAGATACAATGGTTCCAATTTTCGATACCATTATCGAAAAAATTCCTGCACCAGTTGACAACAGTGATGATCCATTGCAATTCCAAGTGTCTCTATTGGACTACAATGATTATGTTGGACGTATCGGAATTGGTCGTATTTTCCGTGGAAAAATCAGCGTTGGTGACCAAGTGTCATTGATTAAACTAGATGGTACAATCAAGAACTTCCGAGTGACTAAAATCTTTGGTTTCTTTGGTTTGAAACGTTTGGAAGTCAAAGAAGCGAAAGCCGGCGATTTGATTGCTTTGTCAGGAATGGAAGACATCTTTGTTGGAGAAACAGTAACACCTGTAGACCATCAAGATGCGTTGCCAATTCTGCACATTGACGAACCTACGTTGCAAATGACTTTCTTGACTAACAATTCGCCATTTGCGGGCCGTGAAGGTAAATACGTTACTTCTCGTAAAATTGAAGAACGTTTAATGTCTGAATTGCATACCGATGTTTCGTTGCGCGTAGAGCCAACTGACTCTCCTGATGCTTGGATCGTTTCTGGTCGTGGCGAATTGCATTTGTCGATCATGATCGAAAATATGCGTCGTGAAGGTTACGAATTACAAGTATCTCGCCCAGAAGTTATTGAGCGTATGGTAGATGGCGTTCGTTGTGAACCATTTGAGTTGGTTCAAATTGACACTCCTGAAGAATATATGGGTAGTGTAATTGAAGCTTTGGGTCAACGTAAAGCAGAAATGCAAGACATGATCCATTCTGGTAATGGTCAAGTTCGTTTGGTATTCTTAGCTCCAGCTCGTGGTTTGATCGGTTTCACCACTGAATTCTTATCAATGACTCGCGGCTATGGTATTATGAATCACACCTTTGATCAATACTTGCCAAAAATCCAAGGAAACTTAGGCGGCCGTCGTAACGGTGCGTTGGTTTCTGTTGATAACGGCAAAGCAACAACTTACTCAATCATGAGTGTGGAAGAACGTGGAACTGTCTTTGTTGAACCTGGTACTGAAGTTTATGAAGGCATGATCGTCGGCGAAAACAGCCGTGACAAAGACCTTGGCGTAAACATCACTAAAGCAAAACAAATGACTAACGTTCGTTCTGCTAACAAAGATCAAACGTCTGTGATCAAAAAACCGCGTGACTTGTCATTGGAAGAATCATTAGAATTCTTGAATGATGATGAATATTGTGAAATCACACCAGAAAGCATTCGTTTGCGTAAACAAATCTTGAATAAAGCGGAACGTGAAAAAGCTGCGAAGAAAAACAAAGTGATTGAAGCGTAAAGTTCAAAATAATGATGGGAGCTCCTGACTGTGAAGTTAGGGGTTCTTTTTTTGGGAAAATTTAAGAGATTTAATGCAGGCGGGCTTCTTTTTGCGTATGTGAATGAAAACCCAATTTTGATAGAGAAGCTGTCGCCATGGATACCAACGGTGACAGCCTATCTATGAATATTGCTTTAAGCCTACTGAAAAAGGCTACCGATCGATTTGATTGCAAAATCAACTAGATTATCAGTCGAAGAGATATAAGATCACTTAAACTAGTGACAGGTGGAAAAGTAATTTATTAGTTTAATAATATGAGGATGATAGAACAATGAAGTTTTTAACTGGGAAGTTAGCTTGAATTGAAACTTCAGTGCTCTTTTTGATAATAAGTAAACAAGTAAATGATTATTAAATAAGATAATAATATCGCAATTGAAAATAGAGGTAATCACTATCTATTAGAAAACTCCCTTACCCCATAATACAAAGGGGTATCACAGGGTAATATATTTTATTAACAAGAGATATCTCGGTGGGAAGTTGTGAGGTCAATATAAGAGTAACCGTAACCAAAATGGTAAAACAGTTTGAAGCAAATAGTGGTGTTTTAATGTTTTTTTTGTTATGTTTCACATCTCTCTTATGTTTCATGGAAGCCAGCGGAAAAAAATGCGGAATGAGCAGTTTTCATAGGATATTTCGGGTTTGTCATCTTGTTGTAATATTCGCCACCTGTGTACAACTTGAAAATCCGAACAAAGAATTTAATTAAAGCTTAGTTGCTCCTTTTTTTCTCCTTTTTGCATTTTTTCTGTGCTATAATATTGAAACTAAGGATAGGAGGGAAGCAAAATGGAACCTATTTCTTCTGATTTTGCCGTAAAAATATTAATTGATGATGCCAAGCGCATCAAACTGCTGATTCAAAATCAACACAATAGTTTGTGTATTTCGCAGTGTAAGGCGTTTGAAGAAGTTGTTGATACACAAATGTATGGCTTCTCGCGTCAAGTATTCTTCGCAGAACGGATTGGTATTCTTAAAAAAGGAGAAGGCCAACAAATGTTAAGCGATTTAGAATCTGAATTGAATCGTTTGTACACTGAGCTGTACGAAAACCGTCAAGAAACTAATGAAACTAGCAAGGAGGCATAATCCTTGCCGAAGTCCAAGTTAAGGAAGCGTCACTTTTTAGATTATAGTATTTTAATTCCGTATTTAATTTTGTCCGTTGTTGGATTGATTTTTGTGTATAGTTCTACCTCATATTTACAAATTGTTCAAGGCGGAGATCCGGCCTCTTATGTAAAAAATCAGTCTATTTTTTGGCTGTTGAGTCTGATCGTCATTATATTAATGTACAAAATGAAAACCGATGTTTTAAAAAGTCAGCAATTAATTGTTTTTGCAACGTTGATAATCTTTGTCCTGTTGATTCTTACGCCTTTTATCGGTGAGGAGGTCAACGGTGCTAAGGGCTGGCTTAATTTTTTTGGATTTAGTTTGCAACCGGCAGAATATTTGAAGATTATGGTGGTTTGGTATTTGGCTTACATATTATCTAAGCGCCAAGAAACGATACAAGATAACTTTTGGGCAGATATGAAACGGCCTTTACTTTTAGTTTTCCTTATGGTTTTTTTAGTCGTTATTCAACCTGATATGGGGAATGCCGCAATCATCACATTGTTAGCAATAATTTTGCTGCTGGCAAGTGGTGTCAATTGGTTTTACACCGTGATTATCGGTGGTGCTGGCGTTGGAGTAAGTTTTCTAATGATTGAGCTATTAACTCATTTTGGTCGACACATTATTCCAGAACGTTTTCAGTATATTGTTAGTCGTTTTGAAGTATTTAAAAATCCTTTTATTGATGAATTGGATCAAGGACATCAATTGGTTAATGGGTATTATGCGATGTTTAATGGAGGCTGGTTCGGTCGCGGACTAGGCAACAGCATTGAGAAAAAAGGTTTTTTAAGTGAAGCGCACACCGACTTTATCTTCGCCATTGTGGCTGAAGAGGTTGGTCTAATTGGTGCATTAGTTATTTTAGCTCTGTTAATCTTTATGATTATACGGATCTTTTTAGTGGGAATTCGATCGAAGAAACCATTTAATTCATTGATTTGCATTGGGATCGGAAGTTTATTTTTATTACAGGTTTTTATTAATCTTGGTGGTTTGCTAGGTTTGATTCCACTGACTGGGATTACCTTCCCGTTTTTAAGTCAAGGTGGGAACAGCCTATTAGTTTTGTCTGTTGGTGTTGCGTTTGCGCTAAATATTAGTGCGGATGAGAAACGGACGAAACTTGCAATAGAATATGAATATTTGAAAAGTCAGGAGTGAAGTGAATGAAAAAAGTTTTGGTGGCCAATCGTGGTGAAATCGCAACAAGAATTTTCCGAGCTTGCAGCGAATTAAATATTAAAACAGTCGGAATTTTTGCACAAGAGGATAATTACTCCGTGCACCGCTTTAAAGCGGATGAAGCTTATTTAGTGGGTGAAGGGAAGAAGCCGATTGATGCTTATTTAGATATCGAAGACATTATTCGTATCGCTAAAGAAGCTGGTGCAGATGCGATCCATCCGGGATATGGATTCTTGTCTGAGAACCTTGATTTTGCTAAGCGCTGTGAAGAAGAAGGTTTAACATTTGTAGGACCTTCATTGCATCACTTGGATATTTTTGGTGATAAAATCAAAGCGAAAACAGCTGCATTAGATGCCGGCATTTCTTCTATTCCTGGCTCTGATGGTCCAATATCATCAATCGATGATGTGTTGGCATTTGGTGAGTCTCATGGTTATCCAATGATGATCAAAGCAGCTTTAGGTGGCGGTGGTCGTGGAATGCGGGTAGCGCATAATGAAAAGGAAGCGCGCGAAGGCTATGAACGGGCAAAAAGTGAAGCGAAAGCAGCTTTTGGCAGCGATGAAGTCTATGTTGAAAAATATATTGGCAATCCAAAACATATTGAAGTACAAATTTTAGGTGACAGTCATGGAAATGTTCTGCATTTATTTGAGCGGGACTGTTCTGTACAACGTCGCCATCAAAAAGTTGTCGAAGTTGCGCCATGCTTATCTCTGAGTGATAAACAAAGAGAGGAAATTTGTAATGCAGCTGTTCAACTGATGAAGCATGTAGGCTATATTAATGCTGGCACTGTAGAATTTTTAGTGGAAGGTGATGAGTTTTACTTTATCGAAGTGAATCCACGGGTTCAAGTGGAACACACCATTACTGAAATGATTACAGGAGTCGATATTGTTACAACACAATTATTGATTGCTCAAGGTAAAGAGCTGCATAAAGATATTGGTCTGCCAAAACAAGAAGATATTACAATGAATGGTTCTGCGATTCAATGTCGGATTACGACGGAGGATCCATTGAATGGCTTTATGCCTGATACTGGTAAGATTGATACGTATCGTTCACCAGGGGGCTTTGGCGTTCGTTTGGACGTTGGGAATGCCTATGCGGGTGCAGTCGTTACGCCGCACTTTGATTCATTATTGGTAAAAGTGTGTACCCATGCCTTGACGTTTGACCAAACAATTCAAAAAATGCAACGTTGTTTGCGAGAATTCCGAATTCGTGGTGTGAAGACCAATATTTCATTTATGAACAATGTGATCAGTCATCCGGTATTCCAAAGCGGGGATGCGAAAACAACCTTTATTGATAATACGCCTGAATTGTTTGAATTTCCGCGGGTAAGAGACCGTGGTAATAAAACCATGCGTTACATTTCTGAAATTACGATTAACGGTTTCCCAGGCATTGAGAAGGAGAAAAAGAAATTCTTCGAAGCGCCTCGTATGCCGAAAGACCTGACAGTAAAAAATATCGAAACAGCCAAACAAGTATTGGATACTAAAGGTCCTGAAGCTGTGGCGGAATGGGTGAAGAAACAGGAAAATGTGTTGCTGACTGACACAACCTTCCGTGATGCCCACCAAAGCTTATTGGCAACGCGAGTTCGTACCAACGATTTCGTGAAGATTGCCCAAGCAACTGGTAAAGCAATGCCGGAATTATTCTCTAGTGAAATGTGGGGTGGTGCGACCTTTGATGTGGCTTACCGTTTCTTAAGCGAAGATCCTTGGAAACGATTGAAGCTTTTGCGCAAAGCGATGCCGAATACCTTGCTGCAAATGTTATTTCGCGGCTCGAATGCGGTAGGCTACTCCAACTATCCAGACAACGTGCTGGAAGAATTCATTAAAGAAGCAGCTCATAAAGGGATTGATGTCTTCCGTATTTTCGACAGCTTGAACTGGATTCCGCAAATGGAAAAAAGTATTCAATTTGTCCGGGATGCTGGCAAGATTGCCGAGGCGGCGATCTGCTACACTGGGGACATTTTAGATGACAATCGTCCTAAATATAACGTACAATACTATAAAGATATGGCTAAGGAACTAGAAGCAACTGGGGCTCATATTATTGCGATTAAAGATATGGCTGGTTTGTTGAAACCACAGGCAGCTTATCGTTTAATCAGTGAGCTGAAGGCTACGACCGATCTGCCGATTCATTTGCATACTCATGATACAGCTGGCAACGGCATTATCACTTGCTCAGCTGCGGTTGAAGCCGGTGTGGATATTGTGGATGTGGCGATGAGTGCCATGAGTGGTGCCACGAGTCAACCGAGTATGAGCAGCCTGTACTATGCGCTGCAAAACGAAGGAAGAACACCAGATCTTGAGCTGGCAAATGTCCGTCAGCTGAACCATTACTGGGAAGATGTGCGTCCATATTACCGTGGCTTTGAAAACGGGATTGTGGCGGCTCAGACCGAAGTGTATCAACACGAAATGCCGGGAGGACAATACTCCAACCTGCAGCAGCAAGCCAAAGCTGTTGGTTTAGGTGATCGCTGGGATGAAATCACAGAAGTTTATCATAATGTTAATATGATGTTTGGCGATATTGTTAAAGTAACGCCTTCTTCTAAAGTAGTCGGCGACATGGCCTTGTTCATGGTGCAAAACGACTTAACGGAACAAGATATTTACGATCGCGGTGAAGAATTAAGCTATCCAGATTCTGTGATCAGCTTCTTCCAAGGGGACTTAGGTCAGCCAGTTGGCGGCTTCCCAGAAAAACTGCAAAAGATCATTTTACAAGGTCGTCCGGCTTTGACCGAACGCCCAGGCAAATTTGCTAAACCTGTTGATTTTGCGGAAGTTAAAGCGGAATTAGCGGAATTAATCGGCTTTGAACCAAGTAAAACTGATGTCTTAAGCTACTTAATGTATCCGCAGGTATTCTTAGATTATCAAAAATCTTATGCCCAATTTGGCGATGTAACGCTGTTAGATACACCAACCTTCTTTGCTGGTATGCGTCTAGGTGAAACCATCAATGTCCAAATTGAAAAAGGCAAGATCTTAATCATTCGCCTTGATGAAATTGGCGAACCAGATATCGAAGGCAACCGTACCTTGTTCTTCAACTTGAACGGTCAACGTCGTGAAATCAACGTCAAAGACACGTCAATTAAGAGTACAGTTCAAGCCAAACGCAAAGCGGAACCAACCAACCGGGAACAAATCGGAGCGACCATGTCTGGTTCGGTCTTGAAGGTCCTAGTGAAAAAAGGCGACACTGTCGAAAAAGGTCAGCCGTTAATGGTGACTGAAGCGATGAAGATGGAAACCTCTATCGACGCCCGCTATGATGGTGAAGTTGAGCATATTTATGTAGCAGAAGGTGAAAGTATTTCTTCAGGAGACTTATTAATCGAAGTAAAAGAAAAATAGGAGGGTAGTGTTGTGAAAAGAGTCTTAGGTTTCATCGGTATCTTTATCATTGTTTTGATCGGGTATTATGTGCAGCCGATTCTCTTTCCACCCGCTATCACTAGTACGCCGGTCGAACCCCCCAGTCGACCGGCTAAACGTAGTTCTCTTCGACACGAGACGGTAGCAACTGCTGGTTGTGCACAATATATCGGTTTACCAATTAGTGAAGTTGAGCCTGATATTGGTTCTCCAATTAAGATAGAGTCTAGTGGCTTTCTTTTTGAGATGCGGACGTACCCGATTGAGGGGGGACTTCTACAGGCAAATGTGGTAGAAGGTACGATCACTGCTTTAAAGGTGATCGGTGCTGAAAATAAAGAATCACCCTTTGTTTTTGGGATGACTAATAGTGATTTGGCAAAACAAATGACGTTGTCTTCTAATTTCGCCGTTGTTTACAACGACGAACCAATTGACATCGAATTAACAGAGGATGACATGCGTTTTCGTCCCTTAATCGCTTTTGATAACGGGACCTTTGCGATTCCTTTTTTTGATGGAACAAATGAAAAACTTTTTTCAGTAGCGTATTTGGATATTGAGACGTTGCTTCGAGTAATGCCTTACCATATTTACAGTGGAAATCCATTATCGTTTCAGGCTCAGGAAAGTAATTTCGATTGGGAACAAGTGAATCAACAAAAAGAGCAACAGGTGATAGACGTTGTCAATTTATATCGTTCTTTTCAAAATTTGCCTGCTTTTGAGACAAGTATAGCAGTCACTGAAGAAAGTGAAAATATGCTAGTGGATTTTTTAGAGGATCCGCAAAATGTATTGTCCCGTGATCGTCAGGATGAATGGGCAACTCTTTCAGAAGCTCGTGCTGGCAACTTCTCTTTCAGTTTAAGAGACAAGGAATTTCAAAACTTAGCTAAGAACCAGTCGATTGATCAGAAAGGTGGATTATTTTATTCGCCGGTTATTGATCCATGGTTTAGTCTATTTAACTGGATTAGCCAAGACAGATGGGCAAATCGTTTTTCAAAAGAAATGGATTATCAACTGGGCGTTGCATTTAACCAGCAAAATGTGCTAGTCTTGTTACAAGAATCAGAACGAATAAAGGAAAGTGACGAACGTTGATTATAGATGAAGCATTATTTTCCTTGGAGGATCAAACACTGCATTTAATAGAGTGTGTAAAACACAGCCAAGTCTTTCAAAATTATTTGCTTAAGAAGAAACAAATGGACAACTGTCCAGAAGTTAGCGAGTTGAAGCGTCAGTTTTTAGTTGAAAAAGAACGTTTTCAACGAGTCGCTGATTATGGTAAATTTGCACCTGATTATATGGAAAAGCAAAGAAATGCGCGTCGTGCCAAAAGGACATTGGACATGAATCAAAAAGTAGCAGAATTCCGCATAGCTGAAACCGACCTTCAAAACTTGTTGGACGAAATCAGTCAGACACTCGCACAGACGGTCTCACCGGATATCAAGGTAGATGCTGGAAATCCTTTTTTTGAAACAGGTAATCATCATTGTAAGGGGACTTGTCATGGATAATACAGAATTCACAGTACAAAAAAGGCGAGGAATCGTTATTTGGGTCTATTCGCTTAAGCAGTTAAAAACTTTAAAACGTTATGGACTGATTCATTATGTTTCACGTAAGATGAAGTATGTTGTCTTATATGTTAACGAAGAGGTCTTAGAAGAATCTGAAGAAAAACTGCGAGCACTTCATTTCGTGCGCCAGGTAGAGCGATCTTATCGTCCGGATGTGGAGATGAATTTCGCTGATCGAATTGGTACGAAAGCTGCATACCAGGTAAAAGAAGAAGAAGAATTGGATGTAGTAGAAGCAAATACAAAAATCCGGTTAGCTGAAACCGTATAATAATTAAAGGCTGTGCAAACTTGCACAGTCTTGTTTTTAGTATAGTTAAGTATAGCAATTTAAGCTTTGTGTATCTTTAAGGCTAGGAAGGTTTGTAAAATTGGACAATGCTGATCAGTATGCCGCTGGCCTATCCATCGTAAAAAGCTTATACTTTCTTCACGGTCAAAAAAAGATGAAAAATGTCTGATTTAATCAAACATTTTTCATTTTTTTCTTTTATAATATAAACAGCTTTGCAAAACAGTAGGAATTCTTCATAGGATTTAGTATGATAGATGAGAATTCCGAAAAAGAAAGGATACCCAACAATGCGAGTGGTAGCAGGAGAATTTGGTGGTCGTAAGTTGAAAACATTAACTGGTAAAACAACACGTCCAACAACTGACAAAGTAAAAGGGGCTATGTTCAACATGATCGGTCCATATTTTTCAGGAGGCAACGTGCTTGATTTGTTTGCTGGAAGCGGCTCACTGGCAATCGAAGCAGTGTCTCGCGGCATGGATCAAGCCTTTTTAGTGGAAAAGAACTTTCGAGCTATGTCAATTATTAAAGAGAACGTAGCGATGACTAAACAAGAAGATAGCTTCCATTTAATGCAAATGCCTGCTAATACAGCGATTCAGCAGCTAAGTGAACAATCTATCACTTTTGATTTGATTTTGCTAGATCCTCCATATGCGGAGCAGGAAATTACAAAGCAATTAAATGCATTAATGCGAGAAGAACTAGTTGCACAAGAGGCGGTTGTTGTTTGCGAAACCGACAAATCGATCGTGCTGCCGGAAACAATTGGTCAATTTGTCCAAAGAAAAAGACAGGTTTACGGATTGAGTGCAGTAACCATATATGATTGGGAGGCGAAATAGATGAAACGAATTGCTCTTTTTCCAGGTAGCTTTGATCCATTGACGATGGGGCACCTAGACACAATAGAACGAGGAGCCAAGTTGTTTGATGAATTAATTATTGGTGTTTTTGTGAATACTACTAAGAAGAGCCTTTTCACCGGTGAAGAACGCTTGACGTTAGTTAAAGCCTCTGTTGCTCATCTAGAGAACGTACGTGTGATTACTCAAGCCCAGAAACTGACGGTAGAAGTAGCGGAAGAGTTAGGCGTAAAGTTTTTACTGCGAGGTATTCGTAGTGTGAAGGACTATGAGTATGAAAAAGAAATTGCCTTAATGAATCGGCATTTGGACCAACAGCTAGAAAGTGTCTTTCTATTAGCGGCACCGGAATACAGTCATGTCAGTTCTAGTATTTTAAAGGAAGTTATGATATTCGACGGGGATGTGCGTGAGTATCTTCCTCAACCAGTCTATGAAGCCTTAGAAAAGAAGCGTGAACAAATTGAAAAATAAAAAAGCTCCTATTAAACAGCTGCTGCTAATTTTAGGAATTATCCTATTCGCAGCTTGTATGATTGTGCCGATTCCTTACTATGTGGAACAACCAGGTGCAACGATTGATTTGAAGGATCTGATCACAGTGAATCAGAAAAAAGATGATGAGTCAGGCTCTTTTAGTTTAACATCTGTCGGCATTCGAAGGGCGACAGCTTTTAGTGCATTGATGGCGAATTTTAATCCGTTTGAAGATGTTGTTTCGGCCGAAGAACTAACTGGTGGTGCATCCAATGATGAGTATCAGCAAATGCAACAGTTCTATATGCAGTCCTCACAAAATGCTGCAATTGAGCAAGCACTAAAACTAGCGGATAAGCCTTATGAGCTCGAATATAAAGGAGTTTATATACTTGGAGTTGAAGAGAACTCTAACTTTGCAAACGAAGTAAGTGTAGGTGATATTGTCACTCAGGTGGACGGCAATACATTTACTAGCAGCAAAGAGTTAATGGATTATGTGAAAAGCCAGAAGGTTGGTCAAGAAGTGACGGTTACCTTTACTCACGATGGCGAAACGAAGGAAGCTACGGGAAAACTGATTGAATTACCTAGTGATAAAAAGCCGGGCATCGGCATTACCTTAACTGATCATACTGAAATTAAGTCCGATGAGAATATCGATATTGACGCTGGAAATATTGGTGGACCATCTGCAGGACTTATGTTCACATTAGAAATATACGAACAGTTAATGAATGAGGATATCCGTCAGGGTGAAAAAATTGCGGGAACTGGAACCATTAGTTCTGACGGTACGGTAGGCAGAATTGGCGGCATTGATAAAAAAGTTGCCAGTGCGGTAGAAAATGGCTCAAAGGTCTTCTTTGCACCGGATGATGAAATTACTGATGAGATGAAAGAAGTTCAACCTGATATTAAAACGAATTACCAAGAGGCAAAAGAAGCTGCTAAAAAGCTTGGAACAGACATGAAGATCGTTCCAGTGAAAAATGTTCAAGATGCATTGGATTATCTAAAAAATATGAAGTAGTATTTATAGCTATGCTGGCTAAGAAATTCCAGCATAGCTATTTTTTTATTTTGTGTAGTCTTTTTTACTCAAATGAACAGCAGCTAAGATACTTAGCAGGGCCGCCAATCCTAGTACCGCAAAAAAAGTGATATTCGATCCTTCTCCAGGAATTCCTCCCGTGTTCATTCCCCATATGCCAGTAATTAAGGCAGGTATAGAAATAATTAAAGCGGCTGAATCTAGATACTTCATCAGATGGTTCAAGTTGTTATCCATCATGTCTGAGAACAATCCTCCGACCGTTTCTAGTAAATCTCGATAGATTTCAATCAGCTGTTCCGCACGATCCTGACGAAATTCGATATCATAAATGAGTTTTGCATCGTTTAAATTTTCTGCAAAATCGGTCGTTTCCCATAGTGCTTTTAAAGTTTTTGTTTGGCCTTTTAGGGTATGGTCAATAAAGACAACATCTCTTTCCGTATCAGCCATACGAAATAATTCATCATTTTTAGTGGTTTTTCGAGCAGCTTGGTCTAACTCGTCAATGGTTTCCTTCACTCGAAGTAGTTCAGCAATGTAGTGGGTGTAGACCATTAAAATAACATAAGCAACTAATTTTTCTAACGAAGTGGTCTTTTCTCGATACTTTTCAAAGAGCCGATCAATAAATTCTGATTTTTTTTTGCATGGGTAATCATTAACGTATCTGACATAATAAAAATTAGTGGCTCTAATCTTTTTTCAATTCGTAAATCTGTATCAGAAGAGAGATTCGTTAGTACGAGAATATACGCATCGTTTAACTTGGTTCCTTCTAAACGCTCTAATCTAGAGACTTCCTCCGCTTGTTCAACACC
Organism: Enterococcus sp. AZ109; assembly: GCF_051714625.1. Classification (NCBI taxonomy): domain Bacteria; kingdom Bacillati; phylum Bacillota; class Bacilli; order Lactobacillales; family Enterococcaceae; genus Enterococcus; species Enterococcus sp. AZ109. The sequence goes on along the minus strand of NZ_JBIOSF010000001.1, from coordinate 408,348 downwards.
TTTGAAAATATCATCCGGCAGGTGATATTGCTCAATAATATCCTTCTGTTCCCCCTCAGTTAAGTCTTGTAAGGCCATCCAATTTCCGTTTGTTTTATCACTTTTCGTTATACCAGTATTTTCCGATAGATGATAATAGTTAATCATTTAGCATTCGTTCCTTTCTTGCTCTTTTTATAATAAAGGGTTGAGTTTATGTGCGTATTGTTGTTTTTTTTAATGTACTAAGGCCCGTTACATTCCTCAATATAATGGTTTGCTTATTACGATTATCATGAAAAAGCATTGAAACTGTCAATAAATCTGTTTTCAGCCAAAAGAGTCTTTTTTATTTTTCTGAGAAAATAAATTAACTCTTTTGCGTATATTAAACTAGAAAGGAGTAGAATAGTGAAATTTGATGAACAGCAAAAAAAGGTCGCAATGCTTGCTGGAGGAGCAGTCTTTTTTCTAATCTTATGGTTGGTGCTTCGAGCACCTGCCAAGACAGCTAGTGAGGAGTTGCTTTTTACTACACAAGAAACCACCACGACTTCTACTACGAATAGTCATGACCAAGCTACTGTCGATTGGTTTGTAGATTTAAAAGGTTCAGTAGTAAGTCCAGGAATGTATCGCATTAAGGAAGGGATGCGATTAATGGATGCAATTGAACTAGCAGGTGGTTTTAGCGAAGAAGCAGATCGAAATCAAGTGAATTTAGCCAAGCTATTGTCAGATCAAGAAATTATTTATGTTCCAAAAGTAGGGGAAGAAATCCCGATTATCCAAGAGACTGGGCAAGGAACTATCGCGACTGACAAAAGCGAAGACACAGAAAAAATTAATATCAATACAGCAGATTCGTCACAATTGCAGCAACTATCTGGAATCGGTGTAAAGAGAGCTCAGGACATTATTAATTATCGTGAAGAAAACGGCAGCTTCCAATCGATAGAAGATTTAATGAATGTTTCTGGGATCGGTCAAAAGACGCTTGAAAATTTACGCAACTCGATTACAATATAAGAAAGAAACAGGAGAGGAAGAAGAAGTTGACCACTGAAAGAATTCCTTGGGACCAGTATTTTATGGCACAAGCCGTTTTATTATCTTTACGTAGCACTTGTACCCGTTTGGAAGTGGGCGCTACAATTGTTCGCGACAAACGCATTATTGCTGGAGGCTATAATGGTTCAGTGAGCGGTGATGTTCATTGTATTGATGAAGATTGCTACGTAGTGGATGGACATTGCCTTCGTACAATTCATGCAGAAATGAACGCTTTGTTGCAATGTGCAAAATTGGGAATTGCGACTGATCAAGCAGAAGTTTACGTGACTCATTTTCCTTGCCTGCATTGCACAAAAGCTTTACTGCAAGCGGGTATTAAGAAGATTCATTATTTAAAAGATTACCGCAACGATCCTTATGCGGTAGATTTAATCCGTCAAGTAGGCGCTAGCGCTCACCAAGTACATTTAGAGAGTAAGTATTTTTCGAAGCTTCAATTAGGAGAAGATGCTGCCGCATTACCTAAAGAATAAGTCCTATTTGAAGAATTATCTTATATTGCCGATTTTAGTTGCTGCTCTAACGGGAAGCTTGTTTTATCATTTCCATTGGGTATTCATTTTGTTCCTCATTGTATTGTTGATTCGAATCTGCTGCATGAACAACCACAGGTTAGTAGCTGTGACTGTTTTGTGCAGTTTTTGTGTTGGTTTTAGAGCCTTTATTTATGTCCAAAGCTTCCAGACACCACCTGAAAAAATCCATGAGGAAGTTCTGCAAGTTTTTCAAGACACGATCAAAGTCGAAGGAAATTCACTGCGTTTTTCAGCAAAAAATAAAACTGGAAAATATCAGGTTTATTATCGATTGAAAAGCGAGGAGGAGCAAAAGCTTTGGCTACAAGAACAATTGCCAGATTATGTATTACTGAACGGGTCTTTTTCCCAATCAGAACCTGTGCGTAATTTGCATGGCTATGATGTGCAAAAAAATAATCTTAGTCAAGGAATAATGGGTACAATTCAAGCTGATTCAGTAGTTAGTAAACGAATCAGAGGGTACTCTTTTTCTAAATTGCGGGCTCATTTGATCTTTCATACGCAAAAAAAATTTCCCAAACGGCTAGCTAGCTACCTAAATGCTTTAGTAATAGGGTATAAGGATGAGAATTTTGAAGACTATACAGAGGGCTATCAGCTTAGCGGTCTAATGCATTTGTTCACACTATCAGGCCTGCATATTCAATTCTACTTAGGTGGCTTACAACTGCTGTTGACTCGCTGTGGGATGATCCGTGAGTCACGGTTAGCTGTTTTAGTGATTGTTGGTATTGCTTTAATTTTTTTATGTGGAGGCGGAGCCAGCGTATTGCGAGCGGTAATCAGTTATTTGGTCGCATTTATTTGCCAAACATTTGATTGGCAGTTGTCAGGTCTAGATAAGTGGGCACTTATGCTTTTTTTATTACTTTTAATTCGTCCGTTAGTATTTTATTCGGTGGGCGGACGATTAAGTTTATTTTTCGCATTAATATTATTGCATTTGAAATATATTTCCTCAAACAATCTAGCACAGAGTTTAATATTTCCATTTCTAGCATTTCCATCTTTGCTCTATGAATTTTCAGAGTGGTCCATTGTTTCAGGAATATTTACGCTTATGATGATGCCAGTGTTTAGCTGGGTAATCTTACCCGGTTGTCTTTTTTTATTTTTCGTGAGCTTTCTTATGACACCACCAGTATTCATATTGGAGGTATTGGAAGGTGTATTCTTACTATTAGAGAAAGTCCTATTAATAGGCTATATTCCGTCTATAGTAATTGGTGAACCCAGCTTTTTGTTATTTATTGTCATGATTATTTCCCTAATGTGGTTGATTCATCGATGCAAATATCATGAGAAAATTTTGAAGCCAATTGTCTTACTCTTATGTATGACGCTAACGATTCCTTTTTCGAGTCGAGGGCTGGTCGCCTTCATCGATGTGGGACAAGGCGATAGTATTTTTATTAAGCTTCCTTTTCATGGTGAGACCTTTTTAATTGATACAGGTGGTCGCTTGGGATTTAAGCAAGAGGATTGGCAACAACGAAAATTAAAACCGCCTTCGGATTACAACATCTTGCCATTGGTTAAAGGAGAAGGATATCGAACAATAGATCACCTGATTATTACCCATAATGATGCCGATCACATGGGTGAATTACTAAATGTGACAGAAAAATTAGTAGTAAAAAACTTATACTTAGGCAAAGGGTCAGAACAAGAGCTAGTACCTGTTTTAAAACAGATGAAACAAAGACCAAAGATCCATTTAGTCAAGGAAGGTGATAAAATCGGCAAGCAGCTTAGTCTTCATGTTTTATCACCTAAAATTAGTGACGGAAGCAATAACAGTTCACTAGTCACTTATCTTTCAATCAATGGCAAGCGTTTTTTGTTAACTGGTGACTTGGAAAAAGCCGGTGAAGAAACACTAATCAAAAATTACCCTAAACTACAAGTGGACATTTTGAAAATAGGCCATCATGGCAGTAAAACCTCCACCAGTCCTGCCTTTTTGAAACAACTTGAACCAGATGAAGTTGTAATTTCTGCTGGGAAAAATAATCGTTATGGTCATCCGGCTTCTGAAACGCTGGAGACCTTGCAAGCAGAAGAAACAACGATCTACCGAACGGATCAACAAGGGATGATTTATTATGAATGGTATCCTTTTGGGCAGTCGGAAAAATTAAAAACCATGATAGCTTTTCACGAATAATCATGGTAGCATAAAACAGCAGGAGGGAAGTCATGAATACACACGAAGCACTTCAAGCCATTCGCAGCCAACCGCTGCAGCCGGTTTATCTAATTACTGGAACAGAAGATTATTTACAGCAGGAGCTGCGCCAGGCCTTTATGGAGCGGATGAAAGCGGATGATTTAGAAGAATTGAACTTTATGTCCTTTGACATGGAGGAAAGCACTATTGATCAAGTGGTGGGAGAAGCTGAATCTATGCCCTTTTTCGGCGATTATCGTATGGTCTTTGTCGAGAAGCCTTATTTTCTTACTGGTGAAAAGAAAGCTTCTGCGCCAGAGCAGGATATTGATGCCCTATTGAACTATCTGAAGCAACCGCTGGACTCAACTGTGTTAGTCATTTGGGCAGCGTATCCCAAATTAGATGCCCGCAAAAAAATCACTAAAGCACTCAAAAAACAATCTGTTCTGATTGATGCCGCACCTCTTCAAGAAGGCGATCTTCGAAACTTTTTGCAACGTTATATTAGTAATGAAGGGGCAAAAATTTCTCGAGAAGCGTTCGATTTATTTTTGCGGTTAACGGATTTTGATCTGTCGAAGGCAATGAATGAATTGAATAAGCTGCTGCTGTTTGCAGGAGAGGGTGGGACCATCACGTTACAGCAGGTAGAAGACTTAGTACCCAAGACGTTGGAGCACAATGTTTTTGAACTGACTGAGCAGGTGCTAAAGGGCAATGCGGAGAAGGCCTACCAAACATATGAAGAACTGCATATTCAAGGGGAAGAAACGATTAAATTAAACGCTATTTTGATTGGTCAGGTTCGTTTACTGTTGCAGACAAAAATTTTACAAAAGATCGGTTATCAGCAAGCAAATATTGCTGAAACATTAGGAATTCATCCATACCGAGTGAAATTGGCAATGCAGCAGGTAGCAAAGTTTCCGCTGCCAACATTGTCAGAGATGTATGACCAGCTGGTGGAAAACGACTATCAAGTGAAGATTGGACAATTGGATAAGGAGCTGGCTTTTCAGTTATTTATCTTGAAAACAACGGCTAAGATCAAATAAAAAAACCGATCATTACGATCGGTTTTTATTATTTAGCTAATTCACGTGCTAAGCGAGCTTTGTCACGGTTGGCTTTATTTTTATGGATTAATCCTTTTGATTCAGCCATATCAATTGCTTTTACCGCTGCTTTGTGAAGCTCATTAGTATTTTCAGCTCCTGCTGCTACAGCTTCTTCAAATTTCTTGATAGTTGTGCGCATAGCGCTCATTTGTGAAGAGTTTTTTGCACTTGCGTTTTCGCTTGTGCGAACACGTTTGATTGCAGATTCAATGTTTGGCAATGGTTTCACCTCCGAATTCAGTCTTATACGGAAATTCCGTACAATTCAACATTACTCATTATACATAAAGCCTTGTCTCAATGCAATAAAATCGTGACAAGTTTTTTTCCTTAACAGAAACTCAATGCTGCTGACTGGACTGATATAGAGGACAATCATTGCAATTTTGCGCACGATCTGAGCGAACCACTTCTTTTAAAGGCAATAATAGGCGTAATCCGTTGAAAATGACCAAAATTGTGCTGCCTTCGTGACCAATTACTCCTAATGGCAAGCTTAAGAATTGTGTAAAGTTGCTAATAATTAAAAGAGCAATTACTGATAATGAGAAGGCAATATTTTGTTTTACGACCCGTTTTAGCTTTTTGGCTAAACGATGACTATAAGCCAATTTTGCCAAATCGTTTTTAATTAGTACGATGTCAGAAACATCCATAGCGACGTCAGTACCTTGCCCCATTGCTATACCAATTGTTGCAGTTGCTAGGGCGGGAGCGTCGTTAATACCATCGCCCACCATTGCGTTTACTCCGTACTTATCTTTTTGTTGTTGAATGAGCACGGTCTTCTCAGCTGGCAAACAGTTGGCATGATAATCATCAATGCCAGTTGCTTCAGCAACAAAAGCTGCAGAGCCTTCATTGTCACCAGTTAGCATAGTTGTATGGATATTTTGTTCTTTAAAGTAGTGAATCACATCTTCAGTACCAGTTTTTGGCAGGTCAATTAAGCCGAGAATGGCCACCAACTGATCATCTTTTGAAAGAAAAATGACAGTTTTACCAGTTGCTCGTAAATGGCCAATGGTTGACTCAACAGAAGAACCTTCCTGATAGGCATGTTTGCCTAACTTCCAAGTATGCCCAGCGTAGACTGTTTCCAAACCAGTACCAGCTTTTTCTTCTACCCGAAGATCGGTATAGCGTTCTTCACTATGGAAGAATTGTAAAATGGCTAAAGCCAATGGATGAGTAGAATAGGCTTCCATGGAAACTAGCATTTTTGGAATGATAGGATCGTCTATTAGCTGTTTATAGTCAGTCACGCGTGGTTTCCCGCGAGTCAAAGTCCCAGTTTTATCAAATGCTATTGCTTTTAAATCAGCCAAACGTTCCAGTTCTTTACCTGACTTAAAGAGAACCCCTTTTTTGGCACCATTTGAAATAGCTGATAAAGTCGCCGGAGTAGCCGAAGCAACTAGGGCACACGGAGAAGCTACGACTAACAACACCATTCCCCGATAAAAGCTTTCTTCAAAGCTCCAGCCAATTACAAAATGGGTCAGTAAGATCATTAAAGGAACCGCAACTAGTACAACCTTTACATAAACATTTTCAATTTTTTCAATAAAACTAGCTGTCTCACTTTGTTCACTTTGAGCATGTTCAACCAGTTTAATGATCTGGGCAAATAATGTTTCATCGCTTGTCTTTGTTACTTTCATTTTAAAGGCATTGCCTGTATTAATTGTTCCGCCGAAAACATCGTCATTCGGTTCTTTTTCCACGGGAACAGATTCACCAGAAATTGCTGCCTCATCAATCGAAGTCGGATGGTCCAGTAAAATCCCATCGATTGGTACAGCGCTACCTTTAGCTACAAAAACTAAGTCATCCACCTGCAGCTCACTAACATCTACTTCAGATTGTTCGCCACTTTCCATGAGTCTAACTGCTTTAGTTGGAGATAAGTTCATAAGGGCGGTGATTTCCTTGGTGCTTTTGTTGGTGGCATATTCTTCTAAGGCACCACTTAAACAAAAAATAAACGTAAGCATCGCACCTTCAAACCAGTTACCAATTAAGCAAGCACCAATGGCAGCTAGCGCCATCAGCAAGTCTACATTCAAGGTTCGATCTTGCCAAAGTTCTAGTAAGCCTTCACTAGTCTGCTTCCAACCCCCAGAGATAATTGCACCTATAAACAAAATTGGATAATACGGGAAATTCATTAGTTCGGATACTTTACCAGAAATTAATAATATTAGACAGAAAAGGGTAGAGAGAAACGCTTGTTTTTCTTCTTTACTCATTTTTCCTCCTCCTCTCACTTTTATCCTAGCATATCTAAATGCTAATTGATAATAAAATATGCTAATTGAGAACGAAAGTGATTATCAATTAGAAAAAGGAGGAGAACAACCGATGATCCGCAATGATCATGAATGTAATAATTCTAAATAAGTATTTGAAGGAAACAAAAAAACTGCAGACAAAGTTGTCTGCAGTGAAAAGACATTACATAGCAATTAGCCAATACGCAATGAGGATAACCCCTAAGATGATTCGATACCAGCCAAAAACTGTAAAGTCATTGCGCTTGATATAATCTAATAAGAACTTAATAGCGATGATGGATATGACAAAAGCAGTGATCATTCCAACTAAAAGAATTAAGATTTCTGAAAAACCAAAAGAGTTGCCATTTGCTAAAAACTTAACTATTTTCAACCCGCTAGCGCCAAACATTACCGGAATTCCTAAAAAGAAAGAAAATTCAGTCGCAACAAAACGAGAGGAACCAATTAAAATTGCCCCTAGAATGGTAGCACCCGAACGAGAAGTTCCAGGAATAAGTGCAAGTACTTGGAAAAGTCCGACAATCAGCGCCGCTTTGTAAGTGAAATCATTTAAATTCGTACATTTCGGTTTTTTGGTTTTATTGTGTTTTTCCACAACAATAAAGGCAATTCCGTAAACAATTAACATAATTGCTACAGGCAGGAACTTGTGGAAATGTGCTTCTAAAAAGTCATCCAACGGAAGTCCTAATATGACTGCTGGTAAACAAGCAACAACCACTTTGAACCAAAGCGTCCACGTATCATTTTTTTCTAGCGGATTCTTTTTGGCAGAAAAAGGATTAAGTTTATCAAAGTACAAAACCACAACGGCCATAATAGCTCCTAACTGAATGACTACATTAAACATTTCAGTAAAAGCCGGACTAACATCCATTTTAATAAATTCATCGACTAAAATTAAATGTCCAGTCGAAGAAATCGGCAGCCATTCGGTAATTCCTTCTACGATACCGAGAATAATTGCTTTGAAAATATTCATAATAAGCATAGTGTAATTCCTTTCTGTTTAATAACAAAGACAAGTATACCGTTAAGCCAAAGGAAAAACCATCGAAATAAGAGAAAGGTTTTTTTAAGATTTTCTTCATAAAAACGAAAAAAACAGGAACCAATAGGGCTCCTGCGTGTTAACAATTAGGCATTCTCTTTGTTTGCGATTGTTTTGCCACGTTCAAGATAGCTAATATCGTTAATGGCGCGAATGGTAAATTTACCATCCTGATACTTCACACGATTGATACTTCCGTTTAATAGATTGGCACGTACTGGTTGATTACTATCAATTAAACTTAGTAAGAAAGCGATAGTCAAACCATGAGAAACGATTAATACATTTCCGCCGCCATCTTTTTCACGACGTTGTGCGATATCTTCAAATCCAGTCCAAACACGTTCTCTTAGTTTTTCATAAGTCTCCGCCCAGTTTGCCGTATCGGCTTCGAAAATTGCATCAGCAATTTCTTTGAAAGTAACATCTGTCGCAAATAGATCGTCTTCGGTCTTAAAGTTTAATACCCGTGGTAATACGCCCCACATCTCTGCATCATAAGCACCTTCTAGAGAGCCGAAGCACCACTCGCGAATTCGAGGATCTGTGTGATACGGCAGGTCTTTACCGTCAGGATGTTTGCTTAACAGTAGACGCATGGTTTCAATCGCACGACCAGAATCACTAGAGTAAGCTTCGACAAACTTTGTATCTTGCAAACCTAAACCGACACACTCAATTCCTTCTCTACCTTTAGGGGTCAAAGGTGTATCACACCAACCTTGTACGCGTTCTAATGTGTTGAACATTGTTTTCCCATGACGTACGATATAAAGATTTGTTTCTTCCATTTCATTACCTCCGTTTTTTAATTAAAGAAAGGGTTTGTATCTATCTCGTGCCCAATCGTTGTGGCTTCACCGTGGCCAGGATATGCTGGCAGTTCTCTTGGCAAAGTAAACAAGTAGGTCTTGATACTATAAAGAAGTTGTTGCAGGTCACCAGTATACAAATCAGTCCGTCCGATGCTTCCGCGAAAGAGTGCATCGCCAACGACGACAAAATCATCAAAAATAAAACTTACACTGCCAATGGAGTGTCCGGGTGTTGGCACGACCTCAAAGGTCATTCCACCAATGGTATATGTTTTTAGTTCAAATTCGTATTCTGCTGGTTGCACGATTAAATCAGGCATATCTTGATGACTGCCAAGCCCTGAAAGGTTATAGACTGGATTACCTAGCCATTCCTGTTCTAATGCACTTACATAAACGGGTACATGGTATAAGTTTCTTAATTGTTCCACAGCACCTATATGGTCGTAGTGAGTGTGGGTTAATAAAATAGCTGCTGGTTTGCGACCAGTTCGTTTAATTTCTTTAGCAATGCGATCGCCTTCAGATCCAGGATCAACGATCAGCAAGTTATCTTCATTGTAAATTAGGTAGCAGTTTTCTTGAGCTCTACCTGTCACGAATCCTTCAATATGGATCATGGTTTCCCTCCTAACATTCTTTTTTATTATACATGAAAAGAACAAAAAAGTGGGGAAAGACTGTTTTTTATCTTGATAAATTATGTTAAGTAACAGTTATCCACAAAATTAGGCAATACTTGACGTCCAGTCAAAAATCTTCTATTGTTTAAAGGCACGAAAAGAGGTGAGGTCATGTCCTTAAAGAAAATCGCTGTTAGAAGCTTAGTGGAATTTATTTTACGCAGCGGTAGTATCGATGAAGGAAAAAACAGCAACCATACAGCTCAAGAAGGCGCTCGTATTCATCGCAAATTGCAAAAATCTGCTGGCAAGGAGTATCAAAAAGAAGTATGGTTGAAAAAACAACTATCGATTGCTGGAATCGATGTTCAAGTGGAGGGAAGAGCTGACGGTATTTTTATTGAAGATGATGTAACAATTATCGATGAAATCAAAACCTCGGAAACGCCTTTTGCAGAACTAGAAGAAGGAATCATTAACTTATATTTTTATCAGGCAATGGTGTATGCCTATATATATGCGGAACAAGAAGAATTAAAGAAAATAGCTACCCGGTTGACTTATTTTCAAACAGTTGAAGAACAAATTACCTATCGTGTCCGCACGTTTGATTTTGAAGAGCTGCAGACCTTTTTCAATGAGTTAGTGAAAAAATACGAGGATTGGCTGATTTTCCAAACAGAATGGCGAGAAACGCGAAATCAATCATTAAAAGGGATGAGTTTTCCCTTTCCAGAATATCGGGCAGGTCAACGGGAGCTAGCCGGGGCTGTTTATAAAACAATTGCAGCGCAGCAAAAGCTGTTTGTAGAAGCGCCGACAGGTATCGGTAAAACAATGTCTACGCTCTTTCCAGCTTTTAAGGGAATCGGTGAGGAGTTAGGGGAACGAATTTTTTACCTAACAGCCAAAACAATCACACGACAAGTAGCAGAAGAAACGGTCGAAAAGCTGGCGAAACAAGATGCACGGGTGAAAAGCGTGACGTTGACCGCTAAGGATAAGATCTGTTTTCTGACTGAACGCAATTGCACACCAGAACATTGTCCTTTTGCGAAAGGTTACTATGACCGAGTGAATGAGGGATTATGGGATATGTTGCATCAAGAGGATCAATACACTCGAGCGGTAATTGAAGAATACGCCAGAAAGCATGAACTATGTCCTTTTGAGTTGTCCTTAGATGTCAGTCGTTTTAGCGATTTAGTAATTGGTGATTATAATTACTTGTTTGATCCTACCGTTTACCTGCGTCGTTTTTTTGAAGAAGAGGACCAGAATAATTTAGTGTTAGTGGATGAAGCCCATAACCTAGTCAGTCGATCGAAAGAAATGTATTCGGCAGCAATATCACGACAGCGTATCTATGACGTCGGTCAGCAGTTGAGTAAAAAGATGCGGCGGCTTAGAAATGCCTTTGCTCGAGTGGATGATGAGTTCGAACTAATTCACCAAGTGCTAGTGGAAAAGAAAGTTACCTATTTCCACCAAGCGGCAGCTGCTGAAAGTTTATTCAATCGTTTGTTTCAATTGCAAGAATTGATGAAAGAATGGTTGGCAGAAAACGCTGAAGATCCTTTACAGGAAAAAATGCTAACAGTATATTTTGATATTGTTCGTTATACACGAATGGGCGAACTATATGATGATCATTACGAAACAATAATTGAAGAAAAAAATTATGATTTAATCGTTAAAGAATATTGTATTGATCCTTCATGGTTCCTTCAACAAACAATGGAAAAAGTGGGCAGTACTACCCTGTTTTCTGCTAGCTTTTCTCCTCTTGATTATTACAAAGATGTATTAGGTGGGGATGAGGACAGTTTGACCTATCGTTTGCCAAGTCCGTTTCCTGAAGAGAATCAGTTAGTGATCGTAGATGCGCACATTCAAACAACTTATCGTATGCGGGAACAAAGTCAGACGAAAATCGTCGAATCTATCCACGCTTTAGCGAAAACGAAGACAGGAAATTATATGGTTTTTTTCCCATCCTTCAAGTATTTGGATGATGTAGCCGATGCGTTCCGAGAAAATTATCCGAATTACCAAGTGGTGATTCAAGGCTCTCATCTAGATGAAGCCGAAAGAGAAGCCTTCTTGGCCAAATTTCAAGATAATCCACAGGAGACAATGATTGCCTTCTGTGTTCTGGGTGGAATATTCTCTGAAGGGATTGACTTAGTCGGCGAACGCTTGAGTGGAGCAATTGTGGTTGGGGTTGGTCTACCCCAAATCAATCATGAACAAGAACTGATCAAAGAATATTACGACGATAAAAAGGGTGCAGGATTTAGTTATGCTTACCAACTGCCCGGCATAAATAAAGTGATTCAAGCTGCCGGACGCGTCATTCGTACTATGACGGATCGTGGTATTGTTCTATTATTGGATCAACGCTATACGAATCCACACTATAGTCATTTGCTGCCACCTAATTGGCGGGGGCGGAAAATTGTCTATTCTACACAAGCGATTACTCAGTTAGCAGAAAAATTTTGGGAAAATTGATCTTGTGACAGATGTGTTTAGCTCCGAGAAATAAGCCAAATAATCCGAAAATAGCTTCATATTTTTGCGATTAGTTAGCTTATTTCCAAAAGAGCTACTTCAGTTACCCCGATTATGCGCCTTTCAGTGGTTGTGACGTTTTATGTCACAGCCACATTTTTTTGCCGTGTCAGATATGGAGCCTTGAATTAAAACGTCTTTATTTTGTAAAGTGCATCGCATCCTGGATTTTATCTAGGCTAGGGATGGAATCCGTTTTATCAGAAATCATTACCAAGGTAAACAATAGGTCCATAATAAGCATTTGAGGTAAACGTCGTGTATAAATACCAATATCTTTATAAGTTAATTCTTCTGTTGTTGCAATAAAAGTATAATCAGCCTTTTTCACAAGAGACGTATTGTTAAAGCCTGTAATCAAGATAATTGGAACTTTGTTTTTATTCAAAATGTCTGCAATGCGAAGCATATCAGAATTCCGTCCACTATGTGATACGATTACAGCGCAATGTTCTTTGCCTAGTCTTCCAGCGTTTAACAGCTGCATATGATAGTCAACCGTAAATTCAACTTCTAACGGAGACCTCAAGAACTTATGATACCCATCAAGAGCAATAGGTGACGAGCCACCTAAAGCAAAAAGAGCCACTTTTTTTGAATTGATCAAAACATCCACAGCTTGTTCTAGCTGCTGGAAGTCAATTAAGCTACGTGTAGTTTCTAAAGATTGGGTGGAAGTTTCGATTACTTTCTCTGTAATCGCTTGGATGCTATCTTCTTCATAAATCCCTTCAAAAACTTTCTTCTTAGAATCACTGCTTAAAAGAACAGTTAATTCTTTAAATCCTGTCAAACCGATTTTTTTAGAAAACAAAAAAACTGTCGATTCTGCGACACCACAAATTTCAGCAATTGTTGATATGCTTTGATTTTTTGCTTCTTCTGAATGGTTCAATAAATAATCAGCAATTTTTTTTTCCTTCTTTGTCATACTGGGATAATTTGTTTGGATAACACTTTCTAGATACAAATGAAAAACCTCCTGATTTAAAATAAAAAAAATTCGAAAAAACGGATTTACAAATCGAAAATATTCTATATAATAAAAATATATTCATTAGACGGTTCTCATAATGAAAAAAATTCAAATTCAGTATACCACATTTTTTCACTTATGAATCCGTTAGCAATGATTGAGGGGGGATTTTTTATGTCAGAAGTTGGATTAGTTCGAGTAGACAGTCGTTTATTGCATGGTCAAGTAGTAACAAGGTGGATTGGGCAAGTGGACGCAAAGGAAGTCATTATTTTTGATGATGAATTGGCTAAAGATGAATTTATGATTGAAGTTTTTCAAATGGCAGCGCCAAGTGGCGTGGAGTTGATCGTCAAATCAGTAGATGAAGTAACCAGTTTTTTAGATAATCGTGAGTTAAAGTATTCAATTATTCTTTTCAAAAACATCCCAATGTTGCTCAAAGGAATGAAAGCGGATTCTGAAATGAAACGAGTGCAGATAGGTGGGATTGGTGGCGGTCCAGATCGCGTAGTTGTCTTCAAAAATATTACGTTAACTAAGGATGAATACAATGCGTTAGAAGAGTTGAGCAATCGCGGAGTAGAAATCTATTTGCAAACAGTACCTGAAGAGAAAGAAGTGAAGCTAGCTGATATAAGCAATAAGTTTAATTAAAAGGGGGAGTTAGAATTGTCTATTGCGCAATCAATTATTCTGGGGATTTTGTTTTGTTTTTGTCGGATGGGGATATTGTACACTTGGCCTAAAAATATTCCGTTATTTGGTGCTTTACTAATTGGACTTGTCTTAGGGGATGTTCCGCAAGCAATGATTATTGGTGCGGCAATTCAAGCGATTTATATGGGTGTAATTCAGCCTGGCGGAAACATTCCAACTGATCAAGTGTTGGCTACATTCATCGCACTACCGATTGCCATTCAGACCAACCTTTCTCCAGAAGTAGCAGTTACATTAGCAGTACCTGTAGGATTATTGGGGGTCTTATTGGATTACATTCGAAGAACTGTTAACGCTGCTTGGGTGCATATGGCAGATAATTACGCCGAGCATGCCAATGCCACCGGGGTTATGAGGGCCCACTTTCTTTATCCACCACTTTCTTTAATCCTTATTTATATTATTCCGGTTGCTGTGGCCATACACATTGGACCAACAGCGGTCGAAACATTCATGGCGATCATTCCAGAGTGGATTATGACAGGATTACAGGTAGCAGGGGGGATTTTGCCAGCATTAGGGTTTGCTATTACTATTTCGGTTATCGGTAAAAAGGGGATCCTGCCATACTTTATATTAGGTTTCTTTTTATTCCAATATGCACAACAGGTGAATACGATTGCTTTTGCACTTTTAGGCATCTTCATGGCATATTTGCACATCACGTTTACCAAATCAACTTCATCTGAGAAAGCGGGGATTATGTAATGTCTGAAAATCAAGTAAATACAGAGAAGCTGTTGACGAAAAAGGATATTCGCCGTTCTTGGATGCTGTGGTTAGGGACTTGTGAAATGTCCAATTCCTTCGAACGATTGCAGAGCCTCTCTTTTGTAGGGTGCTTAGCCCCTATCTTGAAAAAACTCTATAAAGATGATGAACAGTTAAAGTTAGCTTTAAAGCGACATTTGACGTTCTTTAATACAGAAGGAATTTGGGGAAGTTTAATTCACGGCATCGTAATAGCGATGGAAGAAGAACGAGCAAAGGGCGAAGATATTTCTGATGACATGATTACGGGTTTGAAAACCGGCTTTATGGGGCCGTTGGCTGGAATTGGTGATACGGTGGATTGGGGAACCATTCGTCCCATTGTAATTGGACTTTTTTTACCTTTGGCTTCAGCTGGTAGTTGGATTGCGGGATTAGGACCTTTTGTGGTCGTGAGTCTAATCACCTCCTCAATTAGTTACTACTTATGGCATTTAGGTTATAAGGTTGGGCGCAAAAGTATTCTTCAAGTATTAAAAGACGGACGCATTAATCAATTTATTACAGCATCGAGTATTCTAGGGATGTTTATGATGGGTATTCTCTCATCGCAATATGTGAAGCTCGAATTAAAACCATCGCTCATCGTAAATGCTGAAGAAACAACGATTCAATCTTATATTGATCAAATTTTACCCGGTCTGCTGCCGATTGCTATTGTATTTGTGTTGTATTATTTAATTAAGAAAAAGAATGTCAAATATACAACAATTTTATTGGGAGTATTAGTATTTTCATTATTAGGTGCACTTGTTGGCCTGTTTTAGGAGGAAACCATGCAAGGAAAAGTGAGAGAAACTATTTATCAAAACGTAGAAGAAAACAAAGCAGCGCTAATTGAAATCAGCGAATATATTCATGAACATCCAGAACTTGGCTACCAAGAGTATAAAGCAGTTGATAAGTTAACAGCTTATTTAACTGAAAAAGGCAATACTGTTGAGTTACCCTATTGTGGACTTGATACTGCATTTAAAGCTACGTACACCTATGGAAATGCCAAGCACCATGTAGCTGTATTGGCGGAATATGATGCGTTACCTAAATTAGGCCATGCTTGTGGACATAATATCATTTGTACAGCGGCACTAGGAACTTTTTTAGCAGCAAAAAAAGCGATGGAGTCGCTTCAAATTGAAGGTAAAGTTTCAATCATTGGAACCCCAGCGGAAGAAGGGGGGGGCGGTAAAATAAAACTGCTTGAAGCAGGAGCCTTTGAAGATATTGATGCTGCAATGATGGTACACCCTACCTCTGGTACAACTCGAATAGCTGGACGGTGTACGACAACGCACTCATTTACAATCGAGTTTATTGGCAAAGCAGCTCATGCGGCAAGTCAGCCCTTTAAAGGGATTAACGCTTTAGATGCCGCCAATCTATTTTTTAACGCTGTTAGCTTTTTACGTCAACAAGTTACATCGGATGTCCGTATGTCTGGCTATATTGTAGAAGGCGGGACAGCCAGTAACGTTATTCCAGATCATACTAAAATTCAATACAGTGTTCGATGCATGGAGGAAGTGGAATTACCCTACCTCATAGAACGAGTGAAAAATTGTATCCATGCGGCTGCTCTGGCATCGGGTTGTGAAGTAAAAATAGAAGAGCAAAGTGGATATGCAGCAAGAACTTTTAGTAAGGTATTAGGGGATATTTGCCGCAAGGCTCTGGAGGAGCAAGGAGAAAGTGTGTTAGCAGATTTTCCAGATGATTTTGGTTCAACAGATTTTGGGAATGTTAGTCAACTAATGCCTACCACTAATCCTTATTTTAGTTTAAATGAAACGAGAGTATCACTACACACTCCAGAATACGAAGAATTAGCAATCCAGCCTGTAAGTCACAAAGCAATTGAACGCTCAGCTAAAGCAATGGCAGAAACGATAGTCGCATGCTTTTTGGATGATTCGATCCTTGAAAAAGCAATTGCTGAAAAATCGGCAGCAGTAAGTGTCAACAAAAAACCAAGATAGGATGGATACAATGAGTGCAATCCTTTTAGGAAGTCACGGGAATTATGCAGTAGAAGCGTTGAAAAGTGCTGAAATGATTATTGGGGAACAGACCAATGTCTCCTCTTTTTCTCTAAGTGAAACCATGGATTTAGCTATGACCATAGAAGCTGCTCAAAAATCTTTTGATCGATTAGAAAAAGAGCAAGGGACTTTAATACTAGTTGATCTGATGGGCGGGACGCCCGCAAATGTAGCTACAATTATCAAGCGTAAAAATCCGAATGTTCGCTTACTCACTGGGTTTAATCTTCCATTATTAATTGAAACTTTCATGAATCGAGAAACAAAAAATCTTGATGAACTAACTGAATATTTGAAGTCGCAATTTACTTTAACCCTGACAGAAATAGGAAATTAAAGTACTGGTCATTATCAATCCTCTCTGATTAATCCATGATTAGAGAGGATTTTTTCTATCTACTTAAAGGAAATTAAAGACAATGTGGTGGAGGAATTGACTCGATTCATGATCAAAGCAACCACTAATTCCAAGATGGATGAAGCGTGGCAAGCAATTACTCAGTCAGAAGATGGAACTTGACGTAGTGATATTGAATGAATTGAAGTTTCTTCGGACAAGCAATCCTTTGTTGAATACACAAAATTAGGATATCCGACACAATTTTTAATTACAGAGTTTCAAATACGGTTGTGACATAAAACGCCACAGCCTCTTTGAGATGAAGTGGAAATGATTAGGGGGGGACCTGTCGCTGAAAGTCAGAGTCACCTAGCTTTCACTTAAGAATTTTTATGCTAAAAAAATCTACTTACAGTCTTTTATAAAAAAGTTTTTGGCTCATCAACAAAACAACTTGTTCAAGATTTAAAGGTACAATTAGAAAAAACAGAGAAATGAATGGGCTTAAGAACTCATTCATTTCTCTGCCTTAACGATAATTAGTAAATTGTACATCAATCGGTAAATCTAGCTCTCTTACCAAAGCGATCACTTTTTGCAAATCATCACGGTTTTTACCGGTTATTCGCAATTGGTCATCTTGAATCTGTGCTTTCACCTTTACTTTACTGTTTTTGATAGCAGTGGTAATTTTTTTTGCATTTTCTTTGTCAATCCCGCTAACGAGATCAGCTTTTTGTCGAGCTGTTCCACCCAACGCATGTTCGGAATTTGAGAAATGAATATTTTTCAAAGGTACGCCACGCTTGATCAGCTTGCTAAATAGCACATCCTTAACCTGCTCGATTTTGAAGTCATCCTCAGCACTTACAACTAATTGATTTCCCTCTAGCGAGATATCGAATTTAGCTCCCTTGAAGTCAAAGCGATTTGTCAATTCCTTCAAAGCAATTTGAATCCCGTTCTTCACTTCCTCGATATTCATTTCTGAAACAATGTCAAAACTTGCATCTTTTGCCATAGTCATCCTCCTTTACTTTTAGTTTATCAAAAAACGTTAAGAATGCCATGATTATTCTCTTATCTTTATGAGAAAAGATTGGTGCTTTGCTAACTTCCCTGTTAATCTATAGTTGAATTTGATTCAGGAGGTAACGGTGATGCACAAAGTAATCGATTACAACAAAAAAGATTTTGCGCTAAAAGTAATTGTGATCATTTTAACAGGGATAAGCGGGGCTGTAGGACTAAACTTTTTTCTAATACCAGCAAATGTTTTCTCGGCAGGTATGACTGGAATTTCCCAGATTGCAGGCGCTTTTTTTCAGCAATTGTTTGGTTTGACCATAGATACTGGTATTTTGATTTTTCTATTAAATGTCCCAGTGTTCATTCTGGGTTTTCTTAAATTAGGCAAATCAGCGATGATACTAAGCTTTGCGAATGTATTGTCCATCTCGTTTTTTACCACGTTCGTTCCTGTAGGAGAGATCACAAATAATGTCTTGATGAATGCAATTACGGGCGGTGTTTTACTAGGGTTAGGCGGCGGCCTATCGTTGAAGTATGGCTTCACCACTGGTGGATTGGATATTGTTTCATTGCTGTTGTCTAGAACAACTGGTCGAACGGTAGGGAACTATATCATGCTGCTGAATGGTGCAATCGTTGTTGTTGCTGGCTTCTTTTTTGACTGGGAAAGTGCTCTTTATACGATTATTACGATCTTCACAATGGGCAGCATAGTGGACATGATTCATACGAGACACCAAAAAATGACGGCTTTTATTAACACGGATAAAAGTAAAGAAATGCGTGAGGCCTTATACCAAGGTCTTGTACGTGGGATGACTGTTATACCAGTCAAGGGCGGCTTTAGTTCAACGGACCGAGAAGTATTAATGATTGTCCTAACACGTTATGAGTTGTATGACCTAAAACAAATTGTACAGACCGTTGATCCAGTTGCGTTTACTAATATTGTTGCAACCGAATCGGTCGTTGGACGGTTCTTAAATGAAGATGAGCAAAATAAAGTAAAGAAGTCTAATAAGCAGTGATTGTTCCAATCAATAGCTTAAGAATTGCAAGAGATAGTATATTTCATTCCGATTCTCATTTACAAATCTTTATTGATAGAGTAAAATAAGTTCGAAACTCGAAAAAGGGGTGGCATCGAATGGAAGAAAATAAGCAAAATTGGTCTGAAGCAGAACTTGAAGAAATTAAAGAACGTATTTTAACAGCTTTGGAATCTGTCATTGACCCAGAATTAGGTATAGATATTGTTAATCTTGGTTTGATTTACGAAGTAGACTTTGAACAAAATGGGAATGCTGTAATTAAAATGACTTTAACTACAATGGGCTGCCCATTAGCTGATGTATTAACGGATCAGATTCAATCAGCACTACATGAAATTCCTGAAGTAAACAACGTAGAAGTAAAACTTGTTTGGTATCCTGCCTGGACCACTGATAAAATGAGTCGCTACGCACGGATTGCTTTGGGGATTAGATAAGAGTTCCATATAAATTCACAGTGTAAATGTAAAGTCTTCTCTTTTAATTGAAAAGAGAAGACTTTTTTACTGGAAACTCTGATTTTTTCAATCGATTACATCAGAGATAATAAGTTTTTAGCTTCAAACGTTGTCTGTTGCCAATGGCTAAAAAATGGAGTGAATCGAGGGACGATTTAATCCAACTTTTATTTTAGTCCGCCTAGCTTGTGTTGCCATTTCTACTAGTAAAAGATATTGGTTACTCGAAAGTAAATTAAAGATGTTGATACGGTTTTTGTCCGCTATCTTTTATTATATAATTCTCAGTGGTAATACTCAGCAACTTGCCTGTATTGGGATTGTCATTACTAAACTGAGCAGCTTGGATTTGATGAACGCCTTTTTGTAAATAGGTCGGCCTGTCAACTTTTTCGTTAGAAAAGACAAATCTTTTTAAGTCGATATAATAATTCTTAGTACCATCAAAGACTGCATAGGATAAATAATTGTCGACAAAAATAAAAATTCTGTGTGTTTTATCTTGGGGAACCGCTACGAGTGTCAGGTCCAAGGGTTCCTTTTTTTCGCTGGAATAATAAATCACTACCTGATTACAGGCGCACAAGGTAGATTGATCTCCGCATTTCAGATAGCTCAAAATATTTCCTTTCTTATATTCGTGAAACTGATAGGTTCTCGTCAAATTTTTTCACCTCATTATAAATTTAACTGCCACATAAAACGTTTTAATAAATATTACTAAAAAATAGCGGCGTTAATAATGATGAAGTAGCATATTACATTCCTCCTTAGCCAATAGAAACACATACGGATTTTAACACTTCAAGCATCTTGAAAAAACAAAATAAAATAATAATTAATCAAAGTCTTAGGGGATAATCAAGTGGATGAGCAAATGCTCAGATAAAGGCTTTACATATTAAAAAAAGATCATTATTTTCAGGTGGTTATTTGACAATTATCTTCTAAGCTAAATATTTTTTGAAGTTTAATCAGTTGAATGGAAATTTGTTTATATCGTTGAATAATTGATAGCGCTTTAAATGGGTGACGTGTTACAATTATTAATATCAAGTAGGAGGTAGAAGTGAATGACAGATTACAAAGCAAAATTGGAAGAATCAAAACAAAACAGCGAGGTTTTAGCAAAGAATAGTCCTGAATTAGTAGAGAAATTTATGGATGTGGCTAAAGTGGCCTTAACACCAAGAAACTTGGATGCTAAAACGAAAGAATTAGTGGCTGTAGGAATCGCAGTTTCTGTTCGTTGTGAAGACTGCATTATGGCTCATGTCGGCAATGCAATTAAAACCGGCGCAACAATGGAAGAACTGACAGAAACAGTTGAAGTAGCGATCCTAATGGGCGGCGGCCCTTCATCTGCCTATGGCGCAAAAGCTTTAGCGGTTGCCGAATACCTATTTAGTCAGGAATAAAACAGAATAAATCAAAGACCACAATTGGCTTAACCTATTAGGTTTGAGTCAGTTGTGGTCTTTTTTAGTGTACTAAGCAAAATATTCTGCTAAGGTCGGATCGTTTAATACTTGCTCGCTTGCGTCAGCCAGTGTAAAGGCATCCTGCAAAAGGGAGAGTAATTTGATCGTTCGCGCTGCTGCTCGTTCGTTTAATTTAGTTAAAATATTTGTTCGGTCCGTTTTACTTAATGGCTGAAGTTCTAGCAGCCGGTAAATTAGGCGTAAATCTTGTTTGCGAATCATTGGGAAGTGCTGAATCAATACTTGATTCAAATCGGCATTCATCTGATTGATCCCTCGCAGATCATTGTCCTGAATAGTATAGCTCGTCAGATATTTTTCCAATGCCTTTTCCGGTTGCTGCCTGTCTAAGCCGCTGCTCCAGCTGGTGGTTAATAGTAGAAAGCTGTCGGTTGAATCCAGCTGTTTTAGAAAAGCAACGATACTGACTGCCAGAAGGCGTTGCTCAATTTTTTTGTAGGTTTCAGGTGCATTTTTTTGCAGCCGGACAAACTGAGGAGTAAAACCATTGGTCTGTAATAGATTGCCTTGCAAGGTTTTGTACCAGTTATAATAGAAAGAATTGGTGTAAGTCAATGTATGATTATTGGTGATCAAATGAATAGTATTTACGTCTTTTTCAAGCATTTATTAACACTCCTTTATTGTTTTTTGCGGAATCTTTTTACTTTTAAGTGAGCGAATCCTTTTGCCGCACTTTAGACTTCCGTTATACTTAAATTAATTAAGAAGGGAAAGGGACAGGTTATGAACGATATTATACAAACATTTATGGAGCGGAAGGATGAACTGCTGGATGCGATTTTAGAACATTTAGCCATCTCCTTGAGCGCTCTTTTGATTGCCATCATCATTGCGATACCTTTGGCGATTCTACTCAGCCAGAAAAAGAAACTAGCAGAGATTGTTTTGCAGATAACCAGTATTTTGCAGACAATTCCGTCACTTGCCTTGCTGGGGCTGTTGATTCCCTTCGTCGGAATCGGAACCGTGCCGGCATTGATTGCATTAGTAGTATACGCTCTTTTACCGATTTTCCAAAATACTTATATAGGTTTGTCGGAAATTGATCCTTCGATTGAAGAAGCGGCGGATGCTTTTGGGATGTCCCGCATGCGTAAGCTGTTCAAGGTGGAATTGCCGATGGCGATGCCAGTGATCGTTTCTGGGATTCGGACAGCTCTGGTACTAATTATCGGAACAGCGACTTTAGCAGCTTTAATTGGTGCTGGTGGTCTGGGTACCTTTATCCTATTAGGGATTGATCGGAATGATCCGACGCTAACCTTAATCGGGGCAGTTAGCTCGGCGTTGCTGGCGATTATCTTCAGCGGGCTGATTCGGTTCTTGCAGCATCGCAGTATGAAAGCTACTTTAGTGGCACTAGGCGTAATTTTCCTAGGAATCGGTGGTATCTTCTTAGCTCAACATAATCCGTTGGCTGACCAAACTGTGACGATTGCTGGTAAATTAGGATCTGAACCGGACATCTTGATCAATATTTATAAAGATGTTATTCAGGATGAAGATCCATCAATCGAAGTTGACTTGAAACCGAACTTTGGGAAAACTAGCTTCTTGTTCAGTGCATTAGAAAACGATCAAGTCGATATTTACCCGGAATTTACCGGAACAGTTTTAGAAAGCTTAGTTGAAGTACCAGAAGGTTCTGAAACAGACGGCTCACAGGAGGCAACCTATCGTGAAGCTAACAAGCTGCTAAACGAACAGTTCGACATGGAGCTGTTGAAACCAATGGCTTACGAAAATACCTATGCTTTAGCAATGAAACGGGAAGTAGCCGAAGAACGGGGAATTAGCAAAATTTCCGATTTAATAGCTGACCAAGCAAATTGGCGGGCGGGTTTTACCTTAGAATTTATCGACCGACAAGATGGTTATCGGGGAATTCAAGAGCTTTACGGCTTGAACTTCGGATCGGTGCAAAGTATGGAACCGGCGCTACGTTATCAAGCGATTGAAAATGGCGACGTGGACATCATCGACGGCTATTCTACTGATAGTGAAATTAGACAATACGATTTAGTCACACTTGAAGACGACATGAATCTGTTTCCTCCATACCAAGGGGCGGCATTGATGCGCAACGACTTTGCTGAAGAAAACCCAACGGTGGTTAAAGCGATGAATCGTTTAGCTGGCAAAATTACCGAGGATCAAATGATCGATATGAATTATCAAGTGAATGTTGAAGGGAAACAGCCAGCAGAAGTTGCCCGTGACTTTTTAATCAAGGAAAAGATCATTGGGGAGGAGAACTAGATGGAACCAATTATTGAATTTAAAAATGTAGGCAAAGAGTTCGAAGGCCAAGTGGTGCTGAAGGATTTGAATATCTCGGTTAATCAAGGGGAAATCTTCGTACTCGTCGGACCTTCCGGCAGTGGGAAAACCACCTCCTTGAAAATGATCAACGGCTTGGTGGAACCTAGTGAAGGCGACGTCTACTTTAAAAATAAACGAATCAAAGATTATGATATCCACAAATTGCGTTGGCAGATCGGCTATGTGCTACAGCAAATTGCCTTGTTCCCAACAATGACGGTGAAGGAAAACATTGATGTGATTCCTGAAATGTTAGGCTGGGACAAAAAGCGCCGCAACAAACGTGCCGATGAATTGCTGGAGGAGGTCGATCTTGATCCTGGAACCTATCGTAATCGGATGCCGGCGGAGCTTTCCGGGGGGCAAAGTCAACGGATCGGGATTTTACGGGCATTGGCGGCTGAGCCGGATGTTATCTTGATGGATGAACCCTTTAGTGCCTTAGACCCAATTTCGCGAAACAGTTTACAGGACTTAGTATTAGAACTGCATAAAAAATTAGGCAATACGATAATCTTTGTGACCCACAACATGAAGGAAGCGTTGAAGCTGGGGGACCGGATTGCCGTGATGCATGAAGGCAAGCTGATTCAATGCGATACGCCAGAAATGATTCAAAGTCAGCCAGCAGACGGTTTTGTTAAGGCCTTCTTTGATGAAGCCACCGATGAGCTGCAGGATCAAACTTTAGCAACGGTTTATGAAGCCGGCTTCCATCAGGCTGTGATTACCCCGGATGACACGGTTCCGGCATTGGATCTGAATACCAACATCAGTCAAGCTTTTGAAGCCTTCGCTGATCATGAGAAAATTTATATTAAAGACGAAGAAGAAAAAGTAATTGCCGAGGTGACTCGGTCAGATATTTTCCGTTTCTTAAGCTGATAGGCTTACCTAACAGAATAGGAGGAAATGTACAGTGAAAAAATATGATGCAATTGTGATTGGCGGCGGACCTGGCGGAACAGCGGCTGCTTATTCCTTAAAAGAACAAAACAAAACGGTCGCGATAATCGAAGCGGATTTGTGGGGCGGCACCTGCCCCAACCGCGGCTGTGACCCGAAAAAAATCTTAATGAGTGCGGTGGAAGCCAAGGCCAAGGTGGAAAACTTAAACGGCAAAGGGTTTGAAGCATCGCCAGAGATTCATTGGGAAGAATTAATGGCCTTTAAACGCTCCTACACAGATTCAGTTCCTAACGGGACGAAAAGCGGAATTGAAAAAGCGGAGATTGATGCGTATGAAGGTCAGGCAGAATTTGTCGATGCTCATACAATTGAAGTGGCGGATGAACGCTTGGAAGCCAAACAATTTTTGATTGCTACCGGGCAACGTCCTGCTTTGTTGCCTGTAGATGGCCAAGAGTACTTGCAAACCAGTACCGACTTTCTGAATTTAGATAAACTTTCTGAACGAATTACGTTCATTGGCGCTGGTTATATTGCTTTTGAACTGGCTACGATTGCTAACGCAGCTGGGGCTGAAGTGCATGTCATCCAACACAATGATCAGCCGTTGAAGGGCTTTGACAAAGAAATGGCGATGGACTTGACCAAGCATTTAGAAGAAAAGGGCATTACCTTCCACTTTAATGTTGACGTGGACAAAGTCGAAGCGATCGATCCTGGCTACCGCTTAACCGCTGAGAATTTTGAACTGGAAACCGATATGGTTGTCGTAGCAGCCGGGCGTGTTCCAAATATCGAAGCTTTGAAATTAGACAATGCTCAAGTTGAATATACAAAAAAAGGCATTACGGTGGATGATCATTTGAGAACCAGCCAGGAGCATATCTTTGCTTGTGGAGATGTCTTGGATAAATCTCATCCGAAGCTGACCCCAGTTTCTGGTTTTGAAGCTTCCTATGTAGTGAAAACCATGAATGGTGAGACAGAACCGATTCACTATCCGTTAATTCCATCGGTGGTCTTTGGCGACCAACGCCTAGCCCGGATTGGTTTAAGCGAAAAAGAATTAAGCGAAAACAGTGAAAAATACCATAGCGAAACCATGGATCTTGGCAGCTGGTTTACTTATTTCCGAGTGAACGATAAGGGCGCAAAAATCAAATTTGTTTATGATGAAGAAGATCGGATTGTCGCAATTACTTGCTTGAATGAAATGGCGGATGAATTGATCAACTATTTCAACCTGATTTTGGAAAAACAAATGACTCATGAAGAAATCGCCGACTATGTGTTTGCTTATCCGACACCAGCCAGCGACTTAGAATATTTTATTTAAAACAGAGGATTTCCTCTGTTTTTTTCTTTTGGTTTATGCTAAAGTGTACGAAAATATGTTCCCGTGGTGAGAAGAATGAAGACAGAATTAACCCAAGATATGGAAAAAGCCTTGTATTACTATTGTATGGAGCTGGGCGCTCTGGTGGTGGAAGAGGTTTCGATGCCTCAAGAGCAGGGGATTGTTGATACATTGGCTTGCTTTTTTAAAGAAGATAGCTTTGAGTGGCGCTGCTACGAGCTGAAGGTGACGAAAGCCGATTTTCGTTCCAAAGCTAAGTTGTCCTTTATCGGCCACTACAATTATTTTGTATTGCCAGAAGTTTTATATGAAGCGGTTAAAGAAGAGATTCCTGCTGAGATTGGCGTCATGGTTTATCGTCCTTATGACAATATTGAAGAAGAGATGCGAGCCAAAGGAACCTTTGTGATTGTCCGCAAGCCAGTACGTCAGGAACTGCAGGTAGCGGAATTAGCTTTGACTCAGCGCTTTATGGCCTCAATGTTTCGTGAAGTTCGCAAAGCGAAACGGATGAACTACGGGACTTCCTTTTTTTCGACTGAACAATTGTACAAAGAATTAAGGAAGCGCAGTCTAGAGAAGGATCATTTAGGTGAAGGCAATTATTACCAGCGTTTTATTGAAGATGTGCAAAACGAACGGGTGGCCAGCTTGGAAGAAGAGCTGGCAGCGTTGCGGCAGGACTATGATTTTTTGAAACGGCAGCGGCAAATCCGCCGACCGACCGAACCTTTGGAGTGAGTGTATGTATTATCCTTATTTAAGAGGCAAGCAGTTTGACCTGTTGGCTTTGACCGCGTTAATTCAAGCCCAGCGCTGGTCGACGAAAATTGTACCGATTATTGAGCCGGTGCGGGATTCGGCGACGCTGAAAAAAACGGTGGAGCTGTTTGATCAAAAAAAGCTGCCATTATATGTTGTAGATAATCCTCAAGTTGGAACTTTTAAGCTGTTCAATGAAAAAAAGCACTTGTGGAGCTTGTCGAAAGACTCAACGGTTAAACGTGCGCGGATTGTGACAGAGGCCGACATGGAACCAGCGGACCTGTTTCTGTTTAATGAACATTCCCCGCGATCGGTTCAGGATATCCAGCATTTGATGGATTTGAAGGCCCAGATGGTGATTCCCGATCAGGGACGTTTTCGCATATTGCCAGCCGAAGAGCGGATTTTATTGCGGGAAGCTTTTCAGCCTCGCAAACATGTTGCTGAGTATGAGATAAAAGAGGATGACTTTTTCACTGACAATCATTTATACTATTTAGAGGATGGCTTTGCTGGTTACAGCGATTATACGATTGAAGGCAGCCGCTACTTTGACAAGGGTGGTCCCAGTCGAGCAATCGCCATTCATATTACGTATTTTGATGCTTATTTGAATTTGCGGGTGAAGCATTTTGTTTCCGACACCAATGATTCGGCTAAAGATCAAGGCCTGAAATTCGCTGAGGCCTTGGATAAACTGAGTCGCTGGTATCGGCGAAATCAGGATCAGCTATTGTTAACAATCGGCTTACAGGAATTATTGAATTATGAAAATGAAGGAAAATTTCCAGGTCTAGGCACCATCAAAAAATGGTCGCTGGCCCATCACTTGGAGCTGTTAGGCAGCTTCTTGGAGCAAGGGGATCACTGGATGAAAGGGATGGAGCAGCATGGGGTATGAAGATAAAGATTACGTCACTCGGATGGCTAAGCAGGCCGGCGAGGTATTAGGCGGATTGTTAGGGAAAAAGGATGCAGAAGAGATTCTGTCCTTTGGGGAAGAAAAACGAGCTAGTGATACACTGGAGAATGCGATTATTTTACGTAAGACCGTCAAAGCAGACATTCCAGAAATACTGGTGATTTTTGAAGACGCTAAAAATTACTTGAAGGAGCAAGGCTCACCGCAATGGCAGGATGGTCACGGCCCTACCGAAGGCTCAATTTTAAAAGATATGGCAGCTGATGCCAGCTATGTACTGGTTCAAAACGAAGCGATTATTGGAACGATTGCTTTAGTGGGCGGAGTCGATCCAGTTTATGAAGCAATTGAAGGTGAGTGGCAAGGCGCTTTGGACTATGTGTCCCTACATCGGGTCGCCGTCAGTCAAAGAACTCGCAGTAAAGGCCTTGGGAAGGTTCTGTTGGAACAGTCGATCGAAAAAGCGAAAGAGTTAGGTTATCAGGATATTCGGATTGATACCTATCCGGCCAACAAACCGATGCTGCGCTTAATTGATAAAACAGGTTTTAGCTATTGCGGTATGGTACATTTTCCCTTCAAGCATGGGGAGCGCAAAGCGTTTCAACTATTACTTTCAAAATAATAAAAAGCCATGATTCAGCTATCGAAGGTGTTGCTTCAGCTGCTGGATCATGGCTTTTAATGGTTGTTCCCCATCGATTTTGATTAAGTCTGGCAATTTTTCCAGCTCCGGGAAGCGTTCTTGTTCTTCAGCAAATAATTCCAAGCGGCGGGTAATTTCTTCTTGAGGAGCTTGGCGTTTTTTTAAACGCTGATGGATCGTCTCCTTTGAAACGTCGATTAGAACGGGAACGACCGTAGAGCCAAAGCTGCGTCGCAAATTCCAAAAACCCGGCATCGTGATCGGGTCATAGCAGTCGCCTTTTTCCAGTGCCCTTTGAATACTGATCTTGGCAATTCCATAATAGTGGTGATCATAGCGATCATATTCAGCAAAGGCCTCTGCTTGAATCATTTCTTCAAACTTTTCCTTAGAGACAAAATGATAATCCATCTCATCTTTTTCACCTGTTCGTTTAGGCCGGGTGGTGTAGGAGATGATTTTTTGTGCTGGGGAAAAACAGCTATTGGCCAAAGTCGTTTTCCCGGAGCCGCTGGGACCGATGAATAAATAGCAGCGTGACATATTTTTGCCTCCTTGCTCATGATAAAATTGGACTGACATCTTTTATCCAGTATAAAGAAAAGTACGCCATTCAGCCAGCGTCTTGCTGACGAATGTTGAATAAGCATTGCCAACCAAGTCAAAATACAGGAGAATAGAAGAAAAGAATTAAGGGAGCAGAAGATAAATGGATACTATTCATCAGCAGCAATATGCGCAAGCTGCGAAAACATTGAGTAAAAAACTGGAACGACGCAATTTTCAGCCGATTATTTGCCAGACATTGGCTGAAGCCAAGGAGAAAGCGCTGGAACTGATCGAATCCAACAAAGTTGTGGGTTTTGGTGGATCAATTACCTTGGTGCAATCAGGAATTATCCCAGCACTTTATGATCGCGGTCAGCCGATGATTGATCGGGACAAAGCACGAGATATGGCAGAAAAGCATCGCTTAATGAAACAGGCATTAACCGCCGACTATTTCTTGACCAGTATCAACGGTATTTCGGAGGACGGTCAGCTGGTGAATATCGATAATGTCGGCAATCGGGTCGCGGCAATTACCTATGGTCCGGATAAAGTATTCGCCTTCGTTGGGATGAATAAGGTTTACGGCGATCTGGAAACAACGATTAAAATGGTTCGCAAACGGGCAGCTCCCCTGAATTCTTTTCGCATCGGGCTAGAGCATACTCCCTGTGTGAAGGAAGGCTTTTGCGGTGATTGCTTAAATGAGGAATGTATTTGCAACACGATTGCTGTGACTAGGAGATCCAAAGATACTGAGAGAATTACGATCTTTTTGATTTTGGAAGATTTAGGCCTTTAATTTACCGATCTAAAAGAAAGGAAAACCGCCATGCCTAAACGATTACTGATTGTTGATGACGAGAAAGAGCTGCTGGACACCTTAAAGGATTATTTTGAGCTGTCGGATTATTTAGTTTACACGGCTGAAAATGCTCAGCAGGCTGAAAGTCGATTATCAGCCAAACCGGACTTGATCCTGCTGGATGTTTCCATGCCGGAAATAGACGGGATAACCTTTTGCAAAAAAATTCGATCATCGGTAGGCTGTCCGATTATTTTTCTCTCCGCCAAAATCGATGAAGCCAGCCGCTTAGCCGGATTGATGGCCGGTGGTGATGATTACTTGCTGAAGCCTTTTAGCCTGAAGGAGCTGGGAATGCGGGTAGCGGCCCATTTACGGCGGGAAGAAAGGAAAAATACGCAGGAAACAATCGGCTTTTTTGGTGATTTAGTCGTTAAGTTCCAGCAAAAACAGTTGGTGGTGAAAGAAGCAGCGGTGCCTTTGACGAAAACGGAATTTATGATTGTGGAGCTGTTGGCAGGTCATCCGGGAATCGTATTTAGCCGGGAGCAACTCTATGAAAAACTGTGGGGCTTTGACAAAGAAGGCGATGCGGCGATTATCACCGAGCATGTTCGCCGCATTCGTACTAAGGTGAAAAAGCTGACAAGTCAAGAGTGCATTCAAACAGTCTGGGGGTCCGGCTATAAATGGATTGGTTAGAAGAGCAGCTGGAAAGAATGAAAATTAAGTCAGTTCGTTTAGCTGGCAGCTTGTTTTGGACGCTATCTATCGGTCTTATTTTAGTGTTGCTGGCTTGGATTTTCACTATTAGTTTGACCGTCAGCTGGGAACGGCTGGCGGTAGGTGATCAGGGACGTTTGACCACCTGGAGTTATTTGTCATGGCAAGCGCCAGCTGCTGAGCTGAGTCAGAATCAGACCCTCCAGTGGATGGAGACGATTCGTTGGGGCAGTTTGCCGGTTTATTTGGGGCTGTATTGTTGGGTGGTCTCGAAGTTTTTTGTAGAAAAGCGTATTATGCAGCCTTTGACGGTTATTTTCGATGGTGTCGAAACCATCAAGTCGGGGGATTTAGGTCAGCCGATTTTTTATCATGGCAAAGACGAATTCCAGCTGCTCACCGATCGCTTCAATGAGATGCGATTGCAGCTGAAGGAGAGCCAGCAGCAGGTACAGCAGCTTCACCTAGAACAAAAGAAGCTGAATGCCGCCTTTTCCCATGACTTGCGAACACCCTTGACGGTGATTCAAAACAATGCCGAAATGATTGAAACCTTTTATCCTAATGGCAAGATGACCGACGAGCTGCTGGCTAAATCCTTGAGTAAAATTCAATCTAACGTTCAACGGATGAATGATTTTGCGGAAACCATGAAATCCATTCAAAAAATAGATGATTTTGAGGTTCAGATAAAAAGGGAGCCCCTAAGTAAACTGGTGGAAACAATTCGTGACCTGCTGCATACCTTTGACTTAGACGAGGATGCACTTCATTTGACTGGTAATTTTTCAGCCGGGGCTTTTTATGATTTGTATTTAATCATGGAGGTGCTGGAGAATCAGTTAACTAATGCCGTGAGATACAAAAAGCAGCGGGTGGATGTTACGCTGGAACGGCAAGATCCTTATCTTTTTCTATTTGTGAAAGACGATGGGATCGGCTTCACTAAAGAAGAGTTAACTTATGCCACCACGCCGTATTTTTCAAGAAACAAAACGGAGCACTTTGGTTTAGGTTTAACGATTGCCAGCAGTTTGACTGAAAAGCATGGCGGCGTATTAAGACTGGCCAATGGTGCGGAAAACGGGGCAATTGTCTCAGCGGTCTTTTATATTAGTAACGGCTAAACCTGGAAATGCACGCTGATTTCCAGGTTTTTCTATGATGTAGAGAAATTATAGATAAATTAGTTATAAACTGTAGATGACAGGAGGAGATCTTATGGAAATCATTATCAAACGCTTGAATCAGTATTATGGCCGAAAAAAGGTACTGCATGATATTGATTTAGAGATCGAGACCGGCATGTACGGCTTATTGGGAAGAAACGGTGCCGGAAAATCCACTTTGATGAAGACGTTGGTGACTCTGCTGCCGGTTAAAGAAGGCGCAGTCAGGATGGCGGGCATCTCCATTGAAAAACGCAAAGAAATTCGCGGTATCGTGGGTTATTTACCTCAGGAATTTTCCCTGTATGGCAATATGACTGTTTATGAAGCGATGGATTATTTGGCAGTGTTAGCGGAGATGAAGCAGGGGGAACGCAAACAGCGGATTCTCGATTTATTGGAGCAGGTAAATTTACTGCCTTACCAGAAAACCAAAGTCAAAGCCATGTCTGGTGGGATGAAGCGCCGCTTGGGAATTGCCCAAGCCTTATTAAACGATCCGAAAATTCTAATTGTTGACGAGCCAACTGCGGGCTTGGACCCGGAAGAAAGGTTGCGGTTTCGTAATCTGCTAAGTGAAATTAGTGAGGACAAAATTGTACTGCTTTCTACACACATCGCTGGCGACATCGAAGCCGTTGCGGAACGGTTAGCGATTATGGATGAAGGTCGGATTGTTTTTTCTGGTGATGTCAGCCAACTGCTGCTGCGGGCGGAAGGCAATATTTATGAGGTGGATTTACCACGCACAGAACTAACCACGGTGAAAAAACAGGTGAATATTATCAGCCTCCATCCAGACGGTGCTAGTACCCGGGTGCGTTTTATTGGCAGAGTGGGTACCTTAATTATGGAAAACCCTTTAGTGCGGCAAGTACCGCCTACGCTGGAGGATGCTTATCTTTACTGCTTGGACGAGAGGGCAGGTGGTAATCGATGAGCTTATTATTAAAAGAAATAAAAATAAACTTAAAGAGTTTAACTTACTGGGTGATCGTCATTATATTAGGTCTGTTTGCTTTCTCGCAAATTGGCGGCGATTTGACGGGAATATCTAAGCCCACGCCCAATCAGTCCGATTACGGCATGACTCAGACCGATGATCCGCAGGTGATCCAAGAATCGGCTTACCAGATGCTTTTAGTCGAATATGTCAGCAATACTTACTCCTCATATCCCTATGGCTTCTTAAAATCGGTTCGTCTATCAGACACGCAGCAGCAGGAAATTGAGGAAATACTGACTTCGGCAAGTGGAAGATCCATCGAGCTATTAACCGAGGACTATATTAACTCCGTGACCCCGGATGCCAAGATTGAATCTACCTTCCCAGTGAAAAAGGATCATTCTTACAAAAAATTCCAAGCAGACATGCGGCAAGCGGCAGGAATGATTGGTAAGAAGTCCAATTATGAGGAAGAAATCTACCGCAGTGATGCCTTCGCACCAAGAACATATGAGCAGGCTATGGAAGATTTTCAAATAATGGTTGAAAAGGATCAAGTTAGCGGCGCCTATGCCCGCATGGTTTGTGATTACTTTGGTATCATCTTAGCTTTAGTGCCAATTTTTCCTGCAGCAGCGGCTATGGTGCGAGACAAACGAGCTCAGGCGCAGCAAGTTATTTTTACCAAGCAGACTTCTACTGGGAAATTAATTCTGTCTCGTTATCTGAGCTGTGTGTTGCTGCTGCTAGTTCCCGTCTTGCTGTTTTCCTTAATGCCCGGCATGCAAACCTTGATGATTTCTGAAAGCGTAGAAGCGTCAGGAAATTTACTGCTGTTTTATCAATATATGCTCGGTTGGCTGTTGCCTACAATTTTGGCAGTAGTCGGTATTGGTTTTATGTTAACTGAATTAACCAACGGCATCGTCACGGTTGTTTTCCAATTAATCGCTTGGTTAGGGATCGTGTTTACCGGCAGCGGGACGCTAGTTGGAGCCGTGGGCTGGAGTTTAGTACCTCGGTTTAATACGGTGGGTGAACGAGATATATTTGAAGCTGTTTTGCCAGAGCTGATAAAAAACCGCCTCGCATGGAGTGTCGTGGGCCTAGTGTGCTGTGGCGGGACGATTCTATTGGCCGATTATAAACGCAAAGGGGGACGACTTCTTGGAAAAAGACCTAAAGCTTAGCCGGACCTTTTTCCGGTTTCATTATTGGCCCTTTGTTGCCGTAACTATCCTGTTCTTGATGACCTTCCCCTTTTTATTTGGTGCCCAATATTTGGAACCAGAGCAAACGGCGATGATTGTGGAACGGCTGTTTACGATTATTGGAATTGTCTTATTCATTCCACTGTATTTGCCGGATACGCAAAAGAAAATTCTAGCAGTGGTGCGAGCGAAGAAAACTTCTTATAGTCGGTTATTGATTCTGCGGCTAGTTCAGATTTTGGCGATGGTTCTGATTTCGTTAGCAGTCTTTCTGCTAGTTTTAAAACTGAATCGGTCAGAATTCAATTTTCTTGAATTTTTCTTCGCTGAGTTTGCGACGGTGCTTTTTTTAGGGGGCTTGCTGAATATCAGCTATACTTTTTTTCAAAATTTGATTCCCAGTACGATGGTGGCTATGATGTATTACGTCCTGAACATGTTTAGCGGCAGTAAATATTTTGGTCCCTTTTATTTGTACACTTTAATGGAAAATGATTGGCAGTCGAAAATCTGGCTGTTTCTAGCTGGAGTAGTGTTGCTGACGGTTAGTATCATCTTTAGTACGCAGCAAAAAAATAATGTATAGATTCAGGTCGTTGTTTTAAGGAATTACTTAAGACAGCGGCCTCTTTTTGTGGATTGCTTTGACAGGAGAGTCTTGCTCGTTTAAACTACAATTGTAGTTCTAATGGAGGATGTTTATGAAAAAGGAAATCAATATCACGGAATCAGAGCTGAAGGTGATGGAGGTTGTTTGGGAACAGTCAACTATCAGCTCCAAGGAAATCAACCAGCGCCTAGAAGCGTCTGAAGGCTGGAATCCCAATACGATTCGCACTCTTTTGACTCGTTTGGAGCAAAAGCAAGTCATCAGCCATACCAAATCAGGTCGGATGTACATCTACAACACCCTAGTACCGCGAGATTATTTTGTGAAACAGGAAAGCCAAAAATTTGTCCAAAAGTTTTTCGGCGGCAAAGTCAGCGACTTGGTGATGAATTTTGTTCAAGAAGAGGCAATGGATCAAAAAGAAATCGACAAACTGCGGAGCTTATTAGAGGAGCGAGAGAATGATGACTCAGTCAATTGAACAATTTCTACTTGCTAATCTATCCATGACGATTTTCTTCGCCAGTTTGTTGCTGCTGCGGAAAATAGTTGGGAAAAAGCTGAAGCCGCAATTAAGAGGGGCTTTCTGGTATCTGCCTTTTTTGAGTTTGCTCTTTTTGATTCCTAATCAGCCTTTCCGGCAACTGAAGGAGTATCTGCGCTATAATTTTGGCAGCAAAATCTTTTTCCCAGAACAGCTGGCAGCAGTCAACAGTCTTGAGCCTGACAGTGTGACTCAATCTCTTGCCAACGGCTGGATGAACGACTATTCGCTGGCGGCCAATCTGCCCTCAATCGAAAGGTATTTACAGCTTTTTGCAGTAATTTGGCTGCTGGGGATGGTCGTCCGAATAGGAATGATTTTGTCTTCTTATTATTCGTTGCGCCAGTTGATGGCATCAGGACAAGTATTGGAAACCGAGAAAATCAAGCAATCATTAGCTAAAGCCCAACGAACGCTGAATTATCAGTCGCAGGTATGTGTAATTGCTTCAAACAAAATTCAAACCCCGGCAACCAGCGGGATGTTTCGACCGGTGATTTTATTGCCTGACGCGTATAATGAGGAAGCCTCGGAAGAACAGTTATACTTGATTTTTATGCACGAACTGGGGCATCACAAAAACAAAGACTTCCATCAGCAAACCGGTTTTTTGCTTTTGACCATCGCTTTTTGGTACAATCCCTTGATTCACTGGATGAATCAAGCGGCTGCCAAGGATCGGGAAGTGACCTGCGATCATCTAGTCATGGCTCATTTAGAAAAAAAGGAAATCACCGCTTACGGACACGCGCTTCTAAACAGTGTAGTCCAAAAGCCGAATCATCAGCTGGTGGCCTTTTCTGACAATCGCAAAGGACTGACGGAACGAATCCAATTTATCGCGGCTTATCAGAAAGAAAATAAATTTCCGCTGCTTCAAGGATTAACTATTTTATTGCTGATCATTAGTGTTTTTGTGGCGGTTCCTCAAAGTGAAGGGACGCAAAAGACACCGTTATTAAAGGATGCGGGTATAATTAAGATCGTGGCCGACCGGGCGTTTGCTGACGACAGTCTGAATTCGCTGGTTTTATATGATGAGGAAGCCCAGCAATACAGTATTTATAATGAAGCGGCTGCCTATCAGCGCTTTTCCCCAGACAGTACCTACAAGCTGTGGAGCGGACTGTTCGGGCTAAAACATCAGGTGATTCAGCCATCCCAGAATCAATTAGTCTGGGATGGCACCGAGTATCCCTTTGCGGCTTGGAATCAAGATCAAGGATTAAAGGAAGCTCTCACCAATTCCACCAACTGGTATTTCCAGCAGCTGGACCAAAAACTAGGCAAAGCCACCTTGTCCAACGAGTTTAAAGCCATAAACTATGGTAACGCCAGTTTATTAGGCTCAGTGGAGGACTATTGGCTGGAATCTTCTTTAAAAATTGCGCCGATTGAACAGGTTCAGCTGTTGCAACAGCTGATGAACCATGAACTAGCTTTCTCCGATCAGGAAGTTCAAACCATCAAAGAGGCCATGAAGCTGGAAGCAGGTGAAGACTACACCCTTTACGGGAAGACCGGCACTGGGCAAAGACAAGGACAGGACAATCGTGGCTGGTTTATCGGCTTTATTGAAGCAAAGGGCAAAACCCTTTATTTTGCCTGTCATCTTCAGCAGACTGGCGCCTCCGGGCAAGCTGCTGCCACCGAAACACTGCGTATATTGCGGGAAAACGCAATTTATTAATATGAGTTAAATAGAAGGGAACAACAACTTATGCAAAGAAGTCAAAAGAACCAGAAAAAAAGCACTAAACTACCCATCATAATCATCGTAGCGGTTGTGCTCTTAGGAATCGCTGGATTTGGCGGCTACACAGTGTACCATGCCAACCAAGTGAAAAAAGCCGGAGAACAAACGGTGAAGAAATTTATTGCCGCTATTTCTGACGGCAAATACAATGAAATCCCCAAGTATTTAACTGATGCTTCCCTGAAAGATAATGGCTTTACCGCTGAGACAGTGGAAGAAAAATACCAAAACATCTTTTCTGGTATCAATGCATCGAATATAAAAGCCAAAGATATTCAAATTGAAAAAGCCGACAACGGCTACGAGTTTAGCTATACCTTGTCCTTAAATACTGGTCTAGGTGCTTTAAAGGATCAAAAGTACTCGGGTACCTTGACGGAGGACAATCAAAAAATCAATTGGACGCCTAAGTTGATTTTCCCTAATATGGATGGAACGGACAAAGTCAGCTACCAAGTCTCATCTGCTACTCGCGGGGAAATCCTGGATCGAAATGATCAAGGACTAGCCGTAAACGGCACGGTGTATCAAATTGGCGTTATTCCCAATCAGCTAGGCACCGGTGACGAACGGGCGCAAAAAATCTCCGCCATCGCTGACTCAATCGGCAGCACGACTGAGGCTGTCAATAGTGCCTTAGAACAAGGCTGGGTACAAGACGACTTTTTTGTTCCTTTAAAAACCGTCAATGCTACACCTGACAGTGTGCCAGAAGGCGTGGAGGTTCATCAAGCAACCGGTCGGACCTATCCGTTAGGAGAAGCAGCCGCTCAATTAATCGGCTATGTGGGCAAAGTGACGGCTGAGGATTTAGAGAAAAACGATGAATTAGCAGCTGAAAGCTTAATTGGCCGAACGGGGCTGGAGCGCGCCCTGGATAAACAATTACGAGGGCAAGACGGCGGCTTACTGGCCATCGTAGACAAAGACGACACCCAGAAAAAAGTGCTGCAGGAAGTCCGGAAAACCGATGGCGAAAATGTCAAACTGACCATTGACGCCAAGGCGCAGCAAATTGCCTACGACTCGCTGCAAGGTCAACCCGGCTCAAGTGTGGCAACGGCACCGAAGACCGGCGACCTGCTGGCAGTAGTCAGCTCACCAAGCTTTGACCCAAATAAACTGACCAATGGTATCAGCCAAGCGGACTACGATGCTTACAACAATGACGAAAACTTGCCATTTATGAGTCGTTTTGCCACCGGATATGCACCAGGTTCTACCTTCAAAACGGTCACTGCGGCGATCGGTTTGGATGCTGGAACAATTGAACCTAACGAAGAATTAGCCATCAACGGCTTGAAATGGCAAAAGGACAGCTCATGGGGTGGTTACCAAGTGACTCGCGTGAGTGCTGTGTCACCAGTGAACCTGCGGACCGCGTTAGTTTACTCAGACAATATTTACATGGCACAGGAAACGTTAAAAATGGGTGAAAAAACCTTTAGAGACGGCTTGAACAAATTCATTTTCGGGGAGAAGTTGGATTTGCCGATTGCAATGGACCCAGCGCAAATTTCCAATGAAGATTCCTTCAATTCAGAGGTTCTTTTAGCCGATACTGGTTACGGACAAGGTCAGCTGCTGTTGAACCCGATTCAACAAATCACCACCTATTCTGTTTTCCCTAACAACGGCACCTTGGTTTATCCTAAACTGATCGCCGATGCGGAAACGAAAACCAAAGCAGACGTAGTTTCTGCCGGAACCGTGGATACCATTGAGCAAGATATGGAAGCTGTCGTCAGCGATCCCAATGGTACTGCCAGCAGCCTGCAAAGCTTAGGCATTCCGTTAGCTGCCAAAACCGGGACCGCCGAAATCAAAGAAAAACAAGATGAACGAGGACAACAAAACAGTTTCTTGTATGCCTTTGATTCTCAAAACCAAGGCTATGCCGTGATGGAGTTCTTAGAAGACCGGGCTGATGGACAATCAGCGACCGAGTTAGCGAAGGAGCTGCTGACCTATCTGCAGGCAACTTACCAATAAGCCCTTGTCCTGACCTGGAAAGATTGGTAAGATATTTCAGAAGGACGGTGCGAGAATGAACAAGCGACAAAAGAAGAAGCAAGCCTATAAGCAATACATGCGAGATATTTTTGAAGGATATGAACAGATGCTGGAGGACCCGAAGCTGCCGGAATTGAAATTTCCTTATTTAAATGAAATCACAATTTTATCCCGCGATAGTGACGGCAAGATTCATTTTACAACTAAAGAAGTGTAGTCGTAAGGCTGAGGCGAAGATGTCTCAGCCTTATTTTTTATCCCTCAAATCAAGCGGTTCCCATGATATAATTAATGGGAATAGGAGTTGGCGCAAAATGAAGCGAATCATGATCGTTGAGGATGATCTTAGTTTAAGTGAAGGAGTGCGTTTAGCAATCGCGGCTCCGGATACCGAAATTGTTCAATACAATAATTTGGAGGCGGCCCAGGTCGCCTTCTTTGAACAGACGATGGATTTGATTTTATTAGATATCAATTTGCCAGATGGAAACGGGTTGGATTTTCTGAAGGAAATCAAAGCTGCCGCCAAAACACCGGTGATCCTGTTAACCGCAAATGATACCGAGATGGATGTGGTTTTAGGCCTGGAATATGGTGCCGATGATTATATTACCAAGCCTTTTAGTCTGGCGATTTTACGGGCCCGAGTGAATACCCAGCTGAGGAGAATCCAGGAGAAAGGTCAGAACCGGGTTGCAATCGATGACTATTGCTTCGATTTCGACAAAATGGAATTTTCTAAAGATAACCAGCTAATCGAATTAAGTAAAACCGAGCAGCGGCTACTGCGATTACTGGTGAAGAATCTCGGCGCGACGGTCATGCGGGAAACGCTTTTGGAAAAAGTGTGGGGCTCTGAAATGGAGTTTGTCGACAGCAATACCCTTTCTGTTGCCATTAAACGCCTGCGAGATAAGCTTGAGGCCAGCGACTATATTAAAACTGTTTATGGCATCGGTTATTCTTGGGTGGTGAAATAAATGCTGGATGGTAAAAGTCTTTTGCTGATTGTGCTAGGTTTTGCAGCGATCGGCGCAATTGCGGCATTATTTTGGCAGCGCTGGCAATTTCGCCAAACCATGAATCGATTGCTCCACATGCTGGATTCTGCCATTGAAGGAAATTTCAAGGAAGAAAGCTATGATGAGAGCCTGTATTCCGCCGTAGAGAACAAGATGCGGGATTATTTATCGGCCACTGAGGTTTCCAACCGGAGCATCGCGGTGGAAAAAGATGAAATTAAACAGCTGATCGCCGATATTTCCCATCAAACGAAAACCCCGATTGCCAACCTGCTGCTCTACGGTCAGCTGCTGGCTGAACAGGAACTGCCGGAAGAAAGCCGCCGCTTCATCGGCGAAATGAACAAACAAGGGGAAAAGCTGAACTTCCTGATTGCAGCACTAGTCAAGCTGTCACGACTGGAGACAGGAATTTTAGCGGTGCACCCGGAACAACATAACATTCAACGCATGCTGGAGGAAGTGGCGGCGCAGTTTCATCCTGAGGTGCAGCGAAAAAACATCCAGCTTCAGGTGGACCCGACTAAGGAACAAGCGATCTTTGACCCTAAGTGGACTGCTGAGGCCATCGCCAATTTAGTTGATAATGCCATTAAATATACTCCTTCTGGTGGGAAAATTCAGATTACGGTATATGCCTATGAGCTGTTTTGCCGGATAGATATTGCAGACACTGGGATTGGTTTCTCAGAAAGTGAACAAGCCAAAATATTCACCCGCTTTTACCGCTCAGCTAAAGTGGCGCAAGTCGAGGGACTGGGGATCGGCTTATACATTACCCGTCAGATCATTGCGGCCCAAAATGGCTACATGAAAGTCTCTTCCACGCCAGGTCAAGGCAGTGTTTTTTCGGTATTTTTGCCGCGTTCCAGCTAAAAAGGGCCAATTCTTACAACACTGTTAGAATGTTTTGCCGCTGGAAAGATTTAAGTAAGTTTTCTTTGATAAAGTCTGTAGTGTAGAGAGATACCTGCAGACTTTATTTTTTATGGAGGTTTTAGAGATGATTATTTTACAAACAAAACAATTAATGAAGATTTACGGTAAAGGTGAGACCGCCGTTCATGCGCTAGATGGGGTGAATTTGCAAATTGAAAAGGGTGAGTTCGTCGCGATTGTGGGAACCTCAGGCAGTGGGAAATCCACGCTGCTGCACATGTTGGGTGGATTAGACGAGCCTACTAGCGGCACAGTGGAGGTAGATGGCGAAGACATTTTCAAACTAAAGGAAGAAGCCTTAATCGTTTTCCGCCGCCGGAAAATCGGCTTTGTCTTCCAGAACTATAATCTGGTACCGGTACTGAACGTTTACGAAAATATTGTGCTGCCTAGTCAGCTGGATGGCAAAGCACCTAGTTCTGAGTACATCGACAGCATTGTAGAAACACTAGGCTTAACATCTAAACTAAATAATCTGCCGAATAATTTGTCTGGCGGTCAGCAGCAGCGGGTGGCAATCGCTCGCGCATTGTCCACCAAACCGGCCATCCTATTAGCCGATGAACCGACGGGTAATTTGGATTCTAAAACCAGTCAAGACGTATTAGGCCTATTGAAAATTACCAATCAAAAGTATAAGCAGACAATTGTAATGATCACCCATAATGAAGAAATTGCTCAGCTGGCCGACCGCATTTTGCGGATCGAAGACGGTCAGATTGTTGAAGGATAGGGGGTGTAAACAATGAATGTATCCAATCGTAAAAGTGTGCGGCAACTCAGCTTGAAGAGCTTATGGGCCGCTAAAGGACGAAATATTATTGCGATCCTAGCCATTGCCCTGACCACTATTTTGTTTACTACCTTGTTCACGATTGCTCTATCCATTAACCATTCCTTCCAGCAGAGTAATTTCCGGCAAGCTGGCGGCTACGCTCATGGAGTATTCAAGTCGATTACTCAAGAACAGGTAGAGGAATTAAAAACCGATCCACTGATTAATGAGTATGGACTGCGGCGAATTGTAGGGATGCCTAGAGAAGCACCTTTTAATAAAAACCATGTGGAAATCAGTTATACCGACGCCAATCAAGCCAAATGGATGTTTATTGATCCCGAAAAAGGGCGATTGCCGAAAGAAGGCACGAATGAAGCCGCTGCCGACCTGCGGGTTTTACAATTGTTGGGGATTGAGCCTAAGCTGGGCCAGAGCCTTACCTTAACCTTTTTGGTGGATGGTCAAGAAACAACGGAGACCTTTACGTTGTGCGGCTGGTGGTCACACGATGATGCCATTGCAGCCAGCCATGTTTTGATCCCTGAAAGTCGGGCACAGGCAATTTTTGATCAGCTGGAAACCACCGGTAAGGATGGGATGACCACCTTTTGGTCAATGGACGTTATGTTTGCCAGTGGGTTGAATATCGAGGATAAAGTTGAGACAGTGCTGCAAAATCACGGCTATCAAGGAGAAGATCAGCGTAAGGATGATTATATAGGGACAGGCGTGAACTGGGGATACACTGGAGCACAGGCCTTGGACAGCCAGGATCCTTTTACCATTCTCGCGATGGTTGGACTATTGGTGTTGATTGCCATCACCGGTTATTTGATTATTTACAATGTTTTCCAAATCTCAGTAACTGGCGACATTCGCTTTTACGGCCTATTGAAGACAATCGGCATGACCAATCGGCAAATTAAACGCATCATTAGAATACAAGCAATCGTCTTGTCCTTGATCGGTATTCCAATTGGATTATTGTTCGGTTACCTGATCGGCGTTAAGCTGACTCCGGTAATATTACTGCGGATGAATGGTGCTGTAGTTGATGCTGTTTCTACTAGTCCCTTGATTTTCGTTGTCTCGGCCTTGTTTGCCTTGATAACGGTGCTGATTTCTTGTCATCGTCCCGGCAGACTCGCTGCAAGAGTTTCGCCAGTGGAAGCTGTTCGCTATACCGACCAAACCGGCAAAGCAAAAGGGGTGAGAAAAGCCACAAAGGGTGCTTCTTTACCTAAAATGGCCTGGGCAAACCTCGGGCGCAACCGTCGCAAAACGATTGTTACCATTCTTTCACTTTCCCTTTCCGTTATGCTGCTTCAGCTGGTGGCTACCTTTACTAACGGGTTTGATATGGATAAATATCTGCGAAGTGTAGCAACTGATTTTATTTTGGCAGACGCAGATTATTTTCAGTCCTCCATAGATTTGGGGTGGGGCGAGGATCAGGGAGTCACCGAAGAAGCCATTGACGCAATCAACCAGCAAGGCGGCGTAACCGCAAGCGGCCGCACCTATGGTCACACGTCAATGGTTCAAGAATTCGTAACCGAAAAACGCTTCCGTTCAGTCTACGGTCGTTATTATGATGAAGAGCAACTGGATCGATTAGTGTCCGATAGTGATCATTTGAATGAGCTGGTGGCAGATCGGGTAGAATTGTATGGGATGGAAGCATTCATTTTAGACAAGCTGACAGTGCTGGAAGGAGATTTAGCAGATGTTTACGCTCCA
The DNA here is from genome assembly GCF_051714625.1 of Enterococcus sp. AZ109. Classification (NCBI taxonomy): domain Bacteria; kingdom Bacillati; phylum Bacillota; class Bacilli; order Lactobacillales; family Enterococcaceae; genus Enterococcus; species Enterococcus sp. AZ109. The sequence continues at coordinate 365,483 of NZ_JBIOSF010000001.1, read as the reverse complement.
GGCAGTCGTTCCATCGCCGCGGTTTATCTAGCAGACGACTATAATCAGCCGAAGATGGACAGCAATTGGGCGAAAGTCGGAGACACCGTCACCTTGCGGCATACGAGAGAATGGGAATACTACAATCCGGATACTGAAGAAATCTATGAAGAAATGCCGGAAGATGACAATTGGGAAAGTAGACCTAAGATTTACGAAGACATTGACTATCAGGTCGCCGCTTTGGTTATGATCCCTGCCAGCTTGAATTACCGATATTATGGTTCGGATGAATTTATCTTAAACGACCAGACCTTCATGAAGGACACGCAAACGAACGCCATCATGTACTATACCTTTGACACCACCAAAAAGGCTAATGCTGGAATGGAGAAGTTTTTAACCGATTTTACTAGCGGGGAGCAATCCCAGTTTGATTATGAAAGTAAGGCAACCTACGTAGAAAATTTCGAATCCTTCCGGGGAATGTTCCTGCTGCTAGGCGGTGTATTATGCGTCATCATCGGAACAATAGGCATCTTGAATTATGCTAATGCCCTATTAAGCAGTATTTTAGTGCGACGCCAAGAATTCGCGATGCTGCAATCCATCGGGATGACTGGACGACAGCTGAAGCAAATGCTGATTTGGGAAGGCTTGTATTACACCTTGGGTTCGGTCTTATTGTCCTCGATTCTGTTTCTGGCAGTCGACCCGCTGCTTAGTCAATCATTAGGAAAAGTCGTCTGGTTTTTCACCTATCGCTTAACCATTTGGCCGCTAGCGGTAGTTGCTCCGCTATTTACGCTCTTAGGAATTGTCCTGCCGCTAATCAGCTACCGCTATGTCTCGAAGCGTTCAATTGTTGAACGATTGCGGCAAACGACTAACTAAATAGGTCTGGATACCTCGATTGAATTCACCTTTTCGGTGACTTCAATTGAGGTATTCATTTTGTGTTTCACCCAAAAGTTTGGAAGCGGGTGATTTAAGGGGATTGTGCTACACTTATCTGATGAGGTGAAAGTCGTGAAGAGGTGGAAAAAAGTGCTGATTTTTTTCGGACCAATCATTTTAATTCTAGTTCTGGGATTTTTCTTATGGTTTCGGCAGCAGGAGCAGGTTTTAACCGAGGTAAAAGTGGAACCCCACAGTAAAACCGTCACCCTGTTTGTTCCCGGTTACGGCGGCAATCGTACTTCCTTGGGTGGTGTGGTCTCCAGGTTGGATCACTTTGACTTGGGAACCTTCAGCTATCGAACATCTATTGACTCTGATGGGCATTTTTCTGAGGAAAAGCAGCAGGGTTATGGTGATAATTCCATGATCCAGCTATTGTTTGCCGATAATAAAGACCCAAAAAAAGAGGTCAAGCAGATTTATCCATATTTACAGCATTTGAAAGAACAAGGCTTCGACAAAATGAATCTCGTGGGTCATTCAACAGGCGGGCCGATGAGTGTGGCGATTATGACCACCTATTCCGATGATCCCTCTATTCCAAAACCGGAAAAACTGATCAGCATTGGCGGCGATTTTCCGCTGCATCCTAATCAAGCTTATTTAGCTGAAGGGAAGAAGCTGCCAAAGGATTTAAAGGTTCTGGCAATTGCCGGTAATATTTGGGGCCGTCCGACAGATGGATTGGTAAAAGAAGCGGAAGTAAAAGCAATCGAACCGGTGATCGATGGAAATGTCGCAAGCTATCAATTTAAGATTATTGACGGCTCTCCGTTAACGGCCTTTCATTTTATGCTCCACGAAAACCCGACGATCGATAAAATGATTGCCGAATTTCTCTGGTCTTCGTAAAAACTAAAGAAAATCATCCAACTTTGGTCTGATTTAATTGTTAAATTAAAGTAAGAGTGGTAAATAATTGCTTAAATGGCACCAATCTCTCCGCTGAAGGTGGCGGAATCAACTAAAATAGAACCAGAGATACCTTAGGAGGACACAACAAATGAAACTACACAAATACATTATACTAGCAAGCTTAACCTTGTCGTTAGGTGCCGGAGCCATTCAAACTGCATCGGTGGCTCATGCCAGCAACACCAGTTCAGAGACAGTCATCAATGAACGCTGGGGCAAACCAACCTTTGTGGCCGGCGCCGGCTTGAACCAACAACAGCTAACCGACACTATGAGTGAGCTTGGCATTAATCAAGACAGCGTAAAAATGGAACAGGCTACTGGAGCCGACTTAGTGAAATATCTTGGCTATGGCAGCGGCGATGACAGCGTAATGTTGAGTTCAGTCGTAGTAAATCGGGAAGATCCAGGAAAAGGGATTGCGGTGCAAATTCTAACGCCTAACAATATTACCCAAATTACTGCCGATCAATACAAGAATCCTTTAGTTACTGCTGGAATTTCTGATGCGACCGTAAAAGTAGCCAGTGTGGTTAAGGTTACTGGTGAAAGTGCTCTGACCGGTGTCTACAAAGCCTTCGAATCAAATGGCGAAACCGTTGACCCTGCTCGCGCGCAATTGGCCCAAACAGAATTGGATACTACCAATGAAGTTTCACAGTCGATTGTTAACAGTGCCAGCGAAAATCAAGACCAGCAGGACTTATCTGCTGACGATCAAGCAAAAGCTGATGAAGCCTACAAAGCACAACTGAACCAGACCTTAGTGGATATCAAGAAGGAATTAGCTGACTTGAAGGAAAAACAAGGCGAACTTGCTACGAAAGAAGATGTGCAAAATATCGTCAATGACGCTTTGGAGAAAAATAATTTGTCCCAACTCATCAGCCAAGACGACATTAACAAATTAGTCTCACTAGCTGAGCAATACCAGACAACCGATGGTGTACTGGACAAAGAATCTATCGAACAATTGGACAAAATCAGCAGCGATTTTAAAGACACTGTTAGCAGCCTTTCTGACCAGCTAGGGCAATTTGGCGATTCATTAAAAGGCACCCTAGAAGAAAATCAAGGATTCTTTAGCAACTTATGGCAATCAATTAAAAATTTCTTTGCTAATTTGGGTAACTAATCTGTTAGTTGCCCAAAATTATTAATGTAAATGATAAGAGCGTTGGTCGCTAGGTCAGCGTTCTTTTTTATCCAATTTTTAAACCAGATAAACACTTTTTCATTAAAAAAAATGGTACTATGAGATTGTAAACACGCATAAAGGAGGGTATTACATGGAGACACCAGAAAACCAACCTAAAACGTCCTTTGATTCTGTAAAAGAATCAGCTTCTGTTGTGTTAGGTGACTTAATGTCTCAACTACAACGCTTAGAAAAAGCGATGGAAGAAGAGGATATGGGAACTGTCTATCAGATTTACTGGAAGGAATTGCCAGTAGCTATTCAACAATCTAGTAATGCCAATCATGAAATGGATAATTATTTTACCAGTAAACTGGATCGTGAATTTTTACGGATGTTTCCTTTCATGCAATTACGCCAGCAAGCAACACCGGTCTTGCTGGACTATCAGTTAGGCAGTTATTATCGTGATCGTACTGTCATTCAGCTTGATGCTACACAGCCGGCACTATTGCTTTTGCCTACAGTCAAGAAGCAGTGGGAAAAAGCCGAAAAAGGGATTTACCGTGAAGAAATAGAAGCTTTACAAGCTCAAGAAGACGATTTCGATGCGAAAATTATCGCTGCTAGTTCAGAAATTGAAGACATTGATAAACAAATCAAACAGCTAGAACATGATAAAGAAGAGTTAAAGGAAACAAAAGGCCTGCTGAATCGAAAAAAGGTTGATGAGGAAATTGACCAGTTGAATGAAAAAATTTCAGCGTTGAAACAAGAACGTAAGAAATGGCTACCTTATTTCAGTGGGGAAATGACTCGAGAATCCCAAAAAGAAGAATTGGCGCAGCAAAAAAAGGCTTTGGCACTAGAACAAGCAATTGCCTTAAAAGAATTGCGGATTATCAATAAACGATTTGGCTCTCTTGAAACAATGGAAAAACAGTTGCAGCAATTTATTCAAGTGTTTTTAAACAAGGAGGGCAAATAAATGAAAGATGAGAAGAAAACAAGAGTTAGCGAGTTATATGACGCATTGGTGGAACCAGAAGTAGAACCTGACCAGCTGACTATTAAAGAAAAAGAAATCTTACACGCAGATGAAGCTGCTCCCCCGTCGAAAAAAGCGAATAACCTCACAGCAAAAGAAAAACCAATTAGTCACTCGGCATTGTCGTACTACGACAATCGCGAGAGCAATTATCAAGATATATTAACTTTAATAGACGATGCTGAAAAAGAATTGACTGATTTGAAATTCCGAAAAAAATTGATGGAATCTGATTTTCCAACATTACTAAAATATTTTCGAGAAATCTTTTTGAAGGCCGAATATGAAGTATCAGCCATTGCAAAAGGTGCTTTGCTGGAATATTTTACTTTTGAGTTGCTAAAGCCCTTGGAATCTAAGGAGCTGCGACTTTCTAGCAATGATTTTTCAACTTGGGAAACTAAACATTACACTCTGTCTTATCGATTAGTCAAAGATCAAGTAATCAATTTCCACTTAATGATGCCAACCTCAGATGGGAAAATTCGTACTGAAAAAATACATTTAATGGCAATTTATCCAGAAACGATGAGGGTAGTAGTACTAAATAATGCGGTTTTGACTTTGTTAGAGGATTGCTATCAGCGCCGCATCTATTCCAGCGGACAAAATTCATTGCTTAGTCATGAAATGAATAGTGTATTCTCTCATATGAAATATTTAGGCTTTGCCCTGGAAGATAATTTGTTAGACAATAGTCAACCCCTTAGTCTGTCATTTGATCTGCCTCATATGGTAAGTACGGATACCCTAGATGATATCTTTATTACTGCTATGAACAACCCTAAATACGATTTCAAAAAGCCAGATGAAGAGCACTATTTAGTTTTGCTAGAAAATAATCACTCTGTTGAAATAGTACAGGATAAAGAAAAAAATATTACACGCCTAAAACTAGATACGGCAAATAGCAATAAATCTTTAATCGAATTCTTTGGGGCATACCCATTTTTAGTATCCTTAGCTCTAAAATAAGAAATTAATCCGTCCAAGCTTAGCCACACTCTTTAACAGAGCGCTGATTCTAAGCTTGGACGGATTTTCTAGATTTTATAAAAATACTTTAGCATTGCAGCAACCTTTTTTGGTGCTTCCGTGTTAGCCTCGTGTCCCACACCCTCCAACTGATAATACACTGCTTCCGATATTGTAGTGGTCATTGCTAGTGCAGCAGACTTGTTGGGGACATCTTTGCTACCGCAAGCCACTAAGGTAGGACAAGAAATTTCGCTTAGCCCTTCACTAAAATCGATATCCAGCATAGAAGTGGTTAATTTCAGCATTGTTTCTTTTTCTAATGCACCAGTATCAAAAACCTTCATCGGCATGTAGCGAAGAATAAAGTTTTGCACCTTAAGCAGTTTCTTCGGCATTTTGTAGTGTGCACCGATTAGAACTAGCGAAGCAACATTTTCGGGATATTGCGTGGCGTAATTCAGAGCTAAAATCCCACCTAAGGATAGTCCGCATAAATGGAGAGGTTTCTCCAACTGATCGCAATAGGTTACAAATTTTTGGTATAGGTCCTCATACGTTGCTGCATCTGACTGGAGAAAGCTGTCCAAATTAGGGACCGCTACCGAATTTAGGGGCAAGTGGTCCAGAGTCTGCTGCCAGCTGGTGACGGATTGTCCTAACCCATGAATAAATAGATAAGTCATTTTCTCACCTCGTTTGACGTCTTTCTTCTATTATATAGAAAACTTTTTAGCTAAGATAGTCTACTTCTTGAAATAGAGAACGTTTTCTGCCGGATCTTCTCTTAATATCCCTTTGTAAAAAATTAAGAAATCCAGCGAAAATAAGCAGAAAATCCTCGCAACCCGTGAAAGAAGGGAAATCCTATGATATACTTTGAAAGTTGATACCAGCGTGTATCGTAGGCAATTTGAAAGAGGGTAGACAATGTGTGCGGAATTGTAGGATTCGTTGATCGTTCAAATACAACACAAAAAAAACAGGTCATCAAGGAAATGATGGATACCATCGTTCACCGTGGGCCAAACAGCTCCGGTCAGTTTATTGATGAAGGTGTTGCTTTAGGTTTTCGTCGTTTAAGTATTATTGACTTAGAAGGCGGTTCACAACCGATTTACAATGAAGATGAAACCAAAATCATCACCTTTAATGGTGAAATTTATAATTATCAATCGATTCGCGAAGATTTAATTGCTAAAGGGCATGTGTTTACGACACATGCTGATACTGAAGTGTTGCTTCATGGATACGAAGAATATGGTGTAGACTTGCTGCAAAAGATTCGCGGGATGTTTGCATTTGTTATTTGGGATACTGAAAAACAAGAATTGTTCGGTGCACGAGATCACTTTGGCATTAAGCCATTGTACTATGCGCAAATGAACGGTACTTTTATGTATGGTTCAGAAATTAAGAGCTTCTTAAAGCATCCAAACTTTGTGAAGGAACTAAATAAAGAAGCATTGAAGCCTTATATGACCTTCCAATATTCAGCTTTGGATGAAACCTTCTTCAAAAACGTATTTCGCATTAAAGAAGGCCATTACTTCACTTACAAAGATGGTGAATTGAAAATCGAACAATACTGGGATGTCGACGAAAAAGAAACCAGCTTAACCTTGGATGAAACGGTTGATTTAATTGATAAAACGGTTGTTTCTTCAGTTGAAGCTCACCGCATTGCGGATGTGGAAGTAGGGTCATTCCTTTCTTCTGGGGTAGATTCAAGCTATGTAACAGCTGTGTTGCGTCCCGAACATTCATATTCGATTGGATTTGGTGACAAAAGTTACAATGAATCAGTTGAGGCGAAAAAATTAGCTGAGCTAATCGATTTGAACAATACTTCGCGTGTAGTAACTGGGGATGAAGCGTTTGAATATTTCCCGTTGATTCAATATCATTTGGATGAGCCAGATTCAAACCCATCTTGTGTGCCGCTATACTTTTTAGCTGAATTAGCCAGCCGGGATGTGCGAGTTGCTTTGAGTGGGGAAGGTGCCGATGAATTGTTTGCCGGCTACCAAGCTTATGGTATGAACACAAATTCTAAAGTAGTTAAAGTGGTTGCTGAAGGTTTGAAGAAATTACCTAAAGGCATGCGCTATAAAATTGGTCGCGGACTAAAAGATAAAACCTTCCGAGGCGCCTTGCATTTGTACACTTCATTGGCACCAGCCGAAGATTTCTTCATTGGACAAGCGAAAGTCTTTGAAGAAGATGAAGCAGTAGATTACTTGCAGCCAACTTACCAAAAGAGCCCAAGCGTGAAGGATATCGTCCAAGTTCATTACGATCAAGTCCAAGACATGTCGGAAATCAAAAAAATGCAATATTTGGATATGCACCAATGGATGCCCAAAGACATCCTGTTAAAGGCTGATAAGCTGTCTATGGCCAGCTCATTAGAAGTCCGAGTTCCTCTATTGGATAAAGAATTAATGAAGGTCTCTGAACAAGTACCAACCAAATATCTGATTAATGCTGAAAACACCAAGTATGCGTTCCGTCAAGCGGCCGCTCGCCACTTGCCAGAGGAATGGTACAACCGTGAAAAACTAGGCTTTCCAGTACCAATTAAAGATTGGCTGCGGGAAGAAAAATACTACAAAATTATCCGACATCTGTTTGAACAGGAATTTGTAAAAGAATTTTTCGATCAAGCAAAAATCTTGAAATTGCTAGATGACAACTATGAAGGAAAAGCCGATGGTCGTCGCAAAATTTGGACTATTTATACCTTCTTAACTTGGTATCAAGTGTATTTCATTAATGATGGGGTAAAACCAGAACCAGTAAATATAGCTTAAAAAAATAATCATCCCAACCAAGCTGGGATGATTATTTTTATGTTCCTAAGGATAGATCTTCAGCATTGAAGGTATCGCCATGTTCAAAGTCACCGTAACGATAACCTCGTTCAAACCAGGCTTTACGTTGGGCCGAAGTCCCATGGGTAAAGCTGTCAGGGACAACATAACCTTGCGCTTGCTGTTGCAACGTGTCATCACCGATACTATTAGCCGCATTGAGTGCTTCGTCGATATCACCAATTTCTAGAACTGGTTGACCATTGATTGTTTCGCCTTCCATGTATTTTGCCCAGCTGCCAGCATAATAATCTGCCTGTAGCTCCATCCGAACCTGATACTGATTGTACTCAGATTCACTTAAGCTTTGTCGTCGTTGAGCCATCTGATCAGTCACACCTAGCTCCTGTTGAACATGATGACCAACTTCATGAGCGATAACATATGCCCATGCAAAGTCACCACCTGCACCATATTGAGTAGCTAGTTCATCAGCAAAGGATAAGTCCAAGTAAACTCGCTGATCACCTGGACAATAAAAAGGACCTACTGCCGAACTTGCTGAACCGCAAGCGGTATCGACATAATCGGTATAAAAAACCATGGTGGGATTTTGGTAATTCATCCCACGGTCTTGAAACTCCTGATTCCAATAATCCTCCAAATAGCCAAAAACGACTTCGGAATATTCCTGTTGATCCTCACGACCCGCTGTGTTGACTGCATCTTGCTGTTTAATATATCGGTCACATCTACATTTCCACCGCCCAAAAACAACATGAGTAACACAATAATTATCCCACCAATTCCGCCTCCAACAGCTAAACCGCCGCTACGGCGGTTGCCAGTACGGTTCTCTACATTAGTACTTTTTCGTCCGTCTCGATAGCGCATGTCATTTCACTCCTTAAAACTGTTACCGTTTTATTAATTATAGCGAAGGGAACAGTTCTCAAGCGAATAATACGCTTGAGTGAATCGAAAAATAGCTGAGGTAGCACAGTAAAATATTATGTAAACAAAAAGGCAAAAAAATAGAGGAAGTTAATCCTCTATTCTTGATACTCTGTATAAGTAGCCGTTTGGTATAGCGAAACTGTTGATTCGTCATTATTCTGACTATAAAGACTGGTGGAACCTTTGCCTTTATCAGCTTCAATCGCAAGTAATCTTTCTAATTGATTATGGTAATCAAATTGTTGCGGATCAATCGGTTCAAGTCCACTGCCTTGGTAAAAGCGTAACAGGTCACCATTGTTAATCTTGTCAGATGTTATCAATTGCTCATCTACTGCTTGATTCAACTGAGTAAATAACTTTTGCTGTTCCAAATTCGGTTCATCTACTGGCAAGCCTGTTTGATTGTCGTATACTTTACCACCGTAGAAGGTGTAGTCGGGTGTAACAAAGTCACCGTCACGAAATGCCACTAATTGCTGGTGATCCTCAGAAAAAAGATCTTGTCCCAACATCAAGTAGTCATCTGTTGGAATACCTAGTAAATGCAGAAGTGTTGGTAAAGCATCAACTTGTCCACCGTACGTATGATTAATCCCACCATTAGTTTGGCCTGGTATATGAATCATGAAGGGAACCCTCTGCATTTGTGCGTTGTCGAAATCGCCCCATTCATCCGAACTTTTTCCTAACAAAGGAGCTAACTCGCTGTTACGGGTATTGGAAATACCGTAGTGATCCCCATACAACACAAAAATCGAATTTTCATATAAGCCGCTAACCTTCATATAATCAAAGAATTCCTGCATCGCTGTATCTAAGTAATTAGCTGTTGCAAAGTAACCATTGATGGTTGAATCATTCGTGTTTGCTAATGGGAATCCATCTTCCTCATTATTAAAGCTAGAATAAGGATAATGATTAGAAACAGTAATCATCTTGGCGTAAAAAGGCTGTTGTAGATGTTCTAAATACTGAACCGACTGATTAAGAAACGGTTTATCATGCATCCCATATTGGAACGAATTTTCTTCATTAATATCGTAATAGCTGGAGTCAAAGAAATAATCGTAACCCAAATGCTTATAAGTGGCATCCCGATTCCAAAAGCTAGCGGAATGACCATGAAAAACAGCCGAAGAGTAGCCAGCAGTCTGCTGTAAAATATTTGGAGCAGACTCAAAGGTATTTTTGTCACCCATTTGAGTAAATAATGCGCCTTGGTTCAAACCAAATAACGAATTTTCCAATAAAGTTTCAGCGTCTGAAGTTTTCCCAGCTTTCACTTGATGGAAGAAGTTGTCAAAGCTATAAGTACTTTGATCATGGTAAAGACTATTCAAGAAAGGGGTAACGGTATGTGCTTCACCGTTTTCATCAGTCAACTGATAATCGATTAAAAACTGTTGAAAGCTTTCTAAATGGACATAGACGACATTTTTTCCTTTAGCAATGCCGTACATTTCATCATTAGGCGCTGCTTGATGCTTATCCACGTAATCTTCTACTTCGTTCAAATCAGTTGGGCTAGCTTCAGCACGAACTTGGTTATTCTGGTAGGTTTGGTAACCATCGTAAAAGGTAAAAGCATTAATTCCCAAATACTTCACCATGTATTCCCGAGAAAACTGCCGGCTCAACAAGCCGGAACGGTCCATTTCGGCTAAGAACAAGTTGCCGCTACCGATTAATACGGCTAGCACTGCCAGAGCAGTTGCCTGACGTATTCGAGGCACTCTCGAATCCAACTTTATTTTTTTTCTCCATAATAATAACGGTAGAATGATTAAATCGACTATATAAAAAACATCATAAAATCTAAATAAACGAACTGCGCTCTCGCCTAAACCGGTAGAAACCTGACCAGCTCCTAATAACGTGTTAATCGTAATAAAGTCGGTAAACTCCCGATAATAAACTGCGTTGGAAAAGAGCCAAATCGATAGTAGAAAATAAATACCGAATAACGTGGCATAAGCTACTCGAGTTCGCTTAATAAAAAGTCCGACACTAATCAATAGCATAGAGACACTGATCGGATTAATCAGCAAGATAAAAAATTGTAATGGGCTTTGTAAACTAAGATGAAAATCCATGATATAGCCAAACATATTTTTGACCCACAATAACAATAGTAACAGGCTAAAAAAGCCAGTGCGGGTATTGATAAATTGTTTATATTTTTTTAATTGAGACATAGAACGCTCCTTATCACTGAAAGTGCAATCATAGTCTATTCTATCGGTTTTGTGAAAAAGCGTCAAACTAAATGAGGAGTTTGTGACGTTTACTTAATGTTTGACATCTAATTGTGTTTCTTTTGCGTTAACTTTTAGAATAGCCTACACTTAAATAGAAGTTTAAAAGGAGGTTCTGTCTATGATGGATCAATGGATTACTATTAAGGATGCCAACCAAAATAATTTGAAACATGTTTCAACTACGATTCCTAAAAAACAGTTAACGGTAGTCACCGGCTTATCCGGCTCAGGAAAATCGTCACTCGTTTTTGACACCTTAGCGGCGGAGTCCCGTCGTGAGCTGAACGAAACCTTTCCCAGCTTTTTGCAGCAGTATTTGCCGAAATACGGACGACCTGAAGTAGCCGCTATCGATCAGCTACCGGTAGGAATCGTGATTGATCAGAAGAAGCTGTCTGCAAATGCCCGCTCAACGGTGGGAACTTATACCGATATCTATACTTTCTTGCGTTTGCTGTTTTCACGAGTCGGCAAACCCTTTATCGGTTATTCTGATACTTTTTCCTTCAATCACCCGGAAGGCAAATGCCCGCAATGCGACGGATTAGGCACTACCACAACGATTGATATTCATAAGCTGGTGGATTTTAATCAATCACTGAATGAAGATCCGATTGATTTTCCTACCTTTCATCACGGTTTTTGGCGTTGGAAACGCTATGCGGACAGTGGTTTGTTTGACTTGGACAAGAAAATTAAGGATTATTCCGAAGATGAATTGGAGATGTTCTTATATTCGCCCCAAGTAAAGTTGAAAAATGCGCCAGAAGTTTGGCCTCATACTGCGCTTTATGAAGGCTTGATTCCCCGTATGCAACGCAGTATTTTGAATAAAGATGAAGGCAAACGTCACCAAAAACAATTGAACCGTTTTGTGACGGTGGAAACTTGCCCGGATTGTCACGGTACGCGAGTGAACGATCGGGTTCGGACCTGCTTAATTAACGGCAAAAATATCTCCGATTTGGTCTTAATGCCTCTTGATGAATTGGCGGAGTTTATCCAGTCGATTGAAGCGACTTTGGCAGTTGATATTCAACGAGAGCTGCAAAAACGTCTGACAGCTTTGCTGGATATCGGTTTAAGCTACTTAACCTTATCTCGTTCAACCGGTACACTATCTGGCGGTGAGGCCCAACGGATTAAAATCTCTAAATATATCAATAGTTCATTAACCGATATTATGTATGTGCTGGATGAACCTAGTGCCGGGTTGCACCCCAAAGACATCGATCGTTTCAAAAAGGCGTTAACGATGTTAAGGGACAAAGGCAATACGGTCATTTTGGTGGAGCATCATCCCCAATTAATTGAAGCTGCTGATTACATTATCGATATGGGGCCAGGAGCAGGTGAAGCTGGCGGTGAGATTCAATTTGCCGGAACCTATGAGGACTTTTTAAGCAGCAATACTGTCACCAATCAGCTGCTGCAAACACGTTTTCCATTAAAAGCACAGCTCCGAGCGTCGAAGGAAAGCCTTAAGCTGGAGAATAGCTCGATTCACAATTTGAAAAATGTATCAGTGGATGTGCCTTTGGGTGTGCTGACTGTCCTTTGCGGTGTTGCCGGCTCAGGGAAAAGTTCCCTGGGTGAAGCTATTCGTCAAACAGCTTTGGAACAAGGGCGGGACATTGTAGCGATCTCTCAGAAAAATATCGGGATTAACCTGCGTTCGACGCCGTTGACCTATTTGGATGTCTTCACGGATATTCGCCAATTGTTTGCTAAAGCCAATGATATTTCAGCAGCCTACTTTAGTTATAACTCAAAGGGTGCCTGTCCTCGTTGTCATGGAAAAGGTGTGATTGTTACCGATATGTCCTTCATGGAAGATATTGTCACGGTTTGTGAGGTGTGCCATGGGGATCGGTATGACCCAGACATTTTGAAGTATCATTATCTCGGGAAAAGTATCGTGGATGTAATGCATTTTACAGTAACAGAAGCCTATGATTTCTTCACAGAAGCAAAATTCAGTCGTCAGTTGAAAGCACTGGTGGACGTTGGCTTAGGCTATCTTCGCTTGAATCAGTCCCTAACGACTTTATCCGGAGGGGAATTACAGCGGCTGAAGCTGGCTGGACAATTGCACAAGTCGGGTTCGATTTATTTGCTGGATGAACCAACTGATGGGTTGCATCTCGCCGACATTCAAGAGCTGATTCAGCTGTTCAATCAAATGGTGGATGAGGGCAACAGCTTGATTCTGTTGGAGCATCACTTGGCGATTATGAAGCAAGCGGACTGGTTAATTGAAGTGGGGCCTGAAGGTGGCGCTAAAGGCGGCGAAATTTTGTTTACCGGAACACCTCAGGAGTTACTTGCCAGCGAGGACTCAATCACCCAGCCTTACTTAAAAGCTTCTCTATAAATAGTAAACAACCTCTGCAAAAAGGGATCGCAGAGGTTGTTTTTATAGCGGCAACGGTGCAACCCAAACCTCTTGATAGGCAGTAGTCGGGTTTTCTGCAGGATAGTACTTCTCCATGGAATAAGGCTCAGTAAGCAACTGTTGACTAGGCAGCCAGGTTCCCAGCAAATAACCAAGCGCTTTCGCTATGGCGATGTTACGGGCTTCCGGTGTATTTTCCGCTTCACAGCCGCAAACAATGTATTCACCTGGGAGAACAACCCAAGTTTCAAGGTCTTCGTCCAATGTTTCAACTCTACCGCCGGCAAAGTAATCAAAGCATTCGGCAGGTACTAAAGAGGTTGGATCAACAGATGTATCTTTTAAGAAAGAAGCACCCAATTGAATGTCTTCAGTAAACAATTCAGAGTGCTGCTTTTTCAGCTGATGAAACTCAGTCCAAATGACATCTGCTTGGTTAACTCCCGTAGTTCCTCCTACCGGAATAGCATTAGCAATCAGAATTTTTCCAACCACCCCTTGATAATACTCAGGCTGGGTGACTTTTTGACGCGTGATGGTTAGCACCATGCTTTCCGCAACAAAGGAGTCATTTTCTGCTATGACCGTTTGCATCATGGTTAAATCGGGCTTCAGCATTTGTTGTAAGGCAGGCTGCTCTAAGCGATAAACTTCTGGGGTCATGTCATAAGCCGACTTGAATACCTTCGTGAAATAAGCATGGCTGTTAAAACCCATCTCCATCGCAATATCTAAAATCCGCCGATCGGTGGCTGCCAGCAGCTGACAAGCTTTTGCTAGCCGACGCAGCTTCACGTATTCCATAACTGGACGGCCGACCAACTTTTTAAACAAACGTTGAAAATAAAAAGGGGATAGACAAGCAATAGCTGCTAATTCTGTTAACGGCAATGATTGGTCCAAATGCTCTTCAATATAATCGATTACTTGCTGAATACTTTGCCAGGTTTTCATAGGAATCTCACTTTCTGTCTTTACTACATTTATCATACCATGAGTCAAATTGAAGGCAACTATTGACTTGTTTGTGTCGTAAGAATAAAATGAGTGTATACTCAGTGAGTGGAGGGTCATCCAAATGACAGAAACAATTCGAGCGAAAAAGAAACGTCAGACCAGAACAACTATTTTAGAAACGGCCAGTGAGTTATTTGCCGCAGAAGGCTTTCAGCTGCCTACTAGTAAAATCGCGAAGACAGCAGGAGTAGCTCATGGTTCACTGTTTCTCCATTTCCCAACTAGAGAAGAGTTAGTCGATGCAGTAATCCGTTCATTTTTCCAGGAGCTGAATACAAGAATCCACCAAGTTACCGAAACAACTGGATCATTAGAAGAATTTTTACGTCAGCACCTGGAAATGCTAGAGGAGAAGGAAGCTTTTTATACCCAGCTGATTACCAGTCTGACTACCTTGCCTACTACGACGCAGCAAAAACTATTCGCTTACCAATCGACACTTTCATCTCATCTGTTGCTGTTGCTGGAAAAAGAAGACATCGTAGCTGTTGCACCGCATATGCTGTTTAACACCTGGCTGGGCATCATTCATTATTATCTGCAGAACAAAGCGATGTTCGCTCCGAACGAATCGGCGATTGTGCGATATAAGGATGAGTGGATAGCGGCATATGTAAAACTGATTAGGAAAGGTTGAGGGAAATGGAAAAATGTATTGCATGCGGTATGCCGATGGAGAAACCAGAGGATCATGCGCTAGGAGATGTGAGCAAAAACTATTGTGTGCACTGTACCAAGGAAAACGGAGAGATGCAATCCTTTGAGGAAAAACGCGCTAACTTGATTGACTTTGTTACTAGGACTCAAGGCTTTGATCCTAAAGCCGCAGTCGGTGTGGTGGAAACGATGATGAAGGAATTGCCAGCATGGAGGGAGCTGCTATGAACCAGTTAACAGCATTGCCAAATGTAGGAGAAGTCTTAGCGGAGCATTTAGTCGCGATCGGAATTGATTCTCCAGAAGTGTTACGAGAAAGCGGGACAGAGAACGTTTTTTTGAAGATTCGGATGCAACGAGATGCGGGTGCTTGCTTGAACATGCTGTACGGAATAGAGGGCGCTGTTCAAGGTATTCCTAAGCGACAGTTATCGCTGGAAAGAAAGCAGCAGTTAAAGCAGTTTTATTATAGTCTGGATTAGGTAAAACCGCAGGATTGGACAAAAATGATTTCGCGACTTCCTTTATAATAAGTGATTGATGTGAGTAAAGGGAGTGACGAAACCATGGATATAATTGAACAAGAAGAACAGAATAATTGGCGAGAAATCAAGCAGCAGATGCTAGTTCGACAACAGGAAATCGCTTCTTCAGTCGCTGCTGCTTCCAAGGAGTTAAAGGAATTTCAACACTATTTGGTCAATTACAAGGGAGAAATAGACCCTCACGAGATGTTCACCAATGTTCGTTTGCAGGAGCAGCAAATCCTAGCTGGATCTGTTAAATTTCAGCAATTAGAAAAGCTCCAGAAACAGCTGAGTAATCCTTACTTTACTCGTGTTGACTTTCTTTTTTCAGGCGAAGAACATGCAGAGGTGTTGTATATTGGCCGTTTTTCATTTTCTAATGAACACAATCAATTATTGATTTATGATTGGCGGGCACCTATCGCCAGTCTTTTTTACGATTTTGATTTTGGTCCAGCTTATTATCAGTCCCCAAATAGCAAAGTAAACGGGAAGATTACGGGAAAGCGTCAAATCAAATTTAAGCATGGCACTATTGATTATGTGCTGGACACGCATACGACAGTCTTTGATGAAGTCTTGCAAAAGGAGCTAAGCAATCAGCAAAGTGGTCGAATGTCGACTATTATCGGCACGATTCAAAAAGAACAAAATCAGATTATCCGCGCCAATAACCGCAGGGATCTGATTGTCCATGGAGTGGCGGGTTCGGGAAAAACGTCCATTGCGCTGCATCGAATTGCTTTCTTACTCTATCAAAATCGAGAGCGCTTGTCTTCGGATCAAATCACCATTCTCTCACCCAATCAGGTGTTTGGAACCTACATTTCTGAAGTCTTGCCAGAGCTGGGAGAAGAGCCAGTTAATGAATGGAGTATTGATCTGTTGGTGGAATCAATATCTGGGCAAGCCGCGACTATTTCAAGACTGGCAGAAACGGAGTTGGCAATTGCTAATCAGCTGCCGGAACGGATTCGTTACTTGGCTGCCAGCAAATGTGTGCTAGACCTTGAAAACTTTCTGCAGGAATTAGATCAAAGTATTTTTCAAGCAGAAACCTTGGTGATTGGCTCCTATAATTTCTCAACGGACTATTTGAAGAGACGCTTTCTTGCTTACAATCGTCAGCCAATTATGGAACGTCTCGCGATGATCGCAAGCGATGTTCTAGAAGAAATGAAAAAGAAACCCTTTAGGCCTAAACGCTTGCCGACAAAGGGACAAATTAAAAAGGAATTACTTCGCCAATTAACCTATCGTTCCAGCAAAGCAATTTACAAGGCTTATTTAGAAACTCAAGGATTTCAAACAATCAGCAGCTACTGTTATTCCGACTTATTTCCACTGTTGCGTATACAAGCCTTTTTCGAAAAAGATTTAGCCTTCAAAAACAATAAGTATGTGGTAGTAGACGAGATGCAGGACTACACATTAATGCAAATGGAGGTTATTAAAAGATTGTTTCCTTGTCAACGGCTGTTAGTAGGAGATTATACGCAGCAGTTAACCGACAACAACGTCAGAAGTCTTTCCCATTTGCAAAAAGTGTTTCCTGAGGCTGAGATGGTACAATTAACGAAGAGCTATCGCTCAACCTATGAAATTATGACCTTTGCTAAGGGGTTAATCGATGATCAGTTAATTGAACCAGTCGTCAGACATGGGGAAGCACCAGAGATAATAGCTGTTAAGCAAGAAGAAATTCTTTCAGAAATTATAGCCAAGCTGGATTTATTTACATCAAAATTTGAAACGATCGCCTTAATCACCAAGGATTCCCAGCAAGCAATAAAATGGCAGAAACAACTAGATCAATATAAAGAAGTTTCCTTGTTAAAAGACACGAGCCAAATGCTAGCGAAAACCGGTGTTTATTTGTGTGGAGTCAGCACAGCAAAGGGATTAGAATTCGACGCGGTAATTGTGTTAGATAGCCAGAAAGAAAACTTTTCTGGTCGAACTGGTCAGCAGCAATTATTTGTAGCCGCTACCCGGGCAATTCATCATTTAGTTTTTATAGAAAGGAGCTTTTCATGAGCAACCAATTGATTCAGCAAGTGGAGCAGTACATCGAAGAGCACTTGGAGCAGCCGATAACTGTAGGCAGCTTAGCGTATCAGTTACATTATTCCAAGTCTCATTTGCTGCACGAGTTCTCGGCCGCAACCAAATGGCGTTTGTATGATTATATCAAGAAACGTCGTCTCCACGAAGCCGCTTTCTTGTTAATAGAAGGGCAGCGTCCCATTATTGAGATTGCCTTAATCAGTGGGTATCAAAATCAGCAATCATTCACGAAAGCCTTCAAGGAAATCTACAAAATCTCTCCTAGACAATTTAGGCAGCAAAAGAAACCCTTTGGCTTGGTACAGTCTTCTGAGCAATCTGTAAGCTGGTCGGGCCAATACACGATCAAGGAAGTAACAATAAAAGAATTTCCAGCAATTATTTCTTATATGGAGCACATTCAATGGGCCTTTCCTTACTATGACGAAGCTACTTTTACTAAAGTGGTGAAACAGCGGGTTCAAGCAGGAAATGTTTTAACAGCTGCAGCGGATGAAGGGATAATCGGGCTTTTGATTTACGACTCTCACCGCCAGCATCTTGATGGATTGTCTTCTTTACCTGTTCTATGGGATGAATCTATCGAAGCAAACTTGTTGGAGAGACTCCTAAATACTAAAAAGTTGGATCAGGTCACAACAACTACTTTTAGATCAAAAGATAAATTAGACATAGGACATCGCCAGCGACTGATTGATTTGGGCTTTCAACCAGAAATTCAATTAATCGAATTTGGTTATCCAACAGAGCAAATGATCTACAAGAAAAAGCACTGAAACCCCCGACAGGAATTTCAGTGCTTATTTATTCTTCATCAGCGGAATCATTAGGAACTTCTTTGGCGAACTCGCGGCTATTTTCATATACAGATAGTGCTTTACGGCGCGCTTCTTTGTGATGAACGATTGGTAAAGGATAATCCTCTCCCAGTACCACACCGTATTCCTGCTGCTCAGCTTCCTTCATTTTATCCGGTTGATGGATGAACTTTTGAGGGAGATTCTTTAATTCCGGTACAAATTTCCGAATAAAATCCCCTTCCGCATCAAAACGTTCTGACTGGGTAGTCGGATTAAAAATGCGGAAGTAGGGAACCGCATCTGTTCCGGTAGAGGCAGCCCATTGCCAGCCACCGATATTACTAGCCGGATCGTAATCAATCAGCTGCTGCTGGAAATATTTCTCTCCTCTTCGCCAGTCAATCAGCAAATCCTTTGTTAAAAACGAGGCCACAATCATCCGCAGACGATTGTGCATCCAACCGGTTTGATTCAGTTGACGCATCGCTGCATCTACAATCGGATAGCCAGTTTTTCCTTCCTGCCAACGTTTGAAATTTTCGTCATTATTGTCCCATTGAATAAACTGGAAATTGGTTTGAATAGGCTGCTGCTTTTGCTTAGGATTAGCCGCATAAATCATGTTATAAAAATCACGCCAACACAATTCCTTCTCGAAGGTTTGCTTTCCTTCCGAGTCTTCAGTTTCCTGCAGCTGATGCCAAACGGTGCGGATAGAAATTTCTCCGGTACGCAAATAAGGGGACAGGCGACTCGTACGATCTTGCGCCGGCAAATCTCGGGCTTTTGTATAGTCAGCTACGTTTTCCAATAGAAAATCCGCTAATTGTTCTTTCGCTGCTGTTGTACCAACTTCGTAAAGGGGCTTATCGGGAAGATCTTTCACTAATTCCGCAAATTTTTTCTCATCTTCTGGAAACAAGGTATCTCTAATTACCTTATCAGTAGAAATTGCGACCTTCATCGGTTTTGGTTTAGTCAGCTGCTTCCATTGGTTATAATAGGGAGTAAAGACTTTATAGGAATCGCCACTTTGATTTTTTATCTCCTCGGCACCATGGAGATGATGATCCATATAATCGTGAACGATAATTTGATTGTCACGGAAGAATTTCCGCATCTTCTGATCACGTTCAGCTCCAAAGCCTCGTTCGTCTAAATTAAAATAGATCCGATCCCAATTTTTCAAAGTCTTTTTCAATTTTGCAAAGCTTTCTTCCGGGTCTCCGAAAAGAATCTGCAGATGCATGTTCTGATTCACCGTTTCCTGAAAGTGAGCGATACTGGCAAAAAATGCTTGATGATTGCTACTGTTAGTTAAAAATTGCTCTGGATTGACTTGGAAAAGCAATACCAGATCATCAGAATCCTCAAAGGCATGATACAAAGCAGTATTGTCCTCTAAACGCAGGTCACGTCGAAACCACATTACGGATGTCATCCGATCACCTCTTTCTTCTATATAAAGTATGACACAATTCACAATTTTGGGGAATGTTATTGCTTAAATCATCATTGTTTATCAAATTGCAAACGAATCGACGGTTTGTTAGTATAATAGTAGATGATTAAGGAGATGATAGCGGTGAATGAGACAATCGAAGAGTATCAAAAGGGGTATCAATATTGCGATGAGGTGTACCGGTGTCTATATTGTGAACAGACTTATGAGGAGGGCTACATTTATCCAATAGATGGAAAACAAGCTGTGGCCAAAAAAGCGATAGTTCATCATCTAAATACCCAGCATGCTGGAGCGTTAGGTTCGCTGATTGCCCAACGGAAAGAAATCAGCGGACTTAGCGAAATTCAGCAAGAAATTTTGGAGCTGTTCGCTCGTCAGCTAAGTGATTCGGTGATTGCTCAACGTTTAGGAATTTCTACTTCCACGGTCAGAAACCATCGCTTCAAACTGCGGGAGAAGGAGAAGCAGGCAAAGGTCTTTCTCAGCATAATGAGCTTATTAAGGGATGAACCTTTTATTCCACCACACCGCGGAGCCAGAATGATGGATGAGCGTTACCACATCACACCAGCAGAACGAACAAAAGTCCTAGCAACTTATTTTACGAAGGATGGACGACTCACTTCCTTGCCCAGCAAAGAAAAACGTAAGGTAATTGTATTGGGGAAAATTATTGAAGGATTCGACGCTAGTAAAAATTATTCCGAAGCTGCAGTGAACGAAATTTTACTGCTGGTTCATGAGGATTATGTTACGCTGCGTCGCTATTTGATTGAATATGGATTTATGAACCGCACGAAGGATGGCAAAAGCTATTGGGTGATTGATTAGAAAGGGGAGGTTGAGATGAAGTATCGCTTTCACCACTTGCATGTGACTGTCGGAGATGTTGAGGTGTCCGAGAAATTTTATGATCAACTGTTTACTATTTTAGGCTGGGATATCACGAATAAGTTTAAAGGTGATTTGCCTCACATGGACATGTTGGTAGTCGAGTATATGCATGATGAGCTGGATTTTGCGATTTGTTCTCCTAAACGAGAGTTAAAAGATGTCAAAATCGATGTACGAACACCTAAAGCAGTTCAACATTTAGCTTTTGAAGCTAACTCTAAACAAGCCGTCAAAGAGTTTTATAAAAAACTCAGTCAAATGGAAGTGAACATCCTGCATGATGAAGCTCGTTACTATGATAAAATTGCCCCAAATTACTATGCGGTCTTTTTCGAAGATCCTAATGGCATTCGTTGGGAAGTATTTTGCCACGAAATAAAGGAGTAGAGGAAAATGAACTATGACTTTGGAAAAGAACGGCCAGAGCATTTTGTTGGCAGCTATCCGGAACAATTTGACCTGTTTTCCCATTTTGAACTGCTGACGACGATCCCTCAGGTGCTCTTTGCGCTTACGACGTGGAAGGAAAATGGTCAGCCGAATGTTTGTCTGCATGGCTGGAGTAGTTTTTATAATGATGATCCTAGTTATCATGCAGCTATCTGCGGCTTATTTAAGCATACTCATACGTATCAAAATATTCTGCGGGAAGGCGTATTTGCGGTGAATTTTTTTTCGAAGGATCATTATGCCGCGTTGGAGCAAACCATTTTGCATAATGAGCTAGAACAGGATGAATTTGCAGTGGGTAATTTTACTCAAGCTCCAGCTAAAGTCATTTCTGCTCCAGTCATAAAAGAAAGCTTGCTGGTGTTGGAATGTAAGGTAGCCGATGCGGCTAAAATCATTGAAGGTGATTTGACTGCGACGACTCTGGCTGAGGTTGTCCAGGGAACCTTCAGCAAATCCTATATGGAAGGACAGCAAGACTTAATGTATTTGATGCCGGGCAAACAGGACCTCAAAACCGGTAAGCCGACACCATCATCAATCGGCCACATTGAAATAGATTTCAGCGAGTGATGGCATTTGCTGGGAGTATTGGTATAATGGATGGATAAATGAAAATGGAGGAAAGGGTTTGATGGACTATCAGTAAGAAAGCCAATTTAGATAAACACCGTCCGGCACCACCGAATTTACCCACACATTTTACCGAAGATTTTTACCTGGAAGACGAGGTAACTTTTGAAGGAATTAAGATAGAAGATTTGGATTACAGCTATTTAAATGCCCGAAATTTAATGATCAAGGGCTCCCATTTAAAGAAAATCACGATGCAGCGAACACGCTTGGAGCGAGTAGAGTGCAGTAATGTTGTTTTCGAGAAGTGCGACCTGTCTAATTTAGACTGGATCGGCGGCAGTTTTCACCAAGTAGTTTTTGATCAATGTAAACTAACCGGCACAAATTTTGCAGAAAGCTACTTGCGGGATTGTCGTTTTACCAATTGTATCGCCAACTTTGCTTCCTTCAGTGCAACGAATGTGAAGAATGTCCAATTCGACAATTGCCAATTAAACGACAGCGAATTCTTCGAAGCAACCTGGAAGCATCTGTTTTTGGAAAACAACGAGTTAACGAACAGTAACTGGATGAATACTACAATGGCAGGCTTAGACCTAACCACTAACGAATTTGAAGGAATTGTCCTGTCTCAGGATCGGTTACGTGGGCTAATTGTTAACCAGGAGCAGGCGCTAACAATTGCTGCAGGGTTAGGCATAAAGATCGTTTGATGGGCAAAAATAATAATATCGCAAAAGAAATATGTGTAAACAAAAAAACTAACACAATTAACCAGCGAGCTCTCTTTAGACAAGATATCCTTGTTTAAGGAGAGTTTTTTTGAACAATTCACCTAATTATTGAGGAATTTCAGCAAATCGGATTGTATTGTTAGTGAAGGGGAGGTTAGCTATGACCGATGAAGAAGTTCGCAAGAGAATAATCGCTGGCGACGAACACTTTTTTGACCAATTAATGGATCAATACAGCAAATTATTGTGGGCAGTAGCCGCAACAATTTTGACTGCTAAACAATCAAGTCAGCAAATGGATATCGAAGAAGTCGTCAGTGACGTTTTCCTGCGTTTATGGCAGCAGCCAGAAAAATACAAACCAAGTAAAGGCTCAATCAAAAGCTATTTAGTCGTCATGACCAAAAGTATGGCCTTGAACAAATTAAAAGCCAAACGACGACATCAACACGAAAACATTAGTGAAATCAGTGAAGAATATCTTTCCAATATTCCAAAAGTGGAGGAAGAGCTAGCTTGGCAGGAACTTTATGACGCAGTCATGCAGTTAGAAGAACCAACACGGCGGATTTTGATTCTCCGGTTTTTCTATGAAATGAAACCCAACGAAATTCAAGCTCAGCTTGGATTATCCCCAGTAAAGAAGTTGATAACCGACTGTACCGCGGCAAGAAAAAGCTGCAGGAATTCCTAGCATACCAACAGTTTATAAATGAGGTGAATACCTATGAGTAAAAAAATCGAAAAACATCCCTTTGAACACTTGACTGACCAACAGCTGGACGAATTTTTGAACTATTCAGAGATTCCTTATACAGAACACAATGCTCAAAATATCAAAGAAAAATTTGCAGATAAAAAACTGGTGAAACCTAGAAAACGGCGGTTCAATCGAGGAATTGCAGCAGTTAGTATAGCAGCGGCCAGTATATTGTTGCTGACGGCTTTTACTTTTCGTGACGAGTTAACCTTGATTTACCAAAAGCACTTTGGCACCCCAACGGAAATGTTGCTGGCTAATTCGGATCGTCTGGACCAAGGAGTAGAGGATCAAGGACTTCGCCTGAAAGCAGTCGGGTCTTTTAAGGACGGAAATACCACTTACTTTGTCGCACAGCTTACTGATCTGACAAGTGATCGTTTGTCTGAAGATACCCAAATTTCCAGCTGGCAAATGCTCAACGGCGGCAACAGCCGCGTGGTTGATTACGATGAAACCAGCAAAACTGCGACGATCATTACCCAAGCAGTTGATTTTGGTGACAAGATTAAACCTGGCTATCTATTAGAAAGCTTTACAAGTAAGAAACAGGACTTCCAAGAAACCTATACCGTAAATTGGAATAAAATTCCCCAGACTGAAGCTTGGCAAAAACGTCCGGTAAATGAAGGATTGGGAGGAGGGTATGATCCCAAAGCTATGAAGCGACTGAATCTGAAGTTCGATGAGCTTGCTAACACATACTTAGAGCCAGCAGCAAATCCGATAGAGTTAGGCAAGTATGCAGCCATTTCAGCATTAGGCTTCAAGGACGGATTACTGCATTTACAAACAAAAGAACTCAATACCATCGATTCAGCAACTTTTATTAGCCTGAAAAATCGCCAGACTGGACAAGTGGTGAGTGAAATCGCTTCTTACAGCGTAGATGCCGGCACACATGATAATAAAACAGGACGCTCAGATTATTACGAACATATATTCGATGTTCCAGAAAATGAGCTGAACAATTACGATGTGTTTGCTGAAGGCTTTGAATCGCAAGTTTACCAAAAAGGTCAATGGGCCATCCAATTACAGGAACCACAAGAGCTGCCAACTGAAAATCTACCTGATCAATCCATACAACTCAACGATCGAAAAGTTCAACTAAAAAACGTTTGTTTGTCGCCAATTTCATTAAGCTTTGATCATATCGGACATCTAAACGATTGTAAGATCGAGCTAGTATTTAAGGACGGAATAACAAAAGAACTTTTAGTTGAAGCCAATGAATACCAACAGGAAAACGATTATTTTGAATGGCAATTTGGCTTAGATGAACTAGATAAGTTTGAAGCTGTTGAAACAGTTAAAATAGACGGTCAGGAACTAAAAACGAAATAAAATGAAAAACTACCAAGAAATTACAGCAACAAACAATTTCTTAGTAGTTTTTTTCGCAAGTTTGCAGAATAGAAAAGAAAGTTCGTGAAGTAAACAAAAG
Source organism: Enterococcus sp. AZ109 (assembly GCF_051714625.1). Taxonomy (NCBI): domain Bacteria; kingdom Bacillati; phylum Bacillota; class Bacilli; order Lactobacillales; family Enterococcaceae; genus Enterococcus; species Enterococcus sp. AZ109. The sequence continues at coordinate 340,648 of NZ_JBIOSF010000001.1, read as the reverse complement.
ATAAAATGAGCAGTAAAAGCAAGAATAGTTGCTAAAAAACAGAAATTTATCGAAATAACTGCAAAAACCAACTGGAATAAGTATAAAGTTGGGATTAGCTGATTTAAGACAAGGATTTTAAATTTTTTGTTTTAGTTTACATAATATACATTATACAAAGTTACATACAAAGTTTTAGTTAATCAGTGATGCTTATCAAATGGTAAAGTCCAACATATCTTGTATATGGCATTTCACAGCTATTTATACGATCTTGACGTCTTATTGTACAAATTTGTCTATTTTCTATTCAAAGTTACGATTTTTTATTCTAAACCCACTTAGAATTTTTCTCTCATAAATTTTCCTCGACTAATTATTTATCAGTCTAGAAATTTTCTTTAGTAGTTCAATTTACTGACTGCTGAAACAACTTAAAGCCAGATACAAAAAATAAATTTCTATCCAGCACAAATCGAAATGACTTCAACAAAGTTCTAATTAAAATACTTACAGGCTGATCAAAAATTTCTTAATATATGTGAAAAAATTCACTTTTTATATTCTATACTTTGAAGTCTCCAAATTAGTTACAGCTGCTTTTAACCATACAACTATTTTTTTGGAATCGTCTTTACTATCGAATTGATTACCAATCGCACTGATGATCACTACGATTGCTCCTACAGTTTTTAGATTCGGTACACTAGTTTTCCCGCGAACGGTTACTTCCAGCCTTTCGCCGGTTCTTAAATCTTCTTGTGTCAATAGAACGTCTACTATTTTTTTCTATCACACTCACCCCTCCTCTTATGATAGCACTAAAAAAATGTTGTTGCTTTCTTCATAAACGACCGCTATTTAGTCATTAACGGTCTATGTTAGAGGTCTCTCCTCTTATTTTACATGGTATAATTAAAGAAATTTCATTTCAGAAAGGAATCAACCATTTGAAAAAGGACAACTTCTCCATCGTCTTCTTCGGTATCCTACTGATTATTTTCCACTACTACTTTTCGATGTCAGTAAATTATATGTATTTTGGTGTAGTTCTAATCCTATTAGGAGTAGTTGCTGAACTCTATCCTTACTTCAGCAAGCTTAAACGTTTTTCGAAAGCTGAGCTGGCCAATATTGATCAGATGAAAGGCATCGAATTTGAGGAATATATGGCTTTTCTGCTGGAAAAGGCCGGTTATATTAAACCCAAAGTCACCCAGGCTTACGGTGATCAAGGAATCGATATCATTGCACGAAAAGACGATGTAAAGCTGGGAATTCAGTGTAAACGCTGGAAAAAGAAAGTTGGCAATAAAGCAGTACAGGAAGTGCATGCTGGGATTGGCTACTACTCTCTTGACAAAGCAGTTGTTGTAACTAACAGCTATTTTACTGAATCAGCGAAACAGCTGGCGAAGAAACTGAACGTCGAACTATGGGACCGAACAGATTTGACTAAGCTGCTGGAGCAAGTCAAAAAGCAAGCTAAATAAGAGCGCGCTGACTCCTGGTATTACTCAACGGAGAAGATGCGCTCTCCTTTTTTGCTATACATCCACTGGTCAACTGGATTGTATTCCATAAACCCGTCTTGTTGGATAAAATACTCAAACAACTCTTCTTCAAAATAATCGGAAAATGCCAAGCCGCTTTTATGAAAATCTTGTTTGCTGATGATTGTAATCAAATTTGGTCTCCTTAGGCAAGCAGTATTACCTAACAAAACACCCCTAGAACTCCCTTTATACTAGCAAAAAACGAATAGAATGAGTATAAATTTCTTGAAAAACGAAGCAACTTTTAATTTCTGTTGCTATATTTTGTTGGGTTCTATATTATTTTATATGCGATATATTTACTTCTTATTGCTTGAGAATCTATTATGTTATTTTCGCTTCTTATCTTCACGATCCAGCTTCTTCAACTTGTTAGTAATCTCCGCATTGGCATGTAATTGGTTGCCGGGTGTCTTCACCACTGAATCGCTCTTCTTTTCCTCAAAGAAAAATCTTTTTATTCTAGCTAACAGTTTCATCATCATCGATCCCTCCTCAGGGTGACTACAAAAATCGCGAATAATCCAATATCCCATGTACTAGGATTGCTACCCACAAATTTCCGCTTTTCTTGTAAAGAAAGATATAAAACAAACTGCCTAGTATCCCCGTGCCGCCTAGTTCATTCATGCTCTTGACTAAGAATTGCGAAAAAGTATCACCACTCACAATAGATGGTAAAATCGCATGCATAAAGCCAAAGATTGCTCCACTTATAATAATCGCTGGCCACATACTAGTAACTTTTTCCAGCTGTTTAAACAGGAAGCCGCGAAAGATGATCTCTTCACCAAAAGCGACTACAAATAAATAAAAATAGGCTTGGTAAAAACCACGAATTGAAAAATCCTGGATTAGAAGAAACATTCCGATATAGATAATTATTAGACCGATAACTAGTTTAGGAGATTCTTTTGTTAGTCCTATATCAGCCAATCTGTGATTTTTTCGGTAAACTAATCCAATAAATAGCAGTGCCCACAGGATATTGACGATAAAATCACTTGCAGCCTTGATGAAAAAATTGTTGCTGCCCACTTCCGAAACGCCGAGTAGCATGCCACTATTCCATAAAAAGCCTACAGAGAACGCAAAGAAAAGAAGATAAGTCATTATCCAGATAAGCGGTATCCCTCCACTTTTCACTCGGTCACTCATACTTCACCTCCAGTTCCTTCTTTATAACTAGTTTACCAAACTCCTTCTGACATATCACCATGGAATAGTACTTTCATCAATAACTCCTGCGAAACAAAAAAATAGCCTGGGCCATTAAGTGCCTCAAGCTATCTCTTTGATCTTCATATCGACAATAGTTTCAAACATCAACGGAAACACAACCTCTTGCTCTGCTTCAAATTGATTGAAGGACAAAGGGTGATCGTATTTATTCGCCCACTTTTTAATCCCTACTAAATCAATACCGATATCTGGAAATTCTGCCTTTCCTTCAATCAGCAGAACTTTTTTCCCCTTTTCCAACCAAGAAAAATCCATAAAGTCTTTTTGCTTGGTCCAGGATACAAAGGAAGTATTTTCTAACACACCATAAGGATATTCCTGCTCAAATTCACGATGAATCCGATAAAGTGGACCAGAATACTGGGCCATTCGAGCAAAATCAGCTTCGTAATCCATCGGTGCTTCACATCCTTCAATACGCTGAATTTCCAGAATTAAATCATTCCACAACTTATCGTAGTAAGCTGCTTGATCGGCAGGACGCCCCTGTTCGCATGCTGGATGCTCCAGCCAGCGCATGATATCTTTTGCTAAATTTGTCATACTTCCACCACACTTTTTAAAGTATCAGTCGGTTCGCTGTCTCAAAAGGCGTCGGATTTCATCTTTTCCTTGGTGAACCTCTTCCATTGAGAAATTCGCTTGAATCAGCTCGGTCTCGGGGATGCCAGCCAGCTTTTGATAGAACCAAGAAGAAATGGATGTAATTTGATGACTCGTTAACTCATGAAGATGGGCAAAAAAGACATCCTCCGCCTCACAAATATTCCGAAGTAAAACATTCTCATGCATATACTGCGTTAACGAAACCGAACGCTTTTCGCCTGTTAGTATATCTTCTACATCAATTAGCGGATCATTATTAGTTTGCTTAATTGTTGGCAATTGCTTAGGAACAATTTGTAATTGCCGCATTAACCAATCATCTTGCATCCAATTTCCTCCCTTTATGATAATTCTATCATCCTATTTCTCATTTTCCTAACGATAACCCTAATCTGGCTATCAACAAAAAGACTCCCCCTAGTACAGGAAAGTCTCAGCAAAAAGCCGCTCAATTTCATCCGTTAACCAAGGACCACACTGCTTCAATTGGTCAAAAGGATACCAAGAACTTTTCATGAAAATCTTTTCTGGCATATAACCCTTGTTTTTTCGTTTACTCAGTATCAGCTGTTTAGCCATCTCCGTCCGTGAATCTGTCCAATAGCCCTCTTGTTTCAGTAAATGCAAGGTTTCAATCACATTCGTTCGGTATGGATATGGATAGAACAGCTTCACTAAATCAGGATAAAGCATTTCATCATTGTTTGCATGATAGCACACACGATGCTCTAAAATATAATCTAACCCTCTTTTAAGCTTATACTCATAACAGTTATACCATATGTTGCTTTATATTCAGACAGAGCTTTCATGGACTTCACTAACCCATCATAACAAGGAGAATCACCAATACAGCCTCCAAAATCACACCCCTGCCAAGTACAAAGCTCACCTTTCTGTGTCGTCTGATAATTTCAGCAACATAAAAGCTAGTTTGCGGACACCAGTAAATTTATCTACACGAAATTTTTCCAGCAAGATGCCATTAATAACCTTTGACTGGTTCAAAAGATCTCTGATTTCAGCCTCACTTAATTCTTCTTTTCGATTACGCATCTTCAATACTAGTGCACTGTCCACCGCTTGTTTCATTCTAGTATCTCACTCCGTATAGCTCTTTCGCTTTTTTAGTCTTTTCTTCGACAAATGAACTTTTTTGTAAAGTGTATTGGTCTCGGTCATTTCTAAATTCTACGGCTAACTTTTCTTTTAATGATTCATACTCCTTAGCAATTTCAGGATATTGATTTAAATAATCCCGAAAATACAGTTCATCATTATCTCCGTCAAAGCGTAAATGAATGTGATATACCTTTTCTGCAAATCCCTCTGGCGTATAGCCCCGATTTAGAGAAACGCGTGATTTTGTAGTAGACATTATAATGCAACCTTTTGTCTCCAATAGTTGCGCTATGGCTGCTAAATCAGTCCCACCGCTCATTTCAATTAGAACGTCCACAATATTTTTGGCTTTGATGTCATTAATTGCTGTACTGCCTATATGAGAAATACGGACAACCGCTGATTTAGGTAACCATTTTTTCAACTGATCAGCGATTTCTTGATAATACGTCTGCCACACGCTTTTTGATTCGTTTAGCTCGATGGGAAATAACTGCCAGAGTTCCTCCAGACTCATTTCTGAGAGTTTCTTTTTCACGCAATTTCTCCTCCATTTTGTAATCGTGTGGTTGCATTTTTTTGATGGTTGACAAAATCTCTGGCTTTTGGTGATACATTGCTAACTCTAGTTGCTGAATTCTTCTTAGTTTGTTTTTGATCTCTTGGTTGTTCCGCATCAATGCCTCTGCTTTTCTAATCTGTAGTTCTTCAGTTTTCTTTTGATTGATAGTGGCAGTGAGCCAAAGATTTGAAACCAACAAAATAAATATTACCGCATAAAACAATTCCGTTCTCTGACCATTAGATGTTGTAACTAATATAAAAGGCACAACAAAAATCAAGGTAAAGCTGATCCCTTGATATAGCGCTAAAGCTTTTAGTTTTTGCGGTTTTTCATTAAAAGAGATAGTTGAAGCTTCATAAATAGCTAAGAACAAAGCCTCAAGTTCTTCATACTGCTGATGAGTTTTTTGCCAGCGATATTCTGCTTGGGTTTTAGTCAATCCTTTTTCTCTTATGTAATAGTTGATGGCTTTTGATTTTTTTATGATGGGAATCACCACATTTCATCTATAAGATATTTTCAATGTAAATCGTTGTTTCGTCTAGTTTATCACATCTTCTACTACTTTTTTTAGTATTTAATGATAAAATATCGGGTTATTGATAAGAAAAAAATTAAAAAAAGGCTTGCATTTACGAAAAGTCTATGTGAAAATGAACACAATAGTTCTTCAGGGCAGGGTTAAATTCCCGACCGGCGGTAATAGTCCGCGAGCCTTTTTTAAGGTTGACTCAGTGTAATTCTGAGACCGACAGTACAGTCTGGATGGAAGAAGAAAAATAGGCGTGTTTAGTGACCAGTTTAATTGTTGGTTTATTCAAGCACCTTTTTTCTACTTGCTGTGCCTTGCGAATTTGTTGTAAGGTTCTTTTTTATGTTCAAGAAAGGTGTGACAAGAATGAAATTCACTGCAAGAAAACTCGTATTAACTGCTATCTTAGGTGCCATCGCTTATCTACTCATGATGTTCAGATTTCCACTACCTTTTATGCCGCCATTTATGGATTTTGACTTAGCGGGTGTGCCGGAAATGATTGGAACCTTCCTATTAGGACCAGTCTCAGGTCTGTTCATTGTACTCATCAAGTTGCTGATAAAATTAGCAACATCAGGAACCAGCTCCATGTTCACTGGCGAAATTCAAAACTTTATTTTGAGTGCTAGCTTCATCCTCCCGTCATGGTTCATATACAAACGGGCTACTACTAAGCGCCAAGCGCTCAGCGGTATGATGGTGGGAACGCTTTGTGCAATCGTTGTCGCCTGCATCTCTAATGTATACTTCATCATTCCGTTTTATGCGACATTATATGGATTGTCAATGGAAGCAGTCATTGCCATGACCCAAGCGGTTAATCCTTTTGTGGACAGCGTTTGGAAATTGGTCTTAATCGGCATTGTTCCCTTCAATCTGATTAAGTTTGGTGTATGTACCAGTATCGTTTACTTATCCTTAGATCGCTTACGTTCACTTTTTCTAAGACGGGAGTTTAGCTGATGGATTGGGAAACGGCAACCATTCAATTATATGAAAAACTGGGTAAGAAAAGGATTATGGCTTTAGCTACTAGTCTAAACGATCATGTAACCGTTCGGAATGTCAGCGTGATTATTCACGAAGGTCGCCTATTATTTAAAACTGACAAAAACTTTCGTAAAACTAAGCAGCTGTTAGAAAATCCGAATGTTGCTATCTGCTATTGGGGTGTGCAAATCGAAGGTAAAGCGGTAAATCACGGATTAGTGGTAGATGAACCTGGACAAGTTTTCCAAGAGCTATATAAAAAATACTGGGATAAAAGCTACAATGCTTATCCGCATAAAGACAGTGAGATACTGATTGAAATTATGCCTCATTTTGTCGAAATCTGGGATCAGGATAATGAGGCTAAAGGCTTCCAGCTGTTATTAGATTTTGACAAACAGCAAGCTGAAATTCAATATTATGACTAATAAAAATGCTGCAGACCTCAACTTGGTCTGCAGCATTTTTTTAAATTTTAGAAAGAGCTTCGTCAATTGGTGTATCTCCATCGCCCATCATAATAACCTTTTGATAGGTGTTAGGTCTTTCAAGAACTTCTGCTAGCACAGTTGCTACGTTTTCGATGGAGTTCTCACTACGTTTTTCAATCTTTGTAGTAATTTTTCCACTGCCGGCTTCTTCTTTTAAGTTGCCTGGTTGCAAAATCGTATAATCCAAATCAGTATTATCGATCAACCAAGAATCTGAGAAGAATTTGGCAATGTTATAGTTCGTGATGCTGTCGCTCCAGTTTTCAGGAACTAATGCAAATAATGAGCTTAGTTGAATATAGCGGGCAATCCCTTCTTGTTCGGCTGCCTGCATCAATTTTACAGAACCATACAAATCGGTTTGCAGTAAATCTTTTCCCCGTGAACCTGCCACGAAGTAAATAGCCTCTGCATCTCCCAATGTTTTAGCTAAACTGGCAACATCTCCATGTAAATCCAAATGAACAGGTTTTACTTGGTCACTTTCAGGAATTTCATTTTCTCTTCGTGCCCCAGCATAGACAAAATGTCCTTTTTCAACCAAACGTTCAATCAAAGCTTGGGCAACACGCCCAGTAGCTCCCGCAATAAATACTTTCATACGTAATTCCTCCTTCTTTTTCTTTATGCTAACCTATTCTGACCATTCAGACAACTGTTTACACTTTAAAAATTGGATGAGCAACAAAACAACCAATTGGCTGTTTTTATTTTTATAACGCGTATTATAATAAGAAAACATAAGGAGGTCGTTATGGCAAAAACAATTTTAACAATTGCAGGATCGGACACCTTAGCTGGCGGTGGGCTACAGGCTGATTTAAAAACTTTTGAACATTATCAATTATTTGGATTAACAGCTATCACTTGTATTGCCGTAGTAGAGGAAGATGAATTTGTCATTCAAGATTTATCTGCTAACCTTTTAAAGCAGCAATTACAGACGATTTTAGATGTTGTCGATTTATCTGGGATAAAAATCGGATTGATCCATCGTCCAGAATCGATTCAGGTCATTAAGGATTTTTTAGTAAAACAAGCAGTGCCGATCGTTTTAGATCCGGTTTTAGCCTTTAAGGAAACCACGGAAGTTTATCAATCAGAATATCGTCATCTGTTGATGCAAGAACTATTTCCATTGGTAGATTTGGTTACACCCAACTTAAAAGAAGCCGAACTGTTAAGTCAAATCGAAATTACTGATGAAGCTAGCATGAAAAAAGCAGCCCAAGTGATTCACCAAGCAGGACAAACAGCAGTTGTAATTAAAGGTGGGCAGCGCTTATTGGGTACACAAGCGATTGATCTTTATTATGATGGAAAAACCTTCGAAGTCTTTCGCATGCCTAAATTAGAAGCAAAAACTATTAATGGTGCTGGCTGTACTTTCGCTTCTGCGATTGCATCTAATTTGGTTTTGGGTAAAACGCCTCTTGAAGCCATTGAACTAAGTAAAGAGTATGTTTATCAGGCCATTCAACAAGGTATTATGTTAAAAAACGGCGAAGGAAACGTTTGGTACCAAGAGGATCGTGATAGATGATCATCCTGTAACTTTTGTATAGTGAACATTGAATATGTCTTTTTTAAGGAGGAATAAAATGAAAATAAAAACCTTAACTACTTTAGCAATGATGATCGCCTTAACGGTGACGCTGTCCCTTATGTTTATTTTCCCGGTTCCAGCTACTAGAGGATTTGTGACATTATGTGAAGTGGGTATTTATACTTCATCACTATTATTTGGACCTGTGGGTGGCTTGTTTGTTGGTGCGATGAGCGGTGGTCTGATCGATTTAATATCCGGTTATCCTGAATGGGCCCTTTTTTCCATCATTATTCATGGCGTTCAAGGACTTATCCTTGGGTCTATTTATCAACGGATGTCATCACGGGCTGGTATGTTTGCTGGTTTTACTGCAGCGAGCTTATTTATGATCGTAGGATACGCTTTGGCAACCTCTTTTCTATATAGTTGGCCAGCTGGGTTAGCCTCATTACCAACGAATTTAATACAAAATCTATTCGGTATCGCCGTAACAGTTCCCTTATATCAAGCGCTACAACGCATCGTACACCGGGTACAATTTAAATAGAAGGAAGTTTTTAGATTATGGAAAAAGCAGAATTAAAAGAAACCTTAACCACTATCGTAAATGATATTTTGGCAGAAGCTGAGTTGAAACCAGGCAATGTTTTTGTTTTAGGTTGTACTACCAGTGAAATCGTCGGTGGGATGATCGGTAAAAACTCTAGCAAAGAAGTCGGTGAATGGGTGATCGAAACCTTGAAAGAACTACTAGATCCAAAAGATATTTATCTAGCAGTTCAAGGCTGTGAACATATCAATCGTGCCTTAGTTGTTGAACGAGAATTGGCAGAGAAAAAGGATTGGGAAGTCGTAAATGTGAAACCTGTTCTGCATGCTGGGGGTTCTTGTTCAGTAGCAGCGTTTGAACAATTTACTGATCCAGTTGAGGTTGAGCATATCATAGCTCAAGCTGGAGTGGATATTGGCGATACTTCTATCGGTATGCATGTAAAGCACGTGCAGGTTCCAGTCCGTCCTTCTATTAAAGAATTAGGCGGTGCTCATGTAACAGCATTAAGAAGTCGAGCAAAATATATTGGCGGACCGAGAGCAAATTACTAAATGTAAAAAGAACCCCACCTTCAACTATTGAAGAGGGGGTTTTATAGTTGTTTATAATAATACCTGTCCTGCTGATCAAAGATAAAACCGTTCGCTACTAAGACTTTAATAGACGCAATGTTTTGGGAATCTGGCTCGACGATTATAGTTTCAACGTCCGGTTCATTTTGTTGAATCGTGTGCATGAGCTGGTTAACGATTTGTTTGCCATAACCTTTACCCACGAATTCTGGTTCACCAATTAAATAATCTATACTAAAAACTTTATTAGGCTCCTGAACCTGTGTCCATTCTCCTAAGTCCTTTGCTTTGTAGCAATCGTAATATTGGCAAAAGCCAATTGACTGATCAGCAAACATCACTATATAGTGGTGTATCCAACTAAATTTTTCATGGCGCTGGTCAATTTCAGCAAGCCAATTTTCAGGATGAATTAGCCATCGCTGAACATAATCACGATAGAGCCAGGTCTTCATTAGTGAACGATCTTCATCCTCAAAGATACGAGTGGTTAGTTGCCGATCCATGAGTAGCCCTCCTATTTTCTTTGATAATTAAATTCTATCCTAATTATCAAGTCGTCTCAATAACAAAAAAGACTCCGAATATTTTTTAAATTCCCAGAGTCTCGAATTATCCGTTACGCGTTTAAAATTTCAACAATTTTTTCGTTAAAAGCTGGAATATCATCAGGATTCCGGCTAGTAACTAAGTTCTTATCTACAACCACTTCTTCATCCTTCACATTGGCGCCTGCATAAGCAATATCTGGGCGTACCGTGTCATAAGCGGTCATTGTGCGACCTTCTGTTAGACCTGTTTGAATAAACAACTGTGGGGCATGACAAATGGCAAATAGCGGACGATCGTTTTCCAAGAAATAAGCCACAAAGTCTACAAATCGTTGATCTGCCCGTAATTGGTCAGGTGAGAAACCACCTGGAATTAGTAACGCATCAAAATCTTCCGGTTTTACATCATCGATACTTGTATCAATGGTAAAAGTATTCCCTTGTTTACCTGTAATTTCTTTACCTGCTTCTTTTTCAATCAAAACAACTTCATTACCATCTTTTTCTAAAGCTTCTTTTGGGGAAGTTAACTCGACATCTTCCACTAAATCAGTGACTAATACTGCAATTTTCTTTGTCATATTGTATCTTCCTTTCTTTTAGCCTAGTTATAGCCTAACGAAGAAAGAAAGAGATTACAAATAATCTGTTTGTGTAGAAAAAGACTCAGTAGCATGTTAAATAAGTTAAACAAAACGACCAATTAATTGTAACAACTGTTGCGGCATAGTAGCTAAGTCACTAATGTCTACGAAACGATCTTCTCCATAGATGTTCTTAATAGCTTCTTTGTCTTCTCCTATTGTACATGCGATAAAAATAACACCTTTTCTTTCGTAATCAGCTAACACTTGTTGGATATCTGTTTGTGCCTTTTTCGCAGTGTAATCTGGCAAAGCTTTGGGTTGTCCGTCACTAATATTCAGAATGATTTTAGTATCTGCAGTTTCGGAACTAAGTGTATCTGCCAATAATCGCAAAGGAACACCGTCCCGATTATTTTGTCGCGGCTTCATAGTAGTGATTTTAGCCGCCAGAAAATCAAAGGGATCGTTGAACTCTTTATAAGAGTATAATGACGTCTTTTCACGTTGACTGACATCCGCCGAATCACCATAAAGCATGAAAGGAATCTTAGTCTTCTCAGCAAATAAGCCCAGTGCTAACGCAGCTTGCTTCGCTTTTTCAATCCGATCCTCTCGTACCATTGAGCCAGATTCATCCACTCGGACAGCTAAAGCCAAAGATGGCTGTTCGGTCGGCGGATTCTTCTTGTCAAAATTTCGTAAATCACCATAGGCCACTCGTGATGGATTGAAGCGGGAACCATAGTATTTCCCGCTGGAGTAATCGGAACTTTCTTCTTTTTCCAATAAATCGTTGATCACCCGACTTAGACTTTCTACTTCAGGCAATACCAGATGGGTCAGTTTTTTTCCGTCTTCAATCGCTTTAGTAGTTATCTTTGGTCGATGGACAATCGTCCCTTCTTTAGCATGGATCGTATCCTCCAGCACAGCGCGCGCTTTGCGGTTTAGTTCTTTGCGCTGTTGCTTATCCCATTCGACCATATCATCTAGGGAAAGATTGGAACCGAGTTTCTCTTCCTCAGACATTTTCACACTGTCACTTTTACCATCAGAGGTATTTCGCTGTGTGTCGTCCATTTCTTTTACTTGAGAACTCTTTGTTTGCGTTGGCTGTTCTTGTTCCACTTCTGACTTGCTATCTGGAGAATTTGTTGCTTCTTCTTCCATTGCTTCACCTTTTAATGTGGTGTGTTCTGACTCTTGGGTAATATTTCGTTTATCTGCTTCTTCCCCACTGATAATTCGTCCTTTATTCTTTTGAATGATTTCCTTGCTTTCTACTTGTTGAAGGTCGACTAACAGCTTGCTGTCATCTAAGGCAGTAGTTAAAATTGACAATTCATTCTCATCAGTTGTCAGCTTATACAATACCTTAGGATAAAGACTCTCTAAAGGATTTTGTCCTTGCTTCAGGCTGTTTACCCAAAAGAAATAAGAGCGCATTCCAGCTACCCCTTTAATTGCGTTAGCTTTTGCTGTTTCATCTAATAAGCGAATTACTTTTGCCATAATTTCTAAATAGCGTCCATCAGTAAAACCGGTTTTTGCTTGCGCTCGTTCCATCATCACTTCAATAGACGGCAAGTCCATTTTCTCAGCATGCTGTACCCGGTCACGTAATGATTCATTCAATGGTCGGTTTCCTTGATAATTCCGATTCGTAGTTATTACCACAACACAGTCTGGATGACGACGAATAATACCAGTCGGAATGTTCAAAATACCATTGTTTTCTAAAGCAGAGTTTAAAGCAACTAGAACCGAAGCGTCGCGAATAACCGTTGGCTCCTGAATTTCTAGTAAATAGCCTTTTTCAATTGCACGAACAATTTCTGATGGATAAAATTTATACTGGATCGGCCGGTTATCGTTGTCATCAGTGACCCGTTGAATTAGTTCAGCGAAACGTTCCCGTGCTTTTTCCTGACTAATGCTGTAATGACGAGCGATCAAATCAAGCACACCTTCTAAGCAATCAGCCTGATAAATCGCCTCTAACAGTTCGCCGTCTTCTTCGTCATCGGCCGAAACCACTGGTAGTAATGCGCCAAATACATCTGTTTTATCCATATCCGCAAAACAAGTCACCTTCGTATAAGGAAGCTGTAAATCAGCTGATAGTGCCCGAGCCAGCTGTGTCTTTCCTGAACCAGCATCGCCTTCTAGTAAAACATTCATAATCTTCATCTCTGGATCATTCCAATTCAGCTTGATCTCAGAGGCGATTCTTAATTCTTCCTGACTCGTCTGATGACTGGTAGGCTTACGCCATATCATTTGCTGCTCAACTTTAGAAAAATGACGGTTCTTGGTAACCGAATAATTTGTTATTTCCGTCATACTATGTCACATCCTTCTTAGTAACCTAAATCTGTTAACAGGCGTTTCAAAGTACGATAACGTTCTGCCAGCAGATCACCGTTTTTGTTCATGGTATCATTAAATAGAATAATATCCTCATCAATCATGGGATTTTCAGTATCGACTTCTACCGTCATGCGACCGCCTTGCAGTCCAATAATGTCAACTGTCGGATTTTCAGGGTCGTAAAATTTTTCATATCGATAGGCATCTTGTAAATACAAACTAGATTGAGCCACTAAAATCGCCAAATCTAAGATTCGATTAATTGGTAATTCTTCGGATTGACGGGACCATTTCTCACCGGTATGGCGCCACACCTTTCCAGAAATATCGACTTTTCCCCGGTCATTCCATTGAGCTAAGCCCAAAGTTAAACCTTTCGCATCACTGTCCCAAGCATTGTAACCATCGATTCGATCATAATTTTCTACTAAAAAGACCGGTTTATGCTTTAAATTTGTTGGAATTTTCATGAGTATTTTCTCCTTTACTAAATGAGTAAATTACTAAACAACTAAAGCATAGCGAACCCTCAGCAATTTTACAAACAAAAAAGACCACTAAGAACAAAATTCTTAGTGGTACATTTGTTACATTCCAGAAACACCTAGTGCAATTGCTTTATCGCCGAGATGAGTCCCAATAACCGGACCAAAGCTGCCGATTTCAATCACAGCATCCGGATACAGCTGGCGCAGTTTTTCATATTCAACTTGGGCTAACTCTAAATTATTGGCATGAATCACGTACAAGCGTAATTCTTCATCAGAATCCTGGCGATGCTGACCGATAATTTCTTCTGTCCGCTGTAACGCCTTTTTCAGTGATCGAATCTTTTCAGAAAGTACGATCTTCCCTTCAGTAAAGGTCAAAATTGGTTTGATTTTTAAAAGCCCGCCGATGATAGCCGCTCCATTTGTTAGCCGTCCACCTCGAACTAAATTGTTTAAATCATCCACGATGATATAGGCGTTAGTAGTATCACGAACACGATCTACCCCCGCAATAATTTCTGGCAATTCTTTCCCAGCATCTTTAAGCTCTAATGCCTTTTCTACCATGTAACCCATTGGCAGGCTAGTGATAGTCGAATCATAGGGAACAATCGTTAATCCGTCAATTTCGTCTTTAATCGTATGAAGCGTTCGGACAAAGCCGGAAATACCTTCTGATAGATGGATACTCAAAATCGTGTCATAGCCCTTTGCTTGGATCTTCTGATAAAGGGAAATGACTTCCCCTAAAACTGGTTGCGATGTTGTCGGGAACTCTTGACTTTGATTTAACAAACGATAAAACTCATCTTCATGAATGTTAACCCCTTCTTCAAAGGGCTGTCCGTCAATTACAACAGGAATAGGGATAATAAATAAATCTTTATGGTCCTTAATGCGTTCATTTAGATAGGCTGAGCTATCTGTCACGATCGCTAGTTTCATGATGATTTCCTCGTTTCACTTGAAAATTTGCAATAAATAAAATATAGCATACTCTACAGACCAATGGAATCTAAAATCGGTTATTTTGCTAAAAATGATTGAACAGCCTGCGCATTTTGGGCAAAATCAACGAATAAAACACTGCCTGCATTGTAAGTATCACCATAAGACCACGAGCCATCCACTGGCAAGGTCAGACGATCAATGCCCATTGCTGTCTTAGCAAAATTAAACGTATTCGCTAGAACAAAACCATTTCCCATATCAGTAGACAAGTAACCAAAAATTTTACCGGCTGCATAGGGTCCCCGTAATAAGACTAACGGATTCTTCAATTGGCTAAATACCGTTTGAATGACTTGTTGCTGCCTTCTTACTCGTCCAAAATCACCTTCTTCATCCATCCTGAAGCGGGCATAGTTTAATAAAGTGTGGCCATTCATTCGTTGCATTCCTTGAGAGATTGGTTCATCAATGTAGGCACTCATATCTTTTTCCGCCTCAATTGGTACGCCACTTGGAAATAACGCATCCACGCCCTTTTCAAAGGATTGGAAGTCAACCATGGCATAATAGCGACAATCGACGCCAAAATTTTCCTTCAACGTCTGACGGACTAAATCGGCACCACCGTAAGCATAAGCTGCATTTAGTTTGTTCTCACCAACACCAGGAATGTTCACGTACATATCACGCATAAAAGAAACCAGTTTCGTTTTACCAGTGCCATCCACCTGAAGAATCATCATAGAGTCGGCTCGTCCGGTTTCATTATCGCGGGTGTCACTACCTAGGAGCAAAATGTTTTTGGTCCCGTCAACTGACTCAACTCCATTAAATTCCTGAGTTTCGATGTCGGGAATAGAAGAATCAGAGCGAGCTACTACATTTCCAATACCAAATGTTACAGCAGAATACACCAGTAACAAGGCGATGATCTTAAGTATAATCCGACCAACTCTACGCTTTTTCTTAGGTTTTTTCCTGTTTGGATATACTTCTTGTCGTTTTGCTTTCCGCTTCCAGCGAGGTATTTTTAGCGCAGGAAATCTTAACTTTGACTTTTGTTTCGTTGGTTCATCATAATAATTATCTTCGAATTCTGGTTCTTCATACGCATTTTGAGTAAATACTGACTCATCATTAGGCGACTCTTGCTCATGTGTGGGCTTTTTGATCTCCCGCCGAACCAGTGATGCTTTACGCTCAGTTTTTTTACTTTCTTCATGGATTTTTTTATAACGATCCACTCGACTCATTGATCCACCTCTTTACTTGGATGTTGATAGTACAAAAATAGCAAAGGAATACTCTTTTGTTCTATTATACTCACAAAAAATAAGAAAACCTTAACGTAATGCTAAGGTTTTCGGTAGGTTGGATAAATTCCAATTAAGTTAAAGGGAAAGGCTTGTTTTTCAAGTCGTTCCAAGGCCGTCTGTAGCACGGCTTTGTCAGAGGGCACCTCGATATCCATGATAAAGAAATACTCTCCCAGCTTAGTTTTTTGCGGACGGGACTCGATTTTGGACAAATTGAGATCCGCTTTGCTGAAGATGCCTAGCATATGATACAAGGCTCCTGGCCGATCCATTGGCAGCTCTATCAGTAACGTCGCCTTTTGTTCCACAAAAATCAGATTTGTCGCAATCGGCTCATCTCCTAATAGCCAAAAACGGGTTTCGTTATTGGCTACTGTTTGGATGCCTTCTTTTACAATTGCTAAATCATATTCCTCGGCTGCCATTTTCGAGCCGATTGCTGCGTAAATTTCTTCCGGATGATCAGCCACTTTTTTCGCCCCCAAGGTAGTAGAGGCCATTGGTTCCACCTCTGCTTGAGGCAGATTTTTGTGAATGAACACCTGAGACTGAGCTAGTGCCTGCGGGTGGCTGCTAATCAGCGTCGCTTCCTGCCAACGATCTTGATTGTTTTTATGAACCATCAGCTGCTGAGCAATTGGCAAAATCAGCTCCCCTTGAATCGTCGGCAAGGTTTGATAAATCCCGTCGATGGTGGGTAAAACCGATCCTTCAATCGTATTTTCAACCGGCACCATCGCATAATCAATTTGCTTGTTCATGCGGGCATCGATTAATTGCATCAATGAATCATAGCTGATCAAGTTGCCGCTGGAAAAATAACTGCTGGCAGCCGAATGAGTGAAGGACCCCTTAGGACCCAAATAACCAATATCCATCACACGCCAACCTTTTCTCTAATTTCTGCGACGATTTCTTCAGGCGAACGATGAGAGGTATCCACAGTTACCTTTGCTAGTTTTTCATAAAATTTTTCTCGCGAGAAAAACAGATGTTTAATTTCACCGTCGTTCTTATTTGCGGCATTTGGTCGGATATTTTCTTTGTCTTGCCGAATTCGTTCGACTAAAACATCCGGATCTGTCTTCAAGTAAACCACCATTTTATCTGCCAAGATCTCTTGATTTTCTTTTTGCATAATTACACCACCACCAGTAGCAATGACCGATGCCTGTTGCACCGCTTCTTTTAATAAGTTTGTTTCATGCACTCTAAATGAAGGTTCACCGTGCTCCTCAAAGTACACATTGATCGGTCCAATTCGATCCACTAACACGTCATCCATATCTACTCGCTGGTAGGATAACGCCTCTGATAATTCTTTACTTATTGTTGTCTTTCCTGCTCCCATAAACCCAATCAACACAATTGCTTCCATTACTATACTCGCTCCTTTGCTAATTTATCCAAATCATTGAAAAATTCGGGATAAGAAATATTAATTGCTTCTGGATTGTTCAATTCAACCACTTCTTCAGTCAACAATGCAGCTACTTGCAACATCATACCGATGCGATGATCTCCGTGACTGTCTACTGCAGCTCCGTGTAACGGAGTCGGTCCGTGGATAATCATCCCGTCTTCTGTCGGTTCAATATTAGCCCCCATTTTATTTAACTCATCGGCAGTTGCATCGATCCGGTTTGTCTCTTTGACCTTCAGCTCCTGCGCGTCCTTAATAATGGTTGTTCCGGTTGCTTGCGTTGCTGCTAAAGCTAAAATTGGCAACTCATCGATTAAACGTGGAATAATCTCCCCACTGATTTCACAAGCATTTAATGCACTGCTTTCCACCAATAAATCGGCTGCCTCATTTTGGGTGTCTTCATTCATTTGAGTGATGTCCGCACCCATTTTTGCTAAGACATCCAAAATACCTGTTCGAGTGGGGTTGATCCCAACTTTTTTCAAACACAAAGAACTATTTGGTACTAATAGAGCCGCAACTAAGAAGAATGCCGCAGAAGAGATGTCCCCAGGTACATGCACTTCTTGTCCGACCAACTGCTGATTGCCAGGAAGTTTGATTTCCTTGTCGTTTACCTCAATCGTTCCGCCAAATTGACGAATCATCTGTTCGGTATGATTACGTGAACAAGCTTGTTCGATAACGGTCGTTTCACCTTCAGCCTGCAATGCAGCAAACAGAATCGCTGATTTCACCTGCGCACTAGCAATCGGCATTTGATATTCAATCCCTTGAAGTGTTCCTCCTTGGATAGTAATCGGCGGATACTCAGCGCCTTCATTTCCTACCAGATCTGCCCCCATCTGACGAAGCGGTCCCATAACACGCTCCATCGGTCGTTTATTCAAAGAAGCATCTCCTTGAATAGTCGAAGTGAACGGTCGACCTGCTAAAATCCCCATAACTAATCGCATGGTAGTCCCTGAATTACCAGCATCTAATAAATCAGATGGTGCTTTTAATCCGTCAAAGCCTTTTCCCTGAACAATCAATACGTCATCTTTCTCTTCAATTGAAACCCCTAAATTTTTAAAGACTGCTACTGAGCTTAAACAATCCTCAGCCTTTAAAAAATTATGAATCGTTGTCGTTCCGTGACTAATCGCTCCAAACATCACACTACGATGGGAAATTGATTTGTCTGCAGGAACGGCTAGCTCACCTATTAAACCTTTTGCCTTTGTCATTAAACGCATGCTTTTAACTCCTTATCCGACAATGAAATTTTTCAGCCTCAACTAACGCTTTTCCTGCTAGTAAATCGGCTTTATTTTTAAACGATAATTCCAAAACTCCGAAAATGTCTTCCCGTGTTTCTTGGATTTTTAAGTTAATAATCGAAATATGGTGTTGACTTAATACGGTTGTTACTTTTGCCACTGCTCCGGCGATATCTGGAATATCCACCAGTAAATCGTAGAAAGCTGGGATAGCGCCTTGATCTTTACGAGGCAATTGATCTCTATTTTTCTTCGCTTGAGAAAAGAACTGATGAATCGATGCACGATCGCCTTGTTCTAGTTGCTGCTTGACCGCAGACATTTCTGCCTGCCACTTATCCATCAAGTCCAATAGTATTCTCCGATTGGTTAATAAGATATCCGTCCACATCTGCGGATCTGAAGATGCTATCCGAGTAATGTCTCGGAATCCGCCGGCTGCCAATTGCTTCGCTCGCGGATAAGTTGCAGATAACTGGTCACTCATCTGCATTAGTCCAGATGCCACAATATGAGGAAGGTGACTTAAAACCCCTACTATCTCATCATGACTTGTTGGATCAAGGATAACAAATTTCGCTCGAGTAGGTGTTAAGAGTTCAATTAATTCGTCCACTTCTGTCTGCTGATCTCCGGAAGGCGTTAAAATATAGTAGGCTTTCTCGAAAAGATTCGGATTGGCTGCCGTCACGCCTGATTTGTGTGAACCTGACATCGGATGTCCCCCAACAAAAGTAAAGGGTAGTGTTTCAGCCAGTTGTACAACGGCTGACTTGGTACTTCCTACATCAGTGACAATTGCGTTTTGTTTCAAAGGCAGCTGAGCCAGCTTTTCTAAATACTCCAAAGAGACGCTAACTGGAACAGCCAAGATAATAATGTCCATCTCTACTGCTGCTTCGATCCCCAGAGCTACTTCGTCAACAATGCCAGTCTGCTGGGCAATTTCACAACTTTCCGCTTTGAAGTCCCAGCCGTATAATTTAATGTTGGGCTGCTTTATTGCACGACATAAGGAGGCGCCGATTAACCCTAGACCAACAACAAAAATATTCTTCATATAGTATGACCTTCCTAAAACGCCGTGTGCTGCTGGCGGGTATCGTTGACACTTTTAATCAAATCAGCTAAATTGTCCGCTTGAAATTGTTCTAAAATTTCAGTCGCAATAACTGTTGCTACAACATTTTCCGCTACGATAGCTGCTGCCGGCACGGCCGTACTATCTGAACGCTCTACACTTGCCTTGTAAGGTTCTTTGGTATCAATATCAACGCTCATTAACGGCTTATACAAGGTAGGGATAGGCTTCATTACACCACGTACGATGATTTGTTCACCATTGGTCATGCCGCCTTCAAAGCCGCCTAAATGGTTGCTCGTGCGCGTATAACCAGCATCTTGATTCCAAATAATCTCATCCATCACTTCTGATCCAGGACGATTTGCGGCCTCAAAGCCGATGCCAAATTCAACACCTTTGAAGGCATTGATACTGACAATGGCTTGAGCGATTTTGCCGTCCAGTTTGCGGTCCCATTGAACGTAGCTGCCTAATCCAGCAGGTACATTTTCTAAGCGAACCTCCACGACACCACCGATCGTATTACCAGCTTTTTTTGTTTCATCAATTTTCATTTTAACTTCGTCTTCAATCGAAGGGTCAATCATGTTTACTTCAGATGCGTCTGCGGCCTGTTGAATCTCTTTAACACTAATGACTGGTGGGACTTGTGCTTGAATCCCGCCCAAATTCACCACATGACTCGCAATCTCGATGTCCAAAGCTTGTAGAATCTGTTTAGCTAGTGCGCCAACGGCTACTCGCATCGTGGTTTCTCGTGCAGAGGACCGTTCTAAGATGTTGCGTAAATCACGGTGTTGATATTTCATACCGCCAACCAGATCTGCATGACCGGGTCTAGGCTTGGTAACTTTTCTTAATTGCGTATCTTTTTCGGCAACTTCTCCTACTGACATGACGGTTTGCCAGTTTTTCCAATCGCGGTTTTCAACGATCATCGTAATCGGAGAGCCAAGTGTCTTCCCGTGACGAATGCCTGAAGTAATTTGAACCTGATCTTTTTCAATTTTCATCCTGCCGCCGCGACCGTAGCCGCCTTGCCGTTTTGCTAATTCTTGATTGATTTTCTCCACTGATACAGTAATACCGGCTGGTACTCCTTCAATAATAGCTGTTAGCTGTGGTCCGTGTGATTCTCCTGCTGTCAAATAACGCATCCTTCATTCCTCTTTCTAACCTGATTTCTTTCAACAAAAAAGACCCGTTGTAGGATATACATCTACAATGGGTCTACTAAAAGAAAAAAGCCATTATAGATGAATCATCTACATGGCTTTAAAGTCAATTTAAAGTTCTTCAGCCATCATAGATACAAACTTGCGTTGTTTGCATCCATGAGCTCATGAATACAAACCTATCTAAAATAGCTAAAGTAAAAAGTATTCAGTTGTGGATGTCTAGTTTTTATCATGATCATCGCTCCAAACTGATTAGTGATTGAAACAAGTATAAATTTGTTTATTTTACTTGTCAATCCTTTTTTGAACTTTCCGCTACTTAGGCAGTTTTACAAGCTTTCGTCTTCGGTATCTTCTTCTTCAAAGAACAAGAAAAGGTCGGTTAATGAAAGTTGTGCTTTTTCTTCGCCTTTTAAATCTTTGACGATTTGTCCTTTTTGCATCACAATTAATCGGTTGCCGTAGTTCAAGGCATCTTCCATCTTGTGAGTAACCATTAAACAGGTCAGCTGCTCTTGTTTAATCTTCTGATCAGTGACCTTCATTAATTGACGTGCTGTTTTAGGATCTAATGCGGCGGTGTGTTCATCTAATAATAATAAATCGGGTTTCGTCAATGTAGCCATCAGCAGGCTAAGTGCCTGACGCTGACCACCTGACAAGAAACCAGTGGGTGTATCCAAATGATTTTCTAATCCATTACCTACTTGACTGCATAGCTGATAATAGGCTTCTTTTTTTTGTGATAGATTACGCGGACGTAACGCTCGCTTTTGTCCACGTTTTTCCGCTAAACCTAAATTCTCAGCAACGGTCAAACGAGGAGCCGTTCCCATCTTGGGGTCTTGAAACACGCGCGAGATATAATTGGCTCTTTTTTCTTCAGATAGTTTAGTTACGTCATTTCCCATAACTGAAACCGTACCACTATCTAATTGCATCGTGCCAGAAATACTATTAAACAACGTACTCTTTCCTGCACCGTTTCCACCAAGTACGGTTACAAATTCGCCTGGCTGGATCGTCAGATTGACAGAGCGAAGAATTTGGCGTTTGTCATTGATGCCGTTTCGAATGGTTTTTGTTGCTTGTTTAATTTGTAATGCGTCCATCTTCTTACTCCTTTTCCAGTCCTGTTTTTAAGTTTAGCGCTTCTTTTAGTCGTGGAATCATCAAGCAAATCGCTAGAATGATTGACGAGAAGATCTTCAAGTAAGTCGTATCTAGACCTAGCTTGATAATTAACAAAATCAGCAGCTGGTAAATAACACTGCCCAACACGACGGCGACTAAACGCTCACCAAAAGATAATTCGCCATATAATACTTCTCCGATAATAATTGAAGCTAATCCAATAACGATCACACCAATCCCTTTACCAATATCAGCATAGCCGTCGTTTTGAGCGATTAAGGCACCTGAAAGAGCGATTACTCCATTTGATAAAGTTAAACCGATCACCTTCATGCGGTCGGTGTTAATCCCGATAGAACGAGCCATGTTTTCATTATCACCAGTCGCAATATAGGCTTGTCCAAAATCAGTGAAAAAGAAGAATAACAGTAACGCAATAATTAAGCTAACTGCAATTAAGCCTAAAATGACAATATCAAAGTGGTTCGGTAAATTTAAACTTGTAAAAAAGTCTTGAATCTTTGGCTTACCTAGCAATGACAAGTTTGGCGTCTGCATGATGAACAACATGACTGAGTTCAACCCTGACATTACTAAGATACCAGCCAAAATCACCGGAATTTTTCCTTTCGTATACAGCATTCCTGTAATAAAACCTGCACACATACCGGCTAAAATCCCTAACAATGTCGCTAATACCGGATGGATCCCTTGGGTGATGGCAGTCACACAAACTGCCCCACCTAAAGGAAACGACCCTTCAGTTGTCATATCTGGAAAGTTTAAAATACGGTAGGTCATAAATATTCCTAGCCCTAAAATCCCCCATAAAAATCCTTGTCCGATTGCTGAAATGACCATTTTCTATTCTCCTTCAACCATTGTTGCTTCTTTTTTAATATCTTCCGGAATTGTAATTCCTAGTTCAGCAGCTTTCTTCTCGTTAATGATCATTTCGCCGTAATCAATTACATTAACTGGTGTATTCCCTGCATCTGTGTTGCCTTTTAATACGTCGGCAGCCATTTTTCCTGTTTCTACGCCTAAGTCAAACTGGTTTTGACCAATTGTTGCAATTCCGCCTTCGGTTACCATGTTGTCAACTGATACGAAGACTGGTGTTTGCGTTTTGTCTGATTCGTTGATAACCGTTTGGAAAGCATTAGCAATAATGTTATCTTGCGGTACATAGATAAAATCATTTTCTGCCGCTGCTGATTGTGCTAACTGGGCAATTTCATTGCTTGAAGATACGGCATAGCGAGTAGCTTCGTAGCCTTGTTCTTGGGCCATTTTTTCAGCATTGTCAATTTGTGCTTGTGAGTTTTCTTCTGAAGATGAGTACAGCAACGCGATCTTCTTCGCTTCTGGGAACAATGCTTTAATTAGTTCAAACTGTTGACCAACTGGTGCTAAATTGTTTACGCCGGTTACGTTGCCGCCTGGTTTTTCCAAGCTTTCCACTAAGTCAGCACCGATTGGATCACTAATCGCTCCCATGATTACCGGAATTTCTGAAGTCCCGTTGGCTAAAGCTTTAGCGGCTGGTGTAGCAACACCGACTAATACGTCTGAATCTTTGTTCAATAATTGCTGCGTCATGGTGTTTAATTTACTTTGGTCGCCTTGACCATTTAAAAATTCGATATTGATGTTCTCGCCTTCAACAAAGCCTTCTTGCTTCAAGCCTTCGATGACGCCATCAGAGATTTGATCCAATGATGGATGGCTGATAAATTGTAAAATCCCTACTGTCTGCATATCTTTCGAATTTTCATCTGTTTCAGTATTCGCATTTTGTCTAGAGCCCATTTGATAAGCAAAAACTCCAATTAATATGACCGCCAATGCAATAATAGAACCAATAATCCCTTTGTTTTTCATGATAATTCCCCCAAATTTTTAGTATGTTTGTTTGTATGATTGCGTTTATAACGAAAAAGGACAACTACCTCAACATTTACGGTAGTCGCCCTAAAAAAGACAAAAACCGCATAGATCTGCTCTATGCGGGAAATGACACAAATAGTACCAGCGCATAGATACACAATTTAGAGATAGTCTAAACGTTGTATCTATGAAGTGAATTCATAAACACAACTTATCTACGCCAGTTTTGCCAGCTATTCAATTGAACGGATAAGTTTGCTTTAGACATGAATGTCACTCCTTCTTTGATATTGACAATAGTCTATCGAAAAATCAGATAGCTGTCAATGGTATTTATTAAAAAAAGATGAACTTATTTTAGTTATTCTCATTTTCAGCCTTTAAGCGCCACATTGGCAAGCGATTTAGTTCTGGAATGAATTCTTTGTTTAGATCAGCTAAGTCTTCCATCACAAAACGATTTCTCTCTTGACCCTTTTGGAAGAAAACAAATGTTACTTTAGTAGGATCTACATCGTACTCTTTGGCAATTTTACTACTATTGTAAACTAACGGATAATAATAGAAGCTTCGATTTAATTCTTCTTCCTGTTTTGGCGTATCTAGAATGGCAAGTACATTTTCAAAAGAAGCGCCATGTGGTTGGGCAAACATCACTGAGATTGCTGAACTGTTTTTTATCTCTTGATCGGCTTCGCCATAGTCAAAAGGGATTATATGATCCGAATGAATTGTTTGATTAACTAATGTATTTAGTTCGTCACGTCGCACGCTCTTTTGAGCATAACCAACTGTTACTGAAAAGATAATCGAAAAAATGACTAAACTTGCTGCGATCGCTAATGATTTCTTCTCGTTTTCAGACACGGTTTCAATAAACAGCTGCCACCCAGCAGTTATTCTGTCTCTGATCGTCATCAAAAAAGTCTTCATTTTCTAACCTCCTGTACTTATTATATCGGTTCTATCTAGGCTTGACTAGCTTAATCTCATCTCTTCAACCAAAGGAGTCATTAATGTTTTTTTAAGATTTGTACCGATAACATTTTAATGCTATTATAATGTTATACCGATTGTAGAGGAGGACGCCACATGAGTAGCATACAGTTTTTTAAGCAGACCGAGATTACTGACAAAAATCCAATCTTTTCTGTCACGCGCACGATTATTGAAACCGCTTTTTACGGAAACAACGTAACCCCAGTTACATCCTTGTCTGAGGCGTATCATTTAGCGAAAAAAGCCCCAGATGTCATCGTCACCGATTTGCCTGTTCGACACACCGAAGAATTAGGATTACCTGGTGACACCAAGGTGCTCGTATCCAGCGATGGCGAGATCGTTGGTCGAACAGCCGCAGCACGTCGCGTTATCGGACATGCTGGAATAGATGAAGCTTACCATGATAAATTGTTACGGGAAGCTGTTTTTGAAGTAGGCAAAAAAGAGTGTTACAGCGGTGATGTCTATGTAGGATTAGACAAAGAATTTACAATGCAAGCTCACGTGTTGCTGCCTAAAGAATATGCCGCTAATTTGTATACTTATTTACTAAACTTCCAAATCGTCCAAGAATCACTAGGATTTTATGCCAATTCAGATCCAATACCAGAAGGAGATATCTTCGTATTGGCAGATCCTGACTGGTCACATCCTGATTTTCCACACGGTTTAGTTTTAGTAGACTCTGAGCATAATTGTGCAGCTGTCTTAGGATTACGCTATTTTGGTGAATTGAAAAAAGCGACGTTGACTTTAGCTTGGGCTGCCGGCCATCGCAACGGATTTATTGCTTGCCACGGTGGGATGAAACAATATTCCGCTTCGACTGGCAACTATACTATGGCTGCTTTTGGTTTATCAGGTTCTGGTAAATCGACTATTACACTAGCAAAACACGATGGTAAGTATCCTATCAAGGTACTTCATGATGATGCCTTTGTTATTTCTAAGAAAAAAGGCTCCACTACTGCATTGGAACCTTCTTATTTTGATAAAACGCAAGATTACCCTAGTAGTAGCGAAGAATTAAGCCACGTCGTTACTGCACAAAATGTCGGTGTTACTTTAAACGAAAACGGCGAAAAAGTTTTAGTAACTGAAGATATTCGAAATGGTAATGGACGAAGTATCAAGAGCCGCTATGCTACCGAAAATCGGGTGGATCATTTATCCGAAAACGTTGATGGTATTTTCTGGATCATGAAAGATGACAGCTTGCCACCTGTAATTAAAGTAAATGATCCATGTTTAGCTGCTGTTTTCGGTGCTACTCTAGCCACTAAACGTTCTACTGCTGAAAATATTATCAAAGCGAAGGCTAATGTCGATCAGCTAGTAATTGAACCATTTGCGAATCCATTCCGTAGTTATCCGCTAGGTGAAGATTACCAAGACTTCTTGGAACTATTCCAAAAAGGACAAACGGATTGCTATATCCTGAACACTGGTGTATTTGAAGATAATGATGTAACTCCGAAACATACCTTATCTTCAATCGAAAAAATTGTTGAAGGTACGGCAGAATTCAAAACTTTTGGACCGTTAAAAGCTTTGTCTTACCTCCCAATTGAAGGACACGAACCGCCATTTGAAGATGCGTCGTATATTGAGAAATTGATAGGACGGATTGAAACCCGGTTAGCCTTCATTCAAAAGCGAAAGACCGTAAACGAGGGTTATGATCGTCTGCCGAATGAGACGGAAACATTGTTGCTGCTATTATTAGAAGAATTGGCAACTTATAAAGAATCACTAACTAAATAATCGAATTAAGCTTTGCCAGTGACTTACTGTTGGTCACTGGCACTTTTTTCGTTATAATAGAATCACTATGAAAAGAAACGAGGGAAAAAGATGTCATTTGACGGAGTTTTTACCCATGCAATGGTGAATGAATTGCGAACCGTGTTATTAAGCGGCCGAATTTCCAAAATTCACCAACCTTATGAAAATGAAGTAGTTTTAGTCATTCGATCACAGGCAAAGAATCATCGCCTGTTACTTTCAGCACACCCTAGTTATGCTCGCGTTCAGCTAACCGAGATTGCTTACCAAAATCCTGATACGCCGCCTAATTTTGCCATGATGCTGCGCAAACACTTAGAAGGAGCTATTTTAGAAGACATTCAACAAATTGAAAATGACCGAGTCATTCATTTTACCTTTACTAAACGGAATGAATTAGGAGATTTACAAGATATTGAACTAATTGTTGAGCTAATGGGTCGCCATTCTACAATTATCTTGTTAAATAGCGAGACTGGTAAAATTCTCGATGCGATTAAGCATGTAGGTCATTCTCAAAATACTTATCGTACCATCTTACCTGGCAGTGACTATATCACGCCGCCCAAACAAGACCAACAAAATCCCTTTACAGCAACTAAAGAAAGTGTTTTTCACCTCTTATCTACTGCTGAGGAATTAAACGGAAAGTATTTGCAGCAGCAATTTCAAGGCTTAGGTCGTGATACTGCTGAAGAATTAGCCTATCGCTTAAATCACAATCCGAACGATAAAATGACCGTTTGGCAAAGTTTCTGGCAAGACATAACCAGTAACCTACAACCCACTTTAGGTTTGAAAAACGACAAAGAATTCTTCGCACCACTGCTTTTCGAAACGTTTGATAAACCGGTAGCATACCCTACTTTGAGCTTATTACTGGATGCTTTTTATGGCGAAAAAGCCGAAAAAGATCGGGTAAAACAACTAGGTAATGACTTGATTCGCCGCGTTGAAAATGAGATCAAACGGAATCAAACCAAGTTAGAAAAGCGTCAGAAAACCTTGAAGGATTCAGAAAACGCTGAGGAATTTCGTCGTGATGGCGAGCTGTTAACTACCTTTATGACTCAAGTCCCACGCGGTGCAGAATCAGTGGATTTGGCGAATTATTATGATGAAGACCAGATGATCACCATCCGTTTGAATCCCGCTTTGACGCCAAATCAGAACGCGCAGAAATATTTCCAACGCTATCAAAAGCTGAAGAATGCCGTGAAATTGATCTATAAACAAATCGATGAAGCAAAAGAAGAATTAGCCTATTTGGAGTCTATCTTAGCTCAGTTAGAAATTGCCGGACCGATGGACATTGAGGTTATCAAGGAAGAATTAGTGGCTAGTGGCTACTTGAAGAAAAAGAAAAGTAAAAAGAATCGCAAGCAAGCTCCTTCCCAACCTGAGATTTTTTATGCCAGTGATGGCACGCAAATTTTGGTTGGTAAAAATAACTTGCAAAACGATCAATTGACCTTAAAGAAAGCTCGAAAAACGGATATCTGGCTACATGCCAAAAACATCCCAGGTTCTCACGTAATTATCAAGGATGACGATCCAAGTGATGAAACCTTGCTAGAGGCTGCTGAATTAGCTGCTTACTTCTCCAAGTTTCGTCATTCGGCACAAGTACCGGTGGACTATGTAGCTGTCAAGCATGTGCACAAGCCAAATGGCGCTAAACCTGGCTTTGTCATTTATGAAAATCAAAAAACATTATATGTAACACCTGAAGAACAAACAATTGAAGAACTGAAAAAGAACCAAGGGAATTAACTTTCCTTTGGTTCTTGTTTTACTTGTACATGAATTACTTCTAAGAAAAAAGTAAAAATCGGAATTCCTACGATTAATCCCCAGACACCTAAAAAATGTTCACTCAGTAGCAAAATAACAAAAGTATAGAAAATTGGCAGCTTAGTACGACTAGACATTAGCTTCGGATTTAAGATGTATGACTCGATTACATGTACTACCATTATTAGCAATAACACGTAAATCACTGTCTGCAGACCGTTAATTGAATAAGCAATCAGTGTTAATGGCACGAAAGAAATGATCACCCCAGCCACCGGGATCAGACTTAAAAAGAATATCATTATTGCTAAAGATGGCAGTTGGTTAAACCCGATTAAAGCCAAACCAGCCGTTGTAATTGCCGTATTCGCCAATGCAATCAATAATTGAACCTCTAATACTACCCCGAAAGTTTCAGTAAAAATTTTAGCAAAATAATAGACATCCTGAAAGAACCAGGCATAATCACTGCTTAAAAAATGTCTAGAAAACCGGAATGTCTGCTCCTTTTCGATCATAAAGAAAAAGCTCAATAAGAAGGACATAAAAAAGGACACGGCGATACGGCCAACATTTTGTAGTTGCTGGAAGAGAATCCCCGCTCCACTTTCCAATTTGTCCTGCCAATTATGGGTTTCAAAATAGGTAGACAAATAATCAGTTACCCCGGAAGAATCAAACTCCGCATGACGATAAAATTGTAGCAATGAATTATAGGTTTGGATTGCCTGCTGAGCCAAAATCGTCGCATAACGGGAAAACAGCAAGTATAACAGAAAGACTGCCACAAGATATAAACCAATTGTCGCCGCCATATGTGGAAGCTTTAAATATCGATTCAACAGCTTCACGATTTTCGATGACAGATAAGTAAAAATAAAGGTCAGTAAGGCAATCGAAATGAACGATCGCGACAGATAAATAACTAGAATTAGGACTGCCAATACAACAAAACGCCGCAGTCGGATGTTTTCAACAAACTTTTGATACATACACATCCCTCCACTGCTTTCCAATATACCATTAAAGCTTTTTTTAGGCTCGGTAGAAGCATTCACAAGAGGACTGCTGAAGACGTTAATCCAAGTAACCGAAAAATTGCGTTTTGTCCGAAGTATTGGAGCGATAGACACCATTTAAACCGGCACGTTGACCGATCGCGGAAAGGCCGTTTAACAGTTTTTCCGCTGGTTTATCAAAATGGATGTGCTGGTTAAAGCCAACACTATAAATGTAATTAACTAAACGATTCACTAAAGCTTCGGGATTTTTAGCTGTATCCAGTTTCTTATAAACCTGCAGCAAGACCTCGATAATATCCTGCAACCCTTCTGATGGATCTGGCTGCTTCACTAGGTAATTATATAGATTATGAACCAATTCTTGGGCCGTTTCTCTTGTTTCCATTTTACTCTCTCCATTTTTCGCTTGTCTTTATCTTAAGTTTACTCTTTTTCTGAAAATAAAAAAACTTCCAAATCAGCAACTCAATGCGGATTCGGAAGCTCTTCTGCTTAGTTCAACCAGTTTTCTGGGTCTTGACGCCATTCTTTCAATAGAGCCAATTGTTGTTCGTTGATGTATTTTTCTTCTAATGCGATTTCGATTAAAGTTGAATAGTTTGTTAAAGTCAATAGCGGCATGTCAGCGGCTTTGAATTTTTCCACACCTTTATCTAATTCATAAGTAAAGATGGCTGCGACACCTAGTACGTCTGCGCCTTCTTTTTTCGCTGCTGCGGCTGCTTCCAGCACGCTTCCGCCAGTTGAGATCAAATCTTCAATGACTACCATCTTTTGGCCTTCAGTGATGCGGCCTTCGATTTGATTGCCTTTGCCATGATCTTTGGCTTTGCTGCGGATGTAAACCATTGGCAAGTCCAATAATTCAGCTACCCAAGCAGCATGAGGAATCCCAGCAGTTGCTGTTCCGGCAATGACTTCTACATCTGGATAGTTTGCTTTGATTTCTTCGGCTAAGCCTTTAGCGATTTCACGACGAACTTCTGGATAGCTCATGGTAATGCGGTTGTCGCAGTAAATTGGTGATTTGATGCCGCTAGCCCAAGTAAAAGGCTCATCAGGACTTAAAAAGACCGCTTCAATGTTTAGTAAATCTTTGGCAATGTTTTCTGCTACTGTTCTCATGCTTCACCGTTCCATTCTTTTTTAATTTGAAGATAGCTTTCGTAAGGTGTCTCAGATTGCGTAATTGGACGACCTACCACAATATAGTTTGAACCGATAGCTCGCGCCTGCTGCGGATCCATCACGCGTTTTTGGTCGCCGACACTGGCACCTTTTGGTCGGATTCCTGGAGTAAGGCAAATAAATTCATCGCTGGTTGCAGCATGAATCATCTCAACTTCTAAAGCAGAACAAACTACGCCGTCTAAGCCTGCTTCTTGAGCGCATTTCGCATAGTGAACCACACTATCCTTCAACGGCACTTGAATCAGCTGGTCGTGATGCATTTGTTCTTCGCTAGTTGAAGTTAATTGCGTTACTGCAATTAAATCTGGTACGTCTTTGCCTGCCGCAGTTCCTTCGACTAGACCTTCTTTAGCCGCTGCCATCATTTCGATTCCGCCGGCAGCATGAACATTGGTCATCCGAACGCCTAATTTCGCCAAGCCTTTCATAGCTTTTTTGACGGTGTTAGGAATATCATGCAATTTCAAATCCAAAAAGACATCGTGCCCCGCGGCTGTCAATTCATGAACAATGCTGGGCCCTTCTTGGTAAAAAAGCTCCATGCCGATTTTAACAAATAGTTTTTCATCAGCCGGAAATTGCGCTAAAAAGGTTTGGATCTCTTCTTGGGAAGAGAAATCCAAGGCGATGATTGGTCGTTTTTCCATTACTTTCTGGCCTCCTTGACTTCTTTGCGTAATTCTTCAAGAGAATCAATACCTAATTCTGCCATTTTTGCAGGCAAGGCGTCAATAAGTTTTGGACAAATATATGGATCAGTGAAATTCGCAGTACCTACAGCAACTGCACTAGCGCCAGCCATAAACATCTCCAACACATCATCCACCGTTTGCACACCGCCCATACCGATAATCGGCAGGTCGCTGACACCGGCAACTTGATGGATCAAACGAATTGCTACTGGTTTGATTGCAGGGCCAGAAAGTCCTCCGGTCTGGTTAGCTAAAATTGGCTGACGGGTCTTCAAGTCGATCCGCATCCCCAACAAAGTATTAATCATGGTAAAGCCGTCTGCTCCGCCTTCGTCAATCGCTTTA
Source organism: Enterococcus sp. AZ109 (assembly GCF_051714625.1). Lineage (NCBI taxonomy): Bacteria > Bacillati > Bacillota > Bacilli > Lactobacillales > Enterococcaceae > Enterococcus > Enterococcus sp. AZ109. Next base: position 308,817 of record NZ_JBIOSF010000001.1, on the reverse strand, counting down.
GCAATCGGTACAATATCGGTAACATTAGGACTTAACTTCACGTAAATCGGCACAGAAGCGACTGCCTTCACCGCTTTTGTCAGACGATAGGCTACTTCAGGGTCAGTACCAAAAGCAATCCCGCCGTGTTTTACATTGGGACAAGAAATATTCAGCTCAATCGCTTTAACATTCGGTGCATCACCAATTCGGCTACAGACTTCGATATAATCTTCTTCACAAGCTCCAGCAACGTTAGCAATAATCGGCAACTGCTCAAACTTTTCCAAAGAAGGCAAAATTTCAGTCATGACAGTATCTAGTCCAGGGTTTTGCAGTCCGATAGCATTCAGCATGCCGCTTGGCGTTTCAGCCACCCGCGGCGTTTCGTTGCCGTAGCGAGATTGTGGCGTGGTGGCTTTAATCATAATCGAACCTAATTGGTTTAAATCATAATAATCCGCATATTCTTTACCAAAGCCAAAGCATCCGCTGGCTGGCATAATCGGGTTTTTCAAATCTAACCCAGGTAATTTAACCGCTAATGGATTCATTAAAAGACTACCTCCCCTGCTTGGAATACTGGTCCGTCATCGCAGACCTTGACGCTCTTACTTGGCTCTTCGGCTACATGACAAACACAGGCATAACAAGCGCCCATGCCGCAAGCCATCCGTGATTCTAATGAAAGCTGCACATTGTCAACTTCGGTATATAACTGTTCGACTGTTTTCAGTAAGCCGTTATTTCCGCAAGCGAAAACAACCGTTGGCTGCTCTTCTTCTGCCAATAGTAAATTACCGACATTTCCCTGCATGCCAAAGCTGCCGTCATCTGTCGCAAAACGCGTATCCCCTAATGCTTGGAATTCCTCCGCATAGTAAACGACATCTTTTGAGCCAAAGCCTAGAAAATGAACAACTTCTACGCCTTGTTTTTTTAGCTGTTTAGACAATTCATATAAAGGAGGTACACCAATTCCGCCGCCTACGATAAAGGCTTTGTCGCCGCTATTGAGACCAGACAGATCGAATCCATTTCCTAAAGGACCCATGACATCCAATTGGTCGCCAGCTTGTAATTCCGCAAAGAACTTCGTGCCTTCGCCTTCCACTCGGTAAATAATGGTACAGGTTGCTTTTTCATGATCAATTTGGTTAATGCTAATTGGACGACGCAACAGTAAATCTGCCCGTGGTACCCGAATATGGATAAATTGTCCCGGATTGTGCATTTGTTCCACCAGTTTACCGGTTAGAACCATTTCGTAAATTCTCGGTGCTAGTTGCTGCTGGCTGACAATCGTCATCATTTCTTGTTTCATAAGCCCCTCCTATAGAAAAAGATTCGCAATATTCAAAAGGAGACAGAGTGCTGGGCACTCTGTCCTAAATTTCTAAATTTCTTGGATAGAAAACGAGCGTGATTCCATTACTCGTAAAATTGCATTGGCAGTATCTAATGAAGTGAACAATGGTACACCATGTTCGACTGCTTCCCGGCGAATAATAAAGCCATCTTCAGATGAGTTTTGACGGTCTTTATCCATCGTGTTGATTACTACCTGTGCTTCACCGCGGCGAATCATTTCTACCACGTTATCTTCTGATGATTCTGAGATTTTGGCAATCGTCTTAGAGCTCAAGCCGTTTTCTTCAAAATACTTGGCGGTTCCAGCCGTTGCCAGCAAGCTATAGCCAACATCTGTAAAACGTTTCGCTAAGTCTAAGGCTTCTTCTTTGGTATCATCAGCGACTGTGAATAAAACAGCACCATAATCAGGTAAGTGAAGACCTGATGCTTCAAAGGCTTTATACAGCGCTTTTTCCAAATTACGGTCTGAGCCCATTACTTCACCGGTTGACTTCATTTCAGGTCCTAAGTAAGTATCGACCTTTTGTAGTTTGGTAAAGCTGAAGACAGGCGCCTTCACATGGACCAGCTTACTTTCAGGATACAAACCATCTTGGTAGCCCATTTCTTCCAAGGAGTTGCCTAAAATTGCTTTGGTCGCAATTTGTGCCATTGGAATATTTGTGATCTTACTCAAGAAAGGCACTGTTCGACTAGCTCTTGGATTCACTTCGATGACATAGACTTCATCTTCATGAATGACGAATTGAATGTTCATCATGCCGATGCAGTTCATACCTAAAGCCAGCTTGCGAGTGTAATCTTCAATTGTTGCAATGATTTTATCTGAGAAAGTTTGCGGCGGATAAACAGCCATCGAGTCACCTGAGTGAACCCCAGCTCGTTCGATGTGTTCCATGATTCCTGGAATCAATACCGTTTTACCATCACAAATCGCATCTACTTCACATTCTTTACCAACCATGTAACGGTCAACTAAGACTGGATGTTCAGGTGAAGCTTTCACGGCGTTTGCCATGTAATCTTCTAAGTCTGGTTGATTTTCAACGATTTCCATTGCACGTCCACCTAATACATAGCTTGGACGTACTAAGACTGGGTAACCGATGCGGTCAGCGATAACTACTGCTTCTTCACTACTAGTAGCTGTATCTCCCACTGGTTGCGGAATTCCTAATCGCTTCAGAACTTGTTCAAATTGGTCCCGATCTTCGGCACGGTCTAAATCTTCAATCGTGGTACCTAAGATTTTCACGCCGTTTCTCACTAGAGGTTCTGCTAAGTTAATCGCCGTTTGTCCGCCGAATTGAACGATAACGCCGATTGGCTGTTCTAATTCAATCACGTTCATCACATCTTCAAGGGTTAATGGCTCGAAGTAAAGTTTATCTGAAACCGAGAAGTCAGTGGAAACTGTTTCTGGGTTACTGTTCATAATAATCGCTTCATAACCCGCAGCTTGAATCGCTTTTACTGAGTGAACCGTTGCATAGTCAAATTCTACCCCTTGTCCAATACGGATTGGGCCTGAGCCTAAAACTAAGACCGATTCTTTTTCGGAACGGACACTTTCATTTTCAAATTCATAGGTACTGTAGAAATATGGTGTTTGCGATTCAAATTCCGCTGCACAAGTGTCCACCATTTTGTAAACAGGCAAGATCTTTTCTGCATGACGCAGATCACTGATTGCTTTTTCAGTCGTTGACCATAAAGAAGCAATCTTCTTATCAGCAAATCCATTTTGTTTGGCTTTCTTCAAAACATCGATGTCTTGAACATTCTGTGCCAATTCATTTTCTAGCTCAACAACATGTAACAATTTATCTAGGAAGAACAGATCGATCTTAGTTAAATCACTCAACTCTTCAATTGTATAGCCCCGACGTAAAGCTTCTGCCAAATAGAACAAGCGATCGTCTTGCGCCTTTACGATTTTTTCCGTTAACAATTCGTCCGTTACTTCACTAAATTCAGGAATTTCAACGTGAGAAACGCCAATTTCTAATGAACGAACGGCTTTTAACAGTGATTCTTCGATGTTACGGCCGATCGCCATTACTTCGCCGGTCGCTTTCATTTGCGTACCTAGCACCCGTTCGCCTGATTCGAATTTGTCAAAAGGCCAACGGGGAATCTTAGAAACAATGTAGTCCAAAGCTGGTTCAAATTCAGCATAAGTTGTTCCTGTTACTGGATTCTTCATTTCATCTAATGTTAGACCGACTGCAATTTTTGCAGCTAGTTTAGCAATCGGATAACCAGTGGCTTTACTTGCCAAGGCGGATGAGCGAGATACCCGCGGGTTCACTTCGATGACATAGTAGTCAAAGCTATGTGGATCAAGGGCTAACTGTACATTACAGCCGCCTTCGATTTTCAAAGCGCGGATAATCGACAAGGACGCATCCCGCAGCATTTGATATTCATAGTCAGACAAGGTTTGACTTGGAGCAAACACAATCGAATCGCCGGTATGAATCCCGACAGGATCGAAGTTCTCCATGTTACAAACAACAATCGCATTATCAGCTGAATCACGCATTACTTCGTATTCAATTTCTTTATAACCGGCAATCGATTTTTCAATTAAACACTGGGTAGCTGGTGAAAGCTTCAATCCATTTTCAGCAATCACGCGTAATTCATCTTCGTTGTCACACATACCGCCGCCAGTTCCACCTAATGTGAAAGCTGGACGTACGATGATTGGGTAGCCAATCGTGTTAGCAAAAGCCACTGCTTCTTCTACAGTGTTGACGATTTCTGATTCAGGAATCGGTTGATTCAGTTCTTCCATTAACTGTTTGAATAAATCACGGTCCTCTGCTTGGTCAATCGCCGCAAGCTTCGTTCCTAAAAGCTCAATGTTTAATTCATCTAAGATACCTGAAGCCGCTAGTTCCATCGCCATGTTTAACCCGGTTTGTCCCCCAAGTGTTGGTAAAATCGCATCTGGCAATTCTCTGCGCAAAATACGAGAAACGAACTCAAGCGTAATGGGTTCGATATAAACGGAATCAGCAATTTCTTTATCCGTCATGATCGTTGCCGGATTGGAGTTCACCAAAACAACTTCGTAACCTTCTTCTTTTAACGCTAAGCAAGCTTGAGTGCCGGCATAGTCAAATTCGGCTGCTTGTCCAATTACAATCGGTCCAGAACCGATAACCATGATTTTATTAATATCTGTGCGTTTTGGCATTTATGCTTGCTCCTTCCATGCATCCATCATTTCCATAAATTCATCGAATAAATGTAGGGCATCATGTGGTCCCGGTGCTGCATCCGGATGGAATTGCACACTGAAGGCTGGGTAATGACGATGTCTAACCCCTTCAATCGTACCATCGTTTACTTCCACATGGGTTACCATTAGTTTTGTCGCATCAATCGATTTTTCATCGACTGCAAACCCGTGGTTCTGCGATGTAAAATCAATCCGACCCGTAGCAATTTCCCGTACAGGGTGATTCAAACCACGATGACCAAACTTCATTTTATAAGTATTAGCACCATTAGCTAGGGCAAATAATTGGTGCCCTAAGCAGATACCGAAAATTGGTACTTTACCTTGGATTTGTTGAATCATTTCAATTGCTTCCGGTACATCTTGAGGATCTCCAGGGCCATTGGTTAACATGACGCCATCTGGTGCTAAGTCTAAAATAGTTTTCGCATCGGTATCGTAAGGCATTACCGTCAAATTACACTCACGACGGGATAATTCTCGTAAAATACTATGCTTCAAGCCAAAGTCAATAACCACAACATTGCGGCCGACACCGGGACTTGGATACGGACTAACCGTTGAAACCTGTTGAACTTGGTTGGTAGGTAATACCGTCGCTTTCAGCTGGTCAAAAGCATGGTGCAGTTGATCACCTGCATCTACCATGCTTGCTTTCATCGTCCCGTGATTACGTAATTTTTTCGTTAATGCTCGAGTATCGATTCCGGCAATTCCAGGAATTCCTTTCCGCTTCAAAAATTCATCCAAAGTCATTTGATTACGCCAGTTGTTTGCGCGGCGTGCATGTTCTTTCACAACAACGCCTTTACAAGTTGGAGCGATTGATTCGTGGTCATCACGGTTGATTCCGTAATTACCCACAATCGGGTAAGTAAATGTAATAATTTGACCATTGAAACTTTGATCGGTAATGGTTTCTTGGTAACCAGTCATACTTGTAGTAAAAACAATTTCTCCAAATACATTGGCTTCAGCACCAAAGGCTTCCCCTTCAAACACTGTGCCATCTTCTAAAATTAGCAGTCTCTTCAACTTATTAATCCTCCTTGTTGTACACCAGTTTGCCGTCCACGAAAGTGAACATCGTATGACCTTTCACTGGCCATCCTGTAAATGGTGTGTTAACACCCATTGAAGCAAATTGCTTGTCGTCAATTTTTTCTTCGGTATCCAAATCGAACACTGCTACATCAGCAGGTGCGCCAATGTTCAATGTTCCAGCATTCAGACCAAAGATTTCAGCTGGTTTGACTGCCATCCAGTCAATTACTTGTTCTAAAGTGAAGCGGCCAGTTTCTACAAAGTGGGTGTAGATTAATTGGAAAGCTGTTTCGCTGCCCACAATCCCGAATGGTGATTTTAAGAATGTTTGATTTTTTTCTTCTAAACCGTGTGGGGCGTGGTCAGTAGCGATACAATCGATCGTTCCATCTAGTAGACCTTCAATCAATGCGTCGCGGTCTTCTTTAGCACGTAATGGCGGGTTCATTTTCCAAAAGCCGTTATCTTCCGGAATATCTTCGTCCATTAAGATCAAGTGATGAGGTGAAACCTCGGCTGTTACATGAACGCCGGCTTTTTTCGCATCACGAATCACCCGAACACTTTCTTTTGTCGATACGTGGCAGACATGGTAATGAGCGCCAGTTTCTTCAGCTAAGATCACGTCGCGAGCAATTTGTGATGATTCAGTGGCACTCATGATACCTGGCAAGCCTAATTTTTCACTGACTTCACCAGTATGCATCACACCACCGAATAATAGTGAGTCATCTTCGGTATGAGCAACTAGAGCCCTTCCTTGCTTCGCTGCTTCTTTCATTGCTAAGTACATGGTTCCGGCAGTTTGAACCCCTACGCCATCATTGGTGAAGGCAAAAGCGCCGGCTGCTTTTAGTCCAGCTTGGTCCGTTAAGACTTCACTACGCAAGCCTTCAGTAATTGGTGCATATTGTAATACTTTAACTACAGCATCGCGTTTGATAATATCCAGAACGTTTTGAAATTTTTCCACTGTATCAGGAGTAGGATCAAGATTTGGCATGGCACAAACGGTTGTAAATCCCCCGCGAGCAGCTGCTTGGCTACCTGTTTTGATGGTTTCTTTGTAAGTAAAGCCAGGCTCCCGCAAATGAACGTGAACGTCCACTAAACCAGGTGTTACCAATTGACCGTTCGCATCGTAAACTTCGTCAAACTCTAAGTTCTTAAAGTCTTTACCGATTCCAGCGATTACGCCATCTTCTAACCAAACATCTGCTTCTATTAATTGATTGCCTTTTCCAGCAATTTTACCGTTTTTAATAAGTACCTTCATATCTATCTCTCCTTGTTCGTTTTAGTGGAATAATTTTTCTTGAGGAAAAATTAATTCGATTCTCACGCCGTATACCATCCAACTACACTGCTCGATTCCTGTTTAGCTGCTAAAGTTCTTTTTTTGTTTGCTTCTATTGTGAATAGAACTGCGAAAAGTTGGACTGGCACCTTTAAATGTTTTATTTTCCACTCTTTGTAACTAAGCGACACCATTTAAAATGGCTTCCAAGATCGCCATCCGCACAAACACTCCGTTGCTCATTTGTTCCACGATGCGTGATTGGTAGCTTTCGACTAATGAATCGGCGATTTCGACATCGCGGTTCACTGGTGCTGGGTGCATGATGATGGCTTTTTCTTTCATGCGTTTTGCTCGTTCAAGTGTCAAGCCATATTCTTGGTGGTAGCCTTCTTTAGAAAAGCTTTCATTTCCATCATGACGTTCATGTTGAACTCGTAACAGCATCACGACGTCTACTTTATCGACTAATTCATCCAACGGACAATATTCACCATATACATCAAAGCTGTGATCGTACCATTGTTCAGGACCAGAGAAGAAGACTTCTGCCCGCAAACGATTCAACATTTGCATGTTGGATTTCGCTACCCGTGAGTGAGTAATATCGCCTACGATAGCTACCTTTAAGCCTTCGAAATACCCAAACTCTTCATAAATCGTCATTAAGTCCAGCAAACATTGAGTGGGATGCTGGCCACTGCCGTCACCGCCGTTGATGATCGAGCAGTGAACCGTCCGGCTTTGAATTAATTCGTCATAATAATTTTCGTCACCGTGACGAATAACACATACGTCCACGCCGATAGCCGACATGGTTAATACCGTGTCGTACAAAGTTTCACCTTTTTGCACTGAGCTAGTTCTAGAATCAAAATCAATCACGTCCAATCCCAATTTCTTCTCAGCCACCTCAAAGCTTTTGTGCGTCCGGGTGCTGTTTTCAAAAAAGAGATTTGCAGCAAAGTATTGAGGCTTCTCGGGTGTCCACTTGGCACCGTTCTTGAATTGCTGTCCTCGGGTAATAAGTCCCATAACTTCCTGATCGGATAAGGCTTCAACTGTCAACAAATGCTTCAAACTAATTTTTTCAGATTGGATGATCATGCTATTTCCTCCTTATTTTTCGCTGCGTGCTTTCTCAGGTAAAATTAAATTTAAGATAATGCCCAGTACTGTTGCTAGGGCCATTGAAGATAAAGTAAAGGTGCCTGCTTGGAAGACCAAACCGCCGATGCCGATTACTAGGATCGTTGAGGCAATCAACAGGTTTTTCTTACGGTCAAAATCAATTTGGTTCTCAATCAGGATTTTTAGTCCGCTGGCGGCAATTACCCCAAACAGGATAAAGCTGATACCAGAGATAACTGGTCCTGGGATACTTAAGATTAACGCACTCAGTTTTCCGACAAATCCTAAAGCGATGGCGAAGACTGCTGCACCACCGATAACGAACACACTGTGTACCCGAGTGATGGCTAGTACGCCGATGTTCTCGCCGTAGCTGGTTACTGGCGGACCTCCCACAAGTCCAGCAACAATTTGCGCTAAGCCGTCTCCCAATAAAGTGTGATCCAAGCCTGGATCTTCGAAAAAGTTTCGTTTAGTTAATTTATTCAATACCATTAAGTGCCCGATATGCTCAGTCATTGTTACAAAAGCAATCGGCGCCATCGTAGTGATCGCATTTACGTATAGCTTCGGTTGATACGTAGCAAATGGTACTTCAAAAGCTGGCAAAGCGAACCAATGAGCATCGATAATCGGCTGATAGTCGATGATGCCAAACAGCATTGCTGTGATATAGCCGCAAACAATTCCCAGCAATATTGGAATCAAACCTAGAAAACCTGAGAAAAACATGTTGAAGAATATTGTTAATCCCAGTGTGATTAGAGCGACTAGCACATACTTAAAGTCATACACGTTGTTGTTGTACATCGCGTTGGTCGCAGCGTTTGCTGCCAGCCCTAACCCGATAACCATTACAACTGGTCCCACAACAATTGGCGGTAAAATTTTATCCAACCAGCCAGAGCCGATCTTGCGAATCAAGAATGAGACAATCAGGTAGACTAACCCACATGTCATTGCTCCTTGTGCTACTGCTGGATAACCGTCAGACTGCATTAACAGCTGCATCGCCGCAATAAAAGCAAAGCTGCTGCCTAGATATGCCGGAATTTTTCCTTTAGTGACGCTAAGATATACCAACGTCCCTAGCCCCGAACTGACTAGCGCAATACTTGGATTAATTCCCACCATAATTGGAACCAGCACCGTTGCGCCAAACATCGTAAACAGATGTTGAATACTTAATCCTACCCAATGTCCTAACTTAGGACGATCCTTGATGTCTAATACCACATCGTCGTTGTGAAACTCTTGCATTTGTCCTTTACGCCTCTTCCTTTTGGATCAAGATACGATCTTGTCCGTCCATTTCTTCCATCTCAACAATGATTTCTTCTGTTAAAGCTGTCGGAATATTTTTTCCAACATAATCTGCCCGAATTGGCAGCTCTCTATGCCCTCTATCCACTAACACCGCCAGTGAAATTCGGTTTGGTCGGCCATAATCCATTACTGCATCTAATGCTGCCCGAATTGTTCGACCAGTAAACAACACATCGTCTACTAAGATCACTTCTTTGCCGGCAATTTCAAACGGAATGTCTGATGAATGTAGTTCCGGCTCAGCTGCTTCTGTTTCCTTCACATCATCTCGGTAAAGAGTGATATCCAACTCTCCCACTGGAATTTCGATGTGTTCTAATTGTTTCAAGCGTTCAGCGATTCGCTGAGCGATAAAGATGCCTCGTGTTTTGATCCCGACTAACACAATATCTTGAACCCCTTTATTACGTTCAATGATTTCATAGGTAATGCGGGTTAATGCTCGCTTCATCGTTACTTCATCGACAACTTCTTTTTTGTACATTCTGTCTCCTCCTCATTTTTCCATAAAAAAACTCCTACCCGCATGCAGGTAGGAGGATTGTATTCGACTTCGTCAAAAACGATAGAGTTGTTCCTAGGCGCACCTAGTCCAAGCTTCTATCTCCACCCTTCTTAGCCTCACGGGACTACTCTTAAAGGATCTCGCTATTTAGTTTTTTCTCACTGGGAATACTATACCGTTCTTCACTAAAGAAATCAATCTTTTTCTTGCAGTTGCTTTAAAGTTTTTTGAAAAATTTCAGGTAAAGGTGCTTCAAAGACTAAGTTCTCGCCGGTTCTCGGATGAGTAAAGCCTAAAAGTTTGGCATGTAAGAACTGCCCGTTGCCTTTTAAGGTTTTTTTCGGTCCATAGGTTGGATCACCCGCCACGGGATAGCCGATGTATTGCATGTGCACCCGAATTTGGTGTGTCCGGCCAGTTTCCAATTGTAGTTCAATCAGCGTAAAATCCTTATAGCGCTGCAACACTTGGAAATGGGTCACGGCTGGTTTACCGCCTTCTACCACAGCCTGCATCTTGCGATCAACCTTAGAACGACCAATCGGTGCTTCGATCCGCCCCTTTTCATGGGGAATTTCGCCATGAACTAAAGCGACATATTTTCTTAAGGAAGTTTTGTCTTTCAATTGCTTTGCCAATGCTTCGTGGGCTTGGTCATTTTTCGCTACCATTAATAAGCCAGAAGTATCTTTGTCGATCCGGTGAACAATCCCCGGGCGAACCACATCATTAATAGTAGATAAATCTTTAATCTGGTGAAGTAGCCCATTGACTAAAGTACCTTTCGGATGTCCCGCAGAGGGATGCACCACCATCCCTTGAGGCTTATTAACCACTACCACGTCTTCATCTTCGTAAACAATATCCAGCTGTAAATCTTCCGGTAAAAGCTCCAACTCTTCCGGCTCGGGTACCCGAATTAAAATTTTGTCGCCTTTACTAACTTTGTAATTCGCTTTGATCGGCTGATCATCGACTGATACTTGACCGTCTTTAATCCATTGTTGAATCTGGGAACGCGAATGATCCTTCAACCGTTCATTTAATACCTTGTCAATTCGTCCAGTCTCCTCGCGAACAATTACTTCAATTTCATTTTCCATGTTTTTTATCTCTCTCATCTAATAAAATGTAAATAAAGATCATCGCTACACCGACCACCAACGCCATATCCGCAATGTTGAATATGGGGAAGTTGATAAAATCTAGTTGAATCATATCGACTACGTATCCTAAGCGCAGACGATCGATGAAATTTCCTACTGCTCCTGCCAAAAACAAGCTTAACCCAAAAGTCAGCCACTTGCTTTCGTGTAAATGCTTGTTTAAATAATAAACCCCGCCGACAACTGCCGCAATTGTAATAATAATGAAGAAAACTCGTTGTCCCTCAAATAGACTAAACGCTCCACCCGTATTGTGAATGTAAGTCAACGACAATACATTTGGGATCAGCTCCTGCATGTCTCCTAGATTAAAATTACCTACAATCCAAAATTTAAACCATTGATCCGCACCTATAACGACGGCGCTCAAAATTAAATATACAGCTAACAATAAACTACTCCTCTTTCTGAACATAAATATCCCGTGGTCGAATAATCCCTAGTAAGTTACCGTTAGGATCGCCATCTTTAGTAATCAAGACCGCTTCTAACGTGGTTTGTGCTCGGAACATCTCTTCCACTTCAGCAACCTTAGTCTCCGCATCAACAAAATGGAAGTTGGTACTCTTACCATTTGACTGAAGTAAATCCTCCGCCTTCTTGCCTTCCAAATTAACCGGACCCTCTAAGCTAGCTTGCGCAAAAAACAAGCCAATCGTCCGCAACGTCACTAAGCCTTGGAACTCTCCCCGATGATACACCGGAAATTGCGAGAACCGCTTTTCTGCTACAATCTCCATAATACTACGTAAAGGCAAGTTCTGTTCAAAGCCAGTCACCTTTTTACCAAATCTTGGCAAAACCTTTTCCGGACGAATCAATACTTCTTCAATCTCCGCAATTCGCTTCACCGCCCAATCATTGGGCTCCGCAATCACAAAGTCATCCGCAATCTGATCATGCACAATCGCATTGCGCAGCTGCGCCAACTGCAGCAAATCATTTTCATTATTGCCTACCAGTACACCTTTACGCTTAGACAGACGGCGAACCATCTCACTAAAGCCCATGTTGGCAGGATTATTTAGTTGATTCCTTAATTCCTTTTCAATTCGATTAAATGTACTAAGAAACTCCTCAGCTCTCTCGCCCATGAATGTGCTCCTTTTTCGTTACTATTCACAGTATAGTAAAAATGAAGGTATAAAGAAAGCAGGAACGACGAAAAACTCGGCAATTTTGGGTTTGCCGAGTAGATAGTACAACTTCAAACTTTCTTTCTCTCGAATTTATCGAGACCCTTTTATCAAAATAATCAACTCTCTATACTTCTAATTCTTTGCTCAAAACAGCTAGTACAATTGAGGTGTTTTTGTTCTAATACTATGCCTTTTACTCATTGAAAACACTCTGAATGCTATTCTAATAGTGTTTTTCTGTTTTTAATCTAGGGGGGTTCTCTTTACCTAACTATCTTTTTTGTAGTGTTCCGTGATTGTAGTAATCTATGCTCGCTTCACCAATCACTATAGTTTACTACAACTCATCAATCCTATACTCCATGTATCCTTCATAGAAATAGCTAGTATCTATTCCTTTCATGAATGTCTCTCGATCATTAATTTTATCCGTCAATGAATCTTTTAACAGAAATCTGATTTCTAAATCATTTACAGGGCTACGTTCCATTGCGGAAAGGTAAGCCTCTTTGTCAACCTGACTCCAGTCTACAACCTGGCCGATTTCTTTCTTCAAGATTAAATCCAGCCAAATTCTCATGCTTCTACCGTTACCTTCACGGAATGGATGGGCCACGTTCATCTCAACGTACTTGGCAATAATCTCTTCATAATTTTTCTGGGACATTTTATTGATATTTTCTAAAGCTGGTTCAAGATACATTACCGGTGCAAAGCGGAAATTCCCTTTTGAGATATTGTCATGACGAATTTTCCCAGCAAAATAGTAGATATCTTCAAAGAGATATTTATGGATTTCAGCTAATCCTTGAAAAGTTCCTACTTCTAATTTATTGATTTTGCCAGATTCAAACAATTCTTTAGCTTTTTGCTTACTAATTTTTTCTTCAGCTCTAGCAAGTTCGATTTGATCTGTAATGCCCAATTTATTTTCTAACATCTGAATTCTCCTTAATTCCTCAACCGTTTTATATTAACCTAATGTTACCATTTTGACTGAGCTGTGTAAAAAAAGCAAAATCTATCAGATTATTCATCAATTAAATTGCTTTAGAATGCTTTGCCAAACTAAAAAACCCGAAACACCATCCGGCATTCCGAGCACAATTCATGTATTCAACTATTCCGACAATACTCCTTTAATCATCCCAATACCCTTCTCCAACTCACCCTGTTCAATCGTCAGTGGTGGCAGAAGTCGCATGGTATTGTTCCCGGCCTTCAAGACAAGCAGGCCTTTCTTTTGCAGCTCAGAAACTGCCGCATTCAACGTGTCGGCATCTGTCAACTGAATACCTATCATCAAGCCTTGTCCGCGAACATCCAGAACTTTATCACTTGAATCCTTCAAGCTGCCTAAAGCTTTCATAGCATACTCGCCTTTTTTCTTAACTTCGGCTAGGAAGTCTTCATCGTTGATGATGTCGATAACTGATAAAGCTACGCGGAGCGCTAGCTTGTTGCCGCCAAAGGTGGTGCCGTGGGAGCCTGGTCCGAAGGCGTCTTTTAGTTCTTTTTTGCCTAACATGGCGCCGACTGGGATGCCGTTGCCTAAAGCTTTGGCTAAGGTGAAGATGTCTGGTTCGATTCCATAACCTTCAAAGGCGTAGAAATTACCGGTTCGTCCGATTCCTGTTTGAATCTCATCAACGATTAACAAAGCGCCTTGTTCTTTGCAGAGTTTAGCGACTTGCTGGACGAAGGAGACATCGGCTGGTAATACTCCACCCTCGCCTTGGATCAGCTCTATCATGACAGCTGCAGTGTTTTGATCCACGATCTGCTGGAGGGGTTCAATTTCATTGTATGGTACGTATTGAAAATCCGGTAAAATTGGTGCAAAGCCTTCGTGCAGCGCTTCTTGGCCTGTTGCACTTAGAGCGCCGTAAGTCCGTCCGTGGAATGATTGCTGGAAACTAATAATTTTTGATCGTCCGGTCGCTTTACGGGCTAATTTGATGGCGGCTTCGTTAGCTTCGGTTCCACTGTTACAGAAGAAGCCGAGATAATTTTTGTCGTTCGCTAATTTTTTAGCAACATCTTCCTGCAATTTACTAGCATAAAGGTTCGATGTATGCCAAATCAGATGCATTTGTTTTTCTAGGGCTTGGATTAGTTTGGGATGTTGATGGCCTAAGCTGTTTACCCCGATGCCGCTGGTGAAATCTAGGTATTCTTTGCCGGTTTGATCTACCACGCAATTTCCAAAGCCTCTGACTAAATCAATGGATTCTCTTTTGTAATTAGGAAATAGATGAGTCATGCGAATACCTTCGCTTTCGTGATTTTTGTGCCGCATTTCGCGATACTATCGGTAATAAAAACTTCTTTAACTCCTTTATTCAATGCTGAAGTGGCGCTGTCTAATTTAGGGATCATGCCGCCCGTGATGACTTCTTGATCCTTTAATTCTTCTACATCATCCGTGGTTAAATGCTCTAACCATTCGCCGTCACATTTCACACCAGGAACGTCAGTAATAAGGTACAATGCTTCAGCATCCAAAGCTTCAGCGATCTTGCAAGCTGCAGTATCGGCATTAATGTTTAACCATTCTCCTGTTTCGGTTAAACCTAATGGTGCGATAATCGGCACATGCCGCGTTGCTAGTACGTCTTCGATCATGCCGGTTCCGATATTGGTAATTTGGCCCACATAGCCTAATTTCTTTTTATCGATAAACTCCCCTTGAATCAATTGACCACATGAAGCATGCAAGCCAACTGCTGAGAAACCATTTTGTTGGAAAACCGTGGTGATGGCAGGTTGCACTTGGCCAATCAACACCATTTGGGTAATTTTTAAAGCTTGAGCAGAAGTCACACGCAGACCATTGGAAATAGTTACCGGCACGCTTAGCTTTTCCATCATTTCTGTGATGTAATAGCCACCGCCGTGAACAATGACGATTTCTTTGCCTTGCGCTTGCCAATCTGCTAATGTTTCAAAAAATTCTTCGGTTAAATTATCACTGGCTACTCCGCCAATTTTCACTACGATTTTTCCCATGATTTTCTCTCCTTACGTATGGTATAACGCGTTGACTTCTACATATTTGTAGGTCAAGTCACAGCCCCACGCTGCGCCCTTCGCGTCGCCTAAATTCATATCTACCGCAATAACAATCTTGTCTTGTTCTAAAATTGGTTTTATCGCTTCTTCGTCAAAGGCTTGCGGCTGGCTGCTTTTCAGTACCTGTACGCTGCCGATCCACATATCAACCTTTTCCGGATCAATCTTGGTTTCCGCATAACCGATAGCGCAAATGATGCGCCCCCAGTTAGGATCTTCCCCGAACATTGCCGTTTTCACTAACATCGAGCCTACAATTTTTTTGGCGATCATCCGTGCTGCTAAATCGTCAGTTGCACCGTTAACCTGTACTTCAATCAGCTTAGTTGCTCCCTCACCGTCTTTAGCGATCATCTTAGCCAACGTTTCGCTAACTAGCTGAAACATCGCTACGAAGGTATCATAGCCTTCTGTGCCCTTTTCAATCGTTGTGTTACCTGCCATGCCGTTTGCTAGCACTAGGACCATGTCGTTAGTAGATGTGTCACCATCTACCGTGATTTGGTTAAAGGTTGTTTCGGTTTTTTCGCTTAATAAATCTTGCAATAGTTCTTGTGAGATCTCTGCGTCGGTAGTGATGAAAGCGAGCATTGTTGCCATGTTAGGATGGATCATGCCTGAGCCTTTAGCCGCTCCGGCAATTGTTACGGTTTCACCGTTAATTTTGGCTTGGACTACTATTTCTTTGGTAGTTGTATCAGTTGTTAAAATGGCTTCGTGGAAATGATACGGTTCACAGTCTACAATGTCGATTTTTTGAATGCCTTTTTCTACTAAGTCAATCGGCATAATTTTGCCAATCACTCCAGTTGAGGCAACCGCAACCTTATCAGCGGTGACGCCTAGATGATCTGCAGTTACTTGTTGCATTTGTTTGGCATGTTGAAGACCGATTTCACCGGTACAAGCATTTGCATAACCGGAGTTAACAACTACCGCTTGGATGGTAGGTTCTTGCATAGCTTCTTTCGTCACATAAATTGGTGCTGCCTTCACTTGGTTTGTTGTATAAACAGCTGCAGCCTTCGCTGGTTTTTCTGAGTAAATAACTCCTAAATCCATTTTATTTTTCTTTAGTCCTGCGTGCAGGCCGGTCGCTTGGAAGCCCTTGGGACTTGCGACGGTTCCATCGATAATGTTCATCTAATTTCTCCTTTGTCGTTACGGATACACAGGCACTAGCTCTAAGCCAGTCGTTTCCGGTACATTCATTAGTAAGTTTAAGTTTTGAATCGCTTGGCCGGCGGCTCCCTTGACCAGGTTGTCGATGACACTCACCACGGTAATGGTCTGAGTGGCTTCGTTGTATGCCATGCCAATGTCGCAGTAGTTTGAGCCAACCACCTGCTTGATGCAAGGGAAATCTTGCCCTTCCTGCAAGCGGATGAATGCTTTACCTTCATATTCAGCTTCGAAGGCTTGGCGAACTGCTTCGCTGGTCACGCCCTCTTTGGCTCTACAATAGGTAGTCATCAGAATGCCGCGAGTGACTGGGATCAAAGCCGTTGAAAATTGAATCGCTGGAATCTCTGCATCCCAGCTTTGCAGCTGTTGGATAATTTCTGGAATATGTTGATGCTGATTCAATTTGTACACTGACATGTTGTCGTTGGCCTCCGTATAATGGCTAGCCTCCGATAACTTCTTACCAGCGCCAGATAAACCAGACTTACCATCAAAGATGATGGAGTTCTTTTCAATCAACTGCTGCTTCACTAGCGGTGCCACCGAAAGGATCGCCGCTGTGGCGTAGCATCCCGGATTAGCAATCAATTTCAAATCCTTTGGCAGGTCGAAATCGGCTAAGCCGTAAGTAGCTTGTTCCAAGGCTTCGATTGGCGCGCTGGTCTTGCCGTACCATTTCTTATATTGAGCCGGATTCTTCAAGCGATAATCCCCGGACAGGTCAATAACTGGAAACTGTTTTTCGATAAAGGGCAATGCCTGATCTTTCGCGACACCAGATGGAGCGGCGAAGAAAACCAAGTCTGCGTTTTCCATAATTTTCTCAGGATCGACTTCTTTTAAAGGCAATTCGATCAGATGTTTCAAATGGGGGAATCGTCGGTCGATGGCTTCCCCGTTTTGTGAGTGACTGTGAATAGATACGATTTCTACATTAGGATGAGTGCTTAACAAACGTAGTAATTCTAGTCCGCTGTAACCAGTCACGCCGATAATTGATACTTTCAATCAAAAACCTCCGATCAAACTGCATAAAAATGCAATTAGTTGTTGTATAGTTTATGATTATAGAATTCTAATCTAGATAAGTCAATGCCTTTTTATAAACTTTTTGGATAAAATACGCAATTTTATTCAGTATACGCCTATTTTACCAGATTTATCCGCAATAATATTCATTTATGCATGGATTATCTGTATATCCCATCCGATTTTAGAACATCTAAGATTCGTAAACTACCGTACAGTCGCTGGAATCTCATCGGAATTTTGCTCATTACTGAAAACACAGTTAAAGAAAACGCATACATTAATTAGTCCATATAATAGAAGAAAACGGTATAAACATCCTCCAACTACTAATTTTGCGCACGAAAAAAAGACCAGGTGAAAGACTCACCTGATCCTAATTTCTACTACTATAATGATTCTAAGATAGTACGTAATTCACCAACTGATACTTGTCCTGGGGCAGAGGCTTTTTTAGCAGCGCCAAATGTAGCAGCTGAACCAAAGGTAGCACCAGATACACGGCTGATTACGCCTAGTTCGCCCATTGACATAGTAATCAACGGTTGTTTTGCATAATTATTGTACATTTCTTGCGTTGCATCCAATAGAACAATCACATCATGAGTGTCTTGCGGCATTACAGCAATCTTGCAGATGTCTGCGCCTTTGTCTTGCATTGCTTTTAGACGTGTGATGATTTCTTCTTTCGGTGGTGTTTTGTCGAAATCATGGTTACACATAATGATTTTGACACCTTTGTCATGAGCTGCTTTGACTAATTCAGCAACCTCTGCTTCCGGCATGAACAATTCCACATCAAGTAATTCGAAATTTCCGTGTTCCAAGAAGGTATGATACATTTCAAAGTATTGAGCGTCTTCCATCGGACACGCGCCGCCTTCTTTAGCAGTACGGAAGGTCACTAATAGAGGCAATTTTACTGCTTCTTTAACTTCCTTAATAAATTCCGCTGCCTTGGCAAAGTCAGTTACTTCTTCAAAATGGTCAATCCGCCATTCGATCATGTCGCAGTTGCTGGCTACAGCAATTTCTGCTTCTGACAAGACTTCTTCACGCGTTTTTCCCACTAAAGGTACGATGACTTTTGGCAAGCCTTCTCCAATAGTTAAATTTTCAACAGTTACGGTTTCCATTTAAGCGTTCACTTCTTTCTTAAAAATCTACTCTGCGTCCTTCTTCAGCTGAAAGATAAGCCGCATAGATAATTTTTATTGTATCATAAGCTAGGTCCAAACCGGAGAGTGGTTGACGATTTTCTGCCACACATTCTGCAAAATCTTGGAATTGAGCTAAATAGCCGCGTAAAGTTTCTTCCGCAACGAACACTTTGTTCCAGCCAGTTTTGTCTTGCAACTGTTCAGAAATATAAACATCGTCCAGATCATCTTGATCTAAGAAGTAAGTTTGTAAATTATCAGCTGGCGTAATATTGTTTACTAATGCGCTGTCGTTTGTATAAACTTCTACATAGTTTTTAACGCCGCCTAGCGTGTTATCGTTAGAAATAGATATTGCTTTAGTGCCATCAGTAAAGGTAATGATGACTGTCGCAAAATCTTCAGTATCAATCGATTTAGCTGGGAAGTAGCGTTTGTCATGTTCGTTCAAGCTAGGAGCCAGACGACCAGTTTCAGCGACAACGCTTTGAACCGCAATTTCTTCGCCGCGAGCTTTTGCTTCGATTTGTTTCAAGAACAACATACCACCGATTGGATGACTGCCTAGACGGATTAATGAACCGCCACCAGCTAATGACCAGTAAGCAGATGCTGGTGAAGTAGATGAACGGATACTTTCTTCACCCTTCATGTACATAATTTTGCTCTTCTTCGCTTCGATCATTTCAGCTGAGCGTAAGATATTTGGTGAATATACATAGTTTTCTGCATACATGAATAGACGATCAGATGCTTCAAATTTCTTGCGGCATTCGTCGATGTTTGCTAATAAGCTTTCGTACATTTTTGCTTTAGGTACTTTCAAGCCGATTGGTTCTTCGTCGCCTTCTTCACCAAAGTAACCAGTTAAAGGTTTTTCACAGATGACATGTTTGTTAGCATCCAAAGCTTCATAAGCCAAATCTAAGTGAGTTACTGGTGGCGTGATGATGTCCACTACATCTACTTCGGGATCTTCTAAGACTTGTTGGTAGCTAGTAGCCACTTCTTCAATGATGTCCCATTTGTCGCATAATTGTTGCGCGCGTTCTTGATCATTGTCGTACACGTACTTGATTCTCAAATCCACACCGCTGACTTTGTTGTAAGAATTTGTATGGAAATTCCCTGCAAATCCAGCCCCAATTAATGCAATCGTTACTTTTTTCATGTATAGATTCCTCCAATTATTCGTTTTTTAAAACGTTTACTTTCTATATAACAACTATAAGAATTTTCACTTGTGAAAACAATCGCAATTACGATTGATATTCATAACATTCATGTTATAATTTATAAAAAACTAGGAGCTGCCTATGAATCTACAAAATTTAGAAGCCTTTTGTCGTTTAGCTGAAGTTGAACACTATGGCAAGGCTGCCGATGAGCTTGGCATTGCTCAGCCTTCTTTGAGTCGGATGATTCGTCGGATGGAGGACGACTTAGGTGTCGCTTTGTTCAAACCAGTCGGACGCAATATCCGTCTTACAAAGATGGGAAAAATCTATTACGAGAAAGTCCGAAAAGGTCTGGAAGAAATCAAATCTGGCGCCGATACGATTCAGGACATCGTTGATCCTTATTTCGGTAGTATTGATCTTGGCTTTATATTCACTTTGGGACCGGAAATTATTCCAGAGCTATTGAAACAATTTCGCAGTGATCCGGAACGGGCGAATTACAAGTTTAAATTCTGGCAAGGCAACACACCACGCTTGATCGCAAATGCCAAAAACGAAATTTGTGATTTTTCGATTTGTTCCTATTTAAAAAACGAACCAGAAATCGAGTTCTTTCATTTATTAGATCAACCGCTAGTCGCTATTGTGGCTAAGTCACACCCTTATGCCAAACAAAAAAAGGTCTCAATGGAAGAATTATCCAAGGTTCCAATGATCGTCTGTCTAGATAAAACCTATTTCATCGAAAATTTGTTTAGAAAAGAGAAGCTGCCCTTAACGATTGCCTGCCGGGTGGAAGAAGATCAGGCACTCACTGGTCTGGTATCCATCAATTTAGGCGCAGCCATTCTGCCTTACAACAAGCTGATGAAGTATCACGATGTGGCAGTCTTGCTACTGGAAATACCGGTTTATCGCCCAGTCTATTTAGCCAAAAAGAAAGATATCCAGCTGCCAGCCGGAGCAAAAGCCTTCGAGTCTTTCTTAAAAAATAAAGAGTTTGATTTATCACTGGAGTTACCTTTTTAACTATAACCTCGAGTAAAAACATGCTGACTTTTCTTTTGCTAGCATGTTTTTTACTGATAATATAAACCTTTTTAGCTTAACAGTTAGCCTCAAGTAAAAATGAACTTTGTTGTTCTTTCGGCTAATATTTTGTTGGCTTGTATGATTTTCTATTTAGATAACACTTTAAGCTAGCTTATCTGGTGCTCCAAAATTCTATTTATTGTTTCTCTTCTTATTTTTCCCTTTAGCCCATAAATTTCAAAAGCTATACATATTGAGTTAAGTAGCCTAACGTTGAAACTACTTATAAGCACTATAGATCTACAAATAACGTGGACTTCGACTGTTAAATGTTGCTTTCTATGAAGTGATTATCCAATTAATAGATTTTTTTCTTGAGTATAGTTTTTTTCTATTATTTCTTTTGCGATATTTTTATTCCATAATCCGGCTGGTCATTTTAAATAACTAGTAATTCGTAAAAACTCCATTACCTACAGCATTTAATGTAACAATCCAGGAATTCCTCTACTCTATTCTCAGCTCAGTTACTAACTTTTTTTCCCCCCCTCTAACGTGCACCCTTAAAAATCAAAAACATTGATCTATCAACATTTTCCCATTTTCAACGTGCACGTTAGAGGGGTCTTTTGCACGTTAGCGTTTTTGTCTTTTTGCAAAAAATGATTTATCTTTTAGTCAACGGCCGGGACAAAAAAACGAAACCTAAGATTAAAACCTAAAAAAGAAAGCAGAAGGAAATAACAGAATGTGAAAACTTGGAAACGATTGGCAGGGCATCATCCAACCAGCAGTCGTAATATTAAAAAATGATTAGATCGATTTAAATAACTAATATTCAATAGACATCCCTTGTGTACTATGATTTCAAGAAGTATATAGGAACATATTCACAGCCTTTTTTGCTTACTTTTCGGTTAAATTGCTAAATAATTTTACCCTCCTCTATTTTGCAGGCTTTTCATGAAAAAAATTCAAAAATCCCGTCATATCAACATGTCAATTTTTTGACCGTGCAAAATAGAGGGGGGTTTTGCAAAATAGCACACGTTGTTTTTTCTGGAAAAACGGTTTATCTTTTAGTTAACGGCCGAAGATAGAAAGCAACTCTAAAAAAATCAAAAATACAATCATAAAAAATTGATCGATTGAAAATAACAACTAGAAGAAAAATCACTAAAAAAAGAAAGTAGGAATTACTATGTCACAACAACCATTTACCGACTATCAAATCTTCAATCTCACCCGCGAGACACTCGAGCAGCGTATTGGAGAATACTATGACGAAACACAAGATGGTGCCACTACCATCAAATTATTGCTGGCTTTACGGGTTCGCTACCAGTTAGGCGCAGAGGAATTCGCATTAGTCTTGCAAGATCTAGTGAAATATTTATTCACGAAAACTAAAGCGACCAGAACTATGAAACGCTTCTTCTATTACTTCGCTGAATATTTTGACACTGCCGAATGGAAAAAATTGTGTTTAAGAGTTTTTCCGATTCGTAATTTCATTGAAAAAGCTAAATCAATCGCTGGATCACTCATTGCTCAATTCCGTCCATCAGAAACGGCGGTACCTTGAGACTGTTAACTTGTTGTCCTGTCTCTCATGCTAAAAACTTATGAAAGGAGTTATCAAAATGATCAAATTAGTTGGAACATTCTTGAACGATGCCGGAAAGAAACACAATCTGATTATGAAGGACCCGAATACTAACTTGAGTCCCGAAGTAGTCAGAGAGAACTTAGAACTACTAACCACCTTAGATCTCTTTGAAAAAGACGGCGTGGCTTTGTTTCAAGAAACAGTCAGTGCGAAATATGTCGAAACGATTGAAACACCGATTTTCGAAAAGGAGGAAGTTTTCGGAGATGCCGATGAACCAGTTACTTTAAATCAATCGTTATTGAATCGCATGCCAGCCACCGAGCAAGCAGAAGTACCTGAAGAAGAGAAGGTCGAAGCAGCGGAGAATCATCAAAAGTTAGAGGAGTTAAAAGCACAAAGCAGTTATCGTGATTTGCCACAAGTACCGACGGTTTCACTTGAGAAACCAAAAGAAGAAGTTTCAGAGGTACCTGCCGAAGTACCTGAAGATGCACCCGAACAAGAAACAAAACCAAAACCCTACAATCTGATCTCACAACTGATCCACAGAAAAAACCGACGAAAAGCGCAGGAAAAACAGAAGAAAAATCTCAATTAAGCCGCCCACAAGTGCATGAATCGCTTCACACAAAACAAACCATCGGCAAAGGTTGGGCACTTTACAGGTGATCTATTCGACCATTGACAATTTCATATTCCTTATTAAATCAAATACATTTCGCTCGTTAATTCGTCGTCACCATTTTAACCAGTTTACCTTTTGTTTATTCGACCATTTCGTTAAAAATGTAGCCAATAGGTTCCGATGAACTAGTAACTAATTATGAAAGACCAACGATTGTCACAAACTGACTATCGTTCTGGAATCAGCAAAGCGTAAAAAGCCACAGACATGTTTCACGTCTACGGCTTTCGTTTGTCACATTACTTGTTTTCTATGTTTAATTCATTAAGTCAGTATGCTCTAATACATCGAGACTGCCTCTGTCTACGATATAGCGATCCACTGGTATGTCTCCACCACCCATACGTGTGATTGTATATGTCTCAGCTGATTTTTGTAGTTTACTAGAACCACCACCACCGGACCCACCTTGCTCGTTTACGCCGTAAATCACGATGGTAGAATGTTCATTATAATTTTCACGCCAATTGACATTGAACGACCCACTAAAATATTCAGCGTTGTTTGGATTGTCCATGGTTTTATTCAGTACATCAACTGCCTCTTGAGTCGATGTCCAACTATTAAAATAGAAACGAGTTGGTACAGCATCGTCATTCGGATAAGAATAGCTCAAAGGAACCAGTTCTAAATAGTATGAATAAAGACCTTTGCCTACTCGTATTGTTAGCTGATCACGGGAAGAGCCTTCTGCAATGTTCTCACCAATCGGCACAGTAAAGCTTTTGCCATCATCACTAATAGCTAGTTGGGATGGCAGATCAATTACTGCAAAAGAATCTGGCGCATCGAAATGTGAGAAACTCATCTGATTAGGCGCATGTCCAAAAACAATGACGAGATCATCATCAGCAGTACTCCAAAAAGAACTTTTCCCATTTGGAAAGAGTATTTCATTCAAAAATTCAGCCGTTAATGATAGTCCGTCTTCGTTGTTTTCGCTCGTTGTGGTACTAGATTCTTTTGTGGCAGACTGTGTTACCGATGTTTCTGTTATTGTTTCTGCCGTTGTGTCCGCTGATTCTGCTGATGCATTTGTTGTTGATTCAATCTGGCGTGTTTCAGAAGTACTTGCAGTCGACGCTTGTTCTTTCGGTGCACACCCACTCAATGCAAGACAAAGCATACCTAACAATACCCAAAACTTTTTACCCATAAAACCCCTTCTTTCCTATGTTATGTGACTAGCTGCAACACAAATATCCATCTACAATCTAATTTCTGATTAACAAGTATTGCTAAGAATAGATTTCCTAAAATATTGAAACTTTTTGCTAACTTACAAAATAATTTCCTGATTCTAAAGCTGCTTGAGGTCCGGCTCTTTCTAAATTTACTTCACTTTCATGCCTTATTGTTTAGTAGTTCTATCATTGCCGAATATATCTTTGTCATGCAGATACTTCGAACCGTCGCTACCATATGTGACCTTATTTCCGAATAAATCTTTGCTATGGGTATACTTGGTTCCATCGTTGCTCCAACTTACATCGTTGCCAAATAAATCTTGGCCATGCCTTATTCGAGAACCATCACTGCCATAGGTTGTTTTGTTCCCAAACAAATCTTCGCCGTGGGTATACTTGGTTCCATCGTTGCCCCAAGAAGAATCATTGCCAAATAAGTCCGTTCCATGTCTGAAGGAACTAGAATTTCCATGTGCTCTCTTTGATAGGTCATTCGTATAATTTTTTGTAGGTGGCGTATAGTTATACGAAGAATATCCGCCACCACCGCCATAGTGAGAATAGGAAGTTTTAATTTTCATTCCTTCTTCGATGGCATTCTTTGTGTTGAATCTGCACGCTGCAATCATTGAGCCGATAATTACTAATGTTTGCAGCCAGTCCAAATGATCAAATCCAAAAAGAGAGAACAGGAAGATTGCAATTGAAACAACCATTGCAGCAATAATTGTAAAAAGGAATGATAAAACAGGCGTAACTAGTCCAAGCCAAATTTTTTGAAGCGCTGTTCTATTCCTCCCCCAAGAATCCCCTAAGCTATTTGATTTTGTGATCCCCCAGAAAAGACCGCCGCACACTGAGAAGATAATAATTAATAACCATAATGATTCATTAAAAGTGCCTTCGCCAGTACTAAAATCAATATCAATAAAAAAAGGGACATAAAGACCTAACATAAATCCATGTACAGCGCCCATGAGAAGAAACGTAATTAGATTTGCAATTTTGCTCATCAAAATCACCTCTTTTTTTATTCTTATTTTAATTATACAAAACAGTGACGATAATTTATACTTTTTTATTCAGCTAGTTGAATATGTCGCTTCCCTTTTCATTTTTTCAACCTATTACAAAAAGATTGGAACTAACAGAAAGAAGACTATCTTTCTCAAGCGTTCTCTTTTTCATCTAGTTATTTTAACTAATACGCTCATTTTTCAAATTTTCTATACAGGATGTTCACAAATAATTCATATTTTCACGCTATTATAATAGTACCAACAAAACAACCCTAACACTTTTTCATTTTTAACTCCTTGCTAGTCGGCCACCCACCGATTAGCTTTTTTTGTTTTGACAACAAGAGAAACAGAATCGAGCTCGCTCAACCGTTAGATGGTTGCGCTTTAGACTTTACAGCTATCTCATTTGGGAGAATTGCTTTTTCCAAGACCATGAAAAAGCAATTTTATTTTCGCACGCCTACCATTCCACTAGACAGCTTGAACTATTTATTAGTGTATGACGATCATATTTTCTTTATAATAAATATACTGCGAAAAGTGGAACTGGCAGCTATCTCATTTGGGAGAATTGCTTTTTCCAAGACCATGAAAAAGCAATTTTATTTTCGTTCGCTTACCATTCCACTAGACAGCTTGAACTATTTGTTAGTGTATGACGATCATATTCTCTTCTATCTAAATATACTGCGAAAAGTGGAACTGGCAGCTATCTCCTTTAGGGGAATTGCTTTTTCCAAGACCATGAAAAAGCAATTTTATTTTCGTTCGCTTACCATTCCACTAGACAGCTTGAACTATTTGTTAGTGTATGACGATCATATTCTCTTCTATCTAAATATACTGCGAAAAGTGGAACTGGCAGCTATCTCCTTTAGGGGAATTGCTTTTTCCAAGACCATGAAAAAGCAATTTTATTTTCGTTCGCTTACCATTCCACTAGACAGCTTGAACTATTTGTTAGTGTATAACGATCATATTCTCTTCTATCTAAATATACTGCGAAAAGTGGAACTGGCAGCTATCTCCTTTAGGGGAATTGCTTTTTCCAAGACCATGAAAAAGCAATTTTATTTTCGCACGCCTACCATTCCACTAGACAGCTTGAACTATTTATTAGTGTATGACGATCATATTTTCTTTATAATAAATATACTGCGAAAAGTGGAACTGGCAGCTATCTCATTTGGGAGAATTGCTTTTTCCAAGACCATGAAAAAGCAATTTTATTTTCGTTCGCTTACCATTCCACTAGACAGCTTGAACTATTTGTTAGTGTATGACGATCATATTCTCTTCTATCTAAATATACTGCGAAAAGTGGAACTGGCAGCTATCTCCTTTAGGGGAATTGCTTTTTCCAAGACCATGAAAAAGCAATTTTATTTTCGTTCGCTTACCATTCCACTAGACAGCTTGAACTATTTGTTAGTGTATGACGATCATATTCTCTTCTATCTAAATATACTGCGAAAAGTGGAACTGGCAGCTATCTCCTTTAGGGGAATTGCTTTTTCCAAGACCATGAAAAAGCAATTTTATTTTCGTTCGCTTACCATTCCACTAGACAGCTTGAACTATTTGTTAGTGTATAACGATCATATTCTCTTCTATCTAAATATACTGCGAAAAGTGGAACTGGCAGCTATCTCCTTTAGGGGAATTGCTTTTTCCAAGACCATGAAAAAGCAATTTTATTTTCGTTCGCTTACCATTCCACTAGACAGCTTGAACTATTTGTTAGTGTATAACGATCATATTCTCTTCTATCTAAATATACTGCGAAAAGTGGAACTGGCAGCTATCTCCTTTAGGGGAATTGCTTTTTCCAAGACCATAAAAAAGCAATTTTATTTTCGCACGCCTACCATTCCACTAGACAGCTTGAACTATTTATTCGTGTATGACGATCCTATTCTCTTTATAATAAATATACTGCGAAAAGTGGAACTGGCAAAAAAAGACCAAAGCTGTGTAAGCCTTCGATCTCTTCACAATAATTTTGACTATTTAGAATAAGCCAATTGCATTTCCGTCCTTGTCGACGTCCATGTTCAAAGCGGCTGGTTTTTTTGGTAATCCTGGCATCGTCATAACATCACCCGTTAAAGCAACGATGAAACCTGCACCAATTTTCGGGACAAATTCACGGATCGTCACAGTAAAGTCAGTTGGTGCTCCTAGCTTCGCAGCATCATCAGATAGTGAATACTGTGTCTTCGCCATACACACTGGCAAGCGATCCCATCCGTACTTTTTAAAGGTTGCTAGTTGCTGCTTGGCTTTCTTGCTGTATGAAACGCTAGAACCGCCATAAATTTCTTTGACAATGGTCTCCACTTTTTCTTGCAGATCATCATGTTCTGGAGTAAAAATCGAAGTGAAGCGTGCATCACTTGTTTCAATCGTCTCAACCACGGTATTGGCTAGATCGATTCCTCCGTCAGGTCCTTTGCCCCACACACTAGCCAATTCAACCTTCACATCTTCTGCTTCACATAGTTCTTTTAATAAAGTGATTTCTTTATCAGTATCGCTAATGAATTCATTAATCGCTACTACGACTGGCAAGCCATATTTCTTCATATTAGCAATGTGCTTAGCCAAGTTACTGAAACCTGCTTTTAATGCTTGAGTATTCTCTGCACTTAAGTCTGATTTTGCGATACCACCGTGCATTTTTAAGGCGCGGATAGTTGCGACAATTACTACTAGATCCGGTGCTTTACCTAGACTTGGCACTTTGATGTCTAAGAATTTTTCGCCACCAAGATCTGCACCAAAACCGGCTTCAGTGACCGTGTACTCCCCACAATGCAACGCTGTTTTAGTCGCAAGAATACTGTTACAACCATGAGCAATATTAGCAAACGGTCCACCATGAACAAACGCAGGTGTTTGATAAATAGTTTGAACTAAGTTTGGCTTGATTGCTTCTTTTAAAATTAAAGCTAGTGCGCCTTCGACTCTTAAATCACCTACAGTAATTGGTTCACGACTGAACGTATAAGCTACCACAATGTTAGCCAAGCGGCGTTTTAAGTCAGTAATGTCCGTAGACAAACATAAAACGGCCATAATTTCACTGGCAACAGTAATATCAAACCCGTCTTCACGAGGGACACCATTGATTGGTCCGCCTAGTCCAGCAACGATATTGCGCAACTCACGGTCATTTAAGTCCACTACCCGTTTCCAAATAATTCTACGCGCATCGATACCTAATTCATTTCCTTGATGGATATGATTATCTAACAGGGCTGACAAAGCATTGTTAGCAGTAGTAATCGCGTGCATGTCACCAGTGAAGTGAAGATTGATATCTTCCATTGGTAATACTTGGGCATAGCCACCGCCAGTTGCGCCCCCTTTGATTCCCATTACCGGACCTAATGATGGCTCCCGCAAGGCAATGACTGTGTTTTTACCGATTTTATTCAGCGCATCTCCTAAGCCAATCGTTACGGTAGACTTGCCTTCACCCGCCGGAGTAGGATTGATCGAGGTCACTAAGATTAATTTTCCTTCTGGTTGTTGATGAATACGATTTAAAGCGGAAAAATCAATTTTAGCTTTGTATTTGCCGTATAATTCAAGATCCTCCGCTGTAAGGTTTAGTTTTTCTGCAATTTGCGTAATCGGTGCTAATTCGGTTGCTTGAGAAATTTCGATATCTGTTTTCATAAATATTCCTTTCCCGAACGATTATCATTTTAGGTGCTATTTTATTCGTTCATTCACATTATAACGAATTTTTTTGAGAAAAACACTAATTAACAGCAGTTAATTTTGTCAGAAAATGAAAGTGTTCGGCTTTAGAAAAAACGAGCAGAAAAATGTTGGTTTATTCGCTTTTTATAAGTCTTTGGATTATAATGAAGTCACTACTGTAAAGGAGTGTGGCTGTAATGAAAACGGGTACTGTTAAGTGGTTTGATGAAGTAAAAGGGTATGGATTTATCACTTATGATGAGGACCAGGAAATATTTGTCCATTTTACAGCTATTGAAGAGGATGGTTTTAAGACCTTAAAACCAGATGAAGTAGTAGAATTTACTATTGTTGAAGGCGCTAGAGGTGCACAAGCAGCACATGTGAAAAAGAATTTAGATGAATTTTAAAAAAATAAACGTAAAGATTAGTCATGGCTAATCTTTACGTTTTCTTCTTTTATCTTTATTTCAGGAAATTGAGCAGCTGTTGCCTCCAAGAAGCGCTGCCGTTGTTTTTTTGACATGGAAAGCTGATAATCCCCTAACCCTTTTTGTTTAATGATGATCCCGTCTTTTCGGTCAAGGATCACATCGATATGGGAACTAGGTAAAAATTGCTTGCGCCAAATCAAGGAATAATGAATGGTGATTCCTTTTTCATTGATCGTCAAATAGCGATGCAACCCGATAGCCGCAAAAACGAAAAAGAGTCCGATAATCAAATTGCCCTTTAAAAAAGGACGGGTATTTTCCAAAGTGACAATTAATCCATAAAACAAGATAATGAACGTAATCGACCAATAAATAATGGCAAGTGACAGCTCTGGCTGCCAAAAATAGCGCTTGCTCTTCATGTACGTACTCCTAACTTAATAAAGGATGATTTTATGATAAAAGTATATACAGACGCCGCAACAAATGCTCAACAGAAAAAAAGCGGAGGCGG
This sequence comes from Enterococcus sp. AZ109, assembly GCF_051714625.1. Classification (NCBI taxonomy): domain Bacteria; kingdom Bacillati; phylum Bacillota; class Bacilli; order Lactobacillales; family Enterococcaceae; genus Enterococcus; species Enterococcus sp. AZ109. The sequence goes on along the minus strand of NZ_JBIOSF010000001.1, from coordinate 278,782 downwards.
TATTTTGATCATTGCTGATAACCAGCAAAAGCAACTGTCGTTTCCTTTAGATGAGGAAGACAATCATTCAGCTGAACTTGCCGTTATCATTTATGCACTGCGATATTTGCTGGAACATCAGCTAGAAAATCAAAATGTACTATTGTATTCAGATAGTAAGACTGCAATAAAAATACTAGACCAAGGTCAGACAAAAAACAACCGATTTTCGCCATATTTAATGGAGTTTAACGAAATTAGCGAAAAATTCACATTATTGATCCTGCAATGGGTACCTGAAGCTAAAAATAAGGGCGCTGATCATTTGGCACGCCAAGGACTGCAAAAGAGTCTGAAGTTATAAGACTGGCGAAAGTAGACGAGAAAATTTTTGTTTGAAAGTTAACCAAACTGACTGCTTGGCAATCATCTGATCTGTCAACAAGATAGAGTCCTTCATGTCCTCTTCAAAAATCGCCCGAAACTGCTTAGCGATGGCTGGATCATAAATAAAGGCACTGACCTCAAAGTTCAGCTCATAGCTGCGAATGTCTTGGTTGGTGGAACCGAAGCTAGCAAGCTCATCATCCACCACCACTGTTTTAGAATGCAGGAAGCCATTGTTATAGTGATAAATTTTGACTCCACGCTGGTGCAGATAATTCGCATAATATTGGGTTGCTCGGTAAATAAAAGGATGATCTGGCATAATTGGGATCATGATTCGTACATCAATACCTGAGCGCACTGCAATCAGAATCGCTGACAGCATCGTCTCATCAGGTACTAAGTAAGGTGATTGTATCCAAACGCTTTTTTCGGCGGCTAAGATCATCCGTACAAAGCCGTCGCGAATAATTAGCTCTTCTGACTCGGGGCCATCTGCAACAATTTGCATGGGCACCCCTTTTTTGATCTCTTTTTCTGGTAGAACAAAATACTCTGGCAAATAAGCCATCCGATTTTCTTTATGAACGATTGAAGCATTCCAATCACGCAAAAAGATTTCTTGCATTGTGAAAGTCGCTGTACCAACTACTCGTCCGTGAGTATCTCGCCAATTACCAAAGCGTTCAGATTCGCCCAAGTATTGGTCGCCAACGTTAAAACCGCCAGTCCAGCCGATCTGGCCGTCAATAATGACCAACTTACGATGCAGGTGATAATTTAAACGAGTTTTGGCGATAATATTTTTCGAGGTAATAAACGGCGTTACTTTACCACCCTTTTCTCTCAACGCAGCAAAGAACTGCTTATTGGCCTTCGGTGAACCCCACGGATCGTAAATCATCCGTACTTCTACCCCTTGCTCGGCTTTTTCTTCAAGGATTCGTAAAAAACGATTGCCAATCTTATCATTGAAAAAAGCATAATATTCCACATGGATGTTATATTTGGCGTTACGCAAGTCCTCAAAGAGTCGTTCAAATTTATCTGTGCCGTCTAAAAAAAACTCAATCTCATTCCGGACAGCAATCGGTGACTCATCCCGTCGATCAAAATAATGAGATAAGGCCTCTGCTGCTGGATATAAATTACTAGGCTCATTGTGGCGGACATTTTGATTGTCTTCAGCGATAATTTCAGCGATTTCCTTGATACGTCTATGATCTTCTTGTTCGAAGCGATAAACCGTCTCTCCATCAATTCCTCTTCCACAAAAAGCATACATAATAAAACCAATGATCGGTAGAAAAGTGAGCGTTAACAGCCAAGCAAGCGTAGAAGTAATACTTCTCGGCTTACGAAAAACTGTGATGGCTGCCACGACGGTATTGATAAAAATAATCAACAAAATAATTTCTTCAATCAACTTCATAAATAAATCCTCATTCCTGGAAATTTTGCAATTGTGTACAAAATCCCATTGTTCTTCTTTGGATTATACCGATAAAATAAAAAAATAACAAGAAAAGCGCTGGGCTTTTCTTGTTATACTGGCGTTTACGCTAACCACTCTTGAGCAGCTTTCAAGGCTTCTGGTAGGCCGGCAGGGTTCTTCCCACCTGCTTGGGCCATATCAGGGCGTCCACCGCCACCGCCACCGACTTTCGGCGCGATCGCTTTGATTAGATCGCCGGCTTTCAGACCTTTTTCTACGGCTGCAGGACTCATTGCTGCTAACAAGTTAGCTTTTTCACCTTGTCCTGTGCCTAGTACTAAGACATCCGAGTAGTTCTTTTGTTTCCATTGATCAGCCAATTGACGTAATTGATTCATGTCTTTTACATTGACTTGAGCTGTAATAATAGTTGTTCCGTTGATTTCTTTCACATCTTTGAAAACATCACCAGCTTGCTGGTTCGCTAGTTTAGTGCTTAATTGTTCATTTTCTTTTTGTAACTCACGTAATTGTTGTTGCAGCTGTTCGGTTTTGCTGACAACGTCCTTTAATTGTGGTGATTTCACTGTTTGAGCAACTTGCGTCAACAAATCCTCTTCTCCACGGAAAGCTTCATACGCTTCTTGACCGGTCAAGGCTTCAATCCGGCGTACGCCTGCGCCGATTCCTGATTCAGAAACGATCTTGAACAGACCGATGTCTTCAGTGTTGCTTACGTGAGTCCCCCCACAAAGTTCGATGGACCAGTCGCCAATATTTACGACGCGAACGTCATGACCATATTTCTCACCAAATAGAGCCATTGCGCCCATTTCTTTGGCGGTGTCAATATCGGTTTCAATCGTTACTACAGGAATTGCTTCCCAAATGCGTTGGTTGACGATCTTTTCCATTTCTTTCAGTTCATCAGCAGTTACTTGACCGAAGTGAGTAAAGTCAAAGCGCAAGTGTTTTGGTGCAACTAATGAGCCAGCTTGATTCGCATGATCGCCTAGCACTTCTTTCAACGCTTTGTGCAATAAGTGAGTTGCTGTATGGTTTTTCAAGATCTTGTTGCGCATCGCTGTATTTACTTGCAAGAAGTAGCTTTCGCCTGCTTTTAATGGTTGTTGGATTTCCACCGTGTGTAACGGTTGGCCGTTTGGTGCTTTTTTCACGTCAACGACTTTAGCGACCACATGGCCTTCTTTATCGGCAACGATTCCGTGATCGGCAACTTGTCCACCCATTTCAGCATAAAAAGGAGTTTGAGCAAAGATTAACTGTGCAGAACCTTCATTAGCCGTGTCAACTACAGCATCCTCTTGGATCATAATTTCTAATGGGCTTTCTGTTTCTAAGCGATCATAGCCAACAAATTCACTTTTGACTTTGATATCACCTAATAGCGCTGTTTGAACGCCCATAGAAGTTTCAGTTGAACGAGCAGCCCGAGCCCGTTCTTTTTGTGCTTGCATTTCTACTTCAAAACCTTCGTGATCCACTTTCAGACCTTCATCTTCAGCAACTTCTTCTGTCAGCTCCACTGGGAAACCGAATGTGTCATACAATTTAAAGATGACTTTACCATCTAATGTAGTTTCGCCTTTTGCTTTCAACTCAGCTAATACACCGTTCAACATAGACAAACCTTCATTAATGGTTTCATGGAATCGTTCTTCTTCATTCCGGACTACCTTTTGGATGAAATCGGATTGTTCCAGCACTTCTGGGTAGTAGCTGACCATCACTTCACCGACGATTGGGACTAATTTATACAAGAAAGCTTCGTTGATGCCTAATTTTTTGCCATGCATAACTGCACGACGTAATAGACGACGTAATACGTATCCGCGGCCTTCATTAGATGGCAATGCGCCATCACCGATAGCAAAAGCTAAAGAACGAATGTGGTCAGCGATAACTTTAAAGGATACATCTAATTGTTTATCAGATCCATATTTCTTCCCACTTAATTCTTCGGTTTTACCAATGATTGGCAGGAACAAATCTGTTTCAAAGTTGGTTGGCGCATCTTGGATGATCGAAACCATCCGCTCCAAGCCCATGCCGGTATCAATGTTTTGATTAGGTAATGGTTCATAAGTGTTGTCAGGTTTATGGTTAAATTCCGAGAATACTAAGTTCCAAATCTCTAAGTAGCGCTCATTTTCACCACCAGGGTAGTTCTCTGGATCGTCCTCTGGCAGATCGTTAAAGGATTCACCACGATCGTAGAAGATTTCTGAGTCTGGTCCACTTGGTCCAACTCCTAAATCCCAGAAGTTGTCAGCAACTTCTACCACATGGTCTTCTGGCAAGCCAATTTCTTCCAACCAGATACGTTTTGCTTCTTTGTCTTCTGGGTAAACAGTCACATACAACTTATCAGGATCAAAATCAATCCATTCGGGAGAAGTTAAAAATTCCCATGCCCATTCGATCGCTTCTTTTTTGAAGTAATCGCCAATTGAAAAGTTCCCCAGCATTTCGAACATTGTATGATGGCGCGCAGTCTTCCCTACGTTCTCAATGTCATTAGTCCGGATAGATTTTTGTGCATTGGTAATCCGGGGATTTTCTGGTACAACAGAACCATCAAAATATTTCTTCATTGTTGCTACACCTGAGTTAATCCATAGCAATGATGGATCATTGACAGGGACTAAAGACGCACTAGGCTCTACCATATGCCCTTTAGATTTGAAAAAGTCCAAATACATTTGACGGACTTGTGCACTGGTTAATTGTTTCATCTTTTCTCCTCTTTTCTAAAAAATAAAAAAACTACCACTGCATTCAAGGACGAAAACTCGCGGTACCACCTTGATTGCAATGATAGATCATTACCTCTTCAGCTCGTTAACGCCGAGTAGCGTTGATCTTTCGACCAAAAATTATACAGGGAGCAATTTGTTAGGCTCATCGCACGGCTCTCAGCTTTGCCGCACTTTCTGTGGATGTTCGTTAACAAACCTTATCCTGTCAGTAAGTATAAAAAAAAGCAGACAAAAAGTCAATCTAGATCTTCACAATAATCGCTTTACGATAAAGATATTCACTAGGTTTTAATATTTCCTCATGTAGTAAGGTACGATCTGGTGTGTAGTAAGTGGATAAAGCTAGCTTATCTACAATCGGCAATCCCGTATGCAGATGTTGAGTCGTCAATTTCAGAACGCCCGGATCTTCCGTAAGTTCAAAACGGTCCATCGAAGTGTCAAAAAACAATCCAAACATATTTCGACCGGTCATCAGATTCCGAATTTTTTTGCCTCGATACGGATCATAAATATTCAAATCATTTCCCCAGCGAAATAACCGCCGACTGCCCGCACCATTTGCATACTCCCACTGATCCTCGGTTAAAAGATCGAAATTTTTTTTACGAACCTTCTTTCGCAATGAAGTATACGTGTGACTTTCGTGAGTGTAAATATAGTAGCAGTCACTTTTAGGCATCATCTCGATATACCAGTGATTTTCCTTCAAGACACTTTTAGGAAAACTCCAACGAATACTCTCAGATGGTGACAGATTCGGACAGAGAATTTCATGAATATCCGCTTCAAAGGCCGAAAACTGATCCGCTTGACCAGTAAAACTACCCGTAATTGCATTGTACACTCCCAAAAAGCTTGTTCCAGCAGGTAAAGCATAACGTTGGACAAACATCGGAGGAATCTTCACTTTTCGTAAACTACTAGTATTATCATTTATGTAGTCTGCCAATGAATGTACATCCAGCAGATCATAGCTGTTTTGCAGGTTTTCTGGAATATCTACTCGTGGAGAATTGGGTGCAGTTTCAAGCAAAGACAACCCTTTCGTTCCTAAATTCCAGCCAAGAATCGCATCTTTATTTCCGGGAATAAACACGAATTCCTCATCATCCAGAAGCAGTTCAAACGTCTGACACTTTATCCCATAAAGCTCAAACTCCTTAAGCTCAATGTCAGTAATCCGTACTAAAGGATTAACAAAATACATTAATACCTGACTAAACAAGGTTCTCTTTTCTTTATCGCTTAATCTTTTCCAGTAAGACCAGTCTAGTTGATCAACGAGATTCATTCACGCAGTTCCTCCCCCATAAACATGTTTGTTTGAATTATACCATTATCTCAAGAAAGTGGGAGTAAATTCAGGGAATTATTTGCAAATTCCCGAACAATCTCGACTGTAATCGTTTTTTTGTTATCCATATCTGGAAGCATTATAGAAAAATCGGCCACTTCGGTATCTAACATAGACGATTTCTGTTAAGAATTTTCTCAACAAAAAAAGCAATGGACTTTTGCCCATTGCTCCCTACTATTATTTATTGGATTTCTTTTTATTTTTTCGAATAGAGCGTTCTGCTTGGCGTCGATTTTGACGACGTTTTTGTTGATTGGACTCAGAAATCGCTCGATCAATTTTTCGTTTATAACCTGGTTTAATTTTTTTCTTTTTCTTTTTCACTAAACCAATTAAAGTAGGATCTAACTCATCTTTGTTTTTCTCACGCTTTTGACGGCGGTTACGGTCATAAGTATCAACAATTTCGCCATTTTTTATTTCTTTTGGCTTAAAGGTAATGCCTAATTTTTCAATTTGATTAATCGCATCTTCATCACTAGGGTTATACAAAGTGATGGCAATACCTGATAGACCATTTCGGCCTGTTCGTCCAACACGGTGAATAAAGAAGTCCAATTCATGAGGAACCTCCGCATTGATTACATGAGAGACCCCTTCGATATCAATTCCGCGGGCTGCTAAATCAGTTGCTACCACAAATTGATAATCCAAATTTTGTACTTGACGCATCACACGCTTACGTTCCCTAGGAGTAATGTCACCATGAATTTTGGCTACTTTTAAGCCTTGCGATTTCAGAAAATCATGAATTTCATCAACATGCTGCTTCGTATTAGCAAAAACAATGGCTAAATAAGGATGCCCTAAGGTCAAGAGTTGATAGATTAATTGGTTACGGTCTTTGCCTTTTGTTGAAATCAACCAGTTATCAATGGTATCCGATATGACTGCTTGGGCCTTGATTTCTTCAATAATTGGGTTTTCCATGTATTTCAGCAAGAACGGACGTAGTTTTTCAGGAATCGTTGCTGAGAATACGAGCATTTGAACGTGTTTTGGCAGACGACCGGCAATTTGGTCAACTTCGTTTAAAAAGCCCATATCTAAGGTCATATCTGCTTCATCTACGACAAAACATCTAGCTGTATGAATTTTCAATGCCTGTTCATTCATCATATCCAAAATTCGTCCTGGTGTTCCGATAACGACATGGGGTTGTTGACCTTTCAATTTGTCTAATTGACGTTGCTTGTCAGTTCCACCAACAAAATTGGTTACCCGAATTTCGGTTGGTGAGAATTTCGCAATTTGAATGGCTGCTTGATAAATTTGAGTTGCTAATTCACGGCTTGGTGCGGTGATAACAATTTGTACTTCATCTTGATCACTAGCTAATTTGTCCATTAGCGGTAGCAAGAAAGTGTGGGTCTTACCCGATCCAGTTTGAGATTGTCCGACAATGTTTTTTCCTTTTTTGATTAGGGGAATTAATTTTTCTTGCACTGGTGTTGGTTCCATAAAGCCTTTATCTTGGATGGCTTCCATAATAAATGGCTGGAATTGGAAATTTTTAAATGTTGCCATGTTCTACCTCTTTCTTTTCTAGCGTACTTCTTGTATACGTGTGGCTCGCCTTTTCATGAAATAGACGAGGACTTCTTCTTATGAGAAGCATACAATAAGTTGAAGACAAATAAAAGCAAAATTCCAAAACTTATCAAAGCTAAAATACAATAAGCAATAAACAATACATGATTCGTAGTGGTTAAGTGAGTAATGCTAAACTGAAAAATCTGGGTTACGAGATACATGAGAAGATAAAAAAAGCTGTAACGCTTCACTAAAGAAATAAAACGTACTCTTAAATGCCCTCTTTCCTCCACTTTAATTCGGACAAGCTTTTTTCCAATCGTTTGACCCTGCCACAAATACATAAGAATCATAAAGTAAGCGACCACCTGAAGAACAAACCAGCCTAAATGATTGCTAAGGGTTGTTGAATTACTTAAAGACCATGTCATCGGTGATAAACTTAAGATCAGCTGAATCAAACTAGTCGTAAATCCAATCACCAGCCAATCGATGACCGCTGCTACTACTCTGCGCAACAAAGTGACCTTCTGACCTTTCTCTAAGGATTCTTCATCCAATTCATGACGAGTCGGCAAAAAGAAGGTAAAGAGCGGTGCGCAAATATATCCTAACGCTCCGCCTAATGTATTGTGCAGCAAATCATTTACATCGAACAGTCGATAAGGTCGCGGATAGATAAAATACAGCCCGCTTAACTGAGTTAATTCAAAAAACAGGGATACGCCCAAGCTGACTAAAACGGTCTTTTTCCATGAAAAGCGGAAATAATAACGGCAGTAAGCCCCTAACGGAAACAAGAGTAAAAGATTAAATACAGGTTCTAAAAATACCCCTTGGCGCATCGCAGGAAAATACGTAGCAGGATCATCTAATCTTAAGACTGTTTGATTGGCGAAATTTTGCCAAGATTGGAATAGCTGCAGATTATACTTTGGCCCTGTCATAGAAGCCACCTCTTGAATGCTTGGCAACGGCAAAATCACTAAGAAATAAGCACACAATAGATAGAAGACAAAAGAATACAATATTAGGCTGCGAAGTTTGCCTAATATTCCGTATTTACGATAATAATAGATCAAAAATGGTGCGGTAATTACTACTGCCAGTAAAGGAAAAATGGCAACCGCTATTTGGATGGGGAAAATATAACTCGACATGCCAAAACCTCCTGATACCACTTTACCGAAAAACTGCTACTTTCACAATTTACATGAATTACTGGTCAACCCTTCATGAAGAATTATCCCCTAGATCTATTGGCTAAAATCCGAGAAATAGTTAACACTTATTCTAACAAAGCCACTTTTCCGAATAATATAGTATAATAGAACCAACAATAATCAATTTTAACTATTAAGGAGTTTTTTATTATGTTACTTGCCTCATTTGCCTTTGGTGTTCCAATTGGGTTACTCATTCTTTATATCATCTTCGTATTATTGAAAAAAGCTAAGTACTCTGATTATCGCCGCTTTGTTTTAGCACTTATATCAGTTTTCTTAACGACTTTCAGTTATCAAGTTTACCGCTATAGTCAAACTGTGCTTTTAGTCAACTCTTTAAAAGACTTTAAAGAGTCTTTCGGTTATGCACCGCAATTGTTGCTGCTCCCTTTGTTTCTAGGATTGTTATTAACAGTTATCAACTTTTTCTTATTGTTTCGTCAATTCAGAAAAAAAGAATAACAGGATTTCCTGTTATTCTTCAATCTGAAACCATTCAATTTCAACGTTATCAGTCGCCTTTAGCGTCTTTAAATCTAAATTTACCCATTCTCTCGAAGCCGGATAATATTGATTACTTTCCAACGTTTCTTCTATACTGTTTAACAGAACCTCTTTGCTCCAAGAATAACCTTGAACATCATCCATTAGAAGATGGAGCAGATAAGGATTTTTTAAAAGTAGAAAGTCTTCCTCATATTTGTATAGCAGTACCTGGTAAGTTTTTAAGTCCATACTCCCACGAATTGCAAATAAGCCTTCATTAAGTTCCGAAAGAAGGGTTGCCATTTTCTCAGGCTGTATCATTTGACGATTTAACATCTTTGATCCCCTTTCCTTACTGAACCAATTATACGAAAAAGACATACATAAGGATAACGATTGGTCTTCCTTCACCTTATTCTTTCATTTTCGGCTCATTTAACTCAGAAGTCAACAACTTTCCGTTCCATTCTGCATAAAATTCAGTCAAAAACCCCTTCATGAATACGGTACGGCGATAAGCTTCCTGCTTGCCAGCGGTTGTATTCATCGTTTTTTCCAATAGAAAAAGCTTTTCATAAAAGTGGTTCACTACGGTACTTGTTTCTCGATATTCAGCTTTAGTTTTAAATTGTTTAGGCGTTAAATCAGGAACATGCAAAGGGCTTTGGCTGTGGCCGCCGTAATAAGCAGTACGCATGATCCCAATCGCGCCCAAGGCATCTATTCGATCGGCATCTTGAACAATTTGGCCTTCGATGGTCAGCTTTGCTTTGCCGCTTTCCAGCTCTTTGGAATAGGAAAGATTGTCGATAATTGCCAAAACCTGTTGAATCTTTTCATTGGTCCACTCCAAAGAAGCAAGAAAATCCACAATCTTTTGCCTTTCAATAGTTGGGTCGTCTACTACCTTATCATCAATTACATCATGCAAATAGCTAGCCGCCCAGATAATAGCTTCATCACCTGCGTTTTCTTCTAGCCGTAAAGCTTGCGCAACTTTCGCCACCCGCTCGCTATGAAAAAAATCGTGACCTGTAGTATCAGCGATCAATTTCTCATAGCTGTAGTCGCGGATCGCAGTTAAATCTTTATTCACTAGGCTTCTCTTTTCTTGGTGGGCGTTGGCCCCAGTATTGGAAGAGATCGGTACGGATTGCACCGTTGTATAACTTACGTTTTTTAGTCGCTTTAGCGCCATAGTGTTCTTCAAAAGTCAGGTCACTTGTAAGAATGTACTTACTCCAAGTTTTTAACGGTTTAAACACTTGACCCATTTCTCGATAAAGCTGTTGTACCTTCTCTTCATCACCTAAACGCTCGCCGTATGGAGGATTAGCTACGATCACGCCGTATTCCTTATCGGTTTTGAAATCCTTAATGGCTTGCTGCTTGAAGACGATTGAATCCCCTAAGCCGATCTCATCCGCATTGCGTTGTGCAATATCGATCATTTGTCCATTAATGTCTGCACCCGTAATATCTAGAACAATATCATAATCAGCTTTTTCTTCAGCTGCTGCTCGCACTTTTTTGAATACTTCTTTATCAAACCAGTCCCACGTTTCACACACAAACTCACGGTTGAAACCCGGTGCAATATTGTGGCCAATTAACGCTGCTTCAATGCATAAAGTGCCAGATCCACAAACGGGATCATAAAACGGACGGTCTTTGCGCCAATTTGTTAATAGAATTAATGCAGCCGCCATGTTCTCCTTCAATGGTGCACCACCTTTTTCCAAACGATACCCGCGTTTGAACAAGCTAGGACCAGTCGTATCAATCGTTAACACTACGTGATCTTTTAGTAAAGCCACCTCTAACTGGAAAAAAGCGCCAGTTTCAGGTAATGGTACACGAGCAGGACGGTGATACACTTCGCGCAATCTTTCAACAATGGCTTTTTTAGTAATAGCCTGACAATCTGGCACACTGTACAATTTTGATTTGATTGAACGGCCAGCTACTGGAAACTGGGCATCCATAGGTAAGAAATCTTCCCAAGGTAAAGCTTTAACCTGTTCAAATAATTCATCGAACGTGAAAGCATCAAACTCTCCCACTACGATTTTTACTCGGTCGGCAGTTCGCAGCCATAAATTAGCTGTAGCAATTGTTTCCAGATCGCCTTCAAAACGAGCCCGGCCGTTTTCAATTTGGCAGTCAATGCCTAGATCTCGTAGTTCTTTTCCTACTAGTGCTTCGATTCCAGCAGCAGCAGTGGCAATTAATTGGTATTTTTTCATATTGTTCTCCTTATCTGGACTATCTCCAGTAATTTTTCTATATCAGAAAAAAAACCTTCTCAACATAGTTGGAAGGTACCCTGAAATCCTGCAATTTTCTGTAAGCCATGTTCTGTACGTTAGACATCTCAGGGAAGCTGTCTAACGTGGTAATCATCTATCTCCGACAAATGTCGGCTCCTTCATCGTTCATTTCCTTAGAAAGAGTGCCCCTACCGTTGTTTGGGTTGCTCGCTCGAGGGGTTTACCGCGTTCCACCATTTTAGTTTCCTAAAATGCTTCGTCACTGTGGCACTTTCAAGAATACTCAGGCATAGATTACTCCTTAGCCCTTTTTTCTGCCGTTACTCCATAAGAGTACCTTAGCTTATGGTTTCGCTAAGCACGAACACTACAGACAATCTCAGTCTTGTGCGAGCATGGACTTTCCTCAGCTGCAAAAGCAGCCGCGATTACCCGAAAATTGCAAATTCAATTAAAACTGACGCGTTTTTTCGTTATCGTCTGTTGCTTGTGAGTAGTTTTGTTTGATATCGTCTACTGCTGTTTGAGTCGCAGAAGCTTGTTGGTCCAATTTCTTACCAAATACTTCACGTTCTAGATTTGATAAGCGTTTTAGAATATCAAAGTTTGTTACCGCTGAACTCTTAGGAACTGCTTCTTTAACACGGGTAGTAGTTGATGGTTGAGCTTTAGACAATTGTTCTACTTTAGCTTTCAACCGATCATTTTCTTCTCTTAATAGTAATGCTTCTTTGTTGAATGTTTCATAATCCTTAATAATATTGTCCAAAAATTCATCCACTTCAACTGGATCATATCCACGCATTTTTGTTTTAAACTCTTGTTCCAAAATATCAGTAGGAGTATAAATTACGTTCGCCATTTTTCCACCTCATTAACGTCTTCGTCTAATTATAACTTTCCTTATCTATCATAGCGGATACCGCAAAGGAAATCAAACACTATCATCGAAATCATATGAATTTTCTAGCTCATCCATCGAGATCATCTGTAATTCGTAAGGATTTTTCTCTTGAAATTTCTCGATTGACGTTAGTAGGTATTTGGTTTTCCCTGGGAATTCTTGATCATAAATTAATAAAGCCCCCTCCGTATGATTTAGTAAAAAATCAGTATGATTACGAAATTGTGCTGGATTTTGATACGGATGATGACTAACAGAATCCACGAAATCTGCCTTTGTTTTCAGCTCTGACAATAACAATTGATTGCTCTCGTTCCATTTACTGCCAAATTCCTCAAAAGGGAAAATTAAGGCCAATTTCAAATCAGGGTAATCTTCTTTCAATTCCAACGCTACTTGGGCTGCCCAAATTTCACAGCCTAGTGTTCCACCCGTAATCACCCATTCCAATCCATTTTCTAAATAATTCTTAAGTTCACGTTTCAAAACACGTTTAATTACATTCACTCGTGAATCTTTTTGACTAAAAATCCCCATTTCAAATCCTTGGTAGCCGCCAATGTATAATCTTTTGATAATTTCTTCCATATTTTTTTCTCTCTTTCAGATAAAAACAAAATAATTTGATATAATACCAAACAGGAGCGTGATAAACATGGCCTTCCGTTACCCTAATGGTCAACTATTTTCATCAAGTAGTTCGCCTAATGAACATGCGAAAATAACGAAGCGAACAAATTTTGCCAATCGTGGGATGCGTTTTGAAGAAGCCATCAATCAAAGCAATGAGTATTACCTCTTCCATGATATCGCAGTTATTCATAAAAAACCAACCCCACTTCAAATCGTCAAGGTGGATTATCCTAGACGAAGTGCGGCGGTTATCAAGGAAGCTTATTTTAGACAACCTTCCACAACTGATTATAATGGTGTATACAAGGGACATTATTTGGACTTCGAAGCAAAGGAAACTAAAAACAAGACTTCGTTTCCATTTAAGAATTTCCATGAGCATCAAATTACTCACATGCGGAATTGTTTAAAGCAAGGTGGGATTTGCTTTATATTATTATGGTTTTCCAGCATCGAACGTTGTTTTTTTCTGCCCAGTGAAATTTTAATCACTCTCTGGGAACAGCAAGCATCCGGAAAAAAATCCATGACTTTAACCCAAGTTGAAAATGATGGGATTGAGATTTTTCCCAAGATTGCACCAAGAATTCCCTACTTAGATGCTGTTGATGAATTTATTTGTAAAAAGGAGTAGCTTAAACTATGGCAAAAAAATCTCGTTCAGAGAAGCGACCTAAAAAGTCGGTAAAGACAAAAAAAGGCACCGCCAAACGTTCAAAACAAAAGGCGAGCCTTCCTATCAAGATCTTAACAGTTATCGTTGGCTTTCTTTTTTTAGTTATGCTGGCAGGTGTTGGTCTGTTTTTCTTCTATGTAAGTGATGCACCCGAGCTGACTGAAAAAGCACTAGAAGCCCCCGCGTCTTCTAAATTTTTTGATACTAGTGGCACTGAGTTTGAAGACTTAGGAGCTGAAAAAAGAGAAATCGCTAACGCCGATGAGATCCCTCAAGAATTAGACGATGCGATTGTGTCGATTGAAGACCGCCGCTTCTTCGATCATAATGGGATTGACCCGATTCGAATTGTCGGTTCAGTGATTCACAACCTTAGAAGTGACACCATTCAAGGAGGAAGTACTCTAACCCAACAACTGATTAAGTTGTCTTACTTCTCCACTGAAAGTTCGGATCAAACCCTCGAGCGTAAGGCTCAAGAAGCTTGGTTGGCTTTGAAGTTAGAACGTGAAAAATCAAAACAGGATATTTTAACCTACTATATTAACAAGGTTTACATGGCAAATGGCGTTTACGGCATGAAGACTGCCGCAGAAACCTACTACGGTCGTCCGATGAACGAATTGACTATCGCAGAAGTTGCTTTACTAGCTGGACTGCCGCAAGCACCGAGTGCCTACGACCCTTATCTTCATGCAGATGCAGCGAAAGAACGACGTGACACGGTACTCTACACTATGTTGGAAAACAATAAAATTACTCAAGCCGAGTATGATGAGGCTGTAGCTTCTGACGTCCAAGCAGGCCTACAACCATTGGAAACAAACAATGAGGACCGTCGTATTTCAGACAATTATATGAAAGAAGTAATTGCCGAAGTTGAACGAAAAACAGGAAAAAATGTTTATACTGATGGGTTAGAAATCTATACCAATTTGGATATGGACGCTCAAAAACAGCTTTATGATATCGTGAATTCGGATCAATATATTCAATATCCCGATGATGAGCTTCAAGTTGCCGCAACTTTAGTAGATGTTAATACGGGTAAGGTCACTGCTCAAATCGGAGGTCGAAACATTGCTGCCGATGTTTCATTAGGCAATAACTTAGCAGTAAGTACCAACCGCGACTTTGGTTCCACGGTTAAACCATTGACTGATTATGGTCCGGCTATCGAATACTTGCAAAAATCAACGGGCACGTACATTCAAGATGCACCGTACAATTATCCAGGAACTAAAACACCTGTTATGAACTGGGACAACAGTTATTACGGCAACATCACCTTACGTCAAGCATTGTATGATTCGCGAAATGTTCCAGCAGTAAAGCTTTTTGATGAGGTTGGTGCTAATCGAGTTTCCGAGTTCTTAGGTAAATTGGGAATAAAATATGAAAACATCCAGTTGTCCAATGCTATCTCAAGCAACACACAAACACTTGATAATACTGAATATGGTGTGTCTACTGAGAAAATGGCCGCAGCCTATGCCGCATTTGCCAATGGTGGGACTTACTTTGAGCCACAATATGTCAGTCGTATTGTTTATCCAGATGGCACAGAGCAAACCTTCCAATCTGAAGGTGAAAAAGCCATGGAGACTTATACTGCTTACATGATTACGGATATCCTTAAAGATGTAATTACCCGAGGAACAGGTACCAACGCTCGAATACCTTCTTTGATTCAAGCTGGTAAAACGGGCACATCAAATTATACAGATGATGAGTTAGCACAGATTACTCGTTATGGCAGTGTTTCTCCAGATGTAACCTTTACAGGATATACTACTAATTACGCTCTTTCAGTTTGGACTGGCTACAATGAGAAACTGAAGCCGATCACCACCCAGTCAGACATGATTGCATCCAGTGTCTATCGAGAACTGATGCAATACGTTTCGGCAGGTGTACCAAATGTCGATTGGGACTTCCCAGATGATGTAGTACGAATTGGCAACGAGCTATACGTAAAAGGCGCTACTGATATACCTTATCAGGCACCAAGCTACTCTTACAACAATAACTATACGCCATACTCAACAGTACCAAGTACGAGTGAATCCAGCGTAGAAGAAACTATACCATCTTCTTCAGCAGATGTCACAACACCTTCCGAACCGGTAACTGAACCACAGCAACCAGGAACTGTTACACCTCAACCTGATCCGGGTACAACCCCTGGTACAGGTGGTGATGGAAACAATAATCAAGATCAAGGCGGCAATAATTCACCACCAACTACTCAATAGCTTATAAAAAATAGAACCTGAGAGCTTAACGTGATAAGCTTTCAGGTTCTATTTATTTGGTAATTTCCAACCGATCTTTTCCTTCTTGACACATATCCAACAATGGACAAATTTCACATTTAGGTGACCTTGCAAGACAATGGTAACGTCCAAAGAAGATCATCGTGTGATGCGTTTTTACCCATAATTCTTTCGGAACTTTCCGCATCAAGGTCTCTTCTACCTCAGTTACACTCGCCTTCAGTTTGCAGATACGGAGACGCTTACTCACTCGTTCAACGTGAGTATCTACTGCGATTGCTGGAACACCAAACGCATCCCCCATTACTACATTAGCAGTCTTGCGTCCGACCCCTGGCAACTTAATTAGTTCTTCACGTGTTTTGGGCACTTCTCCGCCGTACTCTGCCAGCAGCATTTCTGCGCATGCCTTGATATTTTTGGCTTTATTACGATATAAGCCGATTGTTTTTATTTTTTCAATGATTGCTTCAATCGGTGCCTGACTTAAGGCTTCTGGTGTCGGATATGCTGCAAATAATGCTGGTGTCGCTTTGTTGACTGAAACATCGGTAGCTTGAGCACTCAATATGACCGCAATCAGTAGCTGAAAGGGATTGTCTGAAACTAACTCACCATGTGCCTCAGGAAACATTTCATACATGCGCGAAATAGCTTCCATCGTTTTTTCTTTACTTAGCATCTGAATCCTTCTCCTTCAACCAATTGTACAATGAAACTTCGGGAAGTTCCTCAGATCCTTTAACTTCCTCTTTTTGCAGTAAAATTTGTTTGCGACGTTTTTGTTCTTCTTCCACCTGCTGCTTCGTTCGAATATTTTTCCGTTCCCAGCTTAATAAAACCCGATCAATGTAAGTTAAATTGTAAGCTTGATTTAAAACGGCTTCACGCAAAGCTAACGCAATTAGGTCCGGAGAATAGTGGTCCTCGTCCAACCACTGACCAATTCGCTGGTATTCAATGGCTGACAACGGACGACCGAATTCTTGTTCAAAGGACTGGTACATCTTCTTAATCGCCTGCTCCTCTGTCTGCTGTTCCACCTGAAATCGCTCCTGCTCTTTTAACACGGCCAGTTTTTCATAAGCCGGCAGCAAATTGTATCGGTCCTTTTGACGTCCGTGTTCGTCTTGGACCGTCTCTAACACGACAAAGCCTTTGTTAATTAAATCACCTAACAAGTTATAAATCTTTTCTTTGCCAATCCCCATAGATTCAGCAACATTCACTAAATCAGGAAAATCATTACCTGCTTGATTAGCTGCTAAGAGCTGGAGCCATAACATACACTCAAAAGTAGAAAGCCCTAAACGAGCATAATTTTTAAGCAAGAGATTGGACACTGTCGTTTGTCCATTTGCTAAATATTCTTCCAATGAAATCATTTTAAAGCCTCCATTCGTTCCTAGTGTACACTAATTAATAAAGTTAGCCAAGATTGCTTTTCACCCAATTAGAAAGGCTTCGCAAACTCGCTCAGCTTTGGAGTACTAAGACTAAAATTTTTAGAAACTGCCAAGAAACACGGTGATCGTAGGAGCTGATGTTGCTTGGTACCTACTTAGTGCTCCTCAAGTTTCTCCCAATTTTCGCTTAATACCGACTAGGCTAACTCCTTAATGCGGTAGTGAATTTTCTGCAAAAATTCACTTTATTCTCGTACGCATACCATTCCACTATGCCCTTCAAATCTGATACTCGCTATAACTTGATTAACTGATAAACCCGCTTTTTAAACTGCGAAAAGTGGAACTGGCAAGCTAGCTCCTTAATATGGTAGTGAATTTTCTGCAAAAATTCACTTTATTCTCGTACGCATACCATTCCACTATGCCCTTCAAATCTGATACTCGCTATAACTTGATTAACTGATAAACCCGCTTTTTAAACTGCGAAAAGTGGAACTGGCAAGCTAGCTTGTGAAACCAGATATCATTAGCATCGGTATTACAAGTGTTTCAATTGTGAAAATTTTATACTTTCTTTATTATAATTAAAAAGGTCTGAGGAAAATCCCTCAGACCCATAATGATTGATTAACTGTTGCTTTTTTCCAATGCTGCTTGTGCCAAAATATTTAAGTAATTCCAAGGACGGTCAAAATGCGGTTGGAAGAAGAAGTCTTGTAAAGCTAAGTCTTCTACAGTCATTTCATTTTGAACAACCACAGACATGGTATTAGCTGACTGAGTAATATCGTACTTAGAAACAAACTGTGCACCAAGAATGCGATTTGTTCCTTTTTCAGAAACTAATTCCATCAAAATCTTTTCAGTAGTTGGCATAAATTCAGGTCGATAATTATCCTCAATTAACGTAACATTTACGTCAAAGCCTTGTAATTTCGCTCCTTCAGCAGTTAAACCCGTTGATCCAATATTCCAACCGAACAAGTATAAACCTGAAGTTCCCTGTGTGCCACGATACTTCATTTTTTGTTCTGTCAAATTGTGACCAACTAACATTCCTTGACGTACTGCGTTTGTTGCCAACGGGATGTAGTTGTCTTTGTGCGTTGGATTGTAGTGAACGACTGTTGAATCTCCTGCAGCAAAAATATCAGGATCACTTGATTGCATGTACTCATTCACTTGGATTGCTCCATTAGGCAACATATCCACTTTGTCTTTTAATAATTCTGTGTTTGGTCTAAAGCCGACACATAAGATAACCATATCTGCATCAAATTCTGCACTAGGCGTTACAACTTTAGCAATTTTCCCATCTTCGTCCGCAACAAATTCGCTAACATTTTCACCTAAAGCCAATTTTACGCCACGGTTTTTTAGTTCTTCTTCTAGCAAATCAGTAAATGGTTGGTCAAGATACTTATTCAAAATACGAGAAAGTCCATCGATCAGGGTTACGTCTTTTCCAGATTCAGCAAAGGCTTCAACCAATTCGATTCCGATGTAACCACCGCCAACTACAACAACTTTTTTAGCACTTTTTGCTTCTTCAATGATCTTATTGGCTTGATTGTAGTTTTTACATAATAAAACATTTTTTGATTTAATTCCTGGGATTGGTGGAATAATTGGCCAAGAACCTGTAGTCATCACTAATTTATCATACTCAACAACTTTTTCTTCACCTGTTTTAAGGTCTTTAGCTGTTACTTTTTTCGCTTTTGTATCAACATTTGTCACATCATGTTCCATGTTCACTACTGCACCTAGAGAAGCTAATTCTTCCGGGTTAGAGTAAAATAGGCCTGCTGGATCCTTTACAACACCACCAACGTATAAGGCAATTCCGCAAGATAGGAATGAAATATTATCATTACGTTCAAATACGGTAACCTCCGCATCTGGATGAGTTGCTAAAATATTTTTGACAGCTGCTGTACCTGCGTGGGTACAACCGACAACAACGACTTTCATCTATATATCCCTCTTTCTTTGTAACAATTATTAGTTTGCATTGTAATGCACAATTAGTATAGCAGAATAGTGAAAAATCCCTATCTGATTTGCTCACAAATTGACTATTTTTTACTATCATCAGGAAAAATGTATCGCTTTCTTTAATAACACTAGTTATCATATAAGATTTTTAGCAATATGACACTTACTTTCATAATGTAATTCTGTTGTCAAAAAAAAAAAGCAAATCGTTTAACGATTTACTCTTTCTTTTGGCAATTCGGGCACAAACCGTATACTTCTAAACGATGTTCATCAATTTGATATCCAGTCAATTCACTAGATGCCATTTCAACATCTTCTAAACCTGGATAAAAGAAGTCTTCAATTTTCCCGCAATCCGTACAAATCGCATGATAGTGTTTTTGAACCCCAAAATCAAAACGGCTTGCAGCATCACCATAACTCATTTCTTGCACGATCCCAATTTCAACAAATTTACGCAAATTATTATAAATGGTTGCTACACTCATATTAGGGAAGCGACTTTCCAGTGAGCGGAAAATTTCGTCAGCAGTCGGATGAGTGCGATGTTCAATCAAAAACTCTAAAATCGCATAACGTTGAGGAGTAATTCGCACATTTGCCTCTTTTAGATCTTCAATCGCGTGTTCAACAGCATGATTAGCCATATTATCTTCCTCTCCTTATAATCTTTCTTAAATAATACTACTATTCAATTATAAAAGCTAGGCAGAATGCTAAATCTTCACAAATACGCAAAAATTATTTTTCAAAATTAAACAATTCAGTAGACAGATAGCGCTCACCATTATCCGGAAGAAGAATCAGTACTTTTTTATCTACAGGCATTGTTTTAGCTAAATCTAATCCAGCCTTCAGCGCTGCACCTGATGATATCCCTACTAAAATTCCTTCTTGTTTCGCAATTTCTCGAGCCGTTTCCATCGCTTCATCACCCGTCACTGCGATCACTTCATCGTAAACGGATGTATCTAAATTTTTTGGAATAAAACCTGCTCCGATTCCCTGAATTTTGTGAGGACCAGGTTGTCCCCCTTCTAAAACTGGTGACTCTTTTGGCTCCACCGCAATCACCTTGATGTCTTGATACATGCGTTTTAGTTCACGTCCCACACCTGTGATTGTTCCTCCAGTCCCAACGCCAGCCACAAAAGCATCTAATCCAGTGCTTTCAAAGGTGTCAACAATTTCTTGTGCCGTTGTTTTTTCGTGAACTGCAGGATTCGCCGGATTTTCAAATTGTGAAGGTACGAACCAGTCATTTTCCTTAGCCAATTCGTCAGCTTTAGCAATCGCACCCTTCATCCCATCTTTACCAGGTGTCAAAATTAATTCGGCACCATAAGCTTGCATCAGTTTTCTTCTTTCAATACTCATAGTTTCCGGCATGACCATAATTACTCTGTAACCCTTAGCAGCCCCAACCATCGCTAAACCAATTCCAGTATTTCCAGAGGTGGGCTCAATAATCGTTGTGCCTTCAGTAAGTTTTCCTTCTTTTTCCGCGCGTTCGATCATGCTTAATGCGATCCGATCTTTTACACTGCCCCCAGGATTAAAGGATTCTACCTTTACATAAACTTGTGCCATGTCATCAGAAACTAAGCGCTTTAATTTTACAATTGGTGTCTGACCAATTGTTGCTAAAATGGAATCATAAACCTTCGTCATCATTACGTCCTCCCTTACCTTATGTAAGTATAGTAAACGAAAAACTAGATATATGCTAGCAATATGGTCAATTATGTATTTTTTCGCAAAAAAAAGAAGCCTTTCAGCTTCTTTTTGATTATACAGTTAATTGTTGTCCCGGAATGATTGTTGCATCAACACTTATCCCATTGCTAGCTAGCAATTGATCAACGCTTGTACCAAATTTCTGGGCAATACTCCATAGAGAATCTCCATCCTGAACTGTGTACGCTTGTCCACTTGCTTGAGGTGCAACTTGCGCTTCAGGTTGAGCCGATTGCGTTTGGTCTGCTACAACAGCTGCTGTTGTAGTAGCCTCAATCGCCGTACCTGCTCCTGGTGTGTCAAAACGTGTTAGGTTATACATTTGAATTAAAGAGATTAATTTTCCAGCGTAACCTGGATCAGTTGCATAACGTCCAGTTAAGTAAACTGCTGCATCCTGATAGCTTGATGTATGGCTCTTCCAAGCACCTGCATAGTAAGAGTTACGCATAACATTTGCATGATCTAAAAATGATTCTCCATAACTATTGTAAACAGCAAATGGTTCAGACATAGTCACCCATTGACCGTTCAAATATTCTTGTGTATTCATATAAACACTTGGTCCGCCGCTGTATTCTTTTACACCGAATAAATTGTAATACGGTGCAGCCGATAATGTAGACGATCCAAAGCCCGTCTCAACTAAAGCTTGCGCTACCATAATGGATGCATACAAATCATTCGAAGATGACACTTGCATCGCAGAAGCCCCCAACTGCTCAATGAAAGCTGCCTGATCTTGTGTTTGGCCCATTTCTGCTGCAGAGGCCTTCACGGTATTCATTCCCATTACTGCCGGTGTTACAGCCAAAGCCGTGCCTAATACTGGTACAATCCGTTTTGCTTTCTTTGCTTTTTGCTGCCTTAAGTATTCATGTCTTTCGCTACGAGTCTTAAACTGGCTCATCATTTACCTCCAAATACCCTTCGTTTCATTTTTCCAATGTCATCACATTAAAAGTATACGCTATAATATTTTCTTAAACAATTCAAACACAGGATCTTCATTCATTTGTTAAGCTGTCGTAATATGCGTAACAAAAAAACAAAGTGCAGAAATATAACTTTCGCACTTTGTTCGTTAATTTTAAAGCTGATTGTAAGTATTCACTACATTCTCAACAGTAAAGCCAAATTGTTCTAATACAAATCCACCAGGAGCTGATGCACCGAAGCGATCAATACTGATCATTTTGCCAGCATCGCCAATGTAACGTTCCCAGCCGAATGAAGAAGCTGCTTCTACTGCTACACGTTTTGTAATAGCTTTTGGTAAGACTGATTCTTTGTAAGCTTCATCTTGAGCTTCGAATAAATCAAAGCTTGGCAATGAAACAACAGATACATCTTTGCCTTGTTCCTTCAAGACTTTTTGCGCTTCTACTGCTAAGTTCACTTCTGAACCAGTAGCAATCAAGATCCCATCAGGAGTGTCAGTTGCTGCCTTAGAAATTACATAACCGCCTTTAGCTACGCCGTCAGTGGCAATTTCTTTACTACCTGGTAAAACTGGCAAGTTTTGGCGACTCAATACTAATAAAGTAGGTTTGTCAGTTGATTCCAACGCTACTTTCCATGCAGCAGAAGTTTCGTTGCCGTCTGCTGGACGAATTACTTGAACATTAGGCATGCAGCGTACGCTGGCTAATTGTTCGATTGGTTCATGAGTTGGTCCATCTTCACCTACTGCTACTGAATCGTGGGTTAACACATAAGTAACTGGCAAGCCTTGAATCGCTGACATACGAATTGCTGGACGTAAGTAATCCGTAAATACAAAGAAGGTACCGCCGTACACACGAGTACCGCCGTGTAATTGAATCCCGTTCATAGCTGCTGCCATAGCGAATTCACGAACACCAAACCAAATGTTGCGGCCTTCATAAGAACCTGGTTGGAATTCTTGTTCGTCAGCAATCGTAGTATTGTTTGAACCAGATAAGTCAGCTGATCCGCCCCATACAGTTGGAACTGCTTTAGCAACTGCTTGAATGACTTCTTTACTTGATACACGACTTGCTTGGCTTGATCCTTCCTCGTAAACGGGCAGGCTTTCTTCCCAGTTTTCAGGTAATTTGCCAGCAAATGCATCTTTAAATTGTTTTGCTAACTCTGGATGGGCGTTTTCGTAGTTTTTGAACATTTCATTCCATTGTCCTTCAACTTCCGCACCCTTGTCTAGCATATCTGCTTTGAAACGTTCTGCTACTTCTTCTGGCACTGTGAAATCAGGATATTCCCAGCCATAGACAGCTTTAGCTGCTTTAATGCCGTCATCTCCGATTGGTGCTCCGTGAACAGCAGAAGTACCTTCTTTTGGAGAACCGAAGCCGATCACTGTTTTAATTTCAATTAAGGTAGGTTTTTCGGTTTCTGCTTTGGCTTCTTCAATTGCTTTGCTGATGGCTTCTAAATCATTGCCGTCTTCCACTAAAATATGTTGCCAGCCATATGCTTCATAGCGAGCACCCACGTTTTCAGTGAAGGCTTTATTTGTTGGACCATCTAAAGAAATATCATTTGAATCATATAGGACAACTAATTTTCCAAGTTTCATATGTCCAGCCATCGAGCTAGCTTCTTGAGAAACGCCTTCCATTAAGTCTCCATCACCAACGATAGTATAAGTGTAATGATCCATTACATTGAAGCTATCACGGTTGTAAGTAGCCGCTAAATGAGCTTCAGCCATCGCCATACCTACAGCCATTGAGATTCCTTGACCTAATGGGCCAGTAGTTGCTTCTACGCCATCAGTATGTTGGAATTCTGGGTGTCCAGGTGTTTTACTTTCCCACTGACGGAAGTTTTTCAAGTCGTCAATTGTAACTTGATAGCCCGCTAAATGTAACAAGCTGTACAACATTGCTGAACCATGACCGGCAGATAAGATGAAACGATCGCGGTTTGGCCAGCTTAATGAAGTCGCTGGATTCACGTTCAAGTGTTTTGTCCATAGGGCGTAAGCCATAGGTGCCGCTCCCATTGGCAATCCTGGATGACCAGAATTGGCTTTTTGAATCGCCTCAATACTTAACGTGCGGATCGTGTTAACACCTAACTGATCAATTTTATCAAACAAAATAATACGTCCTCCTTTTTGGTGATAAATACTTTTATTCCACATCCATTGTAACCGATTTATTTTCTTATTTCAATTGAAAAATGGAATATTCACATTATTTTCGATTATGAAGCCCTTTTTTCTTTTGAATATCCTTTAGTTTTTCAGGGGTTACATCTTTGCCATCCGGATCAACGATTTTCATTCCTTCAATGTGATGGCGCATGCCGCTGCGAAAAGAAGACAGGTATTCTTCACGCAAAACTTTCTGCTCGTGCAGTTCTGCTTTATTTAACCCTTCAGTTTTTTTCTTTTTTGCTAATTCATTAATTCGCGCAATCTTTTCATCTGAAATCATTTTGTGCACCTCGCTTCCGCTCTCCATTATACAACAAAATGACGCCGATAAAAAAGCAAAAGAAAGCGAACGCTTGTTTGATTTATCAAAAAAAATATGCTAAACTGAAAAAAAAGAAAAGAAGGTGTGAGCATTGGCAAAACGAACTGAAACAAAACAATTAGAAGTTCTGCGTTTCATTCATGAACGCGTTGAAAATAAAGGCTATCCACCAACTGTTCGTGAAATTGGAGAAGCAGTGAATCTTTCTTCTACTTCTACTGTTCATGGACACTTAGCACGCTTAGAAAAAAAAGGCTTAATTTTACGAGATCCTACTAAACCTCGGGCTATTGAACTGACCTTAGATGGTCTGGAAAAAATTGGTGTTCAGCCCCAAGTCATTCCGATGCTTGGAATCGTCACTGCTGGTGAACCAATTTTGGCTGTTGAAGAAGCTTCAGACTTTTTCCCAGTACCACCAGACTTGGCTAGTGAAGAAGGCAGTCTGTTCATGCTAACTATTCGCGGTGAAAGTATGATTAATGCGGGTATCTACGATGGTGATCACGTAATTGTTCGAAAACAAGCGACTGCTGTCAATGGTGAGATTGTCATTGCCATGACAGATGAGAATGAAGCGACCTGTAAAAGATTTTTCCATGAGACAGACTTCATTCGTCTACAGCCAGAAAATGATCAGATGGAACCAATTATATTAGACAATGTTTCTATCTTAGGTAAAGTTGTTGGTTTGTATCGGAATCACATCTATTAATCGGGAAATTTTTTCCGATTAATTTTTTTCTTTACAAATCGAACAAACATTCGTATAATACTTATACAAACATTTGTTCGTATATTTTATTAGGGGTGGATTATTTATGAAAGCAGTAAGAAGATTTGGCTTAATTATTGGATTTTTGTTACTTGGATTAGTGATTGGTAAGCTTGGATCGCTGGCTACTATTGTTGTCTTCTCCGGATTGTTCATCGTTTGGTATATGCTTTGGGATGAGAAAAAATATGCACAACAATATGAACAAGAAGCCTACTATTATGAAGAAGACTACGACGATGAGATGACTGAAGAGGTTTACTATATAGATTCTTATGATTACTACGATTATTATGACCATCACTACCACAAATCTGCATAAGAAAAAGGACTTGAAAATCGTTTCTGATTTTCAAGTCCTTTTTTATTTCAATGAATGTTAATAATCCATTAAAGTTAAGATATCATAGCTTTCGATTTTATCACGACCATGAAGTTCATCTAGTTCAATCAAGAAAGCACAGCCAACTACAATTCCACCTAATTTTTCAACTAAATCGATAGTTGCCTTTACAGTACCACCAGTTGCTAATAGATCATCCGTAACTAATACACGTTGACCCGGTTGGATAGCATCTTTGTGAATTGATAGTATGTCTGTCCCATATTCTTTTTCATACTCTACATCAATGGTCGCTCTTGGCAATTTGTTCGGTTTACGAACCGGAGCAAAACCTACACCCAATTCAAAAGCGACTGGACAACCAACAATAAAACCGCGTGCTTCAGGTCCGACCACCATGTCGATTTGCTTTTGGCTAGCGTATTCAACAATTTGTCTGGTAGCTTCACGGTAAGCATCTCCGTCAGCCATTAAAGGTGAAATGTCACGAAAGACAATCCCTTTTTGCGGGTAATCAGGTATGCTAGCAATATAATCTTTTAAATCCATCTTGTATTTCCTCCTAGCTTTTCAGCCAATTTCTTATCGTTTGAATGTCACTCATTAGTAAAAATTCTTCGCTCTCAATTTGTTTCATTCGTTCTTTGTAGCCGCGACTCTCTTCAATTGCTTGATTTTGTGGGTTTTCAACAATTTCCAAAACACCGTCATCTATTGTAACAAATTTCAATTCAGAAAACACGCGAATCATGAAGACTAATAATTTTTCAGATATTCTTAAGAAATTCGAGATATTTTTCAACTTATAACGAATATCCAGACGTTTTTGCTTGAGACAGAATTGATAGAGCTGTTTGAATTGTTCACGATTCGGCATTCCATTTAAATAGGCTTCATCTGCACTGTACAAGAAAAGATAAACCCGCTCAAAGCTACTGTTGCTTATTATAGATTTAATTAGTTCTTTATCACTAGGACAATCCACTACTACTAGTTGGCGATACTCTGCATATTCAGTCAAGTGATCTTTGTTGTAAACTTGTACTTGATGTTGCAAAGTATCCGTTAATACATCTCGGCTTTTTTCTTGAAAAGCAAGATAGAGTGTACTAGCTGTCTCAAGCGGCTGGTTCCAACTATGCTTGGCGCGTCGATCGATGACCTGAAGTCCCTCTGTAGCAAAATCTAAAAGCTTCAACTGAACTTTCTTCTGACCGTTCCACTCATTAATCTCCAAATCTCCGACAAAACGTGTGCTTTCCTGCTGTAACTCTTCTAGCTTTGCACCAAAGCCAAAGCCGATCACATCTACCTGCTGGTTGCCGTTTGTTAGCATGAATTTCACATGCTGCTGATCAGCTCCAATTGCTTTGATCTGAGCCACCTTTGTTTCTTCCACTAAGAAATGCGGAGCCGGATTATCCGTTCCAAAAGGTGCTAATTGCTTCAACTCTTCAGCAAAAGCCAAATTTACTTCAGCTAATGAAAGCTCTTCGTCAATTGCCAAACTAGCCCCTTGCAATAAGTCAATTTGCCTTTCTTGGATGTATAAGGCGATCTGCTGCTTCAACTCAATAAGGTTTTCACTAGGTAAAGTGACACCGATAGCTGCTTCGTGTCCACCAAAATGGGTGAAATACTCCCGCATTGTTGTCAACATACCATACATATCCAAAGCTTCACTACTACGCCCAGACCCTTTGGCTATCCCTTCTTCATTAATCGCTAGAACAATGGCAGGGTGTCCGGTTTGTTTTAAAACATTCCCAGCGACAATCCCTAGAACTCCAGGATTCCAACCTTCTTTGGCCAACACTTGAACCGGAGAGTCTTCCTCTAACATGGTCATTGCTTCTTGGGTAATTTGCTGGACAATGGCTTTGCGTTCATTGTTAATCTTATCTAATTGCTCTGCTAGATCATGTGCTAACTGATCATCAAAGGTCGTCATCAGCTCAATCGCAGGATTAGGATCGCCCAAGCGTCCAATCGCATTTAAACGAGGTCCGATGCTAAAACCAATACTAACTTCGTCTAGTTTTTGCACATCCACTCCACTAACCTTCAACAAATGGTTCAGACCCATGCGCTGATTTTGTTTCATAATTTCTAAACCCAGTTGAACAATGGTTCGATTTTCACCAGTCATTGAAACTAAATCAGCCACTGTTCCGATACAAGCCAAATCTAAAAGTTCTAATGGTGGTTCTTCCAGTAAGGCAGTAGCTAGTTTAAACGCTACGCCAGCTCCAGCAAGTTCGCCAAACGGATAATTGCCATCTGGGTGACGAGGATGCACAATACAATAAGCTTCTGGCAATACTGGTGGCATCTCATGATGATCTGTAACAATCACATCTACTTCTCGTGAGTTAGCATAAGCAATGGCTTCATTGCCGGCCACACCATTGTCGACAGTAACAATTAATTGAATGCCTTCATTGATTTTTTCTTCAAATAAAGCCTGATTAGGACCATAGCCATGAATAAATCGATTCGGCAACACACATTGCACATCTGCACCTAGCATTTCCAATGTTTCCTTCATAATAGAAGTACTAGTGATTCCATCAGCATCATAATCTCCGTAGACTAAAATTGCTTCACCCTCGATAATAGCTGCTTGAATACGTTCGACAGCTTTTTGCATATCATGCATTAAAAAAGGATCATGTAAATTATCCACTGTAGCATAAATCATGCCTTCAAATTGTTCTTTTGTTTGAACACCCCGCTGCCACAAAAGATTGGCAAACGTTTTACTATGCCCCATTCCCATGATTTCTTCTTGAAATTCATGCGGAACCTGAGCATTTTCCTTCAGGTGCCATTCAAAGTTTGATTTCTTCAAAACATCACTTCCCAACCGTATAAGTATATCAAAATTTCTGAGACAAAAAAAGAAATGAAAGAGGATGATTCTTAATTTTTTAGAATCATCCTCTTTCATTTAGTCGTAATAATCCAACGGTGGATTAGTCGGATCCGATTTAGTAGCCGCATCACCTGTCAGTCGCTGGATATAATTATCCTTTTCACTGAGCAATCGTTCATATTCGGCTTTTAATGTAGCTACTTCATTTTCCTTTTCCCTTTGGTAGCGGGCTTTATCCTCCGCCAATTTTTCTTGATTACTGTTTTCGAAGTCCTCTATTTGTTTTTGCAACTGTTTCACTTGGCGCTTTTGCTGAAACATTGTTGCACTTGAGGTTAAAAAGACCACCAATGCGCCAATAATAGCTGAACCAATAATAATCAAGATAAGTGGGCTAAAAATCTTACTAAAACCAAAATTAACAGGCACCTCTTGATTATTTAATACCGCAAAGATGACAATAATCAACACAAGAATAAATCCTAAAATTACCTTCCACTGTCTCTTCAAACCATTCACCCTTATTTTTTATTAAATATGCTGCCTGCTAAGAAATCCCCAATGTGTGGGAAAAGCGTATAGAGTCGAGAAGCAGCTTCCATCACTCGCGGCCGATTGATCTCTCGAGTAGGTTCACCCATCCGTTTTACAATTGCCTTAGCTAATTTTTCTGGATCTAATACAATATTACCTAAACTAGCTAAATAATTGCCACTAGGATCTGCTTTATCAAAAAATTCAGTATCAATTGGTCCTGGATTAATGGTTGTAACGTAAACCCCCGCAGGTTTAAGCTCTAAACGTAAAGCGTTGGAAAAACCCAATACTGCAAATTTAGTTGCTGAATAAATAGTAGATTTAGTCGTTGCCATTTTCCCTGCCATTGAAGCGACATTGAAGATGTGTCCTTTTTTACGTGCAACCATGTCCAAAGCGATTTGCTGAGTAAAATAAATCATTCCTAAGACATTAACTTCAAACATTCTGCGAGTTGTTTCAAAGTCAAATTCGAAAAAGTCTTTAAACAAACCGAACCCGGCATTATTTACCAGTACGTCGACACTGCCGACTTCTTCAGCGATTTTCTCTAATACACTGTCGACACTGCTAGGATCTGATATATCTAATTGAAAGGCGAAAGCATCTTTCCCACTTAATTCCATACATCTTTCTTTCACCTGTCCGATCAATTGAATGCGGCGAGCACAAGTCACTACGATGGCACCTCGTTTAGCTGCTTCGTAACAAATTTGCTCTCCTAGTCCTGCTGATCCTCCAGTAACAACGACTACTTTGTTGGTTAAATTCATCCTCATCACTCCTTCAAAGGAATCTCAAAAATATCGAAATCCTTCGCTATTTTGGTTTGTTTAAAAATTTCTTGTGCTTCTTTTTCTAGTTCTAGAGCATCTTTAGCTAAATAACGAGCTGAAATATGCGTGAGTATCAATTGTTTCACTTGAGCTTTTTTAGCTACTTTCGCCGCCTGTTGAGTGGTTGAATGATTGTAAGCCCGTGCCATCTTCTCTTCATCTTTCCTAAAAGTACTTTCATGGACCATCACATCACTGTTTTTAGCAAGCTCCATTGAGACAGGTGTATATCGGGTATCACCAAAAATAGTGACAATCCGCCCCTGCTTTTTCTCGCCGATAAAGTCCTGACCGTTAACTACTCGACCATCCTTTAATGTAACAGTCTTTCCTTGCTTGATTTGGCCATATACTGGACCTGCCGGAATCCCTAGCGCTTCTAATTTTTCAACCTGCAAGGTACCTTCATGATCTGCTTCAACCACCCGATAGCCATAGCTATTAATTCCATGATCTAATAAACGGCACTCCACTGAAAATTGCTTATCTTGAAAAATAATGCCTTCGTTTACTTCAATGTAACGAATTGGATAGGATAAACGAGTTTGAGAAACCTGTAAAGCCGTTTTAACGAATTTCTCAATTCCTGGAGGTCCATACAATTCTAGCTCCTCATCACCGCCTTGAAAGGAACGGCTACTTAATAACCCGGGCAAACCGAAAATATGGTCACCATGCAAGTGGGTAATAAATATTTTTTCTATCTTGCGGGGCCGAATACTCGTACGCAAAATCTGCATTTGAGTCCCTTCACCACAATCAAATAGCCAAATTGCATTCCGCTCGGCTAATAGTTTTAAAGCTATACTGCTGACATTACGATGTTTGGCCGGAACGCCTGCTCCGGTACCTAAGAATTCTAATTCCATAATCATCCTGACTTTCTATCAAATTAAGTTTATTCTAGAAGAAAGTCAGACTTTCTGCAAATAGAAATTCGCCTAATTCTCATCATTTACTTCATTATTATTGTTTTTAGCCATTTCTTGGGCCTTTTTAACGTCTTCTTCGACTTCTTCATAGTTTAGACGGGTAATTTCTCCCCCTAATTCATTCATAATTAATTGATTCAAAGGACGATTGTCATCTTCTTCAGCAATTAACAACAATCCAGTATCTCCCTCTTTAATTTTATCAATTAGAAAGGCAAAAACACCTTGCGCATCGCGAACTTCCTTCACATCCCGAGAAGCACCAATCATGCCACCAGTAAACCAGCCCAACAAAATACCGATTGGACCACCTAAAATCCCTACCATCATACCGATTAAACCGCCAGTAGAGCTTTTGTTATTGCCGGTGAAATCCAAGAAATCTTCAATCTGAAATTGATGTGCTCCATCATTAGAATGATGTACAACAGCCATCTGTTCTCCTTTTAATGCGCGTGTTGCTTGTAATTTCTTTACCTTTGAAAAAGCTTCGTAGGCTTGTGAGGCAATTTCAAAGTTCATAATAATCACTCGTTTTTCCATAAAAATCCGCTCCTTTATGCTTACTTTTAGTGTATCAGTAAACCGCTCATTTGTGAACTAGGCACACCTTTACACATATAATTATATTATGTAAACTAATTTATCTAGTATATCTTTCAAAAAGAGAAGCAAGGCAACTTCTAGCTAAATAGAATAAAATAAAGGAAAGTAAGACTGCAAAAAAAAGAAGCAGGAAATCCTGCCTCTTACTTCTTACTCAACAAATTCAAATTCATATTTATCAATACGAACGATGTCGCCATCTTTTGCTCCTCGAGCTCTCAACGCTTCGTCAACACCCATTGCACGTAATTGGCGAGCAAAACGCATAACCGTTTCATCATGATCAAAGTTGGTCATCTTGAATAGTTTTTCTAGTTTCTCACCCGCTAGTACCCAAGTAGTATCTGGTTCACGAGTAATCGTAAAGCCAGGATCTTCACTTTGATAGCCATATTGAACGGTTTCTTCTTCGATATCTTCTTCGTATAACGGAAATTCTGGCGTTGTTTCCAGTAGATCAGCCGTTGCACTCAACAAATTGTCCATGCCTTGCTTAGTTATCGCTGAAATCGCAAAGATTGGCAGATCGTCAGCAAATTCATCTTCTTTGTCCTTAGCTAACTGCTCCTTGAATTTTGCCAAGTTCTCTTCAGCTTCAGGCATATCCATCTTGTTAGCAACAATGATTTGCGGACGTTCAAGCAAACGTAAATTATGCGAGCCTAATTCGTTGTTGATAGCCACATAGTCCTCGTAAGGATCACGGCCCTCCATCCCACTCATATCAATTACGTGCAAGATAACTCTTGTCCGTTCAATATGACGTAAGAACTGAGTACCAAGACCAATACCTTGAGAAGCCCCTTCAATCAAACCAGGTAAATCAGCCGCTACAAAACTACGTCCATCGTTAGTTGTAACCATTCCCAAATTAGGTACTAGCGTTGTAAAATGATATGCGCCAATTTTTGGTCTAGCTGAAGAAATGACTGACAGAATGGTTGATTTACCCACAGATGGGAAACCTACTAAACCGACGTCCGCCAAGACTTTCAATTCTAGTTCGATTTTACGTTCTTGACCTGGTTCGCCGTTTTCAGCGATTTCTGGTGCTGGATTTCTAGGTGAAGCAAAACGAATGTTCCCGCGACCACCGCGACCGCCTTTGGCCACTCGTAATTCTTGACCATTTTCAATTAGGTCGCCGATCAACACGCCAGTCTCCGCATCACGTACAGTCGTACCAGGGGGAACTTTGACATACGTATCTTCTGCCCCACGGCCGTGCATTCCTTTACTCATCCCATTTTCACCGGGAGTTGCTCTGAAACGACGATTAAAACGGAAGTCCATTAAGGTACGTAAGCCTTCTTCTACTACTAAGATTACGTCACCGCCACGACCACCATCGCCACCTGCTGGTCCACCATCTGGTACATATTTTTCACGACGAAAGGCAACCATACCATCTCCGCCTTTACCGGCCTTGACGTCAATTGTTACCTGATCTAAAAACATAGACATCTTTCGTCCTCCTTGTTTTATCTATTTTCTGACTACTGAATTTCCACATTAAACAAAGTCTCCTTATTTTAGCTGTATTTTCCTGCAATGTCCATTACTGAAGGGTAATCTAATAAATTTTTATGCTTCCACCTTACAAGATAGGTAAATTCTGACCAAAATTTCCAGTGAAGTGCAATCTTTTGACAAAAAAATGCATCCGATGCAAAATTGATCTTGTAAGAAATGAGTGCATTTGCGCTTAATTTCTCTAACACAAAGGAGGAACTTTTGGTTATGACAGTAAAAGTAGGTATTAATGGATTTGGACGTATCGGTCGTTTAGCCTTCCGTCGTATTAAAGAAGTATCAGATGATATCGAAGTTGTAGCAATTAACGACTTAACAAGCCCTACAATGTTGGCTCAATTATTACAATTTGACTCAACTCACGGCACATATCCTGGAACTGTTACCGCAACAGAAAATTCAATCGTTGTTGACGGTGAAGAAACTCGCGTATACGCAGAACCTGATGCAAGCAAAATCCCTTGGGCAAAAGAAAACGGTGTGGATATCGTTTTAGAATGTACTGGTTTTTATACCTCTCAAGAAAAAGCACAAGCTCACTTGGATGCTGGCGTTAAACGCGTCGTTATCTCAGCTCCAGCTGGTCAAATGAAAACAATTGTTTACAATGTAAACGATGATACATTGGATTCAGACGATAAAATTATCTCTGCTGGTTCATGTACAACTAACTGCTTAGCACCAATGGCTTACTTCTTAAATGAAGAATTTGGTATCGAAGTTGGGACAATGACAACAGTTCATGCGTACACTTCTACTCAAATGCTATTAGATGGACCTGTTAAAGGTGGAAACTTACGTGCTGCACGTTCAGCTGCAGATAATACAATTCCTCACTCAACTGGTGCTGCTAAAGCAATCGGTTTAGTTATTCCAGAATTGAACGGTAAACTACAAGGACATGCACAACGTGTACCAGTTGTTGATGGC
The DNA here is from genome assembly GCF_051714625.1 of Enterococcus sp. AZ109. NCBI lineage: Bacteria > Bacillati > Bacillota > Bacilli > Lactobacillales > Enterococcaceae > Enterococcus > Enterococcus sp. AZ109. The sequence goes on along the minus strand of NZ_JBIOSF010000001.1, from coordinate 244,856 downwards.
TCATTAACTGAATTAGTTTCTGTTCTTAAAACAAAAGTGACTGCTGATGAAGTCAACGAAGCAATCAAGAAACACACAGTTGACAACCCATCATTTGGCTATGACGATCGCGAAATCGTTTCTAGCGATGTTATTGGTACAACACAAGGTTCAATCTTTGACCCAACTCAAACAGAAGTAACTTCTGCTGGAGATTACCAATTGGTTAAAACTGTTGCTTGGTACGACAACGAATACGGCTTTACTTGCCAAATGATTCGTTTGTTGGAAAAATTCGCTAACTTATAAGTCATATAATTACATGCTCAGACACAAGGGGAGATTTCGATCTCCTCTTTTTTTATGGGAAATTTCAATTTTTTTTCATAGGAAGTGGTAGTTTTTTTTGTTATGATGGAAAGGAAGGAAATTTGAAAGGAGATTTATATGCAATTAAAAAAAGTACTAATTAGCAGCGCACTACTATTATCAATTGGTTTTCTCGGTGCCTGTAACTCCGGCAATAACAGTAGCAACAACTCTTCAGAAAGTGCAGCCAGCTCCACACAGGAATCCAGTGTAGATTTAAACAAAGTTGATCTTCCACAGCTTTCAAGTGAAGTAACAGACGATGAATACTTAGTGGAAATGGATACAACTGCTGGTAATATAAAAATCAAACTGTTTCCTAAAGAAGCACCTAAAACGGTTGAAAATTTCGTAACTCACGCCAAAGATGGCTATTATAATGGCACTACCTTCCACCGAGTGATCAACGATTTCATGATTCAAGGCGGCGATCCTAAAGGCGATGGAACAGGTGGCGAGAGTATCTGGGGTGAACCATTTGAAGATGAAATTTCACCAAGTCTTTATAACATTCGCGGCGCTCTTTCAATGGCGAATGCAGGAGCAGATACTAATGGCAGCCAATTCTTTATTGTTCAGAACAATAAAGACGTTAGCGACGGTTTAGCCATTCAATACACGCCAGAAAAAATCATTGAAGCCTACAAAAATGGTGGTACCCCTCATTTAGACGGCGTTCATACTGTATTTGGGCAAGTAACTGAAGGAATGGATATTGTTGATAAAATTGCCTCAGCCGAAGCAACTGATTCCAAACCGACTGAACCTGTGAAGATCAACGAGATCAAAATTTTACAAGAACCAAAGGAATAAGTTTAAGATTTTAATAAGCCGAAGTCAGTTTTTCAACTGATTTCGGCTTATTTTTTGGCTTATTTTTGTTCTTTGTCGCCCACAATGAAAGTGAATTGGCAGTCAGTAACGACTGTATCCCCCACTGTCGCCCATGCTTTTGCAGTACCCACAGACCCCTTCATTTTTTCAATGTCAAAGTTCAAAAACAGGGTGTCGCCTGGTTTTACTTTTTCATGGAAAACTGCCTTATTGATTCCGCCGATGTAGGCCGTCTTGCCTTGGAAGGCTTCTGATTTCAGAATCAGCAATGAGCCCGCTTGTGCTAATGCTTCAACGATTAGCGTACCTGGCATCATCGGTTCATTTGGAAAATAACCTTGGAAAAAATCTTCATTCATAGTCAAGTTTTTGACAGCAGTAATATGTTTTTGGTCTTCGAATTCGACAACAGCATCTAGATAGTAAATTGGGAAGCGATTCGGAATGATTTCCATAATTTCTTCAACGTTCATTAGTATTTCCATTTTTTGCACCTCGACATCTTATTTGTTTGATTATCAAACTATCATATTCTCTTCTCTTTTTCAAGCATTACCAGATTAACAAAAAAATAGTTTGACAATCAAAGCATTTTCCAACATAATGTGTTCATACTAAAATTAAAGTAGGAGTGAATCAACCGCATGGCATTTTTAACTGGAAAAAAAATACTTGTAACAGGTGTCGCAAATAAACGCAGTATCGCTTGGGGATGTGCTAAGGCCATCGCCGATCAAGGAGCAGAAGTCATCTATACGTATCAAAACGACCGTATGAAAAAAGGCTTAGTCAAATTAGTCGGTGAAGATGTGCCTATGGTGGAATTAGATGTTTCAAAAGACGAAAACATCGAAACAGCTATGGCTGCTATCAAAGAATTAGTCGGCAATATCGACGGTTTTGTCCACTCGATTGCCTTTGCTAACAAAGAAGAACTTTCAGGAGATGTATCCGAAATTACACGTGATGGCTTCAGCCTTGCTCAAGATGTTAGTGCATATTCTTTATTAGCCTTAACTAAGTATGCTCTGCCAATCATGAACCCAGGAAGCAGTATCGTTACGATGACTTACATGGGATCAGAACGCTCTATTCCTAACTACAATATGATGGGGATTGCTAAAGCAGCACTAGAAGCAGAAGTTCGTTATTTAGCAACCGAATTATCGCCTAAAGGCGTACGTGTCAACGCAATTTCAGCCGGCGCTTTAAAAACACTAGCGGTAACCGGTGTAAAAGATTACCAATCATTGCTTAACCTTTCTGAAGAACGTACACCTGACAAAGTCAGTGTCACAATTGATGAAGTCGGACAAACTTGTGCTTTCTTACTGAGCCCATTAGCTAGCGGTATCGTTGGTGATATCATTTATGTTGATAAAGGTGTTCATTTAAGCTAAATTACGCAAAGCTTACAAAATTCTCAATTTTGGAATGGTCTCACCTGTTCAACAAAAATGAGTTTGTGAATTTAGCTATTGATTAGCTGTTGCAATAGAAAAACTGCTGCCAATTTAATTTTCTGGCAGCAGTTTTTATTTTATACTTCGTAAATCCAACCTTCAGGTGCTTCTACATCGCCAAACTGGATACCAACAAGTTCGTCATATAATTTCTTCGTAACTGGTCCAACCTCAGTTTCACTGTAGAAAACGTGAAACTCTTCGCCGTTTTGAATTCCACCAATTGGTGAGATGACAGCAGCTGTTCCACAAGCCCCAGCTTCAGAAAATTCATCCAATTTATCTAAGTAAACATCTCCTTCGACTGTTTCCATGCCGAAACGTTCTTTTGCTAAATGCAACAAAGAGTACTTAGTAATACTAGGCAAAATTGATGGTGAAATCGGCGTAACAAATTGATTATCTTTTGTTATACCGAAGAAATTCGCAGAACCCACTTCTTCAATCTTTGTATGGGTAGCTGGATCTAAATAAATACAATCTGAATAATTGCGTTTGTGAGCTTGATAGCCGGGCAAAAGACTAGCCGCATAGTTTCCCCCTACTTTAGCTGCTCCTGTCCCTTGCGGCGCTGCACGATCGTATTCAGACACGATAAAGTTCGTTGGTGCCATTCCACCTTTAAAATAAGGACCAACTGGCATACAGAAAACGGAGAATAAGTACTCAGGAGCTTCTACAACCCCAATATTGTCTCCCACACCAATTAAGTAAGGACGGATGTACAAAGTTGCTCCAGTACCATAAGGTGGTACATATTCTTCATTGGCTAAAACAACTTGTTTTATAGCATCAATGAATTTTTCCTCAGGCACTTCAGGCATACACATTCTTTGCGCACTGCGATTCAATCGTTTACTGTTTTCATCGGGACGGAACAAGTTAATTTTACCATCCTTGCGGCGGTAAGCCTTCAGTCCTTCAAAGCACTCTTGACCGTAATGCAAGCAAGTAGAACCCTCGCTAATTGTAATTTTATTATCTTCAGTTAAATGGCCTTCGTCCCATTCACCATTTTTCCAGTGTGAGATATAACGATAAGGCGTTTTAATATAATCAAAACCCAATTCTTCCCATTTTATGTTAACCATTCTATCATCTCCTTCTTAATATAAACGTTAGTCTACCACTTTGTTGTAAACTTGTCATGAATATTTTCATGATTTTTTGAATTTTCTGTCTTTTTATCTCCAGCAGGACTATCGACAGAGTTTTCAAAACTTGTTAGAATAAACTGCGTGGAAAGAAAGGAAGACGTTTATGCTTTTTTTAACTGTACAAACAACCGATTCAACCGGATTCGACGTGGTAGATCAGGCGACCGAACAGCTCTCTGTCTGGCAGCGCTACTGGGACTCCATTGACTGGAATAGTGTCTTGTCTGCCTTGATTTCAAAAGGGATTACTTTGATTGCAATTTTGATACTTTTTGGCATTATTCGCAAAGTTGGTAATTTCTTAATTACTCAATCTTTTGAACGCCAAAAACGCAAAGTTGCTGGCAGCACGACTCGGATTGAAACCATTCACACGTTGTCAGCTAATATTTTTTCATATACCTTATTTTTCTTTTTCCTTTACTCAGTATTGGACACGATAGGTATCCCGGTAGGTTCTCTACTAGCTGGGGCTGGGATCGCAGGTATTGCTATTGGTCTTGGTGCTCAGGGATTCATGAACGACATCATCACCGGCTTCTTTATTATTTTAGAGCAGCAGATTGACGTAGGGGATTACATCAAATTAGTGAATTTGCAAATTGAAGGAACCGTCACCTCTGTTGGAATACGCATGGTGCAATTAAAAGCCGCAGACGGCACTGTTCACTTTATTCCTAACCGGAACATTACTACCATCAGTAATTTGTCTAGAGCTCACATGCAAGTATTGATCGATGTACGTATTCAACCAAACGAAGGGTATCAGGAAATCAATCAATTGATTCAACAGGTAAATGAACGCTTGGGTAAGACGTACAAACAAGATATTTTTGATGGACCAAATCTTTTCGGGATGGTGGATTTAGGAAATAGTAATTATGCTATTCGTACAGTAATGTACGTGACAAACGGAAAACAACTTCCTTTGAAAGAAGAATTTTTAGCAGCATACGTGAAAGAACTGACTGACCACGGCTATACTATTCCTAATAACCCCATTACTATTGCATAACACCAGCAATTTACGAATTGCAAAACACCCTCAAGCTTTTTTAGTCAGCTCGAGGGTGTTTACGTTATTTAATTTTTACCAGCTAGCTTTCTTAACACCAGGAATTTGGCCTTTATGCGCCAATTCACGAAAATGAATACGAGACATGCCAAATTTTCGCATATAACCTCTTGGGCGTCCATCGATCAGATCTCGCTGTTTCAAACGATTCGGATTCGATTCTTTAGGCAATTTAGCCAGTCCCTCATAATCGCCAGCAGCTTTCAAGGCTTGTCGTTGCTCTGCGTATTTTTCAATCAAAGCACGTTGTTTTTGGGCTTTGACAATCTTGGATTTTTTAGCCATTTTATGTACTTCCTTCCACTATTCATCATCCAAAGCGTAATGATTACTTTTAATAACCATACAACAATACCCATAAATTGAAAAAAAGTCAATTAATCTGTACGCAGTTCAACTACATAATTGATTTAAAATTACTTATGACAAAATCTTAAGCAATGCACGAAAAAAGGAAGAAGCAGTTGGGCTCTTCCTTTTTGTGTTTTCTATTTTGATGCTGCAGGCTGCAAAATAAATTTCCCAGAAACAGGATGCTTCTTATCTAATTCATGGAAGGTGTGATTGACAGCTTTTAAAATTTCACGACGCGTCACAATACCTTTAAAGACACCTTCGTCATCTAACACGGGAATGAAAGCCGCATCAACTAATAAATGCATGATATCTTCCAAGTCACAGTTTTCCTTCACTGTGGCGATTTCAGTGTCTACTACATCTGCTACAGTATATTTACTTAAATTGTTAATGTCTATTCCGTCAATATTCATCATTTTGCTGACAACATCATTCAAGCTCAATAATCCGATAAAACGATTCCCCTTGTCTAACACAGGGATTTTTGAATACCCTACTTTTGATAGCACCAAAAACGCATGCTCTAAAGGATTACCAACCATGACGTTTGCCACATTTTCAGCTGGAATCATCATTGTGTCTTTCTTTTCAGACATTAATGCCTCAATTGCACGACTAATCATACAACAGCCTCCGTTTCTACTTTCCATTTCTATTTTACTGAAAGAACAAAAAAGTAAGGGCTTTTCTGCTCAATGTTAAGCAAAAATTAGAAACTATTTTACAAATTCAGCCGCTAGTTCTTCTACTGGCTGGTGTGCTCGATTGTAGTATTGCACAAGGTATTTGTCTGGTGTGCTGTCAATAATCGCATAACTAGGTACCCGGATTGGGCCCCGTGGCTGTGAGATACTGCCAGGATTAACGAACAATATTCCCTGATCCATTTCTGCTACTGCCTGATGAATATGTCCAAATAATGCAATGGTTGCTTTGGCTTCTTGCGCCTGAAGAGAAAGCATCGTTAGACCAAAGCGAACATTGGAACGGTGGCCATGCGTCATAAAGACTCGATCTGAGCCAACAGTCACCACCTGCTCAGCTTTATAGCCAGGATCGTAATCGCAATTACCTCCAACGACTGTAAAATACTGCCATAATGGATCGTTTGCAGCAAGCTCTGAATCGCCGCAATGAAACATTCCATCTACCTTGCCATCATATCGTTTAACTAGCTCGTCCAATATTTGACGATCACTATGATTGTCACTAACTACCAAATACCTCATTATTTCTATCCCTCCAACCATTTCTGCCAAACTTTTTCCAAGGCTTTGACTGCTTGTGCTCGGTGACTGACTTCATTTTTTTCAGCCGCCGTCATTTCTGCTGCTGTTTTATTAAATTCTGGAACAAAAAATAATGGATCATAACCAAATCCATTGTCACCTTGAGGAATACGAGCAATTTGGCCAGGCCAGTCAGCCTCTACCACTAAACTTTCTTTATTAGGCGCCGCAAAAACTAACGTACAATGGAAATGGGCTGATCGCTTCTCATCAGGTACTTCTGTCAGTTCATGTAGAAGTTTGGCATTGTTTGCAGCATCACTTTTACGTTCGCCAGCAAAACGAGCAGAATAGATCCCAGGCATGCCGTTTAACGCATCAACTGCTAAACCTGAGTCATCTGCCAAAACAGGCTGTTGCAGAATTTGCGCAATTGTCTCAGCCTTTAATCGAGCATTTTCTTCAAAGGTTTTTCCGGTTTCTTCCACATCAGGTAAATTAGGAAAATCAGCTAACGTTTTTATTTGATAGCCAGCACGAGCAAATAAGGCAGAGAATTCCTTCACTTTTCCAGGATTTCCCGTAGCGATAACCACACTTTTTTCTGCTACTTGTTCAGTATCTACAGTATGCAGTGCTTCTTTTTGGTAACTGATTAGCTCTTCAATCCCCGCTTTTCCGTGCAAGATCAACGCATTCAATTCAGTGTCATCAAATGTCGCTTCTTCGCCCGTTCCTTGAATTTCTACAAAACGGCCTGATTCAGTCATAACGATATTCATATCAACTGCTGCTGATGAGTCTTCCACATAATCTAAGTCAGTAACTACTTGACCATCTGGCAAAATACCTACACTAATTGCGGCTAAGTGCTCTTTAATTGGATCTTCAGTCAGTTCTCCAGACGCCAACAATTTGTTTATCGCTAATCGTAAAGCGACAAAGCCTCCAGTAATACTAGCAGTACGAGTGCCGCCATCCGCCTGAGTTACATCGCAATCAACAACGATGCTACGCTCACCTAATTTACCTAAATCAATGACAGCACGTAATGCGCGGCCGATTAAACGTTGGATTTCCATCGTACGACCTGACAGTTTCCCTTTAGCACTCTCCCGTCGATTTCGTGTATTAGTGGCTCTTGGCAGCATACTGTATTCTGCGGTCACCCAGCCAGTTCCTGCCCCTCGTAAAAAAGGCGGTACTGATTCTTCAACTGTCGCTGAACAAATCACCTTTGTATCTCCAAAAGAAATTACTACAGAACCTTCCGGATGTTTAAAAACATTGGTTTCGATTGTTACTTTTCTTAGTTGCTGCAAGCTTCTTCCATCATGACGCATTTATTTTCCTCCCAATTGTATATGTTCAACCTCTAATGTTTTAAGCGCTAACCAGTCACCAGCAATATCGCGAAACATCTTAGGTGAACCAGTTGTATAAAACTTACAAGTATTTGTGGCTTTTCGATCATAATTATTCAAGTTAAAATAGTCCAATAGCGTACTTAGATCATTGACCGTTTCTGCTCCCGAGTCAATTAATGTGACATCACTGCCCATAACATTTTGAATAATTGGACGTAGTAAAGGATAATGGGTACATCCCAAAATTAAAGTATCCGGCTTGTTATACATTAAAGGAGCCAAAGTTTCAGCGACAATTTTTTTTGCCACCGGGCTGGTAAATTGGTTACTTTCTACGACTGGTACAAACTTAGGACAAGCTAAGCTGCGAACATGAACTTCAGGCGCTTTTTCTAACAGCTCTTTTTCATAGGTCGCACTTTTTACGGTCCCTTCTGTTCCAATTACAGCAATCTCCCCAGTATGACTAGCCTTTAGGGCAGAACGTGATCCAGGTTGAATCACACCGATTACAGGTATGTCAACTTTTTCTTTTATTTCTTCTAAGGCTACGGCGGTGGCCGTATTGCAGGCGATAACCAACATTTTGATTCCCTGTTCGATCAAAAACTGGGTCATTTGCCAAGTGAATTCAACGACTTGCTGGGCAGGACGAGGTCCATAGGGGCAACGCGCTGTATCACCCAGATATAATATGTGCTCATTGGGCAACTGTCGCATTGCTTCTTTGACAACAGTTAAACCACCAACACCTGAATCAATAAAACCGATGGGTAATTCATTAGACAACATCTCTCATCCTATCTTTTACAAGTTTCACCTTATTTTGTACTTTTTAGCGTTTTTTTTCAAGTCCTAGAATGTTTCTTTTACGATCTTTATGTTGAACTAGTCTTTTCAGAGGAAAAATTTTCTGGTGGCACGCTTTGGATAGAGGTGATTCAACTGAAAAAAGCAGGTTCCAGATACACCAAATTACGCTGAGCAATCAAGAAAAGTCGTGACTGGTACTAATATGCTCCAGCTCCTTGTGAGGAAACCGTGCAGCTAACAACGATTCAATTTGCTGATAGCTTGACTAACACTTTTTTGTGAGCCCTTAGTTAACATTCGAAAGGCTTAATAATCGCAAAAGAATTATACTTGTTGCATGTAAAAAAAATCCAGAGAAACTAGTTCTCTGGATTCCATCGGTCTGAAAGTGTTTTTTAATAATTATATTTACTGTTTTCTAAATATCTCGATGCCAAGGATAATGCATAACAAACAATAAAATACATCGCTGTCATAGCTACAAACATAGGAATTACATAATTTGTATTTTGACCATAAACAATTCTAGCGTTGTGCATTAGTTCTGGCAGCGAAATGATAACTGCCAATGAAGTATCTTTAATCAATGAAATCAGCTGGCTTAAGATAGCTGGCAGCATTGATTTGAAGGCTTGGGGAATGATAATGATCATCAACGTTTGAATGTATGTTAACCCTGAAGATAACCCCGCTTCTGTTTGACCGTTAGGTACCGCATTGAGTCCTGCTCGGAAAATTTCTGAAAGCATGGCTGATTCAAAAATCGTTAGAGCGGCTACCGCAGCCCCAAAAATATTTAATTTAATCCCTACTTGCGGCAATGCAAAATAGGTAAAGAAGATAATCAGCAACAATGGTAAGTTACGAATAATGTCTACCACAACGCCGACAATTTTGGAAACAAATGGAATTTTACTGTAACGTACTGTCCCAGCGATTCCACCTAGAATCATACTTAAAATAATTGAAACAATTGATACTTGAATCGTTACCCACAGTCCGTCTAAAAGGAATCGGATATTGATCCAAGCAAATGCACCACTAAAGTCCATCGTATTCCTCCCTTTCTAGACGCTCGCCCAATTTTTATCCAAATAATTCATCAGATAAGATAGAGGCAAGGTTAATACTAAATAAAACAACCCAACAATGATATAGGTATCAAAGGTGTTAAAAGTGGTACTTGCAATCAAGTCACCTTGATACATTAAATCTAAGCCTGCGACCATTGCTAGAATGGACGAGTTTTTAATCAAGTTAATGAACTGGTTTCCTAAAGGCGGTACTACAATTTTGAAGGCTTGTGGTAATACGATATAACGCATCGTTTCGGCGTAAGAAAAACCGGAAGAAAGACCTGCTTCTAGCTGTCCCTTTGGTACGGTTTGAATACCTGAACGCACGGTTTCGGCAATAAAAGCTGAGGTATAAATTGTTAAACCAATCGTACCTGCTTGAAAACCATCAAAGGTATAAAAATACATTGGCGCAACTACGTAAAAGAACATAACAATAATCAGCAACGGAATATTTCTAAAAAAAGCAACATATGCTTTGGCAAGATTCCGAATGATACTATTGTGTGACAATTGAAAAATCGCCATCAGTGTACCAATGATCAGACTAAAAACTAGTGCCAAAATGCTGGCATATAAAGTAAATTTGAATCCTTCTAAAAACTCACTTGAATAACTACTAAACAGATCAGCCATTGAATTTAGCCCCCTTTGCTGCTTTACCTACTGGCTCATTCGGGAACCACTTATCATAAATTTCATCGTAAGTGCCGTTATCATGCATTCGTTGTAAAGCACTGTCTACTTCGTTTAAGAAATCATTTTGACCTTTATTGATGGCAATTCCATAAGGCTCAGTAGTGAAGGTGCCGCCAACTAATCCATAATTGTCGTTTTCAGAAGCCATCCCTAGCAAGATCGCATTATCTGTCGTCATGGCATCCCCTTGACCGGATTGCAATGCCGTAAATGCTTCCGCATAGTTTTCTAATTCCAAAATATTTGCTTCTGGTGCATGTTCACGGATGTTAACTGCTGAAGTAGATCCTTTAACTACTAAAACCGTATCTTGATCTGTTAAACCTTCAACATTTTGAATGTGGCTGCCTTTTTCTACTAACAAAGACTGACCCGCATCGAAATAAATATCGGAGAAATCAACTTGACCTAAACGTTCTTCAGTAATAGTCATGGTTGCAATAATACCGTCGATATTTCCGTTTTTCAGTAAAGGGATCCGAGTCTTAGAAGTAACTTCTACGAATTCCGCTCTACCTTCATCTCCTAAAATTTCTTTCGTAATTGCCTTGGCAATATCGATATCAAATCCTTCAACTTCTCGGGTTTCAATATTCATCATCCCAAAAAGACGCGTATCATATTTTACTCCCCAAGTAATCACCGGATCTCTTTCCAGTCGTTCTGCTATATTTTCATTTGCCACACTGTCTCCTTTACATCCTGATAGACCAATCACTACCAAGACTAAGAGAAGGAAGGAGACAAATTTTTTCGCTTTTGACATAGTCATCCTCCTAGTGGTTAATTACTTTACTTACAAATTGCTGCGCTCTTACCTCTTTCGGACGGTCAAAAAACCCTTTTACGTCGCGAGTGTCTTCCAACACTTCACCTTCCGCCATGAAAATAATCCGGTCAGCCACTTCTTTGGCGAAGCCCATTTCGTGAGTAACTACGATCATCGACATACCGTCTTTAGCAATTTTCTTCATAACGCCTAACACATCGCCGATCATTTCTGGATCTAGTGCGGATGTCGGTTCGTCAAAAAGCAACAATTCAGGATTCATCGCTAATCCACGGGCGATAGCAATTCGCTGTTGCTGTCCACCTGACAGCATAGATGGATAAGAATCCTTCTTATCTAACATGTCTACCCGATCTAATAATTTCTCAGCTGCTTTTACTGCTTCTGCCTCTGATTGTTTTAACACTTTTATAGGTGCCAAGGTTATGTTTTCTAACGCGGTTTTATTAGGGTACAAATTGAAGTGCTGGAATACCATCCCAATTTGTGTGCGGATGTCCTTAAGCTTCACATCTTTACTATGTAAATCTTTTCCATTCACCAATAAGTGACCTGATGATATTTGTTCTAAGCCGTTAATACAGCGAAGCATCGTGCTTTTTCCTGATCCTGAAGGGCCAATCACCACAACTACTTCACCTTTATCAAAAGCCAAATTGATATTTTTTAAGGCATGAAACTTTCCATAATATTTCTCAACCTCTTTAAATTCGACCATTGCCATGTATGAACACCCCTACTCTTCCTAATTGAATTCTAATTTTTCAGACCTAACTCTAATTATATGCTAAGCTTTTTTCGTTTGTAAAGAGAAAAATCTCAATCAACGAAAATTTGTTTCTATTCTTTTACCTTGCCGTGTTACATTACATCACAAAGAGAACAGCTTCTATTTATTTTTTTAGATATTTAGCTGTTGTTTAAATGTTGAAAAAAAGGTACTATTTTAAGGTAAGTGAAGACTAAATACACAATGAAAAGGTGAATCAAATGACAAATATCATCCTGACTGGCGATCGACCAACAGGTCAGCTACACTTAGGACACTACGTAGGATCACTAAAAAACCGCGTGTCCATGCAAAGCGATCCAGAAAATGAATTATTCATCATGGTTGCTGATATGCAAGCACTCACAGATAATGCAAAAAATCCTGAGAAGGTTTCTTCAAATGTGCTGCAAGTAGCGTTAGATTATTTGGCTGTTGGCTTAGACCCAACACGCACAACGATGTTTATCCAATCCCAAATTCCTGAATTATCTGAGTTGACCATGTATTATTTGAACCTAGTTAGTGTCGGCCGTGTGCGTCGAAATCCTACGGTTAAATCTGAAATTGAGCAAAAGGGTTTTGGCGAGAGCGTGCCGACTGGTTTCTTCATCTACCCAGTATCACAAGCTTCCGATATAACAGCTTTCAAAGCCAATTTAGTTCCGGTTGGCGAAGACCAAAAACCAATGTTAGAGCAAACACAAGAAATTGTCCAAAGCTTTAACAACACATATGGCAAAGTTTTAGTCGAACCTAAAGGAGTATTCCCAGATAAAGGAATGGGCCGTTTACCAGGTATTGATGGCAACGGGAAAATGAGTAAATCATTAGGCAACGGAATTTATTTAGCCGATTCGGCTGATGTCGTTGCGAAAAAAGTAATGAGTATGTATACCGACCCAAATCACATTCATGTGGAAGACCCTGGGCAAGTAGAAGGTAATATGGTGTTTACTTATCTGGATGTTTTTGGTAAGGATAAAGAAAAAATCGAAGACCTGAAAGCTCACTATCGTCGTGGTGGTTTAGGTGACGTGAAAATCAAACGTTACTTAATTGAGGTTTTGGAAGAAGAATTAAACCCTATTCGCACGCGTCGTGAAGAATTCGCCAAAGACCCCGAACAAGTAATGCAAATGTTAAAAGAAGGCAGTGAAAAGGCTCAAGCAGTTGCCGCTGAAACATTAGCTGAAGTGAAAAAAGCAATGGGCATCGCTTATTTTTCATAATAGCCTTTAATAAAAGGATCTAAACTCATCGCAACCTGAGTTTAGATCCTTGTTTCATTTTGTTAGCCGCCGATTTGACTCATTAGACGTTTGGTTTTTTCAGGCTGCTTTTCAAGCTTGTCTAAAGCCATTTCATGATTTTTTGGTTTGCTAGCTAAGGCCTCCATAATTGCTGCTTCAAAAAGAACGAAATCACCGATTGTCTGACGCAAATTAATCTCATCTTCCCAATAAAGGCAAGACTTGAGATAACCATCTGCGGTCACTCTGAGGCGATTGCAAGAATCACAAAAACGACAGCTGACTGGATGAATAAGTCCAAATGTTCCAGTTGCTCCTTCGATTTGGTAATTTACAGAAGGTCCGTTTCCAGCAAGTTGAACCTCTTGATAATCCCAACCATGTTCTCGGCAAATATCAAATACCTGCTCAATTCCTAAATAGTTCTCTTCCCAACGACTAGAATCGTCCTCACCGATTGGCATTATTTCAATAAATCGCACATTTACTTGATGATCAAAGGTGTAAGACAAAAAATCTTTCAACTCTTGCTGATTTTGTCCTCGCATTACTACCACATTTAGCTTGATCTGGCTAAATCCTTCTGCTTGAGCTGCTTCTATGCCAGCCAAAACTCGACGTAAGCTTCCACCTCGAGTTATTCTACGATAACGCTCACTGTCAAAGGTATCTAAGCTAATATTAAGACGATTCAACCCAGCACGTTTTAGATTAGCGGCTTGTTTGGCTAATGCTAACCCGTTAGTAGTGAGTGATATATCTTTAATCTCTGGTATTTCAGCTATTCCTTCAATGATAGTTAAGATATCTGACCGCAACAACGGTTCACCACCAGTCAACCGGATTTTTTCAATCCCCATTTGAGCAAAATGTCGACACATTCGAATAATCTCACTACTGCTCAAAATACTTTCATCGGAGAAAAATTGGATTCCTTCTTCTGGCATACAGTAAACACAACGCAGGTTGCACTTATCTGTGATGGCTATCCGAACATAATCATGTTTTCGACCAAATCTATCTTTTAAATCAAGGTTTCTATTTAATGTTCCCATGACTTTTATCCTCCACTGACAGGTGGAATTAAAGCAATCTCATTAATCTCTTCCACATTAAAGCATTCTTGGTTTATGAAAGACTGATTAATTGCTACATTGCAGCCACTTATTTCATTTTTTGACTTTGGAAACTGCTCTATAAGCAATGCCACGATTGTTTGCTTAGTGACTAGTTCGGGCAACTCGATGGTCACTTGCGACCCTAATTGCTCAGCAAGATAAGCAAATAATTTAACTGAATGACTCACTACTGCTACCTCCCCAACGAATTTTATCTGTGTCAATTTCTTTTTTCCAAATTGGAACCGTCTGCTTCAAATGATCAATGATGTATTCACAACCTTCAAACGCAGCCTTTCGGTGAGGCGAAGCTACCCCAATAAATACGGCCTCATCTTCTACTGCTAAAGCTCCTAAACGGTGAACAATAATTACCCTTGAGCCTAGCTTTTCCACCTCGTGTGCGAGCTTTTCCATTTCCTTTATCGCCATTTCTTCGTAAGCTGTATAGACAATTTGAGTCGTGTGTACTTCTCCAGTCCATTCTCTGATCGTGCCGCAAAAGGTGACAATACCTCCATGAGCGGGATCTTTTAACTGCTGATAGTATTCCTTAACATCAATTGGCTGCTTTTGTAACTTAATAATTGCCATCATTTATACCTTTCTTTATACTAAATACCTGTTTACAGAATCTAGTGTATGTAATTTATTTGATAAAAACGTAACAAACATATTTTATTCGCCAATTCCCTATATTTGCTCAGAGAATCTAGTGCAATCAATGATTACATGATATACTTTACGCCAATATCCCTTGAATTGATATTAGGGATTTTACTAATTTTTCGATATTGTGAGGTAAGTAACATGGGGAGATATAATCGCCAAATAAAAGTAGCTAAAATCGGTGCCCACGGCCAACAAAAAATACAGGCAGCTTCAGTTATGATTGTAGGCTGTGGCGCTTTGGGGACTTACAGTGCTGAACAATTGGTTCGAACAGGGATCAAAAAAATTTTTTTAATTGATCCAGACACGGTGGAAGAAAGTAATTTACAACGACAAGCCCTTTTCACTACCAAAGACGCACAACAGAATCGCCCAAAAGTAGAAGCTGCGAAGGAACATCTTCAAGCGATCGATCCAACCGCAAAAGTGATCCCTATAAAAGCCTACTTTGATCAAACGTTGATGGAAAACTTTGAAGCAATCGATCTCGTTTTAGATTGTACAGATAATTTTCAGGCAAGACAGGCAATCAATGAGTACTGTCACTTTCGCAAACTACCGTTTATTTTCTCCGCATGCGCTGGTACTAGTGGACAGGTAATGGCCTTTCACCCTGCCAAAGGACCTTGTCTTTCGTGTGCATTTCCGCAGATCGAAGACAAAACCAATGAGTGCGAAACAATCGGAGTAATTACACCACTCATTCCCTTTATAACTAGCGTTCAAGTTACATTAACCATGAAAATATTAACTGATGATACTTTTTCAGACTGGCAAACCATGCATGTATTGGAGCTTTGGCCCTTAGCGGTTCATTCATTCAAGATCACGAAACAGCCAGCTTGCCGCTGTTGTTCTTTAAAAAAAGACCAATCAATAGACTTGAAAATTCAAAAAATCTGTGGTGACAATGTTTTTCAAATTACTAACCTGAGAGTGCTTGATTGGAATCAGCTAGTGGCGACTTGCCAGCAATATAATTGGCAGTTCCGTCAAAATCCACTGGCTATTAAGTTGACCCGCGACACCCAAGAGATCACTGGGTTTAAAAGCGGCCGCTTTACCTTTTACGGCTTTCAATCATCAAAAGAAGTGGAAAACACAGTGAATAATCTATTTATTTAGAAAGGATAGTAGCATGAACTTAACTATTGGCATTATTACAGTTAGCGATACGCGAACTACCGCTACAGACCAATCAGGTAACCTTATTCGATCACTGGCAGCAGAAAAACAATTCACCGTTATAGGTCCATTAATCGTTAAAGACGATTGTCAAGAAATTCAGACTGCCTATCAAACACTATGCCAACAAAACGTAGACGTGATTATCACAAATGGTGGGACGGGAATTGCTAAAAGAGATGTAACCATCGAGGCCATTCAACCTATATTAAAACTGGAAATTCCTGGGTTTGGTGAATTTTTCAGATCGCTCAGCTATCAGGAAATTGGCACTCATGCGATGGCATCTCGGACCGTTGCCGGGTTTGACCACGCAGACCACCTCTTATTTGCTTTACCCGGATCAACTAGTGCCTGTCGACTAGCCATGGAGCAACTCATTTTGCCAGAAGTTTATCATTTAATAAAAGAACGGCGAAAATAAGTGACCACTTTTACTACCTGTTTGATAATCAGACAGGTAGCCTATTTCTTATTTGAGTGAATAAAGTGCCCGCTTTTTCCACCCTTTTTTTCAATCAAGTGACAATCGGTAATTCGCATCCCTCGATCCATTGCTTTACACATGTCATAAACTGTTAAAGCGGCAATTTGACAAGCCGTTAAAGCTTCCATTTCAACGCCGGTTGTATTGACAACCTTAACAGTGGCTTGTATAAACAGGGTATCATGCTGATTGTTTTCAAAAGAAATATCAATGCCGCTTAGGGGCAGAAGATGACACATGGGGATTAATTCACTGGTTTTTTTAGCTGCCATAATACCGGCCGTCTGTGCTATCGCCAGTACATCCCCTTTTTTTATTTGTCCTTCTTTAATTCTTAGTAACGTTTCCGGTTGCATAACTACTTTAACAGTCGCAGTTGCTTCACGTTTAGTAACCTGTTTGTCACTGACGTCAACCATTTTTGCTCGCTGTTGCTGATTAAAATGCGTTAATTCATCCATTACTTTCTCACCTCGTACCATTTTTCAAACCAGCTCTGCGCAGCAGCTTTACTAGAAAAATCAAGCATGCCTGACTCAAGTTTTTCTTGATAGAGTGATCCAACATAATCCAGTTGCTCTACTTCAAAATCACTCACCCTATCTTCAGGACGTAACAGTAAAAGCTTGGGATAGCCCGCTGTTTTGAAGCCCTCTATCAATATCAAATCGGTATCAGTATGAACATAGCTTTGAATTTCTTGCATTAAAGAAACTTTTTCCCCACTGGGTCGGTGTTCGTGCCAAAAAAATCCATAATCATTTTGCATTCCTACTTGATTAGCACCTGCTTGAGAAAAACGATAGGTATCGGTTCCCTCCACATCCATTGAAACCGAGTGATGGGTGTGTTTAAAAGCTGCAACACTTAGTCTCATTTCGCTAGCTTTTTCAATAAAATTCAACATAGTGGTGGTTTTTCCACTCTTTTTCTTGCCAATTATTTGCAAGGCAATCGCCATACCTCTACCTCCGTTCCTGCTACGACTTTTTGATCATGAGGGATCTTAAATAAGCATTCTGTTAGATGGAGATTCCCTAATGCACTGGATTGATCACTTCCTGCCAGCATCACTTTGTTCTCAATTACTTTTCCTCTTAAATAACGATCATAAGAATTTGTTTTTGTGTATTCTATCGCTAACGGCATTAATCTTCTTTCTATTCTCGAATCTTGCTGTAGGAATTTTCGTAACAGTGGTTCTACTAGCAAGAAAAAGCCTGTAAAACAAGCCCCCGGATTCCCGGAAAGTGCAATAATCGGCACTCGGTTTTTAACAAAAGCGGTGGTAGGACTACCTGGACGCATTGCCAGTTTGTTAAACAATAGTTGGTCGCTTTGTTTAGCTACCACAGCCATAAAATCATAATCACCAACCGACACTCCACCGGTAGTTAAAATTAGTGATACCTCTTCTGTTAGTCGCTGAATGGTGTCTTCTAAAGCGTCAAGCTGATCTTCTAGCCCACCATAATACGCAACTTCTCCACCATTTTCCTCGACGAGTGCCTTAATTAAGGGACCGTTGCTGTTAAAAATTTTGCCTGGTTGCAGTGGTTCACCTGGCTGCAAGAGTTCTGAACCGGTTGTAAGGATTGCGACCTGTGGTTTTTGCCAAACGATAACTTCATCATAGCCAAATGCACTCAGTAGACTGATTGTCCCAGCATTAATCAAGGTGTTCAGCTCTAACAATTTCTCACCTTGAACAAATTCTTCTCCCACCGGAGTGATATTGCTGTGTTTCATTGTCGACAAAATTTCCACATGATTGTCTGAGCATTTTCGTGTCTGCTCTAGCATGATTACCTTGTCTACATCAGGAGGGACCTCAGCACCTGTCATAATTCTAACTGTTTGCCCGGGTTTGATTCGTTTAGTAAATGTTTCACCTGCGCCAATCTCTGCTAGGACTTCTAGTTTTTTAGGAAAATCATTATCATCCTCAGCCAAAATTCCATAACCATCATAACCTGAGCGACGAAAAGGCGGAAAATCAAAGGGCGCATGGATCTCTTGGGCCAGATAATATCCTAGACTTTCCTCAACTTTAATTGTTTGTTTTTTTGATTTAAGCTTTAGCGAATCCAGTAATTTGTTAGCAGACGCTAAAGTAATTGCTTCACGATTAATATACATTTGATTCCTCCCAAAATTTTACAGATATTTTGATCCTGTGTTAAACTAGCGATACTTTACTGGATAAGGAGTTTTACGATGATTGGACTAGTTCTAGCCGGTGGCAAATCTTCCCGTTTTGAAAAAGGCGACAAAGCTTTATATTTCGACCCCTACTATCAAAAAACGTGGGTGGAAATAGCTGTTTCGACCTTACTGGAAGTTACCTCAGAAGTATACGTTAGTGTGAACACTCAAAATATTGATCCGCTGCGTCAAATTTTATCCAATCAGCCAGTGTCACTCATAATGGATCACCCAGAACTGACTAATCAAGGTCCCCTCAGCGGATTATACACGATCTGTTCAATGCGACCAGAAGCAAGTATTTTAGTTAGTTCAGTGGATTATCCCGAACTAACAGCAACTAGTCTGAGAACACTAGCGGCTAATCCAAATTGTTATGCCATTGATGGACAGGGAAATTCGCATTTTACAATTGGGCATTTTAGTTTTGAATTATCTATCCTGGAGGACTACTTAGCGACTGGGCAGCGAAATGTACGCTCTTTTTTAGAATTACTCTCAGCAGTTCCCGTCGTACTTCCAGATGAGCAACTTATTAATCATAACCAAAAGTAAGCTTTTATGCTTTTGCTGTCAGCTGGACAATTGAATCGGTTAGACTGCTAAGTTCGTTGCGATTGTGAGATACAATAATGATTGGCAGTTTTTCCGTTTCGCTGATTTCTTTAGTGAGTTTTAAGGCTTGATGACAACTTTCTTCATCTAAACCGACAAAAGGTTCATCTAAAAGCAACAGCTTAGGTTTGCTGAACAAGGCCCTCGCTAGGCCAACTCTTTGTTTTTGTCCGCCTGATAGCTGATAAACAGGCTGTACTAACAGCTCAGCAATTCGAAGTCTTTCTACTAAGTACTCAAAATAGTCATTCCCCGGTTGCTTTCCTAGTCTTTTTTTATAGGCAGTTCTTTGGCTAAAATAGATATTGTCTTTGACATTCATATTAGGAAAAAGTGCTACATCCTGCATGACAAAGCCGATGTTTCGTTGATTCGCAGGAACCCAGAATGATTGGTCTGAGTCAGATAATGTGTCCCCATTAAAACTTATTTTGCAAAATTCAGGTTGAATCAGTCCGGCAATTGCTTTTAAAATTGTTGTTTTTCCAATACCGCTAGGCCCATTCAATCCAGTAATGGGATGAGTAAAAGTATGCTGGAAGGTTAATGGTTGTGGGTATAATTGCTTTTTCAACTCAATCTCCAAGATCATAGATACTCCCCCTGCCTTTTTGCTGTTAGCAATTGGATGATTAGCAGAATCAACAAGCCAATCCCGATATTAATCACGCTCAATAAAGCCGCCTTGTGATTATCACCCTGCTGGACGGCGAAATAGATTGACGTTGCTAGGGTATCTGTACGACCTTCTATGTAACCTGCAACCATTAAGCTGGCACCGAACTCTCCTAAGCCACGACAAAATGCCAGCAGTATACTAGCGACAATACTTGGCCAACAAGTTGGCAATATGATCCGAAACAAAACTTCTCTTTGATTGGCCGCTAAGGTTTTAGCTACTTGAATCAGGTCTCTAGGAACTCCAACTAATGCGCCTTTGATTCCTTGATATAAAAGAGGAATGATTACAATCGTGGTTGCTGCAATTGCACCCGTCAAAGAAAAAATGATCGAATAGCCAAATGACTCTAAAAGGCTGCCCAATACTCCATATCTGCCAAACAAGCGCAATATCAACAAGCCAACTATAGTCGGTGGTAATACCAACGGTAACAGTAGAAAAATTTCAACTAACCATTTTCCAGGATATTTATAATAGGCGCCCCAATAACTCAAAGGAAGCACAATAATAAAACCGATAATTGTAGCCACAACAGCTACAATTAACGAATGAACAATTGGATTTTCCATCGTGCTTCCCCCTCTCTATTTGGCAAGGGTAAACCCATAGTGCTCAAATATTTGTTTGGCTTCCTTGGTAGTCAGAAATTGGTTAAAAGACTTCGCTGCTTCACTATTTTTAGAATCTGATACAACACCCATATTGTAGACAATTGGGGCGTGATACTCGCTAGGTACCGCTTGAAGGACTGTCACCTGATCACTTAATTTTGCATCCGTTTCGTAAACAAATCCTAAATCAGCATTTCCAGCTTCAACATAAGACAACACTTGACGAACATCACTAGCCATAACTAAAGCAGGCTTTAACTGCTCATATACATCGTTGTTTTCCATTGTTTCCACCGCATATTTACCGGCCGGAACAGTCTCTGGTTCTCCAATAGCAATACTGTCAGCAGCCTCTAATTGCTGCGTTATTGTATCATTTTTTTCGATTTCACTTTGCTGATTTTTAATGATAACCAACTTATTTTGTAGCAACTGCTCAACATCCGTCAATTTTCCGCCGTCAACTAATTGGTCTGTATCACTTTGACTTGCCAGCAATACCCCATCAATTGGTGAGCCTGCCAGAACTTTCTCACGGATCGCACCTGATCCTCCATAATCAATCGCGACATCTTGATCCGGATAACTGCTTTGATACAGCTTTTGAATATCAGTTAAAGCATCCTTTAGACTGGCTGCTGCTGAATAGTGAATAGCTGTTTTTGTTGCTGAACTACTACTTGTTTCATCAGTGGGCTGTCCGTTGCATCCTTGTAATAATAGACCCACTATTATGAAAACAATTAGTTTTCCGATACGTTTACTTACATTCTTTCTCCCCATACAATCCCTCCAACAATTAATTACTTGATGATTTCAGCTGTTCGGTTTCTGAACTTTCTTTGGCTGTATCTACTACTTTTTTAGCAAAAATATGCAGAAAATTATAAGCCACATACCCAATAACCAACGTTATACAGTACATCATTATGCCGAATAATTGAGTTAGAACATTCCCCGAAATGAGATGTTCCGTGTTCACTAGAAAACGCCCCATGGTCAACGTCGCTACTAAGCAAATAGCCAATGGGAAGGTGAGTGAAGCAAATGATGGGTTAAAGGGTCTGCGTAAAAAATACGGCATTTTTGCAACAATATAAATGAAAGTAATTAAGATAACGAGATACAAGAAATTTGCCACTAACGGATTAGGACTAGAACTGACATTTAAATAGCTGACTAAGCACAAACTTGGAGGGGCTAGAAAGATCACTTGCATCAATTCCGTATCCTGCGTTAAATTCAAACGATAAATTCGAACAATCATTAAGGGAAACAATAAAAAGGTCGCAATAAACCCATAAATCAATAAACCTTGGATAACAAGCGGATGTCCGATTTTAGAACCTACAACAACAGGTACTAGGATTCCAACGTAAGTAACGAACCAACTAGGAATAAACATCGTTTTGTCTAAGTTTTTAATGACATTTCGATAGGTAAAAAACAAAATATGACCGACATGCAAGATTACGCTAATATACCAAAGTAAAGTACCCAGTATAGGGATAAACGCATAGATGTAACTACTTAGAATTGCCGTCAGCATGAAAAACGTCGCATACAAACTACAAGGGACCAACTGTAGATATTCTTGAGAAAATATCGGGAAATGGAAGATGATTTTAGATAAAGCCAAAAACCAGATCACCAGTCCAAAAAGCATTGTCAGATGACGTACTCCTGCAAAATCAATCGCTCCATAGGCATTGGACAAGGTACATAACCCCACTGTAGTAGCAATTAAACCAACTGGCAGCTTATCTGCTGCTTGAATCAATCTTTTCATACTTAACCTCCACAGAAATCAAATTCTAAGTTTTTCGTCAAATCAAAAAAGTCGGAATAATTAATGGAGAATAATGATTCTCCTGACTTGGCAACAGGTATCCCTTCCTTAACTAATTGAGTTAAAATACCCGCATAAGCCAAATCTCCTTGAATAATGGCTCCATAGATCACACCATCTTTATGGATCACTTTTTTGTATTGTCCTTTTTCTTCCATAATCTCCACTTGATAGCTGTCGTCTTCAGGATAAGGTTTTCCTAAAGAAAGAGTGTGGATGTTTAAAAAGGTCATTGTTGATTTTGAAGCAAAAAAGTCGGTTAACTCACGCGTTTCACCAGTCATATTCGTTGCTGCAATAATTCCTTCCTTAACGGCAGCCGGCCAAATAGGATTGCGGCCAGAGACGTCTCCCGCACCATAAACGTTCGGAATATTGGTTTCACCTAATGGGTTAAAAATCATCCCAAAGCGATCAGTTTCAATCGGTGAGCCTTCTAAGAATTTCACATTCGAACGAACACCTGTAGCAACAATCAGAAAATCGCATGGAATTTGACTGCCGTTTGACAAGTTTAAGGCTTGAACTGCACCATTTTTATCCATGATTACTTCTTGGACTGCCGTATCATAATATTGAGTGACACCAGCTTGGCTAAAGGCCTCTTGATAGGTCTGTGCTGCACGCTTATCTAATTGAATCGGTAATAAACGGTCCCCAAATTCTACTAGGGTTAGATTTTTACCGTAATGAAGTAATCCTTCAACTGCATCGATACCAACTAAGCCTGCACCCATTACTACAATATTATTGGCTTTATATCCCTTCTCACGGATCGCAACAGCGTCTTCTAAATTGCGCAAACCTACCACATTTTTGGCTTCCTTTAAGTTGGTTACCGGCGGGAAGAAAGTGGAAGCACCTGTTGCTAGTAAGACTTTGTCATAAGAGACTGTTTCTTGATTCGATAAACATAGCTTTTGGTTCACCGTATCAATGCCGATGACTTCAACCCCTTTAATCCAATCAATGTTATATTTTTCAATAAAACCATCTTCAACGAATTCTAATTCTTTTACATTTCTAGAACCTTCAATATAGTGATGCAGAATACAGCGAGAGTAGATCGCTTCATCTTTTGAAATTAGCGTGATTTTAGCCTCGCCATCAATCTTACGTAATGTACGCACGCCATTAATTCCGGCTGCGGATGCACCAACAACTACATAGTTCATACCTTTGCCTCCTCTTTTGCTAGCGAGGACATGGGATCCGCCTCTTCTAAAGTAATAGCTTGCATCGGACATTTCGCCACACATTGGGGTGTCTTTTCTTCACTATTCAAACACATATCACACTTCATAATCACTTTATGCTGCATTCGATCTGCTTTTAAAACACCGTACGGACAAGCCATGATACACATAAAGCAACTCGCACAACGTTTTTCGTCATATAAGACATAGCCAGTTTCTGGATCTTTAGACATGGCGCCAGTCATGCAAGTAAATGTACATTCTGGCAAGTCACAGTGGCGACAAAAAATGGGAGAATTGACTCCTTCACTGCTAACTACGACTCGATTGCGAGGATCTTCTCCGTCATGGGCTACTGAGCACGCCGTCACACAAGTCAGACAGCTGATACATTTGCTGCGATCAATATTGATACGTTTCATCGTTATTTTCCTCTCTTAGAAATACGTACTGGTGTTGATTTATAGGAAGGTTCTTTTGAATAACTGTCATAGATCGACGGCGTTAAAAAATTAACTTCCACATAATGCATGGGTGCATATACTTCATCATAGGAGACAAAAGGAGAAATCTTAATCTCAAGCTGCTTTGTCATGCCATTAATAGAAGTGACATCGACTAACTCTTTATTTTTAACCTTCAATTCCTTAGCATTTTCAGGATGAACCATAATATAAGCATTTCTTTCTACCGCATCATATACTTCAGGAATCTCCCGTGTTCTAGATTGTGTATGCCATTGCCCGACTGTTCCCCGTCCAGTATTTAATAACAGCGGAAATTCACTAGATAACGCCAGAGGATTTTCTCTCGGGGTTTCAAAAATAAACTGCGCTTTTTTTGAAGGCGTGTAGTATAAATGATCCTCGAAAAGGCGACGTTCATCTTCTTTTAGCGTATCGGTTGCACTAAATGGCCATTGGATTCCTTTTGAGCCTGTTAGCCCATCGTATTCTACTCCTGTAATATCACAAGGCATTTTTTCAGTGCATTTTTTCATCAGCTCAAAGGCAGCTTTGGGTGTTTCCCAGCCATTAAGTAGTTCACCCATACCTAGCGCTTTGCCCATTTGATACATGACTTCATAATCAGTCATTTCGTTAGGCTCTTTTTCAAGGGCTGGACGCATAGCCGAAAGACGACGTTCCGTATTAATAACGGTTCCTTCTTTCTTCGTTCCGGCAACCACAGGGAAAAAGACATCACAATTGCTTGACGTACCTGTATCATCGTAAAGATCTTGGACAATCAACAGATCTAGCTTCTCCATAGCGGTCTTAAAGGTTTCACTGTTGGTCCAAGAATGATAAGGGTTAGTAGCAACTACCCATAAAGCTTTGATCTCGCCACTGTTAATCTTTTCAATAATTACATTGTAAGGCAGTGTAGGTTTCGTTGGCAGCCACTCTTCCTCGATCTTCAAAGCTTCTGATACCGCCTTACGACGTAGTGGATTATCGTAATCACCTCCACCATATAATCCTGTTGTATTACTAAACAAACGTGAGCCCATGGCATTGCATTGACCCGTTAAGGAGTTCGCTCCAGTTCCAGGTCGCCCGATATTTCCAGTCATTAAGGCTAAGTTAATA
Organism: Enterococcus sp. AZ109; assembly: GCF_051714625.1. Taxonomy (NCBI): domain Bacteria; kingdom Bacillati; phylum Bacillota; class Bacilli; order Lactobacillales; family Enterococcaceae; genus Enterococcus; species Enterococcus sp. AZ109. The sequence goes on along the minus strand of NZ_JBIOSF010000001.1, from coordinate 219,414 downwards.
ATTGACTGCGCTGTACGTACTGCTTCGTAACTTTGATTGACGCCCATCGTCCACCAGAAGGACACTTTTTCACCGTCATGAATCAGTTGCGCAAGTTCGAGGATTGCTTCTTGGGACAACCCGGTTTCTTCAGCCCGTTCTAATGGATAATCTTTTAGAAATTGTGCGAACGTCTCAAAGCCTTCTGTGTAATTATCAATATAGCTTTGGTCGATCCAGCCTTTTTCCATCAACAAATTGGCCAAAATATAGAAAAGAGTTAAATCCGCTTTGGCTTTTAGTTGATAATGTTTATCCGCTTGTTTTGCCGTTTCAGAGAATCTAGGATCGATAACGACCACTTTCTTATTCGGTAATTGATTTTTTCTAATTCTTCCCCAGAAGACTGGGTGAGCAACTACCGGATTGGCGCCTATCAGAATGATCGTATCAGACTGCTCTACGTCCTTTAAAGTATAGGGCGGCGCATCAAATCCAAAGCTCTGCTTGTGAGCAACTACACTTGTAGCCATACACAAACGAGTATTGCCATCGACGTTCCCTTTAAGATAAGTACGCATGATATGTCCAAATAAAGCCATATCTTCCAACATTAATTGACCGGTACTAATACCTGCTACGCTTTCAGGACCATGTTTAGCAATAATTTCTTTAAGCTTTTCAGCTGTTTGGTCAAAAGCCTGCGCCCATTTCACATGGCTGAAACTTCCATCTGCGTTTTTTACGCGTGGCAAACTTACTGGTTTGAACTGTTGTTGCTGGCGATGCAACATCAGACCCTTAATACAAGAAAATCCTTGATTTACTGGATAGTCTTTGGTGGGTAAGATTTTTGTGATCTGATTGTCTTCAACATAGAAATCCAGATTACAAGCTAAGGCACAGTAATTGCAGGTTGATTGCACTTTCTTCATTTTATTCCTCTTTTCTTTTTTAAATAACTAGTGATCTTTTTCACTTTCACTGCTATTTTACTATGAATACTCAGAAAAAAATGCAGGGGAATTCCCTATATTTTCACCACTAGCATCTTTTATGTACTTATCTGAAAAATACTATTAAATTCACATGCTTCGTTTTTGAATTCCTAAATAATGAGCTGATTGGAACTATCCCCGCTAAAGAACCGAGTTTAAAACGTTGAACGAATAACGCAAAAAAGGAGTGGATTTCTCCACTCCTCCAAAATTCAAGTTTTTTAACGAATAACTGCTGCTACTTCGCTTTCCAAACTCTTAGTTATTTTATTCATCCACTGATTAATTTCTTCATCCGTCAGGGTTGCTTCTGGGTTGACGAAGGTTAAACTGTAAGCCATTGACTTCATGCCTTTTTCGATCGATTCTCCTTGGTAAACGTCAAATACATGAACATCCGCTAAAAAACGACTGGCTGAATGACGAATTATTTCGCTAATTTTAGCATTAGATACTGTTTCTTCGACTAATAAGGCAATATCCCTGCTAACTGCTGGATATTTTGAAACTGGTACATAAACAAGCGGTTCTTTTTCCGTAGTTAACAACGCATCTAAGTTTAGTTCAGCCACAAATGCCTGCTTCAATTCATAAGCTTGAGCAATTTTCGGATGAACCTGTCCGACGAAACCAACTAGCTGATCGTTTAAATAAATCGTTGCTGTTTGACCAGGATGCATTTCAGAAAATTCTGAGCTAGTTTGGTAGCTAATTTTTTCACTTAATCCCAATCCATCAATTAATTCCTCAACAATACCTTTAGCTGTATAGAAATCAACTTTCTCAGCTTTTTCAGCCCAAGTTTTGTCCGTACGATTCCCTGTTAAGGCAATTGCTACATGTTTTTCTTCAAGTGGCAAGTCTTTTTTCGGATCATTGTCTTGATAGAATACGCGCCCAATTTCATACAATGAGACATCTGCATTTTTACGAGCAACATTGTAAGCTAAATCTTCCAATAAGCCGCTAATTAGGTTCAAGCGTAAGACTGAACGATCCTCACTCATTGGCCAATCCAAACGAGTAAATTTACTTTCTCGCATAGTGAATTGTCCGGCTTTTTCTTCGGTAGTCAACGCATAGCTGATCGCTTCGTGTAAACCGCTAGCTTCTAATAAAGAACGGACTTTACGAGTGTTTTTTTGAACATCCGTTAATCCACCAGCAACAGTTTGGCCGCTTGGAAGCGTTGAAGGGATGTTATTGTAACCGTAAATCCGAGCAATTTCTTCCATCAAGTCCGCTTCGATCGTAATATCCCAACGACGAGGTGGAACACTTACTGTATAGTTTCCGTCCGCTTCTTGATACTCAAAATCCAACGCTTCAAACACCGCATTGACCGCTTCAATCGTCAAATCAGTTCCTAAGAAATAATTTACGTTCTTCAAGTTGGTAGTGACTTCAACATTTTCTGGGTTGACTTCATTACCCAAGACACCACCTTGCAACACTTCGCCGCCAGCTAAGTCAGCGATCATGGCTGCCGCAACATCTCCAGCTAAGCTGATCGTTGCTTGATTAATGCCTTTTTCAAAACGTGCCGAAGATTCGCTGCGCAGATTGTAAGCTTGAGAAGTCCGGCGAATTGACACACTGTCGAACATCGCAGATTCTAAAGCTACGGTTGTAGTTGTATCAACGATTTCTGAATCAAGTCCACCCATTACACCAGCAAGGGCGACTGGAATTTCCCCATTGGTAATCACGATATTTTCAGGGTTAAGCGTACGTTCAACACCATCTAAAGTAGTCAAAATTTCTTGATCCTTAGCACGGCGAACTAAGATTTCTTGACTGCCTAGTTTGTCATAGTCAAAGGCATGCAACGGTTGTCCAAATAATAATAAGATGTAGTTAGTCACGTCTACTACATTGCTAATCGGACGGATTCCTTCATTCATTAAACGATTTTGCAACCACTGAGGACTTGGACCGATTTTGACGTTTTTGATGATGCGAATCTCATAATGAGGGGCATCGTTTTTATCAGCAACGGATACGTTGATTTTATCCGCCGCTTTTTCATCAATCTCTTCTAGAGCAACTTCTGGAAATACAGCCTTTTTATCGTAAATTGCTGCGGTTTCGTAGGCAACGCCCCGCATACTTAATGCGTCTGCTCGGTTAGGAGTTACCGATAGGTCCAAGATCGCATCGTCCATATCTAAGTATGAGAAAACGGGTTCACCTGGAACAGCGTTATCTGGCAAGAAGTAAATACCATCCGCAAATTCTTTAGGAATCACAGAATCACTATAGCCTAGTTCTTGTAACGAACAGATCATTCCGTTAGAAACTTGTCCCCGCATTTTGCCTTTTTTGATTTTAACGTTGCCGGCAATTCGTGAATTAGGTAAAGCCACAATTACTTTAATTCCTGCTTTTACGTTAGGCGCACCACAAACAATTTGTGATAGTTCTTCTTCACCAACATCGACTTGGCAAATGGACAAATGGTCAGAGTCCGGATGTGGGATACATTCCTTAACATCACCAACGACAATTTTCTTCAGACCTTCTTCAGGCACCTCAACACCCTCAACCTCAATTCCGGTTAAAGACAAACGGTCAGCCAATTCCTGCGGTGTGATTCCTTTTAAATCCACATATTCATTTAGCCATTTATATGAAACAAACATAATTGGTTATTCCCCCTTGAACTGTTCTAAGAAACGAACATCATTTAAATAGAAGTTACGAATATCGTTCACTCCGTAACGAAGCATAGAAACACGATCTGGTCCAATCCCAAAAGCGAAACCAGAGTAAACTTCTGGATCAATGCCGGACATAGATAGAACATCTGGATGAACCATACCAGCTCCTAGTATTTCAATCCAACCGGTATACTTGCAGACGTTACAGCCTTTGCCGCCGCATTTGAAGCAACTAACATCTACTTCAACGGATGGTTCAGTAAAAGGAAAATAGCTTGGACGCAAACGAATGCTGCGGTCTGCCCCAAAAATTTCTTTAATGAAGTGCTCTAACGTGCCTTTCAAATCAGCCATTGTGATTCCCTTATCCACCACTAAACCTTCAATTTGATGGAATTGATGACTATGGGTGGCATCATCGGTATCACGACGGAATACTTTACCCGGTGAAATCATCCGCAAAGCGCCTTTAGAAAAGTCGTGACTTTCCATCGTGCGGGCTTGAACTGGTGAGGTATGCGTCCGAATTAAAATATCTTCGGAAATGTAGAAGGTATCCTGCATATCTCTAGCTGGGTGGTTTTTTGGCAAGTTCATACGTTCGAAATTGTAATGGTCGCTTTCCACTTCATAGCCTTCCACGACTTGATAGCCTAAACCAACAAATACGTCTTCGATTTCCTCCATCACTTGCGTAATTACATGACGTGTCCCTTGTGGCAATTGTTTGCCCGGCAAGGTAACATCGATTGTTTCTTCTGCTAACGCTTTTTCCAAAGCAATTTCCGTTAATTCAGCTTTTCGTACATCGATCGCTTCAGTTAATAAGTCACGAATTTCATTCGCAAACGATCCAACTTTTGGGCGTTCTTCTGCCGACAAGTCCCGCATACCCCGCAATACTTCTGTGATGGGTCCTTTTTTCCCTAACGTTTCTACCCGAATCTGTTCGACTGCTGGAAGATCTGCTGCGTCAGAAATCTTTGCCAAAGTCTGTGTCTTCAGTTCTTCTAATTGATCCTGTAAACTCATTTTTCTACTTCCTTTCCACAAAAAAAGACCTCTATTCCTATAAAGGAACGAGGTCTCGCGTTACCATCCTAATTCGCCAAATTTTTTTGGCGCACTCACATTTTTTAACGGCCTTAGCCGGTCATTACGACAAGCTCCGGAAGTGAACTTCATCCTTTTTTTCCTTAATCTGCTTCCAGTCTGTGGCAGATACTCCCTTGTAAGGCTCTAAAAGACTACTCTTTTCCATCAACGCTTTTTCTCTATTCAATTGACTATTTTATACTACAAGAAATTTGCTTTTTTTTCAACTACATTCTTGCTCAGTAATCCAGTTTTCGCCCCAAACATGCAATTCTTTCATTACATTGTCTAACGCTTTCCCTTTTTCAGTCAAACAGTAATCCAAACGCTTTTGTCCTTCACAGCCAGAAATGCGGGTAACCAGCGCTTCTTGCTCTAGTTCTCTTAAACGTTCTGCTAAAACACGGTCGCTGACATGAGGAATCTTTGCGGCCAAATCAACAAAACGTTGAGGGCCTTCTTCCAATAATACATCGATGATCAAGCCGTTCCATTTTTTCCCTAAAATCGCAAAGCCTTTTTCAAATTTTGGACAAAGAGAAAATTTAGTTTGTTGTATTTGTTCCATTTCACTCACCTCGTTACTGAGAGTATACCACATTACTTACAAAACATAAGTATAGTATGCTTTGGTTTATTCATTTTCTAATAGATCGATTATTTTTTCTCCTCTTAAGAAAACGATGTTCAACGAAGTGACCGGTTTATTTTTAGCTTTTTCGATCGCTTCTTTATAAAGAAGCAACTGCCCGCGATACCGATCGACTAATTCTTTTTCTCGTTGTATCGTATAATAATCGGTCTTGAAATCATATAAGACTAAATAATCGTCAAACTCAATATAACCATCGATGATTCCATGGATTAAAATATCGTCTTTCGCTTCATATTCCATAAACACTTCATCTGCCGGCAGCAGCATTGCAAAAGGTTCTTCCCGGTACACTTGGGAGGCGTGAGCTAAGACTAGCTGACCTAAGTCGCTAACAAAAAATGCCAATAAAGAGTCAATTGAGATTGCGTCTGCCAACTCTTGACTGAGGGTATCTCGTGCGACTAGCTCATCCATTAGCTGTTGAATACCTTGCTCCGTTGGCTCTTGATCTAAAGAGATCAACTGCATGATTAAATGTGTCGCCGTCCCGATCTCTGCGGCTGACAACTGACTTTTTGTTTCCAGAAACTTTGGTTGGTTCAAACCATCTTCCGTGAAACGATAGACGGCTTGTTGGGGGCCTTTTTCGTCGAAGTCCAAGGAAATGGCTTCTCGATTATCTGGATCGTCATACATTCGCTTTAACTCAGAAACCGATTGATAACTAGTTGTTTTAGTCGCTTCAGGAAACTCATAGTGGTATAGAAGACGTCGCTTGACTGACGAAATATCATCCGTTGTCTCTTTAACTTCTTCTTGGACTTTCTTGACTGGCGCATATTTAGCAATTTGATCGCCTAATGTATTTGGCAGAACAAAAGAAATTGAAAATTTTGCCGGTTGCTGAACTACTTCCGCTTGTGGCGCAATACTTCCTTCCAATTGGTAGTCCTGCATTTCAGGATGTCGGATCAATGTTTGTCCTACCCAATCGAAAAAAGTGCCTTTAGTGCGGGAAGATACTGGCAATACCAGCTCTGGATTGTTGGCGGTTGCTGACCATTTTTTTAACGCCTCCGCTTGATTGCTGTAAGAACCTATTAAAAACAGCTTCTGCTCTGCTCGAGTTAAAGCAACATACAGCTTACGCATCTCCTCAGAAAGCAGCTTGCGCATATTGACCTGTTGGACTGCATCAAAGGCTAAGGTAGTGAAACGGACCCTTGTTTCTGGTGTCAGGTATTTAACCCCTAAACCTAGTTTTTCATCAAACACATAATTACGACGGGTATCCGACAGGTTGAAAGCTTTACTCATATCCATCACAAAAACTACTGGAAATTCTAAGCCTTTGCTGGCATGGATAGTCATCACGCGAACGGCATTGGTGATTTCTTCACTTTGCGGCTCGGCTAAATCTTTGTCCTTCTCCTGCATCTTTTCAATGAATCGGATGAATTGATACAACCCTCTGAAACTGCTACGTTCATAATCCTTCGCTCGTTCGACTAAAGCTAAAAGATTTGCGTGGCGTTGTTGCCCAGCAGGCATTCCTAACACATAGTCAAGGTAAGCTGTCTCATCGTAAATTTTCGTAACTAAATCAGAAAGCGCTTCTTGCCGTGAATATTCCCGCCAATTAATAAGCAAGTGAGAGAAATTTTTCAACTTTTCACTTGTTTTATCGTCTTTTGTTGCCATGTACTGCTTCATCGCACGGTAAAATTCCTTTTTAGGCTGCAACAGGCGAACTTGCGCCAACTCCTCTTCTGTCAGTCCTACAATCGGCGAACGAAGTACCGCTGCTAATGGAATATCCTGATAAGGATTGTCAATGATTTGCAGCAAGGCAATCATTGCTCGTAACTCAGTCGATTGGAAATAATTTTGCGTATCGTTAATTGCTAACGGAATATCCAATTGTTTGAACACTTCCAAAATGGTTAAATTATTGCTTTTAGTTGGTGTCAAAAGAACAATGTCTTGATAGTCAACTGGACGCATCGCTTTTTGTTTCTTATCGTAAATTTTATATCCCTCATGAATCATCTCACGAATTTTTGCGGCAGTCATGATGATTTCTCCGGCTGCTTTGTCTTCAATCCACTCAGGGGTTTCCTCATCTTTTTCGTATACCAACAGTTCAGCTTTGAAGTTCTCTGATTTTGGAAAGGCGGTAAAGCCGTTGATCAACTCTGCTTCCTGATCGTAAGCAATTTGTCCGACCTCTTCGTCCATCAATTGTTTAAAGACCAGATTGGTGAAGTCCAAGACCTCTTTGCGCGAGCGGAAATTCTCCGCTAATATAATCCGACGACCGCCTTTGTTATCAGCAAAGGCATGATATTTCTGGATAAATAAGGTCGGATCGGCTAAGCGGAAACCATAAATGGATTGCTTCACATCTCCCACCATGAATAAATTGCCCTCACCCTCGATCTCAGAGGCCAACGAACGCAAAATCGTTTCCTGTAATTGATTAATATCCTGATATTCATCTACTAAGACTTCGCTGAAACGCGTGCGATAGTAATTTTGAGCTGGCTGTGTGCCATCTACTACTGTTTTTACTATTTGCAACGTGAAATGCTCTAAGTCGTTAAAATCTAGCAAACCTTTTTCCCGTTTCTTAGCAGAGTAGCGACTGATAAATAGTTTCTCCACCCGGACCAGCTCTTCTACTAGTGGAAGAGCTGCGTGCAATCGTTCGATATGTTCTTTCGGTGTTGCTGCAAAAAAGCCCGTCTTCATGCTAGTCAACAAATCCTTCGCAGTTTGACGTTTATCTTTCAAGCGATCAATCGTTTCACCGTACAGCTCCTTCACCTCTTTTTTGCGAGGGGTTGGGAAGGTTGGAAAACTAAAACTGTCCATCATTTGGTGAGCATCACTTAATTGATCTGCCTGAACTGCTTGAAGTAACGACAGCGTTGCCTGTTTTTCCTGCTGGGCTAGACTAAAAATTTTCTCTAAGTCTGGACTTCCTTCACTTAATTCCATCATTTCTTGATACAGGTCGCTAGCATCTTCTAGTGCTTGAATCAACTGCGGACGAAGACTTCCTTGATAGAGCGTACTTTCAGTCAGTTCATCGACACTATAATTTTCCAGTAACGAGTCCAGCCATTCGAAAGGCGCTGGATTCGCCCGGGCAAATTCGTACATTGATAGGATTAAGTCCTCCAGACCCTGATCACTGCGATCATTAGAGAAATTTTCGGTTAGGCGGTAGAAAATTTCTTCGTTTTGCTCATAACATTCTTCCCGGAGCTCATCCCAGACATCTTCTTTTAATAAAATCGTTTCAGTAGCATCCGTCAGCATCCGATAGCTTGGGTCCAAGTCAATCAAATAAAAGAAGCGCTGGATTACTTTAGAACAAAATGAGTGCAGGGTTGAAATATTTGCCATTGGCAGCAAAGTTAATTGCCGGGTAAAGTGATTTTTCAAGGCTTGATCGGTTTCTTCATTGATTGCCTCTTGTAAAGCTCCCTGAATTCGTTCCTTCATTTCGCTGGCAGCAGCTTCAGTGAAGGTAACCACCAAAAGCTGATCCACAGATAAACGTTGGCGTTTGATTTTTTCGATCACACGACGGACCAGTACGGCGGTTTTTCCTGATCCAGCCGAAGCAGAGACCAAAAGATTATCCCCTTGATCGTAAATTGCCTGCCACTGGTCATCTGTATACATTTCATTAGGGGCTTTTGGAGGGATCGTTGGTTTATTGGTCATGTAATTCTTCCTCCATTCGTTTCAATACTTCTTCCCGTGGAAGCTTCTCCAGACGATGATAATTGTTTTCTTTTAACATCACATCAAACTTGCAGACACTGCGGAAGGGACAATATTGGCAGGCTATGCGCTTCGTATCTTTGAATGCCGGATTAAGTTTTACCTCACCAGCTAAAATTTCATTGCCGGCCTCTTGAATTTTTTTACGATTATATTCACGCAATAACTCAATTTCAGCCTGATCATAAAACTTTTCCTTCGAAGGTCCCACGGGCATAATTTGACCTTTGGCATCCTTTCGTAAAGGGAACAGCAATGAATTTTCTTTTTCACTCAGACTGTGGTCCATTTCTTCAAATAATTCAGCATCTTTGGCAAATAACCCATCATATTTGTAGGCCTTTAAAGCTTGCCGCTCTATGTCTTTCGGATCGGTTAACACAGGGTTATGCACGTGTAAGTAATAAGCACCTGCAGGCTTAATTAGCTTATTACTAGTCAAACTAAAATCACTTACCGCCACATCTAAATAAGTAATCAACTGCATCGCAATTCCGTAATAGGCATCTACCACATTGAAGCTGCGATCACTGGACTTGTAATCTACTACACTAAGCCAGTTGGTGTTGTCGCCTTGAATTTGGTCTAAGCGGTCAATTTTCCCACGAACAGCTAACTCCCCACCGTTTTTTAATGGCAATTGTATCCCTGGAATCCCTTTCTCTCCAGCCAAGGAACCAAATAACACTTCTGTCCGTTCCGGCCGCAAGTTGGTTTTTAAGCTTTGCTGTACTAGGCCCCAGCTAACCTTTTGAATGGTTTGGGCTAGTTGATAGCGAATATAATTCATCCGAGCTGAGCTAGATAAAATAGCAAATTTTACTTCGCCAAAGATTTCTTTTAGCACTTGATCGGCTAATCTTGCTCGTTGCTCTTCCGTTAAGTCTATTAAACCGAGACCTTGTTGGTGAATCATGCGGAAAAAACGATCTAATGCTTCGTGATAAAAATCCCCAGCCGCAGCAGGCGTTAGGCCATACACTGTCCGTTCTTTCAAACCCAGACCAAACTGAGCAAAGTATTTATATTGGCAATTGTAGAAGTTCTCAATCCGTGAGACGGAGACATACAGATTCTTTCCGTACAGCTTCTCGGCTGTTTTGGGCTGTAAGGCTTGGGGTATATTGAGAGCTTCCAGACTAGAGAAAACTCGTTTGGTAAGTTCTGCTAACTCAGTTGTTTCGATGAAATGCATCAACTGTCGCCAACCAGACAGCATCGGTTTAGCTTGGTCTAATGACTGGCGGTTTAAATGAATCAAGTCAGACAGTAGCGTCCGTAAACTTCCGGTATAATTTTCCGGCAAAGTAGTTAAATTCAGACCAGCAAAGTTTTGAACAGGTATCCCCAAGCCTTCACTTAGCCGACGTAAAAATGGTGAAATCGACAGCTGCTTTTCCCCATCAATTGTAGTAGCGACCGTTAGATACAATTTTTCACTACCTGATAAAAAGACATGGTACGCTAAGAAGGGTTCGCGATTGACATTTGAACTATTATTTTCTGGTAAGAATTTCCCTTCTTCCAGTTCAGCATTAATGCCTTCTCGTTCTTCCGGTGACAACAAGCCACGATCATCAAAACGCGCTGGAAATTCTTGATCATTCAACCCGATAGCAAAAGTCACCCTCGCTTGATTCACACGAGCGAGCTCCAGATTATTTACCTTTACCTGATCAATAGCTGTTGGAATTTTTCCGTAGGTCAAATTGGCTAAGCCCGCTAAAAATATCTCCTGAAAATCTTCCCAAACAAACGAACTGTCACCATAAATCAATACATACTCATCCAGTAAATCCATCAAGGCTTGCCAAGTTTGTTCATGGTTACGCGCTTTTTCAAGATTTCCTTTCTCTACCTCTTGGTCTCGCCAAAAGAGGAGCTGTTGCTTAATTCCAACGTTCTCTATCAGTTGGTAAAATAGCCTTGCAGCTGCTAAGCCGTTCTCAGCTTTTTTAATCTTCGTAAAAAACTGGGGTAAGTATTTCTGTACCATCTGGCGAATTTCATTAGCGATGCTCTGTAATTCAGTCGCATCCTTGAAGCTCTCTTCTTCAAAATCATAATCGACAAAGACCCACTCTTCATCCTTCGTCCAAAAACTGCCTCGGAAATTGTAGGCTAAACAAACATTTTCTGTTTGATCGATTTTTTCTCTTAACTCGACTAAAGCTGGTTTACGCTCTTCTTCCCAAGAAAAAGGCACAAAGAGTTCAGTCCGCAACAAACGGAAAACATCAGTAATTCGGTAGTTGTATTTATCCACCAAAAACAAGGCTTGTAAAAATTCAACCAACGGATGACTAACCATTTTTTGGGTTTCATCCAAATAATAAGGAATCTCCAGTTGTTCAAACAAGGAGGGCAATACACTGCTATAGCAGTCAAAATTGCGAATTAAGACTTGGATATCTTTATACCGATAGCCTTCTTCTGCAACTAAGCGTCGAATTTCGTTTCCAATATGGCGTACCTCATCGGCAGCACTCAACTGTTGCCAAATTGCGATCGCTGAATTCCCATCAAGCTTCGGCACCTTCTTTCCTTGCCAAAACTGACTCAAGTGATTCAATGGGGTGTTCTGTGACTCAGCTTTGAGATCATGAAGAACTGGCAATTGCTGCTGATCAGCTAATTGCTTCAATTGAAAATAAGATTTACCAGTATCAGCAAACAGATTCAAAGGATGCGGTTCTTCATTAGGATAACGCTGATCCAGCTCTAATGAGACCAATAAATTCCCGCAGTTCATTAAAGTCGAAAGAATATTTAACTCGCGGGCATTGAAGCGGCTAAAGCCAGTCACTATGAATAAACTGTTTTTAATCGTTTGGTCCTGCAATAACTGTTGCAATAGTAAAAGCGGATCTTCATTTTTTACTTGCTGCTTCAATAGAGCTGCTTCATATTCTTGATAAATCAAACGCAGATCTGCTAACTTTAATTTTTCATCCTGATTGCCTGTTATCTGCGCTAGATCCGCTACCGACACATTCCCAATTTGCATCTCTTGATAAAATTGAACCAGTTGTTGAATAAAGCCCGTTTTGTTGGTTTCACCGCGAAAAATCACTAATTTCTCCCGCTGTTCTTGTAAGACCTTGCGTAAAATCATGGCATTTCCAGAATCAGATAATACATTGCCAGGAATTTTCCCTTGTTTTTGTAAGAAATACCAAGCCAGACGCTCAAAACTGAAGACCTGTGCTCGAATCGAGCTGTATTCTTTGCCACTTTTCATCGTTTCCAGCAGCTGAATCTCTTGCTCGAATTTATTATAGTTAGGCACGATGAAAAAGACGCGGTTTTCTTGGTCAGCTGCTAACCATTGCTTCGCCGTATCTACCATTTTTTCACGTGCATTATTTTGCCCTGTCCCTAATAAAAATTGTAAAGACATGTTTATCCCTCATTTCTTCAATGAATGATCTTGGTTTATTATAACAAAAAAAGACCAGAAAGACTTTGCAGAGCAATATTCCTTCAACAGTATTTTAATGATGAACCGCTCACTTTATTTTCCGAAAAAAAAAAGACTAGCAAATAGCTAGTCAATCGTTCCAATTCGATTAATTGGCCAAAAAACAAATTTCACGTCAGCCATTACGTCACTTTCATTGATCATCCCAATAATTCGACTATCTTTAGAAATACGGCGATTATCACCTAATACAAAGAGCTGTCCGTCAGGAACCTTTTCCACGTCGAATAGCTGTTGCAAAGTGAAATCACCAGTTAATGGTTGCCCATCAGTTAATTCATCCTTGTACTCATCCAAGTAAGGCTCATTTACTTGTTCACCATTAATGTAAAGTTGATCCTCTCGATATTCTACCGTATCACCAGGTAAACCAATTACTCGTTTAATATAGTTTTTCCCAGGATCATCCGGCGCAGGAAAAGTGATAATATCAAACCGTTTCACATTCGTATTTTTTAAAGCAATTACGCGCTCGCCGTCTATTAATGTAGGGTCCATTGAGTCACCTTTAACTACAACGGGTGTAAAGACGAATTGGCGAAGGGCGAACAAAATTGCCGCCAGTATGACAAAATAAAGGATAGTTTTTACGAATTCTTTTGCTTTCATTGCGTTCCTCCAAGCATTTCATAGATCAAGTTTACCATAGTCTTTAAAAATTGTGATCTTTTAACTCTGCTTTTAAAAAAAATTACTTTTTTCTTTCTGAGCATATTCCTTTCCTTACTTTTTGTAAGATGTTATAGTTCTTCTTGTAACCAACATAGAAAAAAGGTGGAATTATTTATGAGTACATTTTTAGAATCATTGAAAAATCGTCGTTCATTTTATGCATTAGGACGCAACGTAAACTTATCAGAAGATGAAATTGCTGGTGTTGTTAAAGAAGCGGTTAAACAAAGTCCCACAGCCTTCAATGCCCAATCGCCAAGAGCAGTTATCTTATTTGGGGCAGCTCACGAAAAATTATGGAGTATTGTTGAAGAAGCACTAAAACCTTTGACTCCTCCTGAAGCTTTTCCAAATACGCAAAAGAAATTAGAAGGATTCAAAAATGGCTTCGGTACTGTTTTATTCTTTAAAGAAACCGATACAGTGAAGCACTTGCAAGAAGAATTTGCTTTATATGCTGATAACTTCCCTGTCTGGGCAGAACAATCAAACGGTATCGCTACAGCAAATACTTGGACAGCACTAGAAGAAGCTGGCCTTGGTGCAAACCTGCAACATTACAATCCAGTTATTGACGAAGCAGTTGCTAAAGAATGGGCGATTCCAGCTAACTGGGAATTACGTTCTCAACTAGTCTTTGGATCAAAAGAAGGCGACCCTGGCGAAAAAGAATATCTAGCAGACGATGTTCGTTTCCGTGTATTCCGTTAATTATAATAGAAGAAACGCGATTCACCTTTCAAAAGCTGACTTTATGGTTATGTTTTTGAAAGGTTTTTTGTTACAAAAAATAGACTCTTGCAACAAATTACAGCGCAGCGCATTGTCACTTCAAGAAGTTAAAAAATCTTTTTCCTGAATTTGAATGGTAAGTAGATTTTTCTAATATCCTCTTATTAATTTAAAATTTGATACCGATAGATTAAGTTTGTGATGCTCGAAATCGTTCAGCACATTTGTAAAAAAATCGTACCTTCAGGAATATAAAAAAGCCCTACTATATTTAGTAAGGACTTTCCAGACGAGATAAATGACAGAACTGATACGAACTTCACCGATTTATTTGAACCCCGGAGTTAGTTAAGACTGAAAAAAGTGCTTTTAGCTATCAATACTTTCTAGATTAAAATAGAACGAATTACAGCATAAAGAAAAGCTTAATACAAAGTAACTATTGCTATTGGGATAACAGGGTTCGAACCTGTAATTGCTTGATTCAGAGTCAAGTGCCTTACCAATTTGGCTATATCCCAGTGAGAACAAAAGAAAGTATAACGCTGTTTCTTTTATTCTTCAAGCAATTAGTCTTTTCCGCTGCTTTGCTTTAACGCAGCCAATACAAGGTCCCCATCAGCAAAGCCGATATTGAGGATCACTGACTCTTTGTCAAATTCCAGTGTCAAATAAATACCGTTCACTTTCTTTTTTCCGGTGATCGATTTGCATTGATAAAGATTGTATTGGTAATTATCCTTGCGACTGACAGCATAAAGAATATTGCCCGATATGCCGTATGCTGTCAATCCTTCGTGACTTTTGAAGCTCTTATACTGATGAAATCCTATAAAAGAGAAACTAAAATTTACCTTAGGATAAGCTTTTAGAAACTGTTCAAACAGCGCTAGTCCCTTTTGTTCTTTCGTGTTGTAATTAATCTGATACTTTTTGCTAAATTGATAAAGATCTGTTGCTGTGTTCATACTTCAAACTCCTAACAAAGTCAGTTTATTTTCTACTTAGTAAACGGGCGTCACGTATTTCAGCGATACTCATGGTAATCAACAAGAACCCAAAAAATCGAAATAACAGCATCAAGCTATTAAATGGATTAAATAGTAGTAAAATACCAGCTAAGATCATGACTCCGCTGTAAACGAGTCCGCCAGTCACTGAAAATCCTCTTTTGCGAGCATCCCAATTTTGCATAAATTTTCCAATACCAAAGATTAGGACAATAAAACCTAAAAACATCGGCAAAATACTGACGATTCCACGAGCGAAGAAAAGAATCACAAAAGCGACAACTAGCATAACAATACCACCCGAAAAACTAGGTCCCCAGCCACCCATTTGCTGGCGATTCCGGAAACCGCTTATCAGCTGCAACACACCTAAAGCAGCTACATAGAAAAAGATAATGTACACGATGGCATCAAAAACTACTCGAGGTGAGATTAAGATTGCTATACCTAATAACAGATAAATTATCCCCCTAAAATAGCTAAAACGCTTCATTGAATCCAAGAAAGTGCTCATAAAAATTCCTCCTTCTTAATTATTTTACCGAATATTAACAAATTTTACGAATTTTTCTGATAGTTGATGATTGTAAACTTTTACATAGTTGGGTATAATTGCCTTTAACATTGATCCAAAAGCTAGACCCACAAAATATTGTCGATACTGGAGGGCTTGTGTATGAAAGAAGAAGAGATTGAATTAGGTAAGGTTTATCGTTGTCACCCAATTGGATTTGAAGCAGCTGTCGAAGGTGAAGTTGTTTCTAAAATGGCTAACTGCGCAGTAATTCGAATCAACGCTTGTGAACAGGTTGATGAAGAATTACGTGAAGATAAATCTAATATGGTAGTAGCGAAATATTCCAGCTTTACCGCTGTATAGAAGGCTGATTTTATTGAATATGTTCACTATTTTACTAGGTGCTTTTACCCTAGTGTTGTTTATTTATTTACTATTGATACGTCGATCGGTGATTATTCCCACACGGGTCAATAAGAACCGCTATTGGTTTTATCCTTTACTTGCCTTATTTATTAGTCTGTCTGGCTTCGCAAGTTTTACAGATCTCAATGGGCGATTACAAACTATTTTTGCAGCCTTAGTTGTCTTAAGTTTCCTGATGGACAAAAAAGGATTAGCTGAAAGCAACATTGTAGTGTACAGTTTAGACAATCGTGGTGTTCCCTATTCATCCATCGAAAAAATAGTACTACAAGTAGAAGACAAGCAGACCATTAAGATGAACTATTTCCGAAACGGTCGCAGAGGGCCCATCCTGTCCTTTGATCGCTCGCTAGAAGAATTATCTATTTTTTTCACTACTCACCTTGAAGATGGCAGTAAATTAGAGATTATCATAAAAGAAGATTGACTGTGTCAATCTTCTTTTTATTGTATTTCTCGACAATTCCCTATTTCACTACCATTACATTACAATTGGCATGATTTACTACGTAAGAGGTCGTTGATCCAATAATTGCCTGCTCAATTGCCCCAACACCAGTAGATCCGATCATAATTAAATCGACCTCCTGCTCTTTAGCAACCTCGATTATTTTTCTTTTCGGACTTCCAGAGATGATCATCGTTTCGTAACGTATTGGTAGCTCTTCAGTACTACTGATTAATGTATCAATCTCAATTTCAGCATTATTCATGTGGAATTTCAACGCATCGTTGATAAAAGCTGGATCACCAACAGAGTATTTATAATCTACTACTGATAAAATCATCAATGATCCGTCATTACGTCTGGCAACCTCAATCGCTTCTTCAAAAGCTTTTTTCGCCGGATCCGATCCATCTACGGCTACCAGAATTTTTTTATATGCTTCTTTCATCGTCTATTCCCCCTTTTCTTTATTATAAAACAGCTGTTCACAAAATAGAAATTATTTCTGCCTTTTCTGATCATCAAACAGGAAAGGACTTGTAAAGCGGAGACTTTTTTATTACTATTATTAGAAATGTATGAGAGCAGGTGATAGCGTGGAGGAAGAGTTACAAGGAGTACAAACCTTTAACGAAGGTGTAAAAGCATGTGTTCCAACCATTATGGGTTATTTAGGGATTGGTATTGCAATGGGCATTGTTGGAAAAGCGATCGGTTTATCGGTTTGGCAGGTATTTCTAATGTCACTAATTGTATATGCGGGAAGCGCACAGTTTATTATTTGTGGTTTAATTGCTATCAGTGCACCCATCCCTTCGATTATTTTTACGGTTTTTTTAGTCAACTTGCGCCACTTTTTGATGAGTCTTTCTGTAGCAAACCATTTTAAAAAGGATTCACTTTTAAATGGAATTGGTATCGGTACGTTACTGACTGATGAATCTTATGGCGTATTAATGGCTACGCTAGCACAGCGTCCGGCAGTTTCCAGCCGTTGGACTCATGGTTTGAATATTACAGCTTATGCAACATGGATTTTGGCAACTGTAATTGGAGCAATGCTGGGAAACTTCATCCCTGATCCAAATGTACTAGGCTTAGATTTTGCATTGACTGCCATGTTTTTAGGATTGTTCTTATTTCAAGTCCAATTGCCATTAAAATTTCAGAAAAAAAAGACTATCATCATCTTAGTTGCTACTGCTGCTTCATTATATTTTCTAATGAGTATTGTTTCAGCAGAATTAGCTGTGATTTTAGCTACTTTATTAGGCTGTGGGATTGGAGTGACCTTAAAAGATGAGTAATCAATATTTCTTGCTGGTTATTTTAGGCTGTGGAATCGTCACCTGGATTCCAAGAATTCTGCCATTTGTTTTGACCCGTACAATGGTCTTACCACCACTATTTGAGAAGTTTTTAAGCTACATCCCATTGACAATCTTGACAGCTTTACTATTCCAGAGTCTATTAATATTTAAAGACGGACAGCTGCCTGGGTTGAAATTTCCAGAAATTTTCGCCTGTGTCCCTGCATTAATCGTTGGTATTCGGACCAATGATTTAATGAAAATAGTCATTACAGGCGTTGTATCCGTTGCATTATTACGCTTGTTTTTTTAAGGTAGGTTTCACTAGCTGGTCTGTCAGATTAAAAATAGCTTATAAACACTAATCAATCGTGTTTTCATGCCGATTAAACCGTTTTCTCAAGAGAGTTTTTTTTAATTGTAGCGCTTTATATAACGGTTGTTCTTTTATAAAACATTAGATTCTTGTTTCTTTTTATTGTATGCTATAACAAATATCATTATTAGGAGCGTGATAGCAATGCAAAAAGTTTCCGGCGTTTATTTTACTCGACCATTAGATCTTTACCAAAAAATACCATTTGAAGTAGATATTTCACATGATGCCTTATATGCAAAAGACTGTTCAATTCTTGAGTGCAACCAGTTAATATTAAATGAGATTGCCTCAAAATATCAGCACTCAATAGAAGAGCTCCATGGCTTCTTTGTTATTAACAATATTCTTGAAGCTTAATCGCTTTAGTCACCGACCCAAAATGATAGATCAATCATCTAACAATTGAAGGTCGGTTTTTTTTGTAAAAAACTCCTTTACTCAAGCGGTGAAAGTCTTTAAATCAAATATAGTTAACTAGTTGAAGGATACGAGGTACTTATTGTTAACATTTATCCATCCTAATTCATTTTAGCTGAACTGTTTGATTTATTCTTTTAAAAGTTAACTAGTTCTCAAATTTTCGCTAGAAAGGTTAATCTTTTGGATTCTACATGATATAATGTTGAATATTCTTTTCACAATGCCCAACGAAGGAGTTTACACATGGCCATCTTACTAACGTTACTTATCGATCTTTTAACTGCTGTGCTTTTTGTTTTCCGAATTACTACGAGCAACCAAGTTATATTACTTGTTAGCGGTGTTTTACAACTAATGTTTTTTATCGATCTTTTTGCAATTCTATTGTTACGCCAAAAATATATCCCTCTACCTGATACTGAGGGACCAGAAATGAATCGACGTAGAAGTCGTCGAATGAAGAAACGGCGCGGAGGACTGTTTATCGGTTTGTCTTGTTTGATTTCTTTTATAGTTTTAGGATATTATATTTACACTTTGACAAACTTATTTTTATAATTTCGTGATTTCTGTAGCAATAATTGTTTTTACTTTCCTTCAATACTCTGTTAAAATTTTTAATAGTCAATCGACTATTAAAAATAAGAGGAGTTTTTTGGATGGATGAACAATCATTAGGAATTATCCCCGATGAAATAAAGGGTTGGAATTGGGGCGCCTTCATGTTTAATATTACTTGGGGTTTTGGAAACAAAAGCTACCTGCCACTTTTATGTCTTATTCCAGTATTCAATATTGTTTGGATTTTTATCTGTGGATTTAAAGGGAATGAATGGGCTTGGCAAAAGTGTGACTACAAAGATATCGAAACTTTTCTAGCAGTTCAAAGGACTTGGAACCGTGCAGGATTGGTCGCTTTTATCATTGCAATCATTATGTTGGTTCTTTATTTTGTATTTATCGCAGCATTTGTTTCTCTATTATTAAACGAACTATATTATTAGGCTATCGGCGAATTTCTTATTCACTAAGAAATTCGTTTTTTTGATTTTGTAAAGAAAGTATAATTTTTTCACAACTGAAAAGGTTATAACAACAATGTTGCTGATGTACGGCTTCACAGACTAGCTTGCCAGTTCCACTTTTCACAGTTTAAAAAAGTTGGTTTATCAGACAATCAAGTTATAACGTGTATCAGATTTGAAGAGCTTAGTGGAATGGTAGGCGTACGAAAATTCACTACCGCATTAAGGAGCTAGCTTACCAGTTCCACTTTTCACAGGTTAAAAAGCTGGTTTATCAGACAATCAAGCTATAACGAGTATCAGGTTTGAACCGCTTAGTGTTGACAAAGCTGAGCGAGCTGGCAAAGCCTTTCTTATGATGAAGCTCTTTATGAAGATTTTTTCATCAAAAAAAGATTGACCCTACTCCAGGCAGCCACTACTCTTAACTAAAGGAGGTCGAATCATGAGCGAAGTTACGATTTTATTAGTCGAGGACGAAGCAAGCTTAGCAAGTTTCATTTCTGAAGAATTAATGTACGAAAATTATCAGGTACTTATTGCCAATGATGGTCAACGAGCATTAGAGCTGTTTGATGAACATCAAGATAAGATTACCCTTCTACTTTTGGATTGGATGCTACCTATCATTGATGGCTTAACAGTTGGCCGTAAAATCCGTCGTCGTAGTCAGGTCCCGATCATCATGATGACCGCTAGGGATCAACTAGGAGATAAAATTACTGGTTTAGATGCCGGAGCAGATGACTATATTACTAAACCTTTTGAAATCGAAGAGCTGTTGGCTAGAATTCGCGTGATTATTCGTCGCCAAAAACAAATACAAACAATGCAAGCCAAAGCTTTAGTGTATGAGTACGAAGATCTTCATTTAGATGTAGCAAAAAGACTGGTCATTAGAGATGGAAAGGAACTTGAGCTTACGCAAAAGGAGTTCGATCTACTCTACGAATTGATCAAAACACCAGACGAAGTATTGTCACGAGATGATCTGTTAAATACAGTTTGGGGCTACGAATACTTCGGTCAAACTAATACCGTTGATGTTTATATTCGCGCACTACGCAACAAACTTGATGATGAAGATCATCCACGCTTAATCCAAACTGTCCGCGGAGTCGGGTATGTTTTGAGGAAAAATGATGAATAAGTGGTATCGAGATAGAAAAAAAACACTCCAATTTCAACTAGCTAGTCGATTTAGTGCTATCTTACTATTTCTGATTATCCTTTTAAGCTCTTTAATTCTCAGCGTGACCGGGATTCGCCTGTACGAATCGACACGAGGAGAAACCGAAGCAATTGAAGATGCTCTTTCTCAAGTAGATACTCAGACAAATCAAGCATGGAAAGAGACCTTGCAATTATATATTGCAGCAGACGATCCGCGCTATTACATACGGGTATCGATTGAGGACGGAAGTACTGTCTATTCTAGCGAAGCTTACCAACTATATAATCGCTTTGATCAATTAAACCAGCTGTTCTTCCTCCCAGGAATTCTCTGGGATGGCGACGACCCTTACTATTTAAAGCAATTCTCAGTGGGTACAACAAAAGTGGCCATTTTTACTAGTATGGAGGATCATTTTGAAGTATTTATCACTTTGATTAGTTGGGTATCTCTTTTGTCGTTGGCTATTATGATTGTGGGAACATCGGTGATTTACCGCTTTTCCAAACGAATTAGTCAGCCATTAATCGTCATGAATCGTGAAATTCAGCAACTAGCGGATGATTTGCAACTAGAGCGGCCTTTAACTGAACCAGAAAATCCAATCGAAATTCAAAATGTGGCGAAATCCTTCAACAATTTAATCCATACTCAAAAGCAGTTGATAGAAAGAGAGCAACAATTTATCACAGATGCCTCACATGAATTAAAGACACCGTTAGCTGCAATCCGGGGGCACATTAACTTAATCAAACGCCGCAGCAAGGAACATCCCGAGGTGATACCAAAATCGTTGAATTTTATTGATACTGAATCAAAGCGCATGGAAACCCTCACCCAACAGTTGCTAATATTAGACCGTGAGAAGAAGAATCTTCTCATTAAAGAAACGGTTGAATTGTCCAGTATGATCGAAAGTATTTTAGAAGAATTTCCAAAGATTACTCAGCAAATAGAGATTCGTTCTGATTCAGAGGTTCACTTGATAGGAAACAGAGAGCATTTTTACCAGATATTTAAGAATCTAATCGAGAATGCACTGAAATACACGCCAGTAGATGGTTTCATTGCTATCACACTTTCACAAAATGACCAGTCGATCACTTTTTCGGTAAGCAATACAGGTCAAACGATTTCTGACAATGAAAAACAACTCATCTTTGAGCGCTTTTACCGTTTGGATCAATCGCGCTCCAGTGCTGTTCCCGGTAGTGGAATTGGTTTAGCTATCGTTAAGCAATTGGTCCAACTTTACCATGGGACTATCGTGGTAACAGATTTCCAGCCACAAGGGGCGGTTTTTTCTGTTACTTTTCCGCAAAACGAACGGACGAACTAATTTTGTGCTCTTTAACAGGTTTATGAAGTTTTTTTCATTTTTTCTTCACTTAGTTCGAGAGATTTAAACTGAATAATTGGCCATAATAAGAGTATAGAAAAGAACAGCTTCATCTACTGAAAGGAATGGTCAAAATGAAAAAAACAATGACAACACTATTTGCACTAAGCGCTTTGGGGGTATTATTAGCTGGATGTGGACCTAATAATGACGAGCTACAATCCAACACAACACCTGAAAGCAGCTCAACAGCTAGCAATCAATCTGCACAAACATCGGCTACTTCTACCGCTGCTAGTTCTAGCTCAGACGCTTTTACCATAACTTTGGCCGATGCGATTAGCATCTATCAAGAGCAGTACGCTGACAGTGACATTACCAGCATTGACATCAATGATCGTCTTGGTAACTATTACTACGAAATCACAGGCGTTGATGACAACAAGGAATACGAAATCGATATTGATGCAACGACTGGAGAATTCCAGCTAGATCGTGAAGAAGACCTTGATCATGATGAAAGAGATGGCGTAGAAAGAAGAGAGGAAGCTTTAAATCTGGATAATCTTCTTTCACTAGCTGAAATTAACAAAATTGCCCTTAGTGAAGTCCCAAATGGCACCATTACAGAATGGTCATTAGAAAAAGAGTTATCGACAACCTATTGGGAAGTATCTGTTCGTGATAATTCACGAGAAGTCAACGTATCTATCGATGCACAATCTGGAAATGTCTTGGAAACTGAAGTCGACGATTAACCAAACAAATAAAAAAATGCTAGATTGGCTTTTTTGTAAAAGAGCAATCTAGCATTTTTCTATTCTACTTTCCCCTTAACTTTGTATCTTAACCATACTGCCCCGTTCTCTCTTTTTTCCACATGCTCTAATTCAAAGGCTACCGGGATGTCTTCTGATATGCCTTCTTTTGTTTGAAACAACGCATGGGTCTCAGCTGAACCGTCCGCAAAAGGAGCAATTAACATACTGAGCTCATCACAAAAACCCGCTTGTATGAAGGACCAGTTCAATACACCTCCGCCGCCAAGCATTAACGTCTCAATTTGGAAAAGGTTTTTCAATTTTTCTAACAGCAACTCATAATCCAAAGAGTCCTTACCAGCAACAATGTATGAAATATTCAACCTCCGCAACAAAGCTTTATACTCATTCGTAGCACGCTCAGAAAGAACTTCAATTATATGGGCACTTGTGTCACGATACTGAACATTGTTCGTTTCCCAACCAAGCTTGCCTGAGGAGTCAATCGACACATAATACTTTGTTGCATCGGTTTTAGCCACAAAATCTCCTTCAGGTACTGGCGCAGCATTTTTGTCGGTATTCGGCACCTTTCCTTTAGTAAAGGCTGCTTCTGAGGTCGCGCGACCAGAAAGCCAACCATCCAGCTGATAATAGGCGTTCTCCCCAAAAGCTATTTGATAAAAATCGAATGCGTTTTCTCCACGCTCAGGAATACTTTTGTGGGTACCATCAATTTTTCCATCGATGGAAGTAATCATGTGGCAAAAAATATACGGTCTGTTCATTTTCTTCACTCCATTTCAAACTATTTTACTGACTAAAGTCTATTCCTTAACCTAGACTTTAAGGCAATAGCTCAAATGGAGTTCATAATCTTCTTAAGCATTTCTTAATAAGTAGCAGTCATCGGTTGAAATTCTTCCAAGATTTCTCGCACTTCAGAGGTAGATTTTGTATTCATTAATTTTATCCGCAAGTCATTGGCCCCTGGAAATCCTTTGACATAAATTTTAAAAAAGCGATGTAGGCCAACAATCGAACGAGGAACCATTTCACTATATTTATCCTGTAAATCAAGCTGTAATCTCAATAAGCCAATTAATTCTTCCGGTGTATGCTCTTTTGGCTCTTTTTCAAAAGCATAAGGGTTCTTGAAGATCCCCCGCCCAATCATGATGCCATCAACCCCATAACGATCGGCAAGCTCCAAGCCCATTTTCCGATTCAAAATATCGCCATTAATTGTAATCAATGTCTGCGGTGCGATCTTGTCCCGTAGAGCGACAATTTTAGGAATGACTTCCCAGTGAGCATCGGCTTTACTCATCTCCTTGCGGGTCCGCAAATGAACGGAAAGGTTAGCAATATCCTGTTTAAGCAAATGACTTATCCAACCTTCCAGCTCCTGTGTTTCAGTAAATCCAATCCGCGTCTTTACACTGACGGGCAATCCACCCGCTTTTGCGGCTTCAATTAACTCAGCAGCAACTTCCGGACGCAAAATTAAGCCGCTTCCTTTCCCTCTTTCAGCAACGTTAGGAACCGGACACCCCATATTCAAATCAATTCCTTTAAAACCCATTTCCGCTAAAGCTATACTCATTTCCTTGAAAAATTCTGGCTTATCTCCCCAGATATGAGCGACCATAGGCTGTTCATCTTCTGTAAAGGTCAAACGTCCTCGTACACTTTCTATTCCATCCGGATGGCAAAAACTATCCGAGTTGGTAAATTCTGTAAAAAAGACATCGGGAGCCCCCGCTTCTTTCACAACATGGCGGAAAGCAACATCCGTCACATCCTCCATTGGTGCTAAGATAAAAAAAGGCTTAGGCAGCTCTGCCCAAAAATTATTCTTCATTATGTATACTTTCCTTTCTTGCGTAGATTATTATGATACTACATAGTTCACACTTGAAAAGCATAGCTATTGTACTAAGAAATGCAGAAAGAAGCAAAGCTAACGTGTCTATTTTTATCTAGCTCTTACTAATGTAGCCTTTTGGTATCTATTTGAAAAACGTTCTCTTATCCTACTATAACGTGAACGATCTACTTTCATCAGTAGTAGTGCTATTCAATTGTCAATGAACGAAGCAACCCTCTGCAAAGTGCCCAACCTTTGCCGGTGGTTTGTTTTGTGTGAATCTGATCGATCAGGTAAGGAACGTATGGGCGGCTTAATTGAGATTTTTCTTCTGTTTTTCCTGCGCTTTTCGTCGATTTTTTCTGTGGAGCATTTGTGAAATCAAGTTGTACGGTTTTGGTTTTATTTTCGTTTCTTCTTCAGGTGTTTCTGCAGGCACCTCTGAAACTTCTTCTTTTGGTGTCTCGAGTGAAACTGTCGGTACTTGTGGCGTTTCACGGTAGTTGCTTTGAGCCTTCATTTCTTCTAATTTCTGTTGGTTATCCACTTCCTCGATTTTCTTTTCTTCAGACACTTCAACTTGCTCGGTGACTGGTGTACGATTCAATAACGATTGATTCAAAGTAACGGGTTTGTTGGTATCGCCGAAAAATTCCTCCTTTTCGAAAATCGGTGTTTCGATGGTTTCGACGTATTTCGCACTGACTGTTTCTTGGAACAAAGCCACGCCGTCTTTTTCAAAGAGATCTAAGGTGGTTAGTAGTTCTAAGTTCTCTCTGACTACTTCGGGACTTAAGTCAATATTTGGGTCTTTCATTATTAAGTTATGTTTCTTTCCAGCATCGTTAAGAAATGTTCCAACTAATTTGATCATTTTGATAACTCCTTTCGTAAGTTTTTAGCATAGAGGGACAGGACAATATGCTAGTAGTCTCAAGGTACCGCCGTTTCTGATGGACGGAATTGAGCAATAAGTGAGCCAGCGATGGACTTGGCTTTTTCAATGAAATTGCGAATGGGAAAGACTCTTAAGCACAATTTTTTCCATTCGGCAGTGTCAAAATATTCTGCAAAGTAATAGAAGAACCGTTTCATAGTTCTGGTTGCTTTCGTTTTCGTAAATAAATATTTCACTAGATCCTGCAAGACCAATGCAAATTCTTCTGCGCCTAGCTGGTAGCGGACACGCAAAGCCAGCAGTAGTTTGATGGTAGTGGCACCATCTTGTGTTTCGTCATAGTATTCTCCAATACGCTGTTCAAGTGTTTCACGAGTGAGATTGAAGATTTGATAGTCGGTAAATGGTTGTCTTGACATAGTAATTCCTACTTTCTTTTTTTAGTGATTTTTCTTCTAGTTGTTATTTTCAATCGATCGATTTTTTATGGTTGTAATTTTTATGAGTTGTTTTCTATCTGCGGCCGTTGACTAAAAGATAAACCGTTTTTCCAGAAAAAACAACGTGTCCTTATTTGCAAAAGACCCCTCTTATTTGCACAGCCAAAATATAGAAATACGATCCTATCAAGTTTTCAAAATTTTTCTATTAGAAAAAAGTGCAAATAAGAGGGGGGTAAAAATATTTAGCAATTTAGTCAAAAAGCGAGCAAAAATGGCTGTGAATATGTTCTTATATGCTTCCTGAAATCAGAGTAAACAAGAGGTATCTATTTTGTTTTCTAGTTATTTAAACACATTTAATCGTTTCCTAATATTTTGTCTGTTGATGAGATGCTCTTCCGAAAACTTGGCAGCAGCTCTACTTGTTAGCTGATGCCCTGCCAATCGTTTCCAAGTTTTACATTCTGCTATTTCCCTCTGCTTTCTTGTTTAGGTTTTAATCTTAGGTTTTGTTTTTTTATCTCGGCCGTTGACTAAAAGATAAGCCATTTTTTGCAGAAAGACAAAAACGCTATTTTGCAAAACCCCCCTCTATTTTGCACAGTCAAAAAATTGACATGTTGATATGACGGGATTTTTGAATTTTTTTCATGAAAAGCCTGCAAAATAGAGGGGGGTAAAAATATTTAGCAATTTAACCGAAAAGCAAGCAAAAAAGGCTGTGAATATGTTCTTATATACTTCTTGAAATCATAGTAAACAAGGGGTGTCTATTGATATTTAGTTATTTAAAACGATCTAATCATTTTTTAATATTATGACTGCTTGTTGGCTGATGCCCTGCCAATCGTTTCCAAGTTTTCGCATTCTGTTATTTCCCTCTGCTTTCTTTTTTTGGTGTTAATCCAATATTTTGTTTTTTTATCCCGGCCGTTGATTAAAAGATAAATCATTTTTCAAGAAAAGACAAAAACGCTAACGTGCAAAAGACCCCTCTAACGTGCACGTTGAAAATGGGAAAATGTTGATAGATCAATGTTTTTGATTTTTAAGGGTGCACGTTAGAGGGGGGTAAAAAAAGTTAGCGAGTTGGTAGAAAAAAATCCGCAAAAAGATACCAATATGTTTTTTATAGATAAATAATCTCTTACACATCAATTTAAAACCCATACAAGCATGCTATTTTTTAGGTTACATAAATTCTGATCTCTCTTAGTCTAACGTTCTAGACTGTATTCATAAAAAATGATCCAATAAAAAAGCAGAGGCTGTGACATAAAACGTCACAACCTCTGCCCAACTATTCATTTTTAGCTGAAAATCTGTTTCAAATTTGGTGCTAGTCGATACCCATAGCCCCAGACGGTTTCAACCATGCCATCTGGGAAACCCGCTGCAACTAATTTTGACTTCAATCGTTTTACCAATCCAGACATTTGTGTTAAGTGAGAATTATTCGGTTCACTTTTCCAAAGATAATAGCATAGTTCTTCACGTGAAACTAACTCCTCCTCACTTTCCACTAAACATTCAAAAGTTTTTCGTTCCATTTTTGTTAATATACTCTTGAATTCCAATATCATTTCCAGCATATCTTCTTTGTCATAAGAAATAGCCCCACTTACATGCTCTATCTGTTTGTAAGCAGAATAGCTAACGGTTAATTGTTCACGTAGATTTTCAAGAGACATATCGTTGTAAATCCATGTGTTAATCCCTAACTGAGACATCTCTTCCTTCTCCTTGGTCGTAGGTTCAACAATTGATTTTCGGATTAACTGACTATTTCTGTGTTGAAGCATATTAACAAGTTCACATACTTCCTGATTATTTAAGGTCTCGCTAAAAATAATTAGTTTGTAATATTCGATTAAAGGCACTCGATTCAAACTATTTTGCAATTGTTTAATCATATTCACTGAACAAAATACTTCATAATCTAAATGATGAAGCTTTTCTTGTAACTTCTGTTCCACCAGCAAATTCTTAGTTAAGATTAAAATCGGACGCATGACATCACTCCTTTCATTTTGCTAAAAAATTAAAAACGGACAACTATCTTTATCAGAGATTCACCTAAAATAGATTTCTTACAAATAATTGCTTATGAGGAGATTTTTATTTAGAAAGTTCTCTCCTTTGTTTAAATTTATTCTCCTACATAATTGAAAACACGTATCAAGAGTTGATCTTTTTTTCTCACCTTTCTTTGGAAACAAGCTATCTTCTAATAAAGAAGTCAAACAAATCCATAAAAGCTATTCTATTTAATATTATAGAAGAATTTAACCTAATTATCAACTTTTTATCAATATGTACGCACATAATAATTATAATATGTTTATAATTAACTTATTTACCTGAAGATGTAGACGAACCTATCGAATCTCTATATTCATTTTATATATAATTCATTTATATAGTTTTCGTTGGGATCAGACCCTAAGAGACAAGATAATACTTTTTCTTGAGCAATCCGAATAATAAGCCTATCCGTTCGATTACCACTTAAAAAGCTACTTATATTTTCTATATTATTCTCATATAGAGATAGTCTTGCGTTTCCTTTCAAATTCTAATTTCAACGTAGTAAATTTAGTCAACTATCCTTCCAATCAGAAGTATTAATTGGTCAAAGAACTAGATAAAAAAACTGTTGTTACAACCTTTACTTAGTAAGAGTTGTAACAACAGTGATTAACAAGATTTTTCTATTCAGAGAAATTGTACTTATCATTGTTTTAGTGTTTCACCATATTCATGGGACCTTTTAGCGGGCCCCTACCCTCTCCTGATAAAACTCCGCTTACTGGCTTTCTAGATTTACTTCAAGGTTTTTTCTTACTTCAAGAGTTACTAGTCTTTTTTGCTCATCTTCGATTAGTCTCAACAATTGAGTTTCTATTCTAACTACCTGCTTTCATTTTTCTTTCGTTATTTACATGCGACGTTTTTTCAACTCGTTGATTCTTCCACCACAGCGAACAACCATTAGTTCTTCTTTTGAAATTGGGGTACTTACAAAAAAGACATAACCCTTTGTTTGGTTGACAATTTCAACTGGTGTATCCACCTTAATATCTTTTGTTTGGATGACCAACACGTCTTCAGAATCGAGCATTTGATAATCTTCTTCTCTTATAAATTGTAGTGGCAACAAACCCCAATTCACCATATTCGCCAAATGCAGTCGCGCAAACCCTTTAGCTATCACGGTGCTTATGCCTAAATAACGTGGAATGATCGCTGCTTGCTCCCGACTTGAGCCTTGCCCGTAATTTTCGCCCGCAATCAAAATGCCACCTTGCTCCTTTTTGGCCCGTTGAGGAAACGCTGGATCAACTAGCATAAATGAAAATTGTGCAATCTTAGGAATATTTGAACGTATAGGTAAATACAACGCACCCGCTGGACAGATTTGATCAGTGGTGACATTATCCGGTAGTTTAAGTAGTATTTTCTGCCTAAAACTATTGAGCATCTCAGGAAACGCCGGGATCGGATTGATATTGGGACCATAGTGAATTTTTCCATTATATGTTTGATTTGGATAAAAAAGATTGCCCGGTTCAATGAATTTTTCCGGCAACTCATAGTTAAATTCTGGAATATTCAACCTCCGTGGGTCCGTTATTACACCAGTAATAGCAGAAGCTGCAGCAATTTCTGGCGCAGCTAAATAAACCTGGTCATCCTTTGTACCACTTCGACCATGAAAATTTCTTGGCGTTGTTCGAATAGAAACGCCCTTACTTTGTGGAGCGAAGCCACAGCCATTACACCCGCCACAACTAGGCTCGAAGAATCTTACTCCTGTTGCTAAGATATCATCATAAGCACCCCGCCTAATGCTCTCTCGAATCACTGTTCGAGTGGATGGGTATAGGCCAACATCAACGCTCCCACAAATCTCTTTGCCCTTTAAAATGTTTGCAATGGATAAAATATCATTTAAAGCAGTATTCGTACAGCTTCCTAACATCACTTGATCAACTTTGATTCCTTCTACTTCTGTTACTGGCACCACCTTGTCTGGCGATCCTGGTAACGCCA
Source organism: Enterococcus sp. AZ109 (assembly GCF_051714625.1). Taxonomy (NCBI): domain Bacteria; kingdom Bacillati; phylum Bacillota; class Bacilli; order Lactobacillales; family Enterococcaceae; genus Enterococcus; species Enterococcus sp. AZ109. The sequence continues at coordinate 189,334 of NZ_JBIOSF010000001.1, read as the reverse complement.
TCAAAGGAACTAATGAAGTCAAATCAATTTCGATTATTTCATCATATACAGCATCGAAATCAGCTGAAATCTCCTGCCAATCCTGCTCACGACCATATGCCCGCAACCATTTTCGTGTCTCCTCATCACTTGGAAAAACTGAAGTTGTAGCCCCTGTTTCTGTTCCCATGTTAGCAATCGTAGATCGTTCAGCAACAGTTAAACTCTTTACTCCAGGTCCTGTATACTCTAAAACTTTTCCAACAGCTCCTCTGACAGAAATACGACGTAAAACTTCAAAAATAATATTTTTAGCAGAGACTTGTGGCTGTAGCTTTCCAATGAGTTGTACCTTTACGATTTTTGGCATTGTGATGTAAAGCGGCTCACCTGCCATTGCCATTGCCGCATCAAAGCCACCAACCCCGATCGAAAACATCGCTAATGCTCCCTGTGCGGTTGTATGGGAATCTCCGCCAATCAAAGTTTTGCCCGGAACACCAAAATGCTCCAAATGCAGTTGATGACAGATGCCGCTGCCTGGACGGGCACAAATAACACCTAATTTAGCAGTCATTTCTCGTAAAAAACTATGATCATCAGCATTTTTAAAATCTGCTTGCAGCATATTGTGATCAATATATTGGACCGAAACTTCGGTTTTCACTTGGTCGATACCTAAAGACTCTAAAGCTAAAAAAGTCATTACGGCATTCAGGTCATGCCCCAGGGTTTGATGGGCTTTAATCCCAATTCGATTTCCTCTAATCAGCTCGCCTTCGATGATAGCTTCCTCTAAAAGTTTCTCTGTGATTGTTTTTCCCATTTTTATCCCTCGTTTTCTCTTACTCCTTTATTTTAACGAATTGAGATATAATGTAAAATAATTTATAATGATCATAGACATTACTAAAAGTTATGGGGTAGCGAAGATGAATTTTAAAGATATAGAATTATTTTTAGCACTATTCGAAGAACAAAATATTACCAAAACAGCTGACAAATTCTTTTTATCTCAACCTGCCTTGACCAAAAGAATTAAAAAAATAGAGAGTCAACTAGGAAAACCGCTATTAATTCGTCATCATGACGGGATCTCCTTTACACCTGCTGGCGAAATCTTTTTGGAATATTGTCGAAAAATGATGGATACTTCTAATGAACTGATGCATCATATAAATTCTGAAGAAAACGATCTGCAAGGGACAATAAGAATGGGAACTACACCGATTTTTGCTCATTACAAATTGCCCGCACTTCTAGAGGAATTTACTAAAGCAAATCCTAAGGTAGATTTTTTCATTCAAACAGATCTAAGCAGAAAAATATATCGGCAGTTGCAGGAGAAAAAGCTCTCTGTGGCAATTTTACGAGAAGGTCATGCTTGGGAAGCAGAAAAGAAACTACTTTTCAGCGAGCCAATATGCTTAGCTTATCATCAGGAAATTTCTTTTGAAGAGTTGAAGTTGAAAAACTACATTCAATACCACACAGATTCTCATCTAAGCTACCAAATCGAACATTGGTGGGATGAACGCTTTTCAGAACGTCCTCATATTCGTTTTAGCACAAGTAATGTAGACACAGCGCTAGAATTAGTGAAAAATGGATTAGGCTGGTCCATACTACCTGAAACAGGACTAAAAAATTTTGATGGCTATCTAAAGGAACTAAAATGGTTAAACCGCCAACCATTTTCTCGAAGTACGTGGCTATGCTACACCAAGGAATCTTTGAATTCTGCAGCCACTGCAAGCTTTATTGATTTTATTCAAGATTATGATTTCCTTTAATTAACTAACTAAAACGGAGGATAAGAGGAACAATAGTAACACCTGCTTATCCTATTTCTCCGTTTCAACCATTAGTCGGAACTGACAAATGCACCTCCACTCTAATAAGATAGAAGTCCTTCTCACTTTTTTAACTTTGCGATATACCATTCTCTTTCTTGATAAATTTGATAATTTTTCGCTTAGTATCTAAATACTGACCCCATTACCTATGCAGCAATCAGATTTATACTTTCACAAAAAAATTCAATCAAGTTTCCACAGAAAAAAGAGGCTGCGACATAAAATGTCACAACCTCTGAAAACCGCATAATCGATGTAACCGAAGCAGCTCTTTTTTACTTAATAAACTAACACTGGTGTTCCATGATCAACAAGGTTAAAGACTTGTCCCATCAAGCTAGGTGGCGTATTGATACATCCGTGAGAGCCACGGTATAACCACAAATTACCACCGTAAGCAGATTGCCAGTTTGAATCGTGGATTCCGACTCCTGTAGAATCAATTGGCATCCAATAACTTACAGGACTAGCATATCTACTACCATCATCATTGAATCCACGTAAAGTAGTATTTGTTTCCTTACTCCAAACATAGTTGACACCAGGAGGAGTAGGTGACGAAGGTTTCCCACTGACGATATCAGTTTCTAAAGCAATTGCACCATCTCTGTATATCCACATATGTTGGTTTTGTAAATCGACTTCAACATACGAGTTACCAACTAAGGGACTACCTGAATCAGTTGCAGTGCCTTCTACGATAGGAGATCGCGTAAAGTCTTGCCCTTGAAGAATTTGTTCACTTAACGCAGCTGTTTCTTCATCGGTACTAATCGTCCAGCCATAGTAGCCAGCCGGTACTTCTACTTCACCACGAAGGGTACTATTAAATCTTGTGGGTTGAGTGCTGGTATTATATGTTTGGCCAAGCTCAGTAACATAAGCAGCTACCAGCCCTTGATCTAACGCTAACTTACCCTCAGCATCTACAGTTAGCCAGCTGCGAAGCTGATCAGATGGTATTTCAAAAGTGTTTCCATTGATAGTGTAAGTTGCCTTTACTTTGGCTACTTTATTCATTTCGTCTAGTGTTTCTTTTAATTGTGGATCGTCTTTCTTGATCGTTGGCTTTTCAGGATAATCATTCATACTGATCGATTGTTTACCCGTAGATATTGCTTCGACAAATGCCTCTGTTGCTGCATTAACATCTATTGTTGATCCTTGTTTTTCGGGAACGATTTCAAATCCAGCATCCGTTTGTTGGATCGTCGCATTTTCTGTTTGCGTACGTGGTTCATTTACTTGAGTAAGCTCCGCTCTCACTTGCTCCGTTAGTGCGTTTAGCTTATCTTGATTTAATGTATTCCCCGTCATCTCAGCTGCTTCAGCAGCAAAAACCAATTGCTTACCCCAGCTAAAGGGATTTTGCGATTCTTTAATAGAAGATAATTCTTCTGCATAATCTGCTGTCCAGTCAAGGTCTTGACGATTGATCTCTTTCCAGTTAGTGTCATCAATTTGAATAACGAAAGGAGAATCAGTTAAAACCTGCTCTATTTTTTCATTTGCTTCTGCTACAGTGAGATTTTCAATATCAATACCATTGACGATTGTATTAGGCAAATAACGATTGCTGTAGTGTACACTTCGGAAGGTGTAACCTGCTACCAATAATACAAGAATACCAAGTACGACAATTAAACCAATTTGGGGACGTGAATTGTGTCTATCAGATCTTTGCATTGAATTAACTCCTTAATTTCACATAATAGATGGTACATCAATTTCAAATATACCATAGAACAAACAAAAAGCGAGCTTTTTTCTGCGAATTGTCAAAAAATATTCAAATATACCATAATAAATGTCATCGATCCCTTGATTGCATGTTATTTTTCAATTTTTAGTTCTAAAAAAACCTTTTAGATCATTTACTTGTTTAACAGCATAAGTATCGATAAAAACAGTAGTCTTTGGAGCCTGTAACCCCTATCTCAATTTTAATAATCAATTTTTAGCTAGAAACAAGATAGATGCGTTCAGCAATAAAATACTTCTCCGGCATAAATTATCTAACTAATAGTAGAAAATTCACTACTATTATATAGTAGAAAAATAATCCTCACTGCCCTTCTAGCATTACTTAACCACGGAGTGATAATTTTGCCATCAAATATTAAGGAAGGCGTAAGAAAGGCTTGATATTTGCATTTAATACACAGTTAGGTATACATAACTGCCCAATGGGTGTATAGTAATAAGTGTAGTAGATTTGTCAGTTAAATCAAAGAGTCATTTCATTCGTATGGGTGTTTTCATTCTTCTTTTTTAGCAACAAGATATTGCAAAAAAATTATATGTGCAAAACGCACTAGGAGGAAACACAATATGAATACAGGTACAGTGAAATGGTTTAATGCAGATAAAGGTTTTGGCTTTATTACTCAAGATAACGGACAAGATGTGTTCGCACACTTCTCAGCTATCCAAGGCGACGGCTTCAAAACTTTAGACGAAGGTCAAGCAGTGACTTTCGACGTTGAAGAAGGCCAACGCGGCTTGCAAGCAACGAACATCTTCAAAAACTAATTTAAACATATTCGAAACGATCCAAATTGCTTGGATCGTTTCTTTTTTTCAAAATTATGCCACATGTTCAATTACACCGATGCTTTATACAAAGAAAAGGGGTTATTCTCAATGGGATTCAATGGATGGAGACAAACCGTAGCTTCAGAAAAAAGCAAAGATTTTAACGAAGGACAAGAAGTATTCTTCCTTCACAAAAAAGTGATGCGCAGCGGCAAAATAGACGTTCTGCTGGTCAATTCAGCAATCATTAATCTGAAAGATCTGCCCGATCAAAAAGAACAAAACGAAAAAACAGTGATTAGTTATGGTAAATTAACCACTAACTAAGGCCATCAAAAAACCTTAGCAATTTTCCAGCCCCGCGCTGAATAATTGCTAAGGTTTTTTATTTTTTCTCGTCAATATACTCTGCTTGAACTCTTTTCATAATCTCTACTTCAGTTAACTTCTTTGTCTCATTCACAAAGTCGTAATATGCCGGTTTTTGATCATAACAGATTTCCATTTTTAAAGTTGCATCCTCATAGTCATCAAATAAATCAATTGGGATATTGTAAAGGTCAGTTGATATTGTGCGATAAAAGAGGTTCGATCCACAGTTTGAACAAAATCCTCTCTCTACCCAGTCAGATGATCGATACCTCTTAACTAAGTCTTCGGGCGTAATATTAATTTTGTCTCCAGTACCTGCATCTACTGTTAGTGATGGACCAGAGTCCACTTTCGACACATGGAGCAATGGCATGCACTCACTTCAGAATGAACGTCCTTAATTTCAATCGAAACCTTCCCGCACAAACATTTTGCTGTTTTCATGTTGTACCTCCTCTTGCTATTTATCAAAACTACAAGTATTTTTTCCAAGCTCGATGAAGCCGCTGAACACAATCAGGAATGTCCGAAAGCGAAATTTTACTGAAACCAAGAAATAATTTATTAGGCGGACACTCTGCCTTATCCTGCCAAAACTGCATCCTTTTTTAACTGAAGCTAGAATAAGATTAAAAAAGCTGTTTTAGTTTTACAGATAACTTACTATATAATATGCTATTTGAATACCTCATTCATTAAAGTTATAATTTATTGAGGTGGAATTTATAGACTATCATTTCGAACTTCTATTAAGGGAGATTAAACAATGAGCACTATCTTGATCCTAGTGGGTTTTCTTGGTTTTCTAATTGGTTTAATTCAACCATATTCTAAGAAGATATCTAAGGTAAATTCACTTGCTATAACTTCTATAGCAGTTACTATGATTTTTACAGGGGTCATGCTAGCACCACCTGTTGAATCCGCAAATGCAGTAAGCAGTCCAAAATACGAAAACATCGCAAAAGACACTACCGCTAAGCAGAAAAGTTCTGAAAAGAACGAAAAGAAACAGGTGCAAAGCAAAGCTGAAAAAGCCAAACAGAAAAAGGCGCTTGAGACCACTATCGATAGAATCAAACAAGAGAACAGTGAACTCGCCCTTCTCGACTACAGTGGTACTCAAACCATTGAAGTAAACCATAACGAACCTACTTTTACAAAAGCAGATTTATCCTTAGCCAATAAAGCTTGGGAAAAATACGGCGATTTAGACAGTCTGAATCGTGCTACTTATGCCGAGGCTATGTTAAATAAGAGCTTAATGCCAACAGGAGAACGCGGTGACATATCCAAAGTTAAGCCCACCGGTTGGCACAACAAAAAGCTTGGTAAAAGCTATCTTTACAATCGATCCCATTTAATCGGTTACACTCTTTCAGGTGAAAATGATAACTGGAAAAACTTAATCACCGGAACCGCTCAGCTGAATAATCCGGAAATGCTGCGGCATGAAATGGATATCAAAACTTACCTTGAAAAAAACAAGAAAAATTATGTGCGTTACTCAGTTACACCCGTCTTCAGAGGCGACGAACTTTTGGCTCGCGGTGTCCACATGATGGCGAAATCCATTAATAGTGACGCGATTAACTTTAACGTCTATATTTTCAATGTTCAAGATGGTGTCACTTTAAACTATGCTGACGGAACCAGCCAGACAGATAAAGAAAGCGAAACTGCTCAGCAAAAAGAAGCAGAAAAACAAGCCGAGCTTCAAGCACAACAGGCGGCCGCCGAAGCGCAACGCCAACAACAAGAGCAGGAACAACAGCAACTTCAACAGCAGCAAGCCGCCACTTCCACTGGCGGCGGTCAAGAATATGTTGATGCCAATGGTAATGGTCTGATCAAGGGTTCGAAAAACGGGATCTATCACCTTCCCGGCAGCGAGTATTACAGTAGAACAACCAATCCAGCTGCCTGGTTTAAAACGATTGAAGAAGCCGAGCAGGCAGGTTATCGAGCACCTAGATGACCTTATCGAACTTAATTGATCGGTTAAACTTAAATAAAAAAGATATAATTTTGCACCGGATTTAATAGTTTATTGGTCAGATATTAGTTTGCTTTTTCATTGATCCAACGAAACATATAAGATATTCTCCTCGAGAACTTCTCTTATCGTTTAGGTCAATAGTATTTTAGATTGTTTTAAAGCCATACCTTTTCATTTACCCACACAGCTTAAAAAATTTCACCTTGGAAAAAGCCGATTCTAAATCAGATTTAATCAAAAAAGTGCACGACCTTTCTAGGACTTATCCTACAAAGGCCATGCACTTTTAACTTTAAAATGTTCTTTTTCTCAAGCAATACAATTCGCCAACTAGTTACTCTTCTTACGCTCTTTCCACAATATCAATCCCGCTGTAACTAAAAGGATGCCTATCAACATTAGAATCTGATTGTTTCGATCATTCAATTGCGGAATAAGTTTTGAGAGAACTGATGGTGGTGTTTTTGTATGTGAATCTGATGGCGGAACTATTTCAGATTTTTTCACATTAAGAAACTTACCAACATCTACCCTAGCCGGAACACCTTTGGCAGATTCGTTAATAGTAAACTCGATTTGTTGATTACTTAACGTGTAACCATCAGGTGCCTTCGTTTCATTAAAAAAGTAGGTTCCTGGCTGCAAATGGTCTATCGTAACTTTTCCTTGGCTATCTGATTCCAGTGCTTTTTCAACAATATCACCTGCATGATTTGTCACATTAAATTTAGCTCCTTGAAGTGGTTGGTTCTGAGCATTAACTTTAGTTAACTCAGCTGAACCTTTGTAGTTGATAAATTCATCACTTGCAAGAACAACAGTTGGTTCACCAAAGGATTCTTTACTAATTGAAAAGGCTACTGGTTGTTCGTTAATGATGTACCCCTCCGGCGCTTTTGTCTCAATAAACTGATAATCACCAGGAGATAGTCTTTCAACCATTACTTTTCCATCATAATCAGATGATAACCCCTTGGCTACCTCGATGCCTTCACTAGTAACAACTTTGAATTCGGCTCCTGCTAATCTTTCACCTTGCACATTTTTCTTTGTTAATTGGGCTGTCCCTTGGTAATTAATAAAATTGTTGCTGGCAAGTTGGACGGACGGCTTACCTGCGGCACTATCACTAATTGTAAAATCAATTGGCGTTGTATTGATAATGTATCCATCTGGTGCCTTTGTTTCGATAAACTGATAGTTACCTGGAGCCAGATTCTCTGCTATTATCTTTCCATCATCTCCAGAAGTCAAACCTTCTTGAATCAGTTCATGAGTTTCATCTACAACATCAAATATCGCACCTGAAAGATTTTGTCCTGATATATCCTGTTTGATTAATTCAGCGGTTCCTTGATAATTAACCAACTGCTCAGTGACCAACAATTCTTGAAAATTTTCACTAGAAATTGGAATAACAACCTCAATTGGTTCTGTGTTAAGAACAAAGCCTTTTGGTGCTTTGGTTTCAACCAAGTAATAAGTTCCGGGAATTATCCCCTGCGCTATAATATGACCCTCCACAGAATGGAGCTCCTCAACCTCAATACCATTTTGATTGAAAATAGAAATTGGATTTTCGCCATCAGGTGTCGTAGAAAGGACAAAGCTTCCACCATTTAATCGTTTGCCACTATCGTCCACTTTTTCAATATCTATTTTTCCGCGATAGTTATTGATTACTCCTAAGTCGATTACCTCTGGCTTACCAAGTGATGAAGTAATTACAAAAGGAATTTCTGATGTGTTGAGTACAAAATTTGCCGGTGCTTTGGTTTCAACCAAAAGATAATTTCCTTCATCCAAGCCTTTAATCGAAAGTTTCCCATCGGCTTTAGTAAGCACTGTGTCAGTTGCTTGATTCTCTTCATCAAAAAACGAAATAGGGCCGTTTCCTCTTGAACCATCTTCATTTTGTTGGTAGATTTGGAATTGCGCGCCTGCTAAGGTTTGGTTATCTTGACTCGTCAATCCATCACCATCCACCTTTACTCCTACCACAGTTGATTGGTAGTTAGTATAAGAGAAAGAATCAATCGGTCCAGATTCTAATTCTGGATCAACAACGAAATAGATCGGCTGTGTATTTAAAATGTATCCTGGTGCTGCTTGTGTTTCAACCAGCTTATAACTCCCAGCACCTAAGTTTTCCAGTGGAATATTTCCATCTTCATTGGATATTACTTCTCCTAGCCTTTCTTCTTGTCCTGTTTGTTCATTATACAAGTACAAATCAAAATGAGCGTTGCCGATTGGAGCGCCATTGCCCTCTTTTGTAATTTGGGCTTTGCCTTTAAAGTTTTGAAAATCTCCCAAATTGACAACTGCTGGTTTTCCCTCTGCTGATTCTGCAATCTCTACTTTAATCATATAAGGATTCACAACATAAGAAGAACCGTCAGGCAGCAAAGGCGCCTTCGTTTCCTGAATATAGTACGTACCGGGAGCTAAATCATCAAATTGGATCCAGCCATCCTGACCACTTGTTTTCGTTATCTCTAGACTTTCTAGATTGTTATCAAATAACGTAAATTCACCCCCAGCTAACGGTGCTTCACTGGTATCAACCTTTCGAATTTTTACACTCCCTTTGTAGTTAAAGAATTCACCGATTTCAACAATACTCGGTTCGTCTATAGCTGAATTAATAATTTCAAACTCTTTATTAAGTGTGTTAAGTAGATAACCATCGGGTGCTTGTGTTTCAACTATTCTATAAGTTCCCGGAGCAAGACCAGAGATAGAAATTTTCCCTGCTTGATCGGAAATCAGTTGATCCTTCACAATCATTCCTGCAGTATCCTGAATCTGAAAAACGGCACCAGATAGACCCGTTCCATCTTCAGCTTGTTTAACTAATTCCGCTGACCCTTGATAGTTAATTGCTGTCGCTACATCTACAATATTTGGCTGACCGATCGCACGGGCAGGTATAGTAAACGGATATTCACGTTCATTCAGGATGTATCCATTTGGTGCAGCTGTCTCGACAAACCGATACTCTCCTGGGGCTAAACTTTCGACATTTATTTCACCATTAGTATTAGAAGTCAAATTTTCTACGACTGGGTTCCCATCAGAATCAATCACTTTAAAAACAGCACCAGAAAGAGGGTTTTGATTCTCATCGCTTTTTATTAACTTCGCTGACCCTTGGTAGTTCACCATGTTTAAATTCACAGTAGGAATTTGGTTATTCCCATTGCGCAGAACGAAAAATTCAATCGGTGTTGTATTTATAATAAAATCCATGGGTGCTCGAACCTCAGTTAGACGATATTGTCCAGGTTGTAAGCTATTAATTTCTAGCTTCCCTTGAGCATCAGTAATAAATGGCCCACCCGCTTGCATTTGCCACATACCTAGCGCACTTTTTCTTTCTAAACTAAATTCAGCTCCAACTAATCCCAGTTGATCTTCGTCCGTTTTCGTTAAAATTACTTTATTAGGGTAATTCACAATATCTGTGGGTACAGAATTTTCAACAGAAGTATCGGCTGTTATCTGAATCCTTCTACCTTGAACGAGGTCATCTGGAATCGTATGTCCTTCTGGAGCTGTTGTTTCTACTAATAGGTAATCTCCTAGGATTAAATTTCCAAAGATAATCATGCCATTTTCATTTACGTCCCCTTCACGAAGCAATACTGTTTTTGTAGTATCCCATAATTGAAAGTGAGCACCTGTTAAACTTGTTGCTCCATCTGCAGAAGTTTTTCTAAGTGAAATTCTTCCTTTAGTCCCAGTTGCTGAGCCGCCGCTGTGATTCACACCTACAGTAACATCTTGACCACCAGTATCTTGAACCTCACGTGTCCCTTCTCCAACAATATCTACTTGGTTTGAAACAGTATCTGTATTCCCTGTTGAAGAAGAACTGATCAATGCTCGGTATTCCATAAAATATGCAGTTGTTATTTCATGTAAAAATCTAGCAACCAATACTTGTTCACCAGTGACGTTGTCTGTTGCTATGGAGAGTTCGTAATCAATACCTTCTGACAAAGGATTGTTTCGATCTGGTGTAACCGCTCCGTCCTCAGCAATAAATGTTTGATAAAGGATTACTGAATTCTGATCAATAATCTGGTTGTTCGAAGGGTGATCTGTCACTTGTACATTTTGCAATACAGATTGAGCTGGATTAATTACTAAATGCCAGTTCACAAAATCTGGAGCTGATGGGTCTTGTTCACCGTTTTTTTGAACATGAGAACCACCATTTTTTACAGAAACTTCTCCAATGACTTCACGGTCATCTCCATTGTTATAATATTCAGCAACATTCTCATAATTTGTCGAGGACTCTACTACTTTTCCTTCAACTGAAGTTTCAAACTCAATAAGATAAGTATGCTGACTTTCATCAGGAAAATGAATTTCTAGTGTCTGATTGTTATCGCCTGAGGGGGTTACAATGCTCATTTGGTTATTCACTGGCGTATCATTTTCTTTTACCACAGTACCATCCGGTAAAGTTACTGCTTCATATATATTCAGAGAATCTGTTATAAAATCTTGATTTTCTTTAATTTGATCCTTTAAATATGCTCCCGATAAAGGGTTTCTACTCAAATTAACTGCCACGGTCCATGTGATGTGTTTGTTTTGCGCATTGTACATTCCGCTTTTTTGAGCGTTTAACGAGTAGTCGACTTCTGGTTTGAAACTTGAGTCATCTTCAGAATGCCTTTCATCCCCTTGATCATCCACCCAATCTGCACTTACATCATTATTGAAATGATCTAGCGCTGGATTATTAGGGTCAAGTAATGAAATATCAAAATTAGTCGTATAACGGACAGTCAAACTTTCTTCTGTAGGGTTATAGTCACCTAAAAATTCAATTTTCAAACCTGTTTCATTATCGGCATTATCAAACGTTTGTATTAAGCGATAATCTGTTCCAATTTCCAGCGTTTTTCCGTTCGAATCTATAATGGTTAATTGATAACCTGATTCAACTGTCCTACCTAGAGTTAAACCTGGAACCGGACTAAAAGTATCCGTCAATACTAGGTTTTCCATATGGTATTTGTTTCTATTTACTTGGATTGTCCAATCTATCTGACCATCAGCATAATTCACATTACCATAATTTTTTATAACGTTTTGTTGTTGAGCTGTTCCATTACTTTCATCTTGCTGACCTGTGCCAATTTCAACTTGGTTATTTACTTGAGTTGGATCAGTGACTATGCTAGTCACGTCTGTTTTATAAGTTACTTTGATCGCACTGGTTATATCGTCAGTAAACTGAATAACAAAACCCTTTCCATCTAAATTTGGAGTCAGTGTATATTCTTCAGGTGTGTTCAATTTTCTTCCAACGATTTCTCTTCCATTTTCATCAAATGTAATTATATGGAGTTCCAAAGAGTCCTCTATAAATTCCAAGTTGTCGCTTAACGTATCCGTGATAACTGCATCATTTTGTGAAATATGCTTTCCACCATAATTGTATTTTATTTCCCATGCAAATTCTTGATTACTCGTATCATAACCAACTCTGTTTTTTTCTAAAATTTTACCGTAAGTATTGGTTACACTAGCTCTGGCATCAATTCCATCAGAATCATTATCATCAGTTAAGGTTGCAGTGTTTGTAAAGCTTACTGTACCGCCGTCCTCAGGAATCGCAGAATCATCGATACTAGTAAGATATTCTAATCGATAAGCATCCGTTACTTCTCCAGCGATAATAACATTTCCGTTATTATCAACGGTATACTGATCAGGGGTTAACAATTCGCCAACAGATGCGATTGTCCCATCCAAATTCATCACCAATTTATAAACTGCTACAGATTCATATGTTAAACCCGAGGGCCATTGTTCAGTAATTACTGGATTAGTAAGCACTTGCATCCCTTGGTTAAAATCGACCACCCATTTCACTTCAGTAGGATTAGGGGTACGATCAAAGCTTCCTTTTTTAGAAATGGTTGTCTCTGTTGCTGGTCGAATAGGTATGGTGATAGGCGGCAGGTGATCTTCTTCAGGAAAAGTAATTGTAGTATTCCCAGGACCATCAATATGCTCACGATTAAATTCAGTTTCAAAATTAAAGGTGCCATTAATGTTTGATTCTTGTGTCACCCTATCATTAAATATAATTTTTACTTGGCCACTTTCATCCACACTATAATGAGCATAAACCTCACCGTCTCCATTCGCTAAATCACCCTCTTGTAAGTTGCTAACTATTACTCCTTCCGGCAGTTGAAACGCAAAGTAATCCCCAGAATTAATTTGGGTCCGCACCTCTTCAGGGATCGACCAATCATAGTATAATCTTACAGTAGCATCTACTGGTATAGGGGGAGTGAGTTCTACGCCGTTTTTATCAAAATAACTCATCTCGGCTTTAGTAATAATTGTTCCTGTCCCTTCCAAGAAGTAGGTGCGGATATCGTTAACTTCGGTGGGTGCTTCTGCTTTTATTTCAGGAGTGATCCGCTCAACAGTTTGTTCTTCAGTAGAAGTGATATTGGCTGATAATGGATTGTCTTCAATGTTAGTAGTCGCGTCTACGAGGGCTCTCTCACTTTTTTCTAGCCGATCATTCTTGTTGTTTAATTCTTCAGGTACTTCGACTACTAGTGATTGGTTACCATGTAAAAGATTAAAGTTTTTCTTATTTAGTAGAGATTGACTATCTAATGGCAGTTTCATATAAAAGTTTCCATTACTTTCAGGAGGAACTTGAATAATTACTTTATCAAGTGTTACAGAATAAGAGGCCCCTGATATACCTGACAAATCCTGCTGATTTTGCTCGGTAAAATAAACATCCTTAGAAATCGCTATTTCTTTTGATGTAGTTTCATCTGAACCTTGAATTGTTCCTTCTACGGTTACAAATGATTCACCTTCCTCTTTCGTTGCGATGGCTTTTTGTATTTCAATAAGTGGTGGCTCATCCAATATTTTTGCAATCCCCAAGACCGGTGTTAAATATTGCATAAAAATTAAAAACGTCATAAAACCGTATAAAAATCTTGCACTGCTATTCCTTTTCTCCATATCGTTATCTCCTATTCTCTATGTCATCCTTTATGACTAGTATATAGAATAGTAATTTTTTTATCGAGAAAAACGCTTACTATTGTATTCATTTCTGTTCATAAACATTAATTTAACTATACCTATTTTTATATTAGTGAAAACTAGCCATTAATAACTAGTAATTACACGCTTTTTTCCATTATCTTCCCTTATTACAAGGATATCTCCAGTTAGTATCCGCAGTAGATGGTTAGCCGTCATTTTTTCAGTTGTCAATAAATCATTGATTGGGCTTGCATTAAATTTCAATCCATTGTATAGAAACATGATCGGTTAGATTAACTGACAAGTAATAAATAAAAGCTGCAACTATACTAGCTTAATGAACTAATAATTGCAGCTCCAAATTACCTATCATTCGTGACTGTGACATAAAACGTCACCGCTACTGAAAACTGCTTAATCGATGTCACTAAAGCAGTTCTTTCGGAAATAAGCCAGCTAATCGCAAAATATGAGAAGTTATTTTCGGATTAGCTCTCAAAGCTGAGCACTTTTATTACAGCCTCTTTTCAGTATAAGGCTGACTTTTTTTCGCAAAAAAAAAGCTGAGTATTTTGTTACATACTCAGCTACTTCAATGTCAAACATGTATTCATAAAAGAAAAGCTCTAACTCTCAAACAGAAACATTTTGTACTTCTATTTTAATAATAAGTCTAGCTTTCCAAACTTCTAACTATTAACCTAACAGATTTAGTGTCGCAACGACGCTACTTCTTCGGTTCGTCCTCATCCATTTTCAGCACTGCCATGAAGGCTTCTTGAGGGACTTCAACAGATCCGATTTGTTTCATTCGTTTCTTACCCACTTTTTGTTTCTCCAACAATTTACGTTTACGAGAAATATCTCCACCGTAACATTTCGCCAATACGTTTTTCCGTAAAGCCTTAATATCCGTACGAGCTTGAATTTTCGTACCAACTGTCGCTTGAATTGGCACTTCAAATTGCTGACGCGGGATCAAGGTTTTTAGTTTTTCAACAATTGCCCGACCACGTTCTTGCGCAAATTGCTTATGAACAATGAAGCTTAGTGCATCGACTTTTTCAGCATTCAATAAAATATCCATCTTAACTAGCTTGCTTTCACGGTAATCCGCCAATTCATAATCAAGCGAAGCATAGCCTTTGGTGCTGGACTTCAATTTATCAAAGAAATCAAAGACGATTTCTGATAACGGAATAAAGTACACGACATTTACCCGATAATCATCTAAGTAATCCATCGTCACAAATTCGCCACGCTTTCTTTGAGAAAGCTCCATGACAGCACCAACGTAATCGTTAGGAACCATGATGTTGGCTTTAACGAACGGTTCTTCAACAGTTTGAATTTTTGACGGATCTGGGAAGTCGGCAGGATTATCCACGACAATCTTCGTTCCATCTGTTTGGTTCACATGATAGATTACCGAAGGAGCGGTAGTGATCAACTCTAGATTGAATTCCCGTTCCAACCGTTCTTGTACTACATCCATATGGAGCAAGCCTAAAAAGCCACAACGGAAACCAAAGCCTAAAGCTTGTGAAGTTTCTGGTTCGAATTGCAAGGCCGCATCATTCAGCTGTAATTTTTCCAAAGCTTCCCGCAGGTCATTGTAGCGAGAAGTATCGATTGGGTATAGACCACAATATACCATTGGATTCATTTTGCGATAACCAGGCAATGCTTCTGGTGTCGGATTGTTAGCTAACGTAACCGTATCCCCAACTTGGGTATCCTGAACCGATTTGATGCTGGCAGTGATATATCCAACGTCGCCTACCATTAAATAATCCCGTTGAATAGCCTTCGGTGAGAACACGCCCACTTCGGTTACATCAAAGGTTTTACCGTTATTCATTAATTGAATTTTATCGCCAGGACGCACTACGCCGTCTATCACTCGGATGTTCAACACCACGCCCCGGTAGCTGTCATAAACCGAGTCAAAGATCAAGGCCTTCAACGGTGCTGTTAAATCACCGCTTGGAGCCGGTACTTTTTCGACGATTTGTTCTAAAATGTCTTCGATACCGATACCGGTTTTAGCACTGGCTAGCACTGCTTCCTCTGCATCGATGCCAATCACGTCTTCAATCTCTTTACGTACCCGCTCTGGATCCGCCGCTGGCAAATCAATTTTGTTGATGACTGGCAAAATTTCCAGATCATTATCTAATGCCAAGTATACGTTAGCCAAGGTTTGCGCTTCGATCCCTTGGGCCGCATCTACGACTAAAACAGCCCCTTCACAGGCCGCTAAGCTGCGGGATACTTCATAGGTGAAATCGACGTGCCCTGGGGTGTCGATCAGATGGAAAGTGTAAGTTTGCCCATCTTTGGCATCGTATTGCAACTCGATAGCATTTAGTTTGATCGTAATGCCCCGTTCGCGTTCTAGATCCATTGAGTCTAGTAATTGATCCTGCATTTCCCGGAGACTTACAGTATTGGTTTTTTCTAAAATACGGTCAGCCAAGGTGGACTTGCCGTGGTCGATATGGGCAATAATCGAAAAGTTTCGAATTTGCTTTTGTCTTTCTTGCATTTGTTCTATATTCATTGATGTTCCTCATTTCTTTTAATCAGCACCACTCATTATACCAACGATTGTACGATAAAAAAAGGCTTTTTACCATTTCTCAACGTTAGTAAGAGAAAAATCAAGTCGGTTTTGCTATACTTGTTCTATAAACTAAATTTGGAGATGAAAGAATGGACCATGAGTTGAAAAATGAGATGGAGCTGCGGCGAGTTAGTGAGAAATATCTTGCTCAGTATGATGAGCTGCTGAGTTATGTATTTCAAGTAACTGAAGAAGATATCGAAAGCAGTGGCTATGAAAACAAACGTGAAATGGTTCGGGCAAAAAAACCAGTACTCGAGCAGTCAAAAGTTTTCGGTTGGTTCCATAATGACAATTTGATATCCCAAATTGCGATCTACCCTTGTGAAGTCAATATCCACGGAAAAGTTTTCCAGATGGGTGGCGTTACAGGTGTAGGAACTTATCCTGAATATGCCAATCACGGATTAATGAAAGATTTGATTCAGCTAGCATTAGTGGAAATGCGTAAAGATAAACAGTGGATTTCATATCTTTACCCTTATAATATTCCCTATTATCGACGTAAAGGCTGGGAGATTATGTCGGATAAGCTGAGCTTTAAAGTAAAAGATACCCAACTACCTAAACAAGTGGATGTGCCTGGTATTGTGGAACGACGTGATGTAGATGATCCGGATGTCTACAAGGTTTACGATGAATTTGCTTTAAAAAATCACGGAGCTATGATTCGTAAAGAACTGAACTGGGAAGAATACTGGCGTTTTGAAAACGAAGAAGAACGAATTGCCGCTATTTATTACGATCAAGACGGTCAGCCCACCGGAGTGCTCTTTTACTGGATTTATGACGAAGTTTTTCATATTAAAGAAATGTTCTATTTGAATCAAGAGGCTCGCAATGGCCTATGGAACTTTATCAGTGCACATTTTTCAATGATTTACTGGGTGAAGGGCGATATTTTCAAGAATGAACCGTTATCCTTCTTACTAGACGACAGCGAAATCACCGAAACGATAGCCCCATATTTCATGGCACGCATTGTGGATGTAAAAGAATTTTTGCAGGAATATCCTTTCTTTAAACAGGTAGAACCATTTTACTTTGAAGTTACCGATCCGGTGGCTGATTGGAACAATGGCATCTTTGGCATAAGTTGGGACAATAATGGTCAACTACAGGTGTCCAACGAACCCGTGGGGCATCCTGTCAAGCTATCGATCCAAACCCTGAGCTGTATGCTGATGAATTATCGTCGGGCTTCTTACTTGGCAAGAATCGAGCGTTTGGAAGCTGACAAAGAAACGATTCAATTATTAGAAGAAACATTACCTGACATGGAGGCGTATTTTAGTGACTATTTCTAATCATATTTATTTCGCTGGACCAATGTTTACCCAAAGCGATCTGCGTTACAATGAATACTTAGTAAAAAAAATTCGAGCACTTTCATCAGAGATTACCGTCTACTTACCGCAAGAAAATGAAGCAATAAATGACAAGTCCGCATATGCCGATAGTAAAATGATCGCCTTGGCCGACACTGAGGAAGTCTTGAAAAGTGATCTGATGGTAGCCGTCTTAGATGGGATTACCATTGATGCAGGCGTTGCATCAGAGATTGGCGTGGCTTATGCTAAAGGAATTCCCGTAATTGCGTTGTATTCCGATACCCGTCAGCAAGGTGCGGATAACTCGCAAAAGCTGGAGGCTCTAGCAACACCTGCGGAAAATCAGTTTCATTATTTGAACCTGTACACAGTTGGTCTAGTAAAGTTAAACGGTGAAGTTGTTTCGACAGAAGATGCCATGCTGGATGCGATTAAACGGGTACTTCTAGAAAGAAGGGATTAAATGACCTATCGCAAGCTGCAAATCGGGCTAATCATATTCGGTCTAATCTGCTTAGCCTATAACATCTACGAACTAATTATCAGCAAATATTCCACCCAGCAAGGAATTATTTTCGTGGTGGAATGTATTGCCGGCATCGCTTTGATTTTTCTACCAGAATTGGTTCAGAAATTTTTCAAACTGGCGCTTCCTGAGAAAATTGTCTATTTTTACTGGTTCTTTCTAGTGATCTCGGTCTTTTTAGGAACCTCTTTGCACATGATTTCTAGGATTTCATATTGGGATAAAATCCTGCATGCCGTAAGTCCGATGGTTTTAACTGCCGTCGGCTATGGACTAATCGGCTTCTTTATGAAGGATGCACCTATAAGCAAAACCTCACCTTGGCTATTCCTGTTGTTTGGCTTTGCCTTTGCTGGATTATGCGGCGTTTTTTGGGAATTTTGGGAATTTCTCTGCGACACAGTGGCAGATATGAACCTTCAGCGTTATGCGACTTCCGGTGGTGTGCCTTTAGTCGGTCGGGACGCTTTGATGGATACGATGGGGGATTTGTTAACGAACACAATTGGCGCCTTTATTATGGGGGTCTTTGCGGCGGTTCAGGCTAGAGGAAACGCCGGCCATTTTGAAGAATACCGTTTAAGAAAAATAAAATAAATAGTTGTTTCCATCCTCTGCTACTTTGAGTGAGGATGGATATTTTTTTCTGCCTAAAAAAACCTAGTGAAGTTATTCTCCACCAGGTTTATCCATATGTTTTGGTGCATGCTCTTTCATCGTATATTCATTGACAGTAATTTTTATTATCTCAGTTCGTTTAATCATACCTTCAGGAATTTCGTCAAACTCGACACCCTTGGCCGCATGATCCATCAACAGATGCAATGCAGCACGCTTTTCTTCTATATCTTCTAACAATTCGGCAACGCCAAAACCAATCACACTTTCATAAGCATAGGAATAATTTTCCGCTTTTCGTCCACCTTCAACTAAAGCATGTTTGTGATCCATTTCAATTGCGACTTTGCTGTCTGCCTGCAGGCGGTTGATTTTTTCCCCTTCAGTTGCCCCATGAATATACAGGACTAACTGTTCCTCATTCCATTGATAACCGTAGTTTACCGGCACAATATAAGGATAGTCTTCTCCGTTAAAAGCGATTCGAACAACCTGACATTCCTCTACTACCGTTTTGATTCGATCCAGATCGGTAACCTGTCTTTTTTTTCTGCGCATGCCCTCACTCCTTTGTCTCTTCATTATATAAGATTAGAAATTGAAAAGAAATCTTTTTTAAAGTGAAAAAAACTGAAAACTGATAAACCAACCTTTATAAAATATAGTAAAGAAAACCTTTATTTATCAAGGTTTTTGCCCTTTTCAAGCGGCTTTTTTTGAGCTAGAATATCCATGAAAACATTCGTGAAAATTCCAACAAACTGAAAGGTGTGTTTTTACTTTGCTTGATGCAATTATTTTTGATGTGGATGATACCATTTATGATCAGCAACAACCGTTTCGCAATGCTATTCAGAGAGTGTTCCCTTACGTTCGTTTGAAAGATATGCATTTTATGTATATTCGGTTTCGCGTACATAGTGATGAGAATTTTAACAAAGTCATTTCCGGTGATTGGTCCTTAACCTATATGAGAAATTATCGGATTTGCCAATCCTTGAAGGAATTGAATTATCCAGAAATCATCGACGAACAAGCCTTGACCTTTCAAAAAGTGTATGAAGAAGAGCTTGATGGGATCATTATGCATCAAGAGGTACGAAAAACGTTAGACTTTCTACAAGAGCAAGAAATTACTTTAGGTATCATTACTAATGGTCCTACTGATCATCAACATAAAAAAATTGTCCAGTTGGATTTATTAAACTGGGTAAATCCTGAACACATTATTATTTCGCAAGCCTCTGGTTATGAAAAACCTGACAAAGAGATCTTCAGATTAGCAGAACAGCAATTTCAGCTAATTCCCGAACAAACACTTTACGTTGGTGATAATTTTGATAATGATGTAGTTGGTTCAAAAAGTGCCGGTTGGCAGGCTTTGTGGTTCAATCATCGCCAACGCCAGTTAGCGGACGATATGTTACCCATTCATGATGTTGAGATTACATCTTTTGACGAGTTACTCCCCGCTATTGAGCAACTGGTTCAAAAAGAACGTTTATTAGTTGAAGCTTAATTCAAAAAAAGGGAAACGACTTTTTCTGTCGTTCCCCCTTTTTTATTCGTTCTCAATTTCTTCTTTACGGTATTTCTCCATCTTCTTACTAAATAACGCACCATTAGTTGGCGGAGTATACGTAATCGCATTGGCTCCAGCTTCAATGGTTTTTTTAATAGTTGCTTCATCAGGTCCACCTGTAGCGATAATTGGCAAATCAGGATAGCGTTCTCTAAAGAATTTCACTGTTTCCACCGTATCCTTAGCAGCACTAATATTGATGATTTCCACACCTGCTTCAAGTTTCTCATCAATTGGTGAGTGAACTGATGTGACGGTACTGATCACGGGAATATCAATCACATCATTAACTGCTTTGATGGTATCAACTGGCGTCGGTGCGTTTACTACCACACCTAAACTACCTTGTGCTTCCGCAAATATACTCATAAAAGCCGAACGTTGCCCGTGTGTCAAACCGCCGCCGACACCGGAAAATACTGGAATATCAGCTGCTTCGATAATACTTTTCGTAATGGCCGGATGTGGGGTAAATGGATAAACAGCAATGACGGCATCTGCATCAGTGTTACGGATAATTGCGATATCCGTCGTAAAGATAATCGAGCGGATTCGTTTGCCAAACACCATCAAACCAGTTGCCTGGTGAATTATCTTAGGAACACGAACAATATCACTACGCAGTTCGGTCATAATCTCATTCACGTTATTCTTCTCCATACATTAGCCTCCTCTCTCAACACCTTATACAACCAGTTTACTATGGTTGATCATACTGCGACAAATTATACGTCTCAATCACGTTAATAATTTTCTGCGCATAGGTGGGATCGGTGGCATAGCCCGCATCCTGCAAGGCTTGTGCTGCTTGTTGATAGTTGGCAGCAGTTAATACATTTTCGTATAATCCGGGATTCCAAGTAGTTCCGTTAACAAAAAGCAACGTATGGTCATCCATTGAAGCCTCCCAAGAATCATAAACCCGAAAATCACCTTGAATGGTTACCCAAGCTTCATTTACATATTCCTGTGTTTCCAAAGTTACCTTAGGCTGGTTGCCATACGCCTTGATGCCAAACAAGTTATTGTATTGGCTGGCTAAAGATGACTGACCCCAATTCGATTCTAAAATGGCCTGTCCTAAAATAATACTAGGCAAAATCCCGTAACCTTGTTGTAGCTCTTTTGCATGAGGAGCTAAACGAGCGATGAACTCTTCATTGCTTAATTGTTCATTCGTTGCAGCCTGCTCGATCGTGTTTTCTGACAACGTATGTAAAGAAAAAACGAAAGCAAGGCCGATTAACAGCAGCCCTGCAAAAAAATAAGGCAGAGACATCTTGCGCTTTCGTTTTTTATATTTTTTCACCGGCATAGTGCCTCCTTAATTTGACGACAATAACTTCAAATACTCTTCTAAAGTTAAATTGTTTTTCGTAATGTATTCAGCGTTTTCTTTTCCTACATAACGAATGTGCCAAGGCTCATAGGTGATTCCAGTTATGTCTTCTTCCCCATCAGGATAGCGGATAATGAACCCATACTCAGGAGCATTCTCAGCGATCCATTGTGCGCCAGGCTGACTGCCATAAGAAGCATCTAATACTTGATTGGGATAAGTGTTGTACCATTCTTGATCAACGATATCCACTGCTAAACCAGTATGATGTTCACTATATCCAGGTTCAGTAATCGTTTCTTTCGTCTTAGCAATTGCATCAGCTTCAGTGAGTCCTTGACTGCTCATCAAACTGTTTACGTTGGTACTAAACACTTCTTGTTGAGCGGCAACTGAGCGATACGCAGAAACAATGACTAACGGATACCCTGCTTCACTGGCAGCGGTCGCAAATGCTTCGTAATCAGCAGCAATTCGGCTATCCACTTGATGGCTATTGTCGGATAAAGTAGACAATTGTGTTTCGTCAACTTCTTGTTCAATTTCATTTTTAGGTCCGACCAAGACTAAATTCCACGCGTCTGGATCAGCATCTGGTAAATCTTTAGGCTTATTTGACTCTTCTGATGATTGGTTAAAGGAGTATGTCGAAGCTACGGTTACTTTGTCAGCATTTGTTCTAGCATCGTTGCTGCTATAAAATAATGAATAGCCAGTCATTCCAAACATTGCAATCATGGAAAGTAATCCAACTGTTTTTTTCAAGTAAAAATTCCTTTCATTAATCCTCTAAGGATGTGTAAGTTTCCGTCAAATTCTCATTGACCCAATCTAATAACGCTGTCTGTTTTTGAGAACTTTCAATTTGGTTCTGAATGCGAGCTGGTAAACGGAAGCTTAAAATATCATTGTAGCCCCAGCTGTCGTAATCAATGGTTACGCGTAAATCAATATAATCCTGTTTTTCTTCATCGTTTTTGTTTTTGTAGGGAATCAATTCTACCTTACCCAAACCACTAGCAATCCATTTTTGAGCGACAATCGTCTTCATTTCCCGGTATTCAGCAACAGCTGTTGGCCGTTTTTCTGGAAATAAAAATGTTTGGCGAATCACCTTTTGGCTAAGCATCCATTCATAGTCACTAAATAGATTTTTTATTTTTTGATTGATTTCTGGCGGGAGATTGTTGCTGCCTTCCTTCCACTGCTGCCATTGATAAGCTTCAATGCCTAAGTAGTTGTGGTAAAAATCTTCTTCTGATTGGAATTGCTCTAAAATCGTGTTTAACACTAAATCAAGATAAATTGGATTCAAATGAAATCCCTCCTTTATTATTTTACTGATAGTTGCTGAAAAAGACAGTGCTTTGCCATAATGATTGAAATAATTTAAGAATTATTGCTATACTTGAGAAAGAACAAGTTATTCGAGAAGCTTGTTTCTGAAGCCTCTCAAAGATATTATAACATTGTACTTACATCGTTACTTTAAAAAGGAGAATGATTATGGAACAACTTGAATGGGGCATTGTCGGCTTAGGACATATTGCCCATGAGTTTGCAAAATGTTTTAACCAGACCTCAAGTAAATTAACCGCCTGTGCTTCACGTTCACAGGAAAAAGCCGAGCAGTTTGCCCAAACGTACAATTTACCAAAAGCCTTTGGCAGCTATGAAGAAATGCTGGCTGATCCGGCTATTTCTATTATCTACGTTGCTGTACCAAATCGTCAACATATTCAGCATATTTTACAAGCATTAAATGCCGGAAAACATGTACTATGTGAAAAAGCTATTACCATGAATCGTCAAGAGCTAGAAGAAGCAACGAAGCTAGCAGAACAAAAAGGACTGATTTTAGCTGAAGCTATGACTATTTTCAACATGCCTCTGTATCATGAACTGCATGCTTTGATGGACACAGGCAAGCTGGGTAGTTTGAAAATGATCCAAGCACCCTTTGGCAGCTACAAAGAACCCGACCCTAAGAACCGCTTCTTTAACCCTGAATTAGCTGGTGGTGCATTATTAGATATCGGAACTTATGCAGTATCCTTTGCGCGCTGGTTTATGTCCCAGCAGCCCAAAGTCATTGCTTCTACCATGATTCCTTTTTCCACGGGTGTTGATGAACAATCGATTACCATTTTGAAAAACGATAAAAATGAACTCGCTTCTGTTAGTCTAACCTTTCAGGCAAAAATGCCGAAAAAAGGAATTGTTGCTTTTGAAAATGGTTATATTACCGTTGATGATTACCCTCGAGCAGATAAAGCAGAAGTCTTCTTTAATGATGGCACTAAAGAATTCATTGAAGCAGGAGCTTCTACTAAAGCGATGAACTATGAAATTGAAACTATGGTAAAAATGATTCACAACGAATTATCTAACCAGTCACTGTCTTTTACTAAAGACGTGATTGATCTGCTGGATCAGATGACTCAAGCCTGGAACCAGTAAGACGCAAGAATTGTAACGAGTCCCGACTGTTAGAGCAAAAAGCTGACACTCGGGACTCGAGAACGATTCTGCGTCTTTTTATATAGTTTTTTCCTCTAGATTCCGTTAAACTAATAATAAGAAGAAAAAAAGGAGGAGCCCCTCATGCACTTTGGCCGTTTCCGTTTAGGGATGCGGACATTTAAAACAGCACTGGCTGTGATGATCTGTATCCTTCTTTTTCATTTGTTAGGTCGTGGCAGTCCCTTAATCGCCGCGCTGGCAGCAGTTTTTTCTTTACGTCAGGATTTAAATACAAGTTTTTCCTTTGGTCGATCACGAATTTTAGGTAATTCGATTGGTGGTTTTTTCGCCTTAATCTATTTCTATATTCAAGCTTTTTTTGAAAATGACTTTTACGTTGAATTAATTGTTTTACCAATTTTTGTCATTTTAGTTATTGTCATCTCAGACGGCATCGGCAATAACCCTGGTATTGTATCAGCAATAGCCACGATGCTGCTAATTTCTCTGAGTATTCCTCAAGGTGAGTCCACAATTTATGCCTTAAACCGGGTATTGGATACCTTTATCGGAACTGTGATTGCCATTTCTTTAAACGGGATTGTCACCCCACCTAAGATTGAAAAAGAGAAACAGATCAAAGAAGACCTAGTCGAACTGAAGAAAAAAGAAGTCGGATTATCTGAAATGTTGGAAGAAGTCCGAAAACAAATAGAGGATCAGTCAAAAGACTGATCCTCTTTATTCGTTGGCTTTTAAAGCCTCGATCATATTAATTTTTTTCAACTTAAAGTACATTAATATGCCCACGATTAAAGCAAAGAATAATGTAATCAACGCTGAATACAGATAACTCATTGGTTGTATATCTGGTGAAAACATTGTGACATCCAACTCGACAGTTTTCAAAATATAGCGATGCTCTATTTTACCTAAGAACATCCCTGCAACAATTCCGATTAATGTCAACAACACATTTTCGCGATAAACATAGGCGACTACTTCATTGTTGTAAAAGCCT
The DNA here is from genome assembly GCF_051714625.1 of Enterococcus sp. AZ109. Lineage (NCBI taxonomy): Bacteria > Bacillati > Bacillota > Bacilli > Lactobacillales > Enterococcaceae > Enterococcus > Enterococcus sp. AZ109. The sequence continues at coordinate 164,034 of NZ_JBIOSF010000001.1, read as the reverse complement.
AATACTTTGATAGTCGACAATTCCCGTATTCGTTCAGAAATATTTATATTGGTTAAATTATATAATACTATGAACGCTAGTAAGCCGGCTGACACAATAAGAACCCACATAATAATATTCAAACTGTCTACTGTATCTCTCAATGCATTGCGAGATTCTGACAGAAAAGCTACACTGATAATTTTATCTTTGTCCATTAATTGTTGCGCAATTGTTGTTTCTTGATTGTCACTTGGTTGCTTGTCGAACAACAACAAATCTGTATTATAAGTAGGCGTCCGATCAAATAACTTATCATAATAATCTGAGGTCATATAAATGAAATGACCCACATAATTTTCGGCAACCGCCGCAATTTTCACCTGATACGTTTTATCATCTGTCCCCTTAATTTCAAAATTATCTCCAGCTTCTAAATCGAACAGTTCGGCTAATTTCTCATTAATAATTACACCATCGTCACTTAGTTGATACGTCGTTTTACTGGTCCGATCATTAAAAGAGATAAAGGAATCGATTTTCTTACTATCTTCTGGCACATGTAAAGAGATTTCCTGCTGATTTACTTCATCACTTTCAGTCGTAAACATTTCTGTCGACATCGCCAAATGATCTTTAAAATCTGGTAAGTTATCTAGTTCCTGATCATAATCGCCGGCTTCTTGTGATGACAATGGTTCGCTGAAAACGACAGTCCCTTGATACTGCAAAATAGTATCAAATTGAATTGGTACAATATCTCCGATCGAATCTCGTAAACCAAAGCCTGTTATCAGCATCGACATACAGCCGGCAATACCTAGAATTGTCATCAGCATCCGCTGCTTGTAACGAAACAGATTACGCATTGTTACTTTTTGAATGAACGTTAGCCGTGACCAAATTGGGGTCACCCGTTCCAACCAGATTCGTTTACCTTTTTTAGGTGCTCGAGGCTGCATCAGAGTCGCTGGTGTTGCTCTCAGGTCATACCTTAAAACAAACAACGCAGTTCCTACCGAGCAGAGAAAAGCCACCAGCATCGCTATTAACGCATAGCTGACATACCAAGGTGTAACTACTTGGTCTAGGTTGTAGAGCTGACCATAGGCATTAAAAATAATAGTTGGCAACAAATAAAAACCAACTGCTAATCCTAGCAAACCACCAATTCCACCAGCTAAAGCGGCATACAGGACAAATTTTAACGATATTTCTCGGTTCCAGTACCCCAATGCTTTGAATGTTCCTAGTTCGGTACGTTTTTCCTCTACCATTCTAGTCATGGTAGTCAGTGTGACTAAAGCCGCAATCAAAAAGAAGATCAAAGGAAAGACAGTTGCTAGAGAGGAAATCCGATCCGCATTATCTTGATACTCTTTGTAGCCCGGATTGTCATCTCTACCTTGAATCGTGTATTCCAATTCATTTAGATTGCTTAAGGTTGCTTCTTTCTTAGCAATTTCATCTTGAGCATTCGCTAGTGCTTCGGTACTGGCTTCTTCCAACGCTGCCTGCCCGTCCGCATATGTTTTTTCAGCTTGGTCCAATTCTCGCTTTGATTGATCTAATTGGGCTTGGCCTTGTGATTGACTAGTTGCAAAGTCTTCTTTGGCAGTATCCAATTGCTGCTGACCATTTGTCAGCCAAGCATCAAATTCTTCAACTTGCTCCTGCAATTTTGCCAGTTCTTCAGCAGTTGGTAACGGCTGAGCAATTATTTGTTGGTTTTCGTTCCATTTCGCTTCCAGTTCATCAACTTGCTGCTGTTGTTGTGCCCATGTCTCATTGACTTGTTCTACATGCTGAGCAGTTGCTGCTTGTATTTCAGGAGGGTTTTGCTGCCGAATTACTTGTATCAAGTCCTCAAAGACCTGTTTATCAAGTGATGCGGCTACCGTCTGTAATTGCTGCATATTTCCTTGATCTGCAAGTAATTGGATTTGCTCTAGCTGACTTTTTTGTGTAGTCAGTTGATTTAACATCTCAGTTGCTTGGCTTCTTTGAGTACTTAATGTGCTCATTTGCTCCTCAGCAGCTTTTTTCCGTTCTCCCAGAGTCATTAAATTATCAAGTTCTTCTTTTTGCTGATCTAGTTCCTGCCTTTGTGGCGCCAGCAAATTTTCACGTTCTTCTATCTGAGCTTGAGCAGCTTGACTTTTTTCTTCGAATTCCTTTTGACTGGCCGCATACTCTTGTTTACCTGTCTCCAAACGCTGTTTCGCTTCTATTAATTGTTGTGTTTGCTCATTTGATTCTTGTTCGCCTGCCAATAACTGTTCCTTGGCCTCATCAATTTGTTTTTGGCTGCTATTTTTCAAGTCAACTAAGCGTTTTTTGGCATCTTTTTCTAATAGTTTTTCAAGCCGTTCCTGATTGTCAGCTAAACGATCTTCATAGGTATCTGTATATGCCGTAACATTCTCTAGGTTTTTATAGCGTACCAGCAACTCGGAAAAAACTGGCTGTTTGAAATTATCCGGTGTCGTCAGAGCAAAAAAGTCAATGGTTCCTTTACCCACCGTTGTATTCCCTCTTGAAAAATTCTCAATATATTGAGGACTCTCCACAAAGCCGACTACTGTCATTTCGTGCTCTTCGAAAGAATTACGGTCCTGAACGTCAATTGTGAACGTATCACCCACTTGATAATCATGATTCGTCTCAGCAATTGCGTCTAAAGCAATTTCTTCATTATTCTGCGGCAAATGCCCTTTTACCACGTTGACACGATTTAACTGTTGATCTTGATCATAGCTATAAAGACGAAGTGTCTGATCTTTGTCCTCTAAAAAGATATCTCGAAAATAGCGGCCTTCAACCCTTTTAACATTCTTATCAGACTTAACTGAATTAAGATCATCTTCATTTACACCTAAAGAGGTAAATATTTGCGTATCCGCTAGTTGTTGTTCCTGATAATACTCATCGGCGGTATTAATCATGTCCGGTCCAGTAGCGCTTAGACCAACGAAAAATGCCACTCCTAAAAAGACAATCCCTAAAATCGACAAAAAGCGGGTTTTAGAACGCCATATTTCTCGTATACTCGTCAACCATAAAACTTTATTCACATTATCCCCTCCTTACCACTGAATCTCTTCAATTGAAAGAGGTGTATCGTTCAACTTCTGACTGCGAACTTTGGCATCATTGATCCGAATAATCCGATCAGCCATCGGTGCAATCGCTGAATTGTGCGTAATGATGACAACAGTTGTCCCATAATTACGTGCCGTATCTTGTAAAATTTTCAATATCTGCTTACCAGTTTCAAAATCCAAAGCACCCGTTGGTTCATCGCACAATAAAAGCTTAGGACGCTTGGCTAATGCTCGGGCAATTGTCACTCGCTGTTGCTCACCCCCAGATAATTGAGCTGGAAAATTGTCCATTCGCTCTTCAAGTCCTACTGATCGTAAAACCTCAACAGGATCTAACGCATCAGAAACAATCTGTGAGGCCAACTCCACATTTTCTTTAGCAGTTAAATTAGGGACCAAATTATAAAATTGAAAAACAAATCCTACATCATTTCGGCGGTACGTTGTCAGTTCTTTATTGTTAAACGTTGCAATATCAGTACCATCAACAATTACTTGTCCTTCATCACAGCTATCCATTCCACCTAAAATATTCAAAACAGTTGATTTTCCAGCACCACTAGGACCTAGAATAACTGCGATTTCCCCCTTTTCAATTGTAAAAGTTATCTGATCATTGGCATGAATAACTGTTTCACCCATTTTATATCTTTTTGTTTCATTAATTACTTCAATGTATCCCATGTATTCTCCTCCATTCTATTCTAGTCTACCATAAGGACAAAAAAAAAGACTATGCAAACAAGGCTTTTGAAGAATAAAAGCTTCATTTGTATAGTCAATAAATTTTACTATTAGCTATGGTAACGTTCCACGCCGTCTAAATAGGTTGCTTCTAATTCCATGTCTGGATTCAGCACGATAAAGTCAGCATCGCGACCTTTAACAATCATACCACAGCGATCATCAATTTTACAGCTGACAGCCGGCACATAGGTTGCCATCATAATTGCCTCTTCAGGCGTTGCAATATTCCAGTCAACCACATTTTTGATGGCTTCTTTTAGCTTCAAAATGCTTCCAGCTAAATTACCAGAGTCTAAACGAGCGGTCCCGTCTTTTACTACAACTGGAAATTCCCCTAAGTTGTAATTACCATCTGGCATGCCGCCTGCCATCATACAATCAGTAATTAAAGCTACATGATCATGCCCAGCTTTTTTCATTAAAATTTCAGCTGCTTGCGGATGTACATGATGTCCATCACAAATCAACTCTGAAAAGACATGCTGCAAGGACAACAAAGCCCCCACCATACCAGGTTCGCGGTGGTTTAATCCCCGCATTCCGTTGTAAGCATGAACAAAGACACTTGCCCCAGCTTCTACAGCAGCTTGTGCTTCATCTATTGTGGCATTTGAATGACCTAATGCCACAACAACGCCTTCTTCAGTTACTTCCTTAACAAATTCCGCTACACCTTCACGTTCAGGAGCTAAAGCGATTTTTTTGATTAAGCCACCAGAAGCTTCTTGCCACTCGTGAAAAGTAGCCAAATCAGGATCACCAAAATAACTAGGATTCTGGGCACCTTTATGTTCTTCGGTGAAGAACGGACCTTCAAAATAAATTCCTTGAACTTTCGCACCTGGAACATCTTGGTAAGTTTTACCAATTGTTTCGGCTACATCCTTCAAGCGTTCTTTTGAGGAAGTTAAAGTTGTCGGCAAAAAGCTGGTAACACCGCAGGATAACAAGCCTTCTGACATTACTTTTAAGCCTTCTGCATCGTTGTCCATTACATCATGGTTTTTAAAGCCATGTATATGAGTATCCACAAGTCCTGGTGCGATCCATTTGCCACTATGATCAATGACTTTTGCTTCTTTGTCTGCTAATTCCTTAGTAAAATCACCAAAAATTCCATCAGTAATTTCTAAATAGCCTGCTTCTTTTACGCCGGATTTCAAAAAGAATTTATCCGCATAAATAAATGTTTTCATTTCGAACGCTCCTTCTTGCTTTATACCTTAAAGGTACTCCGAAACTAGTATTCTGTCAAGAATGGTGTAGACCATTTTTAGAAAAAATCCCGTAGTTGTGTAGTGGCATTTAACCATTCACGATACCGCTGTAAATCTTCGCTTTCGCCAATCATTGTTAGAATGGAAACTTTTAGTGTAAGTAGCTCATTTAATTTATAACAACTAGCTTGCTGTCGATTCCAGCGCAAACCTAAGTCAATAATTCGGTCTGCCTCTTTATAATTCGCCTGGTTCAATAAAAATAGCGCATAATCTAAAAATAGCTCGCTTAACTCAATTTTTTCGGTATAATCACACATCATTGTTTCGAACAGTTCGATACTTTGATTATACAAGTGTCGAGCTTCTTCTTTTTTGTCTAATTGATCATTCATTTTCGCTGCAAAAGCCATCAATAAAATCTTACTATCAAAGTATCCTTGGTACTTTTTGGAAACCAGCATTTCCAACCCTTTTCTAGCATTTTCTAGTGCAGACTTTGGATTGTTATCGATTCTAAAAGCGCAAATTGCTTGAAAGTAATAAAATTGTTGACGATCCTTATCTAAGACAATCCGCCGCTTCTCTTCTAAAAAGTTTAGAATCGTTTGAATTTCCGCGAACCGTTGATGACGTAACAATGTATACATTTTTTGAAAATACTTTCGCAACATTAATTCTTTAGGTAAAAAATCTACCATTAACTGATCGATCGTTATGCCTAAACGCTGACACAATTGTTGCATTACCATAATGTTAGGAATTTCCTCATTATTTTCGATCCGACTTAGAACGCTTTGCGAACAAATATCCTTTGATAAATCTTTTTGTGTCATTCCATGTTCTTTACGGAAGTCTTTTAAAGCCTGACCTATGGATTCCATCTACAATTTCCCCCAAAATATGCATATTCACATTTTCTATCCTATTGTAGCTTATGGAGGAATCCAGAGCAACCAGATACTGCCAGGAATCTTAGCAGTCAGGGGATCAACTTATTTATCTATTATCTGTAAAGCTTTTATTGGAACTTGATCTCTTGAAACTTCTTCATAAGTTTCGATATGTGCACCTTTATTTATCAATTTCAAATAGTGATCTAGCTTAAGCTCACTGAGTCCATTAAAAAAAATCGGACGAGTTTTACCATTTTCGTCAGCTGCTACTTGTCGATATGCAGCTGTCCCATACTCATTGACACTTTCAGGTGAGGTAGTTTTAACGTAAACGGTTCCTTGTTTTATTAAATGATTCAGTTTATCCATGATCCCAGCCATCTCACTGTCAGAATTTTTGGTAAAAATCGTGCTGCCTACTAATAGTAAAACGATGACTACTAAAGCAACTATTATTTGTTTTACACTACGCATTCATCATCATCTTCCTTTCTTGAATTAGCCTAACGAAAGATAGATCGTTGCTGTTCAGTCTTAGGTTGTATTTTCGACTAACAATTTTGTCACTTCTTAAATTTATCGACATAAAAAGAGGTTACAAAGGCTTTTTACACCCTTTGTAACCTCTTGACTATGCGGAAGATGGGATTTGAACCCACACGAGCCTTGCGCTCACAAGACCCTCAATCTTGCATGTCTGCCGTTCCATCACTTCCGCAAAAACCTTTTTTATCATAGCGATAAATTCAATAAAAGTCAATGACTAAACAGTTGTTGTGTCATAGACGTAGGTCACACTACCATTTAGTCCTGCAATACCACGGAAATATTTTCGATCTTCTTGCTTTAGCCAAACTTCTCGAAATAAGAAGAACTCTTCTTTCGATACCTCAATTTTTTCAATTTCACCAGTCCGTAGCTGATTTATTTTTTCATCAAATGGATTATTCATTCTGCTCACCTCAAAAGAATAGGAAGATACTAGGTATCCTCCTTATTCATGGAAATATTTACTTTTTTCTAATTGTTCTGTATTTTCGTTCATAATACCTTTTAACGATCTATCTAGTCTAGACGATTGTCTGGACTTGGTCTCTCTTGTCTGAATAGACGGTTGCTGACTTTTTTCACCTGTATCAAACAAAAGATAAGCTTGCTTTGAATTACGCAAGCTTGTATAAAGCTCCTTTAGCGGAATTGCATCCGTAGGCTCGTCTGGAATCAAAGACTTTGGCACATATTTTGGCTTGAAAGGTGTAGCATTTCTTTTTTCTTCACGCAAGCTCAATGGTGTGGAACTTCTTTTTTCTTCACGCAAGCTCCTACGATTGTTATCAGAAACCTGCTTTGGTTCAACAAATAGCGAACGAGAGGATTTCCTCTGCTCATGGGCTCTTGTTTCATAAGTTGGTAAATTTACTCGATGTCTTGCCAGTTCTTCCCTCGGCTTTTCATCCAACTGAACTCTGCGGGAACGTTTAGTATGGCGATTTGCTCGCTCTAAAACCTCTTTTGCATCTAATTTATAGTCAGTAATAAAATCATCATTTCCATCAAACAGTACCCGTTGACTGCCTTGATTCAATTTTACACCAGTTTCATCATCGTAAGCCGGAAAACGTGCACGTCTTCCACCAAATGGCCGATTTTCCATGATAAACCATCCTCATTTTCTGATTTCTTACTAGTTTAGCATAAATACCGAAAAAAAGCTTAGTATTTGACAAAGGAGGCAATAGCTCGAGTTACTTTTTAATCAATTAGCCTTTCAAAAGCAAAATACTCTTGGTAAGGAGTCACTTCAATTTCCTCAATCAATGATTCTAATATTTGATAGTCCCCTCTATATTGACGTGGACTAGCCAGTTCCTCAATTCGAATTTTTTGGGGCTTGTCCGACAGATTAACCAGATATACTGTATATTCTTCGATATTATAGCGTACAATGCCAAAAATTTCATTTTCTAAAGAATAGAAAGGAAAAAATTCACCGAATTTCATTGACGCATGCTTCTTTCGTCGGTGTATCCAAGTTTGACAAGCAGTATAAATGGTTTGGTTTACATTTTTCCAAGGAAAGAATTTACGATTTTCCGGATCTTTCCCACCAGTTGAACCAGCTTCGTCACCATAATAAACACACGGAATCCCTGGCATCATAAATAATAATCCCCAAGCATGGGTTAACTTGTCAACAGAACCTTCAAGCATCGATAAAATCCGTTCTGTATCATGAGTACCAATATTATTCAATTGATTATAATAGAAGTCTTCCGGATAATTCTCCTGATAACTAACCATTTCCTGACTGATTTTTTCAAAAGAGCGTGTCTGATTCAAGATATCCAAAATTTGTTGCCGTAAGGGATAATTCATTACACCTTGTAAATGATCACCAAAGACGTAGCGTCTTCTTTTATCGTATGCGATTTTATTAGAGGCGTCTTCCCAGACCTCGCCAATTAATATTTTATCAGTGTATCCTTGTAAATGCTTGCGAATACCTCCAATAAATTCATCCGTCAGTTCATCAGCTACATCAAGGCGCCAACCGTCAACGCCTAAACTGGTCCACTTAGCTAACACGCTATCTACATCACCATAAATAAATTCTTGGAAAGCTTTATTGTTTTTATCTACTTCTGGAAGATCTGCAACTCCCCACCATGATTGGTAGTTGGTAGGGTATTTTTCAAACTTGAACCAAGGGTAATAAGAACTTTCAGGATTACGAGCAGCCCCTACTTCTTTTCCATATATACCGGCTTGATTAAAATAACGGCTGTTTTTACCGACGTGTGAAAATACACCATCCAGAACAACTGAAATCCCGACAGCATGCAACGCTTCTAACATTTCAATAAAATCTTCTTCGGTTCCTAATACCGGATCAATTTTAAAATAGTCATTAGTATCGTATCGATGGTTACTGCTTCCTTCAAAAATAGGGTTCAGGTAAAGTGCAGTAATTCCTAATTCAAGTAGGTAAGGAATTTTTTCTGTGATTCCTTTTAAATTTCCACCAAAGAAATCCCAACGCACAACTTCATCCTTCTTGTTTCGAATATACATCGGCTCATCTTCTTCGGTTGCATAAATGAAGGAATTCTTTTTAGGTTGATTAATTTCTCCATGAGAATTACCATTAGCAAATCGATCAGGAAAAATTTGATAAAAGACCGCTTCACGGTACCAGTTAGGTGCAATTTCAGCTTTTTCAAAACAAGTTAATTGATAAGAAGCAACTTCTGCTTCTTGGTGCTCAATTTTACCTTCGCCACCTTGACCATTGAACCCATAAAATAAGGTCCGTTTACTACCATCCGAACAAAAGTGAACAATCTTGAAATAATAAAAATACAAGCCGCTTCCTTGGTCCACTTTGTATTGATAATGGTAACGATCTTCTTCGACTTTATTCATTGGAAAGCTAATCTTTCCGATGCTGCTCCCCTCTTTGCGAACAACGAAATAGACATTCGTTTCTAGATCAGAAGGAACCGAGATCCAAAAATCGACTCGTTTTCCTTCTTTCACTGCACCAAAAGGGAATTTGTACCGTTCCAGCCATGAATTATAGTAGATATGTGCCATGTTGATTCGCTCCTCTTTCGCTGTCACGAGCAAAAACTGGTTCGATCTGCCAAATGTCTTCTGCATAACGCATTACAGTGTTGTCAGAAGAAAAACGACCCGCATTAGCAATATTTTTCAAACTGATTTGTTTCCAGCGACGGCGATCTTGATAGGTTTGATTGATAGACTCTTGTGCTTGACAGTAAGAATCGAAATCTCTCAGCACAAAGAATTCATCATTGTATTTAATCAAAGAATCAATAATTTCTTGTCCCTCAGAAATGATATTTGGAATCGTTCCATCCACAAACGCATTCAAAACCTTATGAATAATTGGGTCATTATGATATAACTCAGACGAATTGTAATTATGCTCTTGATAATAACGATATACCTCTGTTTCGGTCAATCCAAAAATCGAAATGTTTTCATCACCAACAGCATCGCGAATTTCAATATTCGCTCCGTCTAATGTAGCGATCGTTACAGCGCCATTTAACATCAATTTCATATTAGATGTCCCCGAAGCCTCTTTAGAAGCTAACGAAATTTGTTCGCTTACATCAGCTGCTGGAATAATTCGTTCAGCCAATGTTACATTGTAATTTTCTAAGAAAACAACCTTCAATTTATCTTCAATTGAAGCATCATTATTAACCAAATTGGCTACTTCATTAATTACTTTAATTACAGATTTGGCATAGTGATAACTCGGTGCAGCCTTGGCGCCAAAAATAAATACACGTGGGTGAATCGACAACTTAGGATTTTCTTTCAAATCAAAATAAAGCTTTAAAATATGCAAAAGGTTCAACAACTGTCGCTTGTAGGCGTGCAGACGCTTGATTTGCACATCAAAAATAGCATCTGGAGACACATCAATCCCTTTAACTTCTTTGATGTATTCAGCCAACCGTACTTTATTCTCATGTTTAGCTTGTTCCAATGCATCCAAAACAGCATCATCTTCTGCATAGTTCATTAAAAGTCGTAAATCTTTAGGATCGCTCTTCCATGATTCCCCAATAGTGTCAGTTAGTACTTTGGTCATGCTGCGGTTGGCCAGCTGAGACCAGCGTCTTTGAGCAATTCCGTTTGTTTTATTGTTAAAACGTGAAGGGTACATTACGTAAAAGTCATTTAATACGACACTTTTTAATAAATCAGAGTGGAGCTTAGCAACACCGTTTGTTGAATGAGAACCAATAATAGCTAAGTGAGCCATGTGGATCTGACCATTTTGAATAATGCGGGTACGCTCAATCAAGTCTGCAGGCTGAACTCCAGTCATATCTTTGACGAATCGACGGTCAATCTCTTCAACAATTTGATAAATTCTTGGACAGACTTCTTGCATCATAGGGATGGACCATTTTTCCAAAGCCTCTGCCATGATTGTGTGGTTGGTATAGCTCATTACTTTGATCGTTAGATTCCATGCTTTCTCCCAACTTAGACCCTCTTCATCAATCAAAAGACGCATAAATTCTGCTACACACATTGCAGGATGCGTGTCGTTGATATGAATGGCAATGTACTGGTTAATTTTGTCAAATGAGAAACCTAATCGTTTGTAGTAACGTAAAATACTTTGGACTCCGGCTGATACAAAGAAATATTCTTGTGATAGGCGAAGTTTCCGACCTGCTTCATTCGAATCATCAGGGTATAATACTGATGTCAAATCTTCAATCATTCGTCGATCTTCAATACTGCGGTAGCGATCTTCTTCTTCAGGTGGAATCTCTACACTCCATAGGCGCATCGTATTCACAATGTCATTTTTATAACCTACCATCCCTGTATCGTAAGGAACAGCGCGAACAGTATAACCATCTTCATAAACTGGTTTAAAGTTACCAGGAGTCACTTCTTTTAAATAAACATTTCCACCAAAGTGAACATCCACAGCCTTACTTTCTTTACGTATTTCCCAGATGTTCCCTTTTTGCAACCACTCATCGGGCAATTCTACTTGATACCCATCTACGAACCGTTGTTTAAATAGACCATATTCATAACGGATGCCATTCCCGTTACCTGGTAACCCGCACGATGCAATTGAATCCATAAAACATGAAGCTAAACGTCCCAAACCACCGTTACCTAGCGCCATATCAGGTTCTACTTCTGCCAAATCATCTAAGGAAATTCCCATTTCCTGTAGTGCTTCTTCAATTGTCTCTAACCAACCCATATTTAATAAATTACTTTTTAACATTTTTCCAGGTAGAAACTCGATTGAAAAATAATATGCTTGTTTTTGTTGCTGATCGCGATAATCCTGCCAAGTTTGTTGCCAATTTTGTGAGTAATTTGCGGTCATGATTGATCCGAGTGTTTGATATAATTCAGAAGCTGAAGCATCCTTAACTTCCATTGCAAATTTCTCAGCTAACCTTTTCTTAAATTGCTGTTTGAATTCTTTCTTTTCCACTTGATTTTCTCCTTTATTCCTAAGAAAGACCCTGTGAACTCGCTCAACGATTGAGTAATAAGATTTAACTAGTTTCAGAAAAAAGTTCTGAAAAAAATTCCCTTATTGTCGAAAAGTAAGTTCACAAGGCCATCATCTTGGTACTGCCTCTTTATACTACCAAAGTTTATAGCAATAATGTCATAAATTTTGGTTATTTAGCTAATTTGCTGATATAGCTCTAGATAACGTTGACTAGATACATCCCAACTGAAGTCCTGTGCCATGGCATTGCGCATTAATTTTTTCCAAACTTTTGGCTCTTGCTGATACAATTCAATTGCTTGCTTTAAGACTTGTAACAAGAAGTAGGACTGATAATCAATAAAACCAAAACCGGTCCCTTCGTGTGTCAATGGATTGTATGGCTGAACCGTATCCTTCAGCCCACCAACTTCATGAACTACCGGCAACGTCCCATACCGCATTGAAATCATTTGCGATAGCCCGCATGGTTCAAAAGCAGACGGCATTAAGAACATGTCCACACCTGCATAAACTTTTTGAGCCAGCTTCACATCAAAGGCAATTTGTATGCTAGTTTTCTCAGGATACTTCTCCCCGAAATAGCGGAAGCCATTTTCGAAATCTGGATCACCTGTTCCAATCAAGATTAGCTGCACATCGAACTGCATAAGGTTTTCCATTTCTTGCAGAAGTAGATGGAAGCCTTTTTGATACGTCAATCGACTTACAATACCAATTACAGGAACATCTTTACGAATCGGAAGACCTAAAAGTTTTTGAAGTTTAGTTTTGTTCACTAATTTCTTATCCAGTTCTTTACTATTATAATGAGTAAAAATTGCTGGATCAGTCATGGGATCAAACATTTCATAATCAATACCGTTCACGATACCGCTTAATTTCCCACTTTCCATGCGTAAAATCACATCTAAGCCTGAACCAAATTCTGCTGTTTTAATTTCTTCCGCATAAGATGGACTCACTGTAGTTACTCGATCAGCGTACAAAACACCGGCCTTCATGAAGTTTACACAGTCCTCAAAACGAATCGTTCCGTCATCATAGCGTTCCGTTCCCATGCCAAACAAATCATAAAGAACTTCACTGCCATATTGCCCTTGAAATTCAATGTTATGAATCGTTAAAACCGTTCGGATTTTGCTGTACTCTTTAATCCAGCTGTATTTTTCCTTTAACAAAAACGGAACCATTGCTGTATGGTAATCATTAACATGAATAACATCAGGAATAAAATCAATCTTTTCCATCATTTCAATTAACGCCAACTGGAAAAATGCAAAACGTTCACCATCGTCATAATCACCGTACAGATTTGGACGATTAAAATAATACATATTGTCAATAAAATAGTAGTCGATACCTTGAAGCCTTAAATGCTTGATGCCGCAATACTGTTTACGCCAACCTACATACACCTCAAATTGGAATAAGTCTTCTACTTTTTCTTTGTATTGCTCACCCATTTTTGAGAAGTACGGTAGCACAACCCGAATGTCCGCCCCTTTTTCTTTTAGTGCTTTAGGCAAGGCTCCTGCTACATCTCCTAAGCCACCTGTTTTAAAGAAAGGCGCACACTCTGCTGCAGCGAATAGTATCTTCATTACTTTTCGCCTCCGTAGATGTCGCTTGTAACATGTGTTCCTTTTTTAATTACCAGCGGCTTCTCAGGCGTTCCTATAATTTTCACTCCTGGATCAACAAACACGTGTTTATCCAAAATCGCATAAGAGATATATGAATTTTTGCTGATTACAGCACTAGCCATAATGATTGAATCACTAACTTCCGCACCCTCTTCTACAACTGAACTACGAGAGAATAACGAATTTTTAACTTTACCTTTAACAATACAACCAGTAGCAAATTGACTGTTATGAACCTCAGAAGTCGATGCGTAATACGTAGCAACTTCATTTTTCAACTTAGTATAGATTTTTTGATTAGAGTAAAGTAAAGAAGAAAATTTCTTCGAGTCTAGCATCGCCATGTTGGCATCATAATAAGCTTTGATATCAAAAATATTGCTTAAGAAACCAGTGTATTCGTAAGCAGAAGTTTTATGCTTATCCATACATTGTGTTAAGAAATCTTGAATAGCTACCGGAGTTCCTTTCTTTTGGCCATCTTCTAATGCATTAATCAACCAGTTTGTTTGTACAATATAAATGTTCATGCAAAGGTTTTTAATGTCTGAATCATTTTGATCGTCAAAATAAGAGTGCTGACCTTCAACCACACCGTGCTCATCAATATTTAAAATAATATCTTGATAAGCAATTTGATCGACAGGCATTTTTTTATACACTACTGTAATTTCGCTATCATGTTGTTGATGAATTTTTAGAACTGCTCTCAAATCAATGTTACATAGCATTTTGTTACCCATAAATACAGTATATTTACTTTTGGATTTCTTTAAATAGTCAATAGCAGCTTCATAGTAAGGGCGACCTTCAGCACGTCTTTGCAAAAAGTCTTGGTAAAAGTGAATGAAGTATTTACTATCAATACTGTCCAAATGCCATTCACGACCACCACCGATATGGTCAAAGACCGAACGAGTCAGCCCTTGATTGAATACCATATAGACAGATTTTACATTCGCATTTACGATGTTTGATAGCGAAAAATCTAGTAAACGATATTTACAATCAAACGGAAGCGTCGCTAGCGGACGTTTCTCAGTTAAAGGCATTAAATCTTGACACTCATGGGCATTTCCCAAAATTGCACACATTTTATTAGCTCTCATCAATCGACACTCCAATCACTTCTGAATAACCTACAACAGCGATTTCATCTTCGCCATTTACAACAGCATTATCGCCTATGATCGCATTCTCACCAACAATAGCTTTGCTGATTTTTGCATTTTTACCAATAGTTGCCCCAGGCATAATTACGCTATCAATAACTTGAGCACCTTCTTTAACCTGAACATCGCTGGATAAAATACTATGAGTTATCTCTCCTGCTACGTAACAACCATCCACCACTAGTGAATCTTTCACATTCGCAGTGTCGGTAAAGAAATGGGGCGGTGAAACAGTGTTTTTAGCAGAAATACGCCACGTTTTATCTCGAATATCTAAGCTATGACTAGGATCAATAAATTCCATGCTGGTTTCCCATAATGAATCGATCGTTCCAACGTCTTTCCAATACCCTTCAAAGTGGTAAGCAAAAACATTGTCTCCCGCTTCCAAGTAGGCGGGAATTACGTGTTTCCCGAAGTCTAACATATGGTCGTCTTTCTGGTAGCTATTTAACAGCATGCTGCGCAAACGACTCCAGTTAAAAATATAAATCCCCATTGATGCTAAATTACTCTTAGGCTCTTCTGGTTTTTCTTCAAACTCAATAATGCGGTCATTTTCATCCGTGTTCATTATACCAAAGCGAGAGGCTTCTTCAATTGGAACACCGATAACTGCTACCGTTAAAGCCGCATTGTTTTCTTTGTGATTTTCTAGCATAGCTTCGTAATCCATCTTGTATATGTGATCTCCTGACAAGATTAAAACGTATTGCGGGTCCATCTGGTCAATGTAATCCATGTTTTGATAGATGGCATGGGCAGTTCCTTCAAACCATTTACTTCCGTCATTGCTTGAATACGGCTGTAAAATCGTAACGCCTGCGTTTAACCCGTCAAAGCCCCAGCTAGAACCATTACCAATATGGCTGTTAAGAGCCAACGGTTGATACTGAGTTACTACACCTACATTGTTAATGCCTGAATTGATGCAATTGCTTAATGTGAAATCGATAATTCGATATCTTCCGCCGAAAGGTACCGCTGGTTTTGCGATATTTTGTGTTAGTTTACCTAAACGCGACCCTTTTCCTCCAGCTAAAATCATAGCTAATATTTCTGTTTTCATTTTTGGATGATGAAGGCAGTCCTTCATCAACCTCCTCTCAACTTATTATTTGTTTTTTCGCCTTAAAACAATTGACTCAGGTTTGAATATCACTGCGCCAAAAGCAGGAACCGTTGTTTTGATTAACTGCTCATAATCTTTAAATGCACTTGGTTCGCTCACACAATCCTCATTGTGTTTAGTCCAAGTTCCCCCAAACTCTTCCATTTCCGTATTCCAAATCTCCTTATACGTACCAGGATATGGAACACCTATATGGAAATCTCTGCGTTCAACTGGTGTCATATTCAAGACCACAATCAAGAAGTCTTTTTTTCGTTTCCCTTGACGCAAATAAGAAAGAACCGACTCCGATGTATTATCTGCATCAATGATTTCAAGTGTTTCATGGGTGTTGTCTAACTCCCATAAAGCAGTCTCGTTCTTGTAAAAATCATTCAATGTAGCAGTAAAATGCTGCATTTTACTATTTAATGAATCCTCTAGATCACCCCACTCTAAACCCTCATCGAATTTCCATTCAAGAAACTGTCCCCATTCACTTCCCATGAATAACAATTTCTTACCAGGATGTGTAATAAAATAGGTGTACAAATTACGAAGCTGAGCAAATTGTTTGTAGCGATCACCCCACATTTTATGCATTAAACTTTTCTTGCCGTGAACTACTTCATCATGAGACAATGGTAAAATATAATTTTCTTGCATCATGTACATAAAAGAAAAAGTAACTAAATTGAAATGATCTTTTCGCAAGATTGGATCCATTTCATAAAAACGTAGAACATCATTCATCCAACCCATATTCCACTTGTAATCAAAACCTAACGCACCAGTTTCCGTCAACCCAGTCACCTGTGTTTCTGATGAGCTTTCTTCAGCTATCATTAAAACATTCGGATGAGCTAGTTTAATAACAGTATTAAGCTTTTGTAAGAAATAATAGCCTTCAAAGTTGCGGTTCCCACCTTCATGATTCGGTGTCCAAGGACCATCATCGTAATCCCTGTAAAGCATACTAGAAACTGCGTCAACTCTAATTCCATCAATATGATACATTTCAATCCAAAATAGTGCACTTGAAATTAGAAAACTTTGTACTTGCGGCTTACCTAAGTCAAAGTTAATTGAACCCCAGCGGACATTTTTTGCGCGATCAGGATCGCTATACTCAAATTGTGCGGTTCCATCATAATACGGCAACGTATCATCATTAATACAAAAATGACCAGGTACCCAATCTACCAACACGCCGATGTTGTTTAAATGACATGCTTCTACGAACTGCTGAAATTCCTCTGGTGTTCCATAATAAGAGCTTAGTGCATAATATCCGATTAGTTGATATCCCCACGAACGTCCTAATGGGTGTTCCATCAAAGGTAAAAATTCTACATGAGTGTAGCCCATTTTCGCCAGGTAAGGAACTAGCTCTTCAGCCAGATCACCAAAACTATAAGGCGTTCCATCTTCATGATGCTTCCAAGAGCTCGCATGAACTTCATAAATGTTCATTGGTCTTTTTAGTGCATTTACTCGCTTGCTGCGGCCCCGCCATAGACCGTCTTTCCATTTCTTCGCCGGAATCGTGTACAGCACAGCTGCATCACCTGGTCTCTTTTCAAATCGAATAGCAAATGGATCAATTTTCATTACTTCACGACCGTCTGCTTGACGTACTTTAAATTTGTAAAGATCTCCCTCATTTGGTTGATCAGTAATGATTTCCCAAATACCCGTTTCAGCTTCAAAATTCATTGGCAGGGTATCTTGCCATTCGTTGAAATCGCCAACTAAAAATACTGCTTTAGCATTAGGTGCCCAAACGCGAAAACAGTATTGTTCATCAGAAAGCCGATGTGCTCCTAATAAATGTTGTACATAAAAATTTTCTCCAGTCAAAAAGTTATTTTTTGCTTGACTTATTTCTGCTGAAAGTTTGTTTGTATTTTCTCCCATACTCATCACCTTAACTATTTTTTGTCGAAAAGAATGAATTTTCACCTTTAAAGAATGAACGTTTCCTAATTATACATCCAACTCTTCTATTTTATAATAACACATTTCCCTAAGTAATACAGCCAAAACCGTTGATTGTAACCAATAAAAACGGCATTAAGATCACTCTCATTTCATTATAATATACTTAGAAATGAAATGCCATATCATAATGGTTATTTTATTACAAAATTTTCGTTTTCCCACTCAAGAATATTCAATATTTATATAATGACATATTTTATAGTTACCTCCGTTATTTTTGTACGCTTGGCTATTTACATAAATTAGTTCTATTTGCCTTTTTTTCTTGTAGTCGATACTCTTATATTGAAAGGAGTGAAATCACATGTTTGATCCAACACTATTAATGATGACTTTTGGCATAAATTTTGCGTATGTCGCTTTAAATACCATTAGGTTCATGTTAACTATAAAAGGTTATCGTCTTTTGGCACCTTTGTTAAGTATGATTGAAATCACAATCTACATCTTAGGGCTTTCAATGGTTTTAGATCGGTTAGATAATCCAATCAATTTGTTTGCCTATGCATTGGGATATGCAATTGGTATTAGTTTAGGAATAAAAATTGAGGATAAGTTAGCTTTAGGTTATATTATGGTAACTGTTATTTTGCCTACAAATACAGAAAACGAAAAGAATTTACCAAAGATACTGCGTGATAACGGCTACGGGGTGACACAGTCTTATGCTGAAGGATTAGAAGGAGAACGGATGGTTTTAGAAATTCTTTCACCTAGAAAAACTGAGCAGACTCTTTATCGATTAATAAAGGAAATCGAAGCTAGGGCATTTATTATTTCATATGTACCTAAATACATTTCTGGCGGTTTTTGGACCAAAAAGATCCGCAAACGTCAAAACAGCTCTGCCACCTAACGCAAATAGGTGGCTGCGACATAAAACGTCACAGCCACTGAAAACCGTATAATTGGTGTTATGGAAGCAGCTCTATTGGAAATAAATCATAACTGCAAAAATATGAGAAGCTATTTTCGACTCATTACTCGGAACGGAAGACTTCTGTCACAACTGCAATCAACGATCTAACGCCATAAGAAAGCGACTATATTTTCCTGTAACTGATCACTACGCGTAACTCTTGAATGACTTCCATTTCTTCCTTTTATTAAAACTTCTTGGTATTTTTTTGTGTGATTTTGCAATAAGAAACGCAAAGAAAATGCACTATGGATCGAAACAGAACCATCACTAGCCGATCCGTCTCCCAAATCACCAGCTATGTTTAAAATTGACAAGTCGCTGGGCAATCTTTTCATAGCTTGATCAAAATAATCATAAATAGGAGTCGTATCACTCGGACCTTGTTCGGTTAACTCATAGGCAAAAATTTCTTCAGTGTCTTCAGCAATCTCTAAATCGTTAAAAGGTGACGCAATCGTCACTAGCCTTCCTACCGCAGGCGTATGACTGTCCTTATACTCCAATAAGTAGCGGAGCGCAGAAACCCCGCCCATAGAATGCGCCACCAAATTCACCTTGCTAACATGCTGTTTATATAAATACCTCATTACTTCAGCGATCCAACGGCTCTGTGTTACCTCATCAGTCACATCTTCGCTAAATAGAACCATAATTGTCGGATTGTCTTGGTTATTTGTCAAATCACCTTCAACTGATAGTCCCCCATCTGGTTTCACAACGATAGTCATTTCCCGCTTAGCAATATTATCCTTCTCGAGCTGGTTTAATAAAGGCCCGAAGGATAAAGAGCTTCCTTGATAGCCATGAATAAATACAGTCGGTATATTGGAATAATGAATACTTTTTTGTTTATTCAACTGCCACGTACTAAAATAGCGGAGTTGCTTGTAGTACATTAGCCCAGCTACTGAAAAAAAACAAAGTAAGAAGACTATAATCCTGGTAAATCTTTTCATACTAATCCTTCTTTTGAATAATGTAAGAGAGCGTTTCCTTGGAGCCCATTAAACAATCTAATAGCTGATAAAAAGCAAAATATCGTGTCACTTCATCTGCTTTTTCCCAAAGTTTTGCAATTTCATCTAGGGATTCTACACTTTTAACAATCGGGGCATTAACTTGTATTGTTGGCTCTAACTCAACTAAGCTAGTCATAACCATTGCTTTAAGAAAGATAGACGATTTTTTAGGTTTTTTACCTTGTAACAAAGTGTCTAAAAGGACTTCTACGTGATTGAAGAAAAATGCTGGATTAACATCCCCTAATAAGTTCTCCAAAGCTTCAAATTGTTTGGGACGCTTTTTTTGCTGATAATAAAAATAATTTGGTAACGTTGCTTGCCAATTACTCCTTTTATTCAAAGTAACCAACGCATAGGACTCATTTTCAATTATCGTTCGACTAGGCAATTCAAAGGAAATTGCCATCAGTCCTGTCAACTCTGTTGGATAAAACATTTCAACAAACATGTAAAGATTGCTAGAATCAATTAATTTTTCTACCTGTTCACTCAGCTCGTTCTTAGGATACTCGTGATAGATTGTTAATATCAGTCGATACCGTCGATCCTTGCGTTCCACAACTCCTGTTTGAATCAATAAGTCTAGACGTTTATCTAATTGCTGGTCTTCTGGAAAAGCGGCCCGAATTTCCCGTAAAATGACTGGCTGCTCCAACTGGTAGAAATACTCAAATAATTCTAACGTTTGAGTGGCTAAAAGACTCTTTTGCAATTGCTTATTGGTTGTAAATAGCTTCATATCTGCTCCGTTTCTAATTATATTCCTAAATAAAAAAACACACAAAAAAGAGGATTATTTTAAATCCTCTTTTTTCTTTTAACCTTCGAATGCCGCAGTCAGTTGCGGAACAACCTGTTTTTTACGAGAAACAACACCTGGCAAGAAAGCACGATCATTTTCTAACTGAACATTAAAGGCTTCAATAACCTTCTCACGTGGTTCACCAGCAACCAGCAATTCTGAATCTGAATTTAAAATATTAGTTACTAGTAACAGGAACAAATCATAACCCTTTTCAGCATTCTCAGCGATCATAGCTGTTTTTAATGCGTCTTGACGAGCAAACACTTCATCGAGATCAACAGTGTTAACTTGAGCAACCCGAACTGTTTTATCAGCCATGGGAAAACTTTTTGCGTCTAAATCTAATAACTCAGCTTCAGATTTATCCGATAGATTGGTTCCAGCTTTTAACATAGCTAAGCCGTAACTATCCAAATCAACATCAGCTATTACAGCTAGTTCTTTTGCTGCAGCCACATCTTGCTCTGTGCAAGTAGGTGATTTGAATAGCAATGTATCAGAAACAATTGCTGATAACATAATGCCTGCAATAGCTTTTGGCACAGTCACATTATTTTCTTTGTACAATTTCAATACGATGGTTGAAGTACAACCTACTGGCTCAGCACGGTAATACAATGGATCGGCTGTTTGAAAATTTGCTATCCGGTGATGATCCACCACTGCTAGAATATTTGCTTTTTCAATATCAGAAATTGATTGTTGAAATTCATTGTGATCCACTAGCATAACATCTGCTTCTTCTGCCACTACACTCTCTACAACACGAGGGGCCGCAAGACCAAAATGATCTAATGCATATTGTGTTTCCTCGCTAGGTGTACCTAGTGCGACTGCTTCAGCATCCACTCCTAGTTCTTTTTGCAAATTAGCAAAGGCAATTGCAGCGCCAATTGCATCAGTATCGGGATTCTGGTGACCAAAAACTAAAACTTTTGTCATAATCATTTCGCTCCTTTAAATAAGTTCTTCTTAATGATATCAAAAAAAACGAAAAGAGCAACCAAGAGTCGCTCTTTTCTAGAAAGTTTATCGGTTTAAATAGCCTTTGTAATCTTCAGTATGGAGAAGTTTCTTTGCATTTTCGACCCGATCATCCGTTGGTGGTTCGATACCCTCTAACGGATATTTTAATCCCATTTCTTCCCACTTGTATTTACCCATCGTATGATAAGGTAATATTTCAACCTTTTGAACGTTCTTCAGGGTTTTAATAAATGTATCTAATCGAATTAAAAATTCGTCATAGTCGCTTCTAAATGGTACTAATACGTGGCGAATCCAAACTGGTTTATTAATGTCTGATAGATACTTCGCCATTTCTAAGATGTTGGCATTGCCTTGACCAGTTAGTTCCTTGTGCTTTTGGTCATCAATTTGTTTGATATCAAATAGAATTAAATCAGTATATTGCATTAATTCTTCAAACTTAGAGAAGAAGGGTTCTTCAAATGTAAATGGTTTCCCGCATGAATCTAGCGTTGTATGTATTCCTTGAGCTTTTGCTTTTTTGAATAAATCAATTAGAAAATCAATCTGCAACAACGGTTCTCCACCGCTGACAGTAATTCCGCCTTTTTTTCCCCAATAGCTCTTGTAATTAACGGCTTCTTCCAAAAGATCATCGGCAGTTCGCTGCTTCGCCTTGGGATCTTTGATTTGCCAAGTATCCGGATTATGACAAAATTGACAGCGCATGCGGCAGCCTTGCATAAAGACGATAAAACGCACACCCGGCCCATCAACCGAACCAAAGCTTTCAATTGAGTGGACATTTCCAATAATCGGTTGTTCAGTCGTTGTCGACATAAACATTTCCTCCTTATGAACATGGGTAAAGGCGAACAGACCTCCGTCCATCCGCCCTTACTTGCGTTACTTTTTTTCAGTTATTACATTTTGTCGTGGAATGTACGGCTGATTACATCTAGTTGTTGTTCACGAGATAAATCGATGAATTTAACTGCGTAGCCAGATACCCGAATAGTAAAGTTAGCATACTCTTCTTTTTCTGGATGTTCCATCGCATCAACTAATTTTTCTTTACCAAATACGTTCACGTTTAAGTGGTGAGCGCCTTGGTCAAAGTAACCATTCAATACATTCGTTAAGTTTTCAATTTGTTCTTCTTCATCATGACCTAAAGCATCAGGATTGATACTTTGGGTATTTGAAATACCATCCAAAGCATATTCGTAAGGCAATTTAGTCAATGAATTTAGAGAAGCTAGCAAACCGTTTTGTTCAGCCCCGTATGATGGGTTTGCTCCTGGTGATAATGGTGCTCCAGCAGGACGTCCATCTGGTAAACTTCCTGTTGCTTTTCCGTAAACCACATTTGAAGTGATTGTAAGAATAGAAGTTGTTGGTTCAGAATCGCGGTAAGTCTTGTAATGTTCTAATTTTTCTAAGAAAGTTTTCAACAACCATACAGCGATGTTATCGGCACGGTCATCGTCATTTCCATATTTAGGAAATTCGCCTTCTGTTTTGTAATCAATTACTAAGCCATCTTCATCTCGAACTGGATAAACTTTTGCGTATTTGATTGCTGACAATGAGTCTACTACGTGAGAGAATCCAGCAATACCTGTTGCAAATGTACGTTTCAAGTTGGTATCCATCAACGCTAATTCAGCTGCTTCATAGTAATATTTATCATGCATGTAGTGGATGCAGTTCAATGTGTTTACATATAAACCTGCTAACCATTCTAGCATGTCATCGTATTTTTCCATTACTTCTTCAAAGTCTAATGCATCATCTGAAGAAATCGGACGGAATTTAGGTCCTACTTGTGTTTTAGACTTTTCATCTACCCCACCATTGATTGCATAAGTCAAAGCTTTCGCAAGGTTGGCACGAGCGCCAAAGAATTGCATCTCTTTACCCGTTTCAGTAGCTGAGACACAGCAGCAAATTGCGTAGTCATCTAACCAGATTGGACGCATTACATCATCATTTTCGTATTGAATTGAAGAAGTTTCAATTGAAATCTTCGCAGCATAATCTTTGAATCCTTCTGGTAACCGTGAAGAATACAAAACAGTCAAGTTTGGTTCAGGAGAAGGTCCCATGTTTTGCAACGTACGTAAGAATCGGAAGTCGTTCTTAGTTACTAATGTACGTCCGTCCATACCCATACCAGCGATTGAAAGAGTTGCCCATACAGGATCGCCAGAGAACAATTCATTGTATGAAGGAATACGCGCAAATTTCACCATACGTAGTTTCATTACTAAATGGTCAATCAATTCTTGTGCTTCTGCTTCGTTAAGCAAACCGTTGCTGATATCACGTTGGATGTAGATATCTAAGAAGGTAGATACACGTCCGATTGACATAGCAGCGCCATTTTGTTCTTTGATAGCAGCTAAGTAACCGAAGTATACCCATTGAACAGCTTCTTTAGCATTTTCAGCAGGGCGAGAAATATCGTAGCCATAAGCTGCAGCCATTTCTTTCATGCGTTTTAATGCTTTGTATTGGTCATTAAGCTCTTCACGCAAACGAATATCTTCGTCAGTGTATTGTCCGTTACCAACATTAGCATGATCTTTCAATTTTTCTTGCATCAAGTAGTCAATTCCGTACAATGCTACACGACGGTAATCACCAACGATACGTCCGCGTCCGTAAGTATCAGGAAGACCTGTGATGATTTTGTTACGACGTGCTGCACGAATTTCTGGTGTGTACACTTCGAAAACACCTTGGTTATGTGTTTTATGATATTCATTAAAGATTTCAGTATATTTAGGGTTTGGAGTATATCCGTAGCTTTGTAGTGCTTCTTCAGCCATACGAATACCACCATAAGGCATAAATGCACGTTTTAACGGTTTGTCTGTTTGAAGTCCAACAACTTTTTCATCGTCTTTTAACTCTTCATCGATGTAACCAGCGCCATATGCATTTGCTGAAGAAACAACATCTGTTTCCATATCCAAAACGCCGCCGTTTTCACGCTCTTGTTTTTGTAGTTCTTGCAATTTGCCCCATAGTTTATTGGTAGCATCAGTTGCTTCTGACAAGAAATCAGCGTTTCCTTCATACGGTGTATAGTTAGCTTGGATAAAATCACGTGTGTTTACTTCTGTTTTCCAAATTGTTCCTTTGAATCCATTCCATGCTGCTTTCTCTGTTACATTCAACTTTTCAAGCTCTTTTGTTGCAGTTCCCATTTAAGAGAGACCTCCTTAGAAATTATGACCATTTTTGATTGCTACAGCTTTACAGTCACAGTATAACACATTTCAAGGCTATTGCAATAGTTTCATGTAAAAAGTTTAACAAGTCTCTTATAAAACCCTTGATATCGTTAACAACGTTATAATATCAACGATTAAACCTTATTAACAATTGTTAAGGAAGCCTCTAAAATAGATACTGATTAGCTATATGTGAGCAAAAAAACGGCGTCTGTACTAATACAGTTAGCCGTTCAAATCATTTTTTTATAACACAGTTACTCGATTTGTTCATCCCATTGTTTTGGTTCGTAAACCGCTAATACTTCGCCATCTTTCTTTTCTTCAATGGCAAAAGAGCCATTTGCTAAACGGTCACTGACTGGTATTTTTTTGATGTCCATAACTTTTGTTGTCCCTTTTTGTGTCAGCAGTTCAATTTCGCCTTCTGGTGTATCTGTTAAGTAAACTAGACGATGCGCATTTTTCTTCAGCTCTCTGAAAATCATTAGTCCTCGTTTTGCACGACCTAGCTGAGGTAGCTCTTGAGCTAGCATTCGTTTCACTGCCCCACGCTGACTAACTAGGACAATAGGTGAATCTCCTTCAGATAGGATAAGTGCCCCGCCTGAAACA
This sequence comes from Enterococcus sp. AZ109, assembly GCF_051714625.1. Taxonomy (NCBI): domain Bacteria; kingdom Bacillati; phylum Bacillota; class Bacilli; order Lactobacillales; family Enterococcaceae; genus Enterococcus; species Enterococcus sp. AZ109. The sequence continues at coordinate 138,549 of NZ_JBIOSF010000001.1, read as the reverse complement.
AAGTCTCCGTCTTTCAGATTAACTGCTTTTACTCCAGCAGCCTTAGCTCCAACAACCGGAACTTCTTCCAACGGATACCTTAACCCAAATCCGCGATAAGTACCTACAAAGACATCTAGGTTCTTAACATTTTTAATTAATTGGACTGAGATAACTCTATCTGTATCACTTTTTAATTTTATAGCAAGAGTTGGACGGCTCTTATAGGTGCGCCAAGGAGAAAATTCTGTCATACGTGTCTGCTTAATCATGCCTTCTTTAGTCATAAGAACAAACAACTGATTTGCGTCAATTTCTTTGTAAGGAAAGACCGCCATAATTTCTTCGTCCACTTTAAGATTGGTAATAGTCTGAGAAATATGCTCACCAACGTCTTTCCATTTCAGATCAGCAATCTCGTGAACCGGTCGATAGATCATATTCCCGCGATTGGTTAGAATCAATACATGCTCGAGAGTATTCATCTTTTGAGCAAATAGTACCCGGTCGCCATCCTTTTTACCAAGCTCTTCAGGACGTGAAGCGTTGTACGAACGTAAACTACTGCGCTTTAGGTAACCTTCTTGAGTAACCGAGACGATTACATCTTCTTGGGCAATCAGAACTTCTGTATCAATTTTGATCTCCGTAATTTGATCTTCAATTTTGGTTAAGCGTCCATTTCCGTACCTTTTTTTAATTTGACGCAACTCTTGCTTCATCACTTTATTCAATTCACGTTCATTGGACAAAATTAATTGCAATTCTTTAATTTCAGCTGCTAGCTCCGCAGCTTCCTTTTTCAACTGCGTAATATCGGTATTAGTTAAACGGTATAGCTGCAAGTTCACTATCGCCTCTGCTTGCTCTTCTGTAAAGTCGAACTTTTTCACCAAATTTCCTTTGGCGTCCTTTTTATCTTTACTTTCTCGAATAGCCGCAATCACTTCATCAAGAATGGACAAAGCCTTCATTAAACCTTCAACTATATGTTGTCGTTTCTGTGCTTTTATTAATTCGTACTGACTACGTTTAGTTATTACTGACTGACGATGGCCGATATAGCTAGTAAGAATATGCTTTAAGCCTACTTGACGCGGTGTCATATTATCAATAGCGACCATGTTAAAATTATAATTGATTTGCAAATCAGTATTTTTGAATAAATAGTTTAAAATACCTTCTGCATTCGCATCTTTTTTCAGTTCAACGACAATTTGCAATCCAGTACGATCAGTTTCATCGCGCACTTCGGCAATTCCGTCAATTTTCTTATTCAGACGGATCTCATCCATCTTTTTCACTAAGACAGCTTTGTTCACTTCGTAAGGAACTTCATGAATAACGATCTGCTGCTTGCCACCCTTTAACGGTTCAATCGAGGTTTTCGATCGCAGAATGACTTTTCCTTTACCTGTTTCATAAGCTTTTTTTATTTCATCTTTTCCTTGTAAAATACCACCGGTTGGAAAATCCGGACCCGGAATAAATTCCATGATTTTCTCTAGACTGGCATTGGGATGATCCAGCAAATAAATCGTACCATCAATCACTTCTGACAAGTTATGGGTCGGAATCTCGGTAGCATATCCTGCTGAAATCCCAGTAGAACCATTGATTAACAGGTTAGGGTACGCAGCTGGTAACACAGTTGGTTCTTTTTCTGTATCGTCAAAGTTCCAAACTAAATCGACAGTATCTTTTTCAATATCCCTTAACATCTCGCCGCTTAGTTGGGAGAGACGTGCCTCCGTATAACGCATCGCTGCCGGTGGATCACCATCCATTGATCCGTTATTTCCGTGCATCTCAATCAAAACTTCTCTAAGTTTCCAATCTTGACTCATTCGAACCATTGCTTCATAAATTGAACTGTCACCATGAGGATGATAATTCCCCATAATATTTCCGACAGATTTAGCTGACTTGCGAAAGCCTTTGTCATAAGTATTGCCATCTTTATTCATTGCATACAGAATACGGCGTTGTACTGGCTTCAGACCATCTCGTACATCTGGCAACGCCCGTTCTTGAATTATATATTTTGAGTAACGACCAAAGCGGTCACCCATGACTTCTTCCAATGTTAATTCTTGAATTGACTGTTTATTTTCCATCTGTTGACCACCACCTACTCTTCAAACAATTGTTCAGCATCGTAATTTTCTTCATCCAGCAGCTCATTAGAGACAGATGATTGAATCTCATCTTTATTTTCCAATAAACTACCCTCTTCTTCCATTGTAAACTGAACATGACTTTCAATCCATTTGCGTCGTGGTTCGACCTTATCACCCATTAGCGTTGTCACGCGGCGTTCTGCCTTTGCTGCATCATCAATTCGCACACGAACCAATGTCCGATGTTCAGGATCCATCGTCGTTTCCCATAATTGTTCAGCATTCATTTCCCCTAAACCTTTGTATCGCTGCAACATGTAACCTTTACCTATTCTATCAATGACACCTGCCAGCTCATCATCAGTCCAAGCATATTCCATCACTTGTTTTTTTCCAGAACCTTTGGACACTTTATATAAAGGCGGTAATGCAATGTATATTTTTCCCGCCTCAATTAATGGCTTCATGTAACGGTAGAAAAAGGTTAAAAGTAATACTTGGATATGAGCACCATCAGTATCCGCATCGGTCATAATTATTACTTTGTCGTAATTGCAATCGTCAATGGAAAATTCAGGACCAACACCCGCACCAATAGTGTAGATCATGGTATTGATTTCTTCATTTTTTAAAATATCTTGCAATTTGGCTTTCTCCGTATTAATTACTTTTCCACGCAAGGGTAAAATCGCTTGAAACTTCCGATCCCGGCCTTGCTTGGCAGAGCCTCCCGCTGAATCTCCTTCAACTAAGAAAAGTTCGTTTCGTTTAGCATTGCGTGATTGAGCTGGAGTTAGTTTACCCGACAGCAGGGATTCACCCTTTTTGCGTTTTTTTCCGTTACGACTTTCTTCACGTGCCTTACGAGCAGCTTCACGTGCTTCTCTAGCCTTTATAGCCTTACGAACAAGCATTTGGCTAGTGTCGCTGTTTTCCTGCAAGTAGAAGCCCATCTGTTCGCCTATAACGCTATCTACAACACCACGAGCTGCTGGTGTTCCTAATTTTTCTTTAGTTTGGCCCTCAAATTGTAATAAGTTTTCAGGAACCCGAATAGATAAGACGGCCGAAAGTCCTTCACGAAAATCTGAGCCCTCCAAATTCTTATCTTTTTCTTTTAATAAACCTGTTTTTCGTGCATATTCATTAAAAGCCTTCGTCATTGACGTTTTCATTCCAGCTTCATGGGTACCGCCATCTTTAGTCCGTACGTTATTAACAAAAGACAAGACGTTTTCAGAATACCCATCGTTGTACTGATAAGAAAATTCCACTTCAATGCCATCTTTGTCACCAGAAAAGTAGGTGATTGGTGTTAAGGTGTCTTTGTCTTCATTTAAGTATTCAACAAATTCTTTGATACCCTCTTCAAAAAGGAAGACTTCTTCCTTAACTTCTTCTCCCCGCAAATCAGTTATTGCTATTTTTACACCTCGTAATAGGAAAGCTGATTCCCGTAAACGTTCAGAAAGAGTTTCATAAGAAAAGCGTACGGTCGAAAAGATTGTATCATCTGGTAAGAAATGAACACTTGTCCCATTAGGCTGACGCGTTTTACCAATCTTTTTCAAACTACCTTGTGGTTTGCCGCCGTCTTTAAATTTTTGTACATATTCGACACCATCACGAACAATTGTAACAGTTAGCCATTTCGACAAGGCATTGACGACACTAGCACCCACACCATGGAGACCACCAGATGTTTTATAGCCGCCTTGTCCAAACTTACCTCCTGCATGCAAAATAGTGAAAATTACTTCGACTGTAGGAATACCAGATGCATGCATCCCAACAGGCATTCCACGTCCTTTATCGCTTACAGTCACGCTATTATCGGCATGTAAAGTTACATTGATTTCACTGCCAAATCCAGACAGCGCTTCGTCGACTGCGTTGTCAACGATTTCATAAACTAGATGATGTAGACCACGTCCATCTGTGGAACCAATATACATACCAGGTCTTTTTCTAACTGCTTCTAAGCCTTCTAAGACCTGAATCGAAGCATCATTGTATTCATTGTTGTTTTTTGTAGCCAAGCTAACAGCTCCTTATCTAAAAATACATCATTGCTATGATACGCTAAAAAAGCCTAAAAAAAAAGCCTTCCGATGACCCGAGAAGGCATTTTATCAATTTTTAGACAGAAAATCAACTAGCTCTTAAGCTCTTTTAGCTAATTCAATTTTGATACAACGGTCCATGACAATGTCATTTCTGCCCTGTTCTTGCAACGTTTCAGCCGCTTTTTCACTACTTAAGCCCAATTGAGCCCAAAAAACTTTTGCATCAGTTGCTAAGAATTCTTTAGCAACCTGTGGTAAAAATTCGCTACGGCGGAAAATATCTACAATATCAATATGTTCAGGCACATCTGCTAATGTCGCTACCACCTGAATTCCCGCTACCATTTGACCACCCAATTTAGGATTTACACCATACACAGTATAACCCGCATTTTTTAGTAATTGAGCGATTTGATGGCTGGTTTTATCAGCGTTTTCACTATAGCCGACTACTGCAATCACTTTTGCAGAGTCTAAATATTCAAAAATGGTTTCTTGACTTGGATTTTCAAATTGCATATTATGACCACCTTTCTTAATAGTTAGTATATCATTGCTTTAGTGATTGTTCACCTATTTCAAATCTGTTAAAATAACTGTAACAACTATGAAATGGGGAAGTCCAATGAAAACAGCTATGCTTTTATTGCTAGCTTATTTTTTAGGTTCGATTCCTTCGGGCGTTTGGATCGGAAAAATTTTCTTTAAAAAAGATATTCGTGACTACGGCAGTGGAGGAACGGGAACCACTAACACCTTCCGTATATTAGGTAAACCAGCCGGCTTTGTGGTATTTGCGATTGATCTTTTGAAGGGTACTCTTGCCACCAGCCTGCCAATCCTTTTCCATTTAAATGTCAATCCCTTATGGTTTGGTTTAGTCGCTGTTGTCGGACATACATTGCCGATTTTTGCCGGATTCAAGGGCGGGAAAGCTGTCGCAACCAGCGCCGGAATGTTGTTAGGCTACAGTCCTTTATTTTTCTTTTACTCGTTGGTATTCTTTTTAATTGTTTTGTATATTACTAGCATGGTGAGTGCTACCAGCATGCTCTCGGCTATTTTCGTAACAGCTTCCACCGTCGTTCTACCGATAATCTGGCCTGCCATCCTGCCGGAACACAATTGGCTGTTAACCCTTATCTGTCTTGTACTGACGACCTATATTATCTATCGCCATCGGGAAAACCTTCAGCGAATCAAAAATGGCACTGAAAGCCGCGTACCTTTTGGATTAAACAAAAAGGAGTCTTAAATTGGACATCAACGAACAATTAACTGACTGGGCAGTTGAACTACAATCTTTAGCCCAAGCTGGATTGGCTTACACTAAAGATTCCTTCGACAAAGAGCGCTTCGAACGTATTCGTACAATGGCTGTCGAAATGCTGTCGGTTCAATCACCGTTGCCGGAATTGAAAATCAAAGAATTATTTGCTGAAGAGACTGGCTATCCAACGCCCAAGCTTGACACTCGAGCAGCAATCTTTGAAGGTGACAAAATTCTTTTAGTCCAAGAAAGCAACTACAAGTGGTCGCTGCCTGGTGGTTGGGTAGATATTGATCAATCTATTAGAGAGAATACGGTAAAAGAAGTAAAAGAAGAGACTGGCTTTGATGCGCAAGCGCTAAAAATCATTGCTTTGCAAGATCGAAATCGCCACAATCTGCCTCGTTATGCCTATGGTATTTGCAAAATTTTTGTCCTTTGCGAAATAACCGGTGGACAATTTGAAGAAAATCTTGAAACCTTACAGATTGGCTGGTTTGATTTCAACGATCTACCAGAATTAGCCGAAGAAAAAACCACAACTGAACAAATCGCTCTTTGTTTTGCTGCTAAAAATGATCCAAATTGGCAAGTACTTTTTGATTAAAAACAAGTGCCTATAAAAAACGCCGATCTCTCGGCGTTTTTTTGTGGTCTTATTTTTTATCTAACAGTAATTGAAAACTGAGTTTTAAATGTTTCAGCAGGTGACAGAAGATTCATACCAGGCTTGTCTTCCAGCTTTCCATTACTGTCTACCGTATCAGCGAACCCCCACCATGGTTCAATACAAACAAATGGAGCTTCTTTGGGATAAGGCGACCAAAAACCCACATAAGGAATATGGTTATACGCCAGCGTGACACTATGCGGCGAGTCCTCTGCACTAATAGTAAAAGCATTCAGGCCTTTAGTTTCATAAATCAGCGCATCATTTTGGAACAGATCGTGGCTAATTCGAATATTCGTATTGGTTTGACCAAGCGTTTTTTGATCCAAATTGGCATAAGGTCCTTCTAAAGGAATTTTCACCCGTGATTTTTGTGGTGAAAAAGAGAAGAAGTAATCTTCAAAATCCAGCCCTTTTTCCATCGGAACGTTAAAAGCCGGATGGCCGCCTAGAGCAAACAGCATTTCGTCATCTCCGGTATTCTCTACCTCAAAACGGATACGTAAGCCTTCACCCCAAACTTCATAGCTGACAGTTAACAGAAAATCAAATGGATAGACTTCCTTGGTCTTCTCGCTGCTTTTCAAGACTAAAACGACTTTTTCTTCCGTTTGTTTCTTTACTTGAAATGTTTCGTCACGAGCAAATCCATGTTGCGACATTGGATATATTTTGCCTTTATAACTATACTGATCATCTTTTAAACGACCGACAAAAGGAAACAGAATTGGTGCATGTCGCCCCCAAAACGCCGGATCTGCCTGCCAAATATACTCTATCTCGTTTGCTTTCAAGCTTGTTAACTCGGCGCCTTTTTCATTAATTATTGCTTGTAAGTAGTCATTTTTAATTATTACTGTCATAAGCTTCCGCCTCTCTATTGATGTCGAACCAATTCTTTTTTGAATAAGGGGTTTAATACTTTCAGATACGTCCCCTTCATTCCTAGCGAGCGTGACTCAATAATACCTGCTGACTCTAATTTACGCAAAGCATTGACAATAACCGAACGAGTAATGCCAATTTTGTCAGCGATGTTAGAAGCTGTTAAACGACCTTCATCACCTTCTAAGGCTTCAAAAATTGCTTTGACTGCCTTTAATTCACTATATGAAAGTGTGCTAATAGCCATTTGTACAGCTGTTTGACTACGAACCTTTTCTTCCACATGTAAGAATTGTTGATACAATATTTCCATCCCAATAACTGTTGCCCCATACTCTGCCAACACTAGATCATCTTCTGTGAACGATTCTTCTGTTCGAGCAATTATGATTGTGCCTAAACGCTCGCCAGAACCAAAGATTGGGACGATGGTGGTTACCCCATTAGGATAGTACTGCGCACGTTCAGTTGGGAATGCCGTTCCAGAACTTCCACTAGGAATATTTGCTTCGGTTTTTATAACCTGTGTCAGCTCCTCTACATAACTATCCGGAAATTGTCGATCTACTAAAAACGACTTCACACGATCATTGTTGATATCAATTTTTTCATTGTAACCTAAAAGTTTCCCTTTAGAATCAATGATATATGACAATGAATCCAGCACATCACCCAAGATACGCGCCATATTATTGTACGGTAGCTCAGCCGTTGGTTCAAAAGCATTTTTCTGCTGCATCAATTTGTTTATCTGGCGCGTCTTTTCTAATAAGGTTACCATCATTTCCCCTCCGAACTATAGAATATAACGACTTAAATCTTTATTCTGAGCTATTGAAGCCAATTTCTCATCAACGTACGCTTCAGTAATCGTAATTTCTCCCATTTGCATATCTGGCGCTTCAAACAGCAAATCTTCTAAAAGTTTTTCTAAAATTGTGTGCAGTCGTCTAGCACCAATATTATCAGTTTCACGGTTCACATCAAAAGCAATTTTAGCTAATTTCTCGATCGCTTCTTGCGTGAAAATCACTTTAACATTTTCCGTTCCAATCAAATCAATATATTGTTGAATCAGTGCATTGTTGGGTTCAGTTAAGATTCGAACAAAATCTTCAGCAGTTAAATCATCTAGTTCAACTCGAATTGGAAAGCGCCCTTGCAATTCCGGTATCAAATCGCTTGGTTTTGAAAAACTAAAGGCCCCGCTAGCAATAAACAAAATATGATCTGTTTGAATAGCTCCATATTTTGTGTTCACTTGTGATCCTTCCACGATTGGCAAAATATCTCGTTGAACGCCTTCACGAGAAACTTCACCTGCGTTTTGTTGAGATTTAGAGGTAATTTTATCGATTTCATCAATAAAGATAATCCCTGAGCTTTGAGCCAATTTTATTGCTGCTGTATGAATGTCAGCATCGTTGACTAGTTTGGCCTGTTCTTCTTTGACTAGTAGTTCTTGAGCATCTTTCACAGTCACTGTACGTTGTATTTTTTTAGTAGGGGTCAAGGCACCCAAGGTATCATTTAGATCGATCCCCATTTGTTCTAGGCCGTTATTCATTGGCATTGTTTTTTTAGGTTCATCAACTTCAATGGTCACTTCACGGCCGTCTAGCTGACCTTTTTCCAACTGTTCCAAAATCGTTTTGCGATTGACCTTGATTTCTTCCGTCAATTCTTCCTGCGGCTCGGCTTGTTGGCTTTGATTAAAGATGTTCATCATTTGCTCATACGGATTATTCGATTTCTTTTGTTCTCGTTTAATTCCTGGAACTAACGCTTTGACCAAACGCTTATTGGCCCGTTTCAACGCTTTGCTATAAACCTGTGAGTACTGTTGTTTTTCAACTATCGTAATCGCATTTTCCACTAAATCTCGTACCATAGATTCGACATCGCGACCTACGTAACCCACTTCGGTGAACTTTGTTGCTTCTACTTTTACAAAAGGCGCCTTGACTATGCGCGATAAACGGCGTGCAATCTCGGTCTTGCCGACACCAGTAGGTCCGATCATTAAAATGTTTTTAGGTGTGACCTCTTGTTGCATGCTTTCTTCAAGTTGCATTCGACGATAACGATTGCGTAACGCAACAGCAACAGAGCGTTTTGCTTCATTTTGACCAATAATATATTGATCCAACTCGCTAACAATCTCTCTTGGCGTTTTATTAATTTCTGACATTCAACATTCTCCTTTACATCTCTTCAACAATAATATTATGGTTTGTAAAAACACAGATATCGGCGGCAATATTTAAGGCGCTCTCGGCAATTTCTTTAGCAGACATTTCCGGATTGTGCCGTTTCAAAGCTCTTGCTGCTGCCAATGCATAGTTACCGCCTGATCCGATAGCTAAAATACCATCATCAGGAGCGATGACTTCACCGTTACCTGAAACTAGTAACATTTCATCTTTATTCATAACAATTAATAATGCTTCTAAGTTTTTCATTGCTTGTTGTGTGCGCCATTCTTGCGCTAATTCAACAGCTGCTCTTTGTAGGTTGCCATTATATTCATTGAGTTTTCCTTCAAATTTTTCTTCTAGCGTAAACGCATCAGCTACACTTCCTGCAAAGCCGACAACTACCTGCCCATTATAAATTCGGCGTACTTTACGTGCCGTTCCTTTCATAACTACTTGTTGTCCCATTGTAACTTGTCCATCACCGGCCATTGCCAACTTGCCGTCTTTTTCTACAGCACAGATAGTAGTCGAATGAAATTGTGATTCTGCCATTGGTATTCCTCCTAAATTCAAGCTCGTGGATGAAACGAGCGATAACTTTTTTGTAAACTTTCTTTTGTAACATGAGTATAAATTTGAGTAGTTGATAAATTTGAATGCCCCAACAATTCTTGAACTGTTCTTAAATCAGCTCCATTGTTCAATAAATGAGTAGCAAATGTATGCCTCAGCATATGGGGATGTATGGTTGAATTCAAGCTGCTCTTTTTTATTAGCTGATTCAATACATATTCAATCCCAGTCGGTGTAATTTGCACTCCGCGATGATTGATAAAAACATAATCATGCTCTTTGCCAAAGCGCTCCATGATCAGTTTACGACCATCTAAACGAAATTCCTGTAGTGCATCTGCAGCGTAAGAGCCTAGCGGAACATAACGATCTTTGTTTCCTTTTCCGTGAATCAACATAACACTGTTATCAAAATCAATAACAGAGAACGTCAAATTGGCACATTCGCTGACTCGCAGCCCTGCACCGTATAGCACCTCTAGCAATGCTCGATTTCGCTGATCTAGCGGCTTGTTCCCTTCAACACTTTGAAAAAGGACATCTAATTCTTTTTCATAAAAAAAGCGTGGTAGACGATTTTTCTTTTTCTTCAAATGAACATAGGAAAAAGGATTTTCATCAATTTTCTCCCGCCTCAACAGATATTGATAGAAGGATCGTAGACTAGCAATTTTACGGCTAATTGTATTCCGGCTATATTCTTGATCATTCAAATAGGCTAAGTAAACGCGTACATCTAAGTGATCTATTGTTAGTAGTTCTTCATTACCGGAGCCCTTCAAAAAATCACAAAAATCCTGTAAATCTCGCAAATAAGCTTCTTTAGTTTTAACTGAATAACCTCTTTCAGTGATCAAATAACGCATAAAATCTTGAATTCGTTCTTCGTTTGTCAAAACCTCACCTCACAAACATATTCCAAATTTAGCACAACCTGTTTTTAAATACAATTAAATTGTCAGAATTTATTGAGTTTTCACGAATTTGTTTACAATTCCTTAGAAACCGCAAAGAAAAACCCACTGCAACTTTCTGCAGCGGGTCATGTATACTTATAAATCCATTTGAGTTAAAGCATCTAACGCACGTTGCGCTAAGGTCTCGTAGCGTAACTTTTTGTCCTTTATCCGCTCTGGCAAGCTAGGAAATAAGCCGAAATTAGCATTCATTGGCTGGAAATGCTTTCCTTCAGCATGGGTAATGTAGTAAGCCATTGCACCTAAAGCTGTTTCTTGCGGAAATTCCAGTAGTGGTTCGCCTTTTGCTAGCCTAGCCGCATTCATTCCAGCTACTAAACCACTACCAGCACTTTCAACGTAGCCTTCTACCCCAGTCATTTGACCAGCAAAGAATAAATCCTCCCGATTACGACTTTGATAGGTTGGCTGCAAAAGTTCCGGTGAATTCATGAAGCTGTTGCGGTGCATCACGCCATAGCGCAGGAATTCAGCGTTTTCCAGTCCTGGAATCATGCGGAAAACCCGTTTTTGCTCGCCCCATTTTAAATGAGTTTGGAAGCCAACCATGTTATACATGGAAGCTGCTGCATTATCTTGGCGCAACTGAATAACAGCATACGGACGTTTACCTGTTTTAGGATCTTCTAATCCGACAGGCTTCATGGGACCAAAGAGCATTGTTTTCACTCCACGTTTGGCCATTACTTCAATTGGCATGCAGCCTTCAAAGAATTTTTCTTTTTCGAAAGTTTTTAATTCAGCTACCTCGGCTTCAATTAACGCTTCGTAAAATGCCATAAACTCTTCTTTATCCATAGGGCAGTTTAAATATGCTGCTTCACCTTTATCGTAGCGAGATTTTAAATAAACCTTTTCACGATCAATTGTCGTACCATCGATGATAGGTGCTGCTGCATCGTAGAAATAAAAGCCATGTGAACCATTAAAAGTAGCAATTTCCTCTGCTAAAATTTCAGAAGTTAAAGGACCAGTAGCAATAATAGTGATTCCTTCCGGTAATTTCGTTACTTCTTCGTTATGCACAGTTACCAAAGGATGCCCTTTTACTTTCTCAGTAATTAGGGCAGAAAAACCTTCGCGATCTACTGCCAAAGCACCCCCGGCAGGCACTGCAGTCTCATCTGCTGAATGAATAATTACAGAATTCAACCGGCGCATTTCTTCTTTCAATACGCCTACAGCATTCGTCAAACTGTTTCCCCGTAAAGAATTGCTGCAAACTAGTTCAGCAAATTTTTCCGTTTTGTGAGCCGGTGTCGAATGGATGGGGCGCATTTCGTATAAATCAACTGGCACACCTGCTTGGGCTAGCTGCCAAGCAGCTTCGCTTCCTGCAAGACCCGCACCGATAACATTAACCGTTTTTACCATTTTATTCCTCACTTATGCTATTTTTGAACGGCTTCTTCGTAATCACCATTAATGCAGACTACTTGTTTACCGCCTTTTACTTTTTTCTCAACTAAGTAATTATCACATTTAGGACAGTTTCGACCAACCGGTTTGTCCCAAGAAGTGAAGTCACAATCTGGGTAACGTGAGCAACCGTAGAACAAACGGTTTTTCTTGGATTTTCTTTCCACTACTTGTCCCTTGTGACAAACTGGGCATTCCACGCCAATTTCTTTAATAATTGGTTTTGTATTACGACATTCTGGGAAGTTGCTGCAGGCATAAAATTTACCATAGCGTCCTAACTTGATCACCATTGGATGTCCGCAGACGTCACAGTCAAAACCAGCAGGCTCATCTTTGATCTGGATTTTTTCAATCCCGTCTTCAGCTTTTTCTAATTCTTTAGCAAAAGGTTGGTAGAAGCGGTCGACTACTTTGACCCATTCCTCTTTGCCTTCTTCCACTTTATCCAAATCATTTTCCATTTCAGCCGTGAAGTTTACATCGACTATCTGAGGGAAGAATTCTACAATCAGCGAATTGACAATTTCTCCTAACTCAGTCGGTTCAAAACGTTTTTGTGTTAACTTCACATAATAACGTCTTTGAATCGTATCTAAAGTAGGCGCATAAGTTGATGGTCGTCCTACACCATTTTCTTCTAAGGTTTTAATCAATGTTGCTTCACTGTAGCGAGCTGGCGGTTGAGTGAAATGTTGCTTAGGCTCGATGTCTACGGATTGAACGACATCTCCTTCAGCTAACTCTGGTAAGATATTTTCCTTATCTTCTTTGCCGTCATCACGACCTTCAACATAAACCTGCATAAACCCTTTGAATTTAATCTTTGAACCATTTGCAATAAAGATGACCCCGTTTTGTTCCAAGGTAACTTTCATGGTATCCAAAACAGCTGCCGTCATCTGACTAGCCACAAGACGTGACCAGATTAACGTATATAATTTTAGTTGATCTTTATCCAAGTATTGTTTCATTTCATCTGGTGTACGCATCACACTAGTTGGTCGAATCGCTTCATGGGCATCTTGTGAACCTTGAGGATTTTTAGTCTTACGGGCATGATGCTGAGAATATTCTTTGCCGTATTTGTTTTCAATGAATTCTGCTGCTTCAGCTTTTGCTGTATCAGATATACGTGTAGAATCCGTACGCATGTACGTAATTAGTCCGACAGTCCCTTGTTTCCCCAATGCAATACCTTCATACAACTGCTGAGCAACCATCATCGTTTTTCGCGTACGGAAGTTTAGCTTACGTGCTGCTTCTTGTTGCAAATTACTGGTTGTAAATGGTTGAGCAGGGTTACGTCTGCGTTCTTTTTTCTCAACTTTTGTTACTTGATAATCTTTACCGTCAATCCGCTGGGTGATTTCTTTGACTGCTTCGGCATTCGGCAGCTTTTTCTTTTTACCATCGACACCCCAGAAGTTTGCTTTGAATTTTTTTGTTTTTTTCTTGAAGTTCCCATCGATGCTCCAGTATTCTTCCGGAATGAATTTGCGGATTTCTTGTTCGCGATCAATAATAATTTTTAAAGCAATGGATTGTACCCGACCAGCACTTAATCCCTTTTTCACTTTACGCCATAAAATTGGTGAAATTGAATAACCAACTAAACGGTCTAGTGCACGACGCGCTTGTTGCGCATCAACTAACGAAACATCAATCGATCGAGGTTCCTTAAACGCTGCTTTTACCGCATCTTTTGTTATTTCGTTAAAGACTACCCGATTTTTATCATCCAAGTCTAACCCCAGCAAGTAGGCTAAATGCCAAGCAATAGCTTCCCCTTCTCTATCTGGGTCACTTGCTAGATAAACTTTTTGTGCTTTTTTTGCTGCTTGCTTTAAGCCTTTAATGACGTCACCTTTACCACGAATAGAAATATAATGAGGTTCGTAATTATTTTCGATATCGATCCCCATTTTACTTTTTGGCAAGTCTCTAACGTGTCCAACACTCGCTACGACTTTGTAATTTCTACCAAGATACTTTTCAATTGTTTTTGCTTTTGCCGGTGATTCTACAATCACTAAATATTTATAGGCCAAACGTTTTTGCCTCCTAATTTTTTTCTTCTATTATATACAGGAAATTTACTGACAAATCGTAGCCTATCATAGCGATTCAATTTTTATTTGTCAAGTCACAACTAATAAATTTTTTTCAATAATTGAAGAGAATCGAGAATATTTTGCACTTTTTCAACACAGACTGCTCCATCTTGAATTAACTGGTGACAGCCGGCTGAACGACCGTTCAAAATGCTTCCAGGCACAGCAAATACCTCTTTTCCAGAATCCAAAGCCTGTTGAGCAGTAATGAGAGAGCCACTTTTTTGTTTGGCCTCAATTACTAATACCCCTTGACCTAACCCTGCAATAATTCGGTTTCGCATCGGGAAGTGGAACTTGGCCGGTGGTGTTCCTTTTGGATATTCGCTTAGCACTAAATGATTTCTAGTCATTTCAATTTGTAAATTACCACTTTCTTTAGGATAGCAGATATCCAAACCAGTGCCAATCACTCCTATCGTTTTTCCTTGATTGGATATGGCAAATTGATGGGCATAGGAATCAATCCCTTTCGCCAATCCACTGACAATTACAAATTGTCGTTTGATCAATTCAGGCATAAATTCCCTAAGAACGCCATAACCATAATCAGATGCTAAACGAGCACCTACAATTGAAAGACTGTTTCTTTTTAGCAATTCTAAATTTCCTTTATAAAACAAGATTAAAGGCGGCGCTTGAATCAAGCGAAGGTGTTCTGGGTACTCATCATCTTCAATTGATATCATCGGTTGATTAGCCAAAATCTCTTCCAATCTTAGTTTAGTCCAATTGTCCCAGTCTCCAGATCCTTTTCCCTTGGTGAGCGAATAGAGATCAGTTGACGAAAATTGCCAGCAATTTAGCTTTTTGGCATACCGATAAATTTTTAGTTTTGTAATTGCACCAATACCTCTCGTTAAATTTAAACGAAGTAAAAATAATTTCTTTTCCAAAAAAATCCCTCTTTTCTGACGATCTACTTTAAAGTAAGTCAAAAAGAGAGATTTCATTTTTTATTTTTTTCGAATTGGAGCAAAGGTCTTTCGGTGAATCGGTAATACGCCAAATTTTTCAATTGCATTTAGATGTTGTTTGGTCCCATATCCGGCATTTTGTTCAAACCCATAAGCCGGGTATTCCAGGCCATATTCCGCCATCAAATCATCTCGATAAACTTTTGCAATAATACTAGCCGCAGCAATTGATACCGAGCGTGCATCTCCTTTGATAATCTTTTCTTGCGGAAGGCCATTTTCTAACACCATTGCGTCAATTAACAAACAATCTGGTTGGATAGGTAACTGGTCGATCGCGCGCTGCATTGCTACTTTAGTCGCTTGATAAATATTTAACTCATCAATTTCTGCTGCACTTGCTTCACCGATTCCAATCCCAAGCGCATGTTTTTTTATTTCAGTTACAAGTACTTCTCTTTTACTAGCTGAAAGCTGTTTCGAATCATTTAATCCTAAGATTTGATGGTTGTCATTTAAGATCACAGCAGCTGCTACGACAGGACCTGCTAACGGTCCACGACCGACTTCATCAATACCAGCAATGAACTGAAAGCCTCGCCCCTTTTTTTCTTCTTCAAAACTAGACATTTGACGATACTTAGAGATTAATGCAGCCTCTTTTTCTTGGCGTTTGTGCCACTGCCTTAGGGCTGTTTGCACCCCTTTGCGTTCGTCAG
The DNA here is from genome assembly GCF_051714625.1 of Enterococcus sp. AZ109. Lineage (NCBI taxonomy): Bacteria > Bacillati > Bacillota > Bacilli > Lactobacillales > Enterococcaceae > Enterococcus > Enterococcus sp. AZ109. The sequence continues at coordinate 122,642 of NZ_JBIOSF010000001.1, read as the reverse complement.
CTCTAAGTGCTATCAGTCGCTGATCTTTTTCATCGATAATATCTAGCAACAATTCCTTAACTGCTTGAATTGAAAGTTTCTCCATCACTCTATATACTCCTCGAAGCGATCCAAAGTATACCGCCCTAATCTTCCTTGTCGCAATTCAATAATCATCATCTCACTGGCACGTTCGTAATCCTCTTTGAACCCACGCTTATGAGCAATTAGCATTAACAGTTCAGGCAGTTCTTGAGAGATATCCTCGTCACTAAGTTTATACCGTTCTTTCAACTGTTCTGGATAAAATCGGCGCAAAAAGCCCAGTTCATCGATTGCTAAATCGTCTAGATGTAATAAATCATCTTTGATAGCCCCGGTTAAAGCCAATCTTTTTCCTACTTCAGGATCTTCAAACTTAGGCCATAAAATTCCTGGGGTATCTAACAACTCCAATTGTGACCCAAAACGCAACCACTGTTGGCCTTTGGTTACTCCAGGTTTATTGCCTGTACTCGCAATTTTTTTTCCTGCCAAATGATTTAATAGCGTTGATTTACCTACATTTGGAATTCCTAAAACCATTGCACGAATTGCCCGAGGTTTGATTCCTCTTTCTTTATCCCTAGCCAATTTTTCAGCTAATACTTTTTTGGCTGCTGGTACGATTTGTTTGACGCTCTTATCATCTTTGGCATTTAATGACAAAACTTCATAACCTTGATCTTTAAACCACCCCATCCACAGACTGGTTTGATTATGATCTGCCAAATCTGCTTTATTTAATAGGATAAGGCGCGGTTTTTGTTGTACGATTTGGTCCAACATCGGATTACGCGAAGATCGTGGCAACCGAGCATCAACCAATTCAAAAACTATATCAACGAATTTTAGCTTTTCGGATACTTCTCTTCTTGCTTTGGCCATGTGACCTGGAAACCATTGAATGGTCATTTGATGTTTCCTCCTTTGAATAGTGAGTCGCTAATTAGTAATCTCTTCCTCAGATATTCTACCATATCGTCTGACTATTTAAGCGGAAATATTTAGTTAAATCTTTTTCTAAAGACATAAAAAAGAAGAATCATCGTATACATATCTCAAATAAACAGACTTTTGAGTTTTTGCATATCAATGTTCTTCTTATCAATAATTCGTACCGATTAACCTAAATTAAAGAGATGTGTAACAACTTCAGGGGAACGGCGGATCACTGCCACTTGATCAGCAAAATCATTAGAAAGAGTATAGCCATCCCCCCATTGTGTTTTGATAATCAAACCTGAAAAACCATTTTTATTGAATTTTTGTTCAATTCTTTTAGACAAACTAGACAGTGTACTTAAATGTGAGTTAGTTGTTTTATCTCCCCACAGACGCTCACACAATTCTTCTCTAGTTACTGGTTGCGAATGAGCTGTGAAGATTATTCTAAAGAATTCTGTTTCTTGCTTTGATAGATGTTTAATTACATTGGTCAACTTATATTCAATTTTTTGACGCTGGAATGGGGAAGTATCCACAGAATCCATTGAATTTTCGGATGAAGCTGGATAAGTGTCCGCCACTAAAGCTTGTTGCAATTTTTCTCTTAACAACTCTGAAGGGCTAGTGTCTTTCAACCAATGAGTGATGCCAACATTTTCAAGAAATTCTTTCTCTTGTTCCGCTGGTTCTTCTTCGTAACTTCTAAAGATGGTTAAGTTATGACGTTTTAGTACGGGTAAGACTTCATGTATTTCCTCATTACAAATTGTTTTACTTAAAATCACGAATTGGAAATATTCTAAGAATTGTTCATTTACTTGAGAATACTTGCTTAATTCTAAAAAGCTAGATGTACTAAACACCTCATAATTCAGTATTTGTAAACTTTTCTGAAGTTTATCTTCCGATAATATGTTCTTGGTTAATAATAAGATTTGTTGCATTAAGTTCACTACTTTCTATATTAAATTGTGCTGTTGAATCAAGACTTTTGTACTTACACAATGAACCTTCCCCAGTATATTTAATTGGACATTGTGTGGGAAACTTACATTTGATTTTAGCAACTGACAAATTTTGTAAATAAAAACATCTATTCAATATTTTTACTAAAAAAATGTTTTTTTGTCCATTAATTCAAACATTAAATTTTCGCAAAGAGGTCTCGTTTTAATAAATTAAAAAACCTCTTTTTAATAAGAGGTTTTAAAATAACAACACAATATTGACTATAATGCTCAACCATAGTCTACATTAAGATCTAAAAGATCATATAAATATTCGGACCTATTATAAATTAGTTTTTTATAAGCGTTAATATGATTATAAACACTTAATCTTATCTTAACTAAATACTAATTAAAGATAAAAATATAATCAAACACTCTTTCCGAAGTGGTCAATGGATAAATTTTATATCAGATATAGGATAGTATACAAAACGTGCTTTCCCCATAATTTCTCGGCTATTGACGGTACCAAAAGAGCGGCTATCTTTCGAAATTCTTCGATTGTCTCCTAACACAAAATATTCATTCTGTGGAAGTTGATCTACATCGATCAAGTCCCGCAAATTAAAGCTTGTCGTATAAGGAGTATTTTCATTGTCGTGATCTTGATTATTAGTTAAGAAATTTTCAGGTACTCGTTCTTCATTAATATATAGTTGATCTTGATCATAACGAATAGTCTCTCCGGGAAGACCAATGACCCGCTTGATATAAGTCGTTCCATCATCTTGGCGAAAAACAATTACATCAAACCGCTGAACTTTAGTAAACTTTTCCATTAATACCATGTCACCTTGTTTTAAGGTTTGATTCATTGAATTTCCGGTGACCGGTATTGGAATAAGTAGAAACCCACGAATAATTACACCCAGAAAGAGCGCAATTAAAAAATATTTTATTGCCAACCATAGCTGGTCTTGCCATTTTTTCATCTTGCTCTTCCCCCTCTACATCTATTATAGGGGAAGACCCCCTACCTTTACCAATAAAAAACAACAGAGAACACCTCTGCTGTTAAGATAATTCCTCTATTGCACGTTTGTAAGCCGCATCGTTCGATTTAACTAATTGAAATAGCTTTTCTTGGATAACCTGAGAGGTTTTAACATCAACTGCACCAGTAGCCGGAAGATTGTTTTCAGTCTGAATTTGGAGCACCGCTTGACGTGTTCGATCATCGAATTGATCTCCTTCTGTGTCATAATCTAAAGCGCTCAACATAGCATTCAAATTAGTAATAACTTCTCCTTGATCACCAATCCGCCAGTTTGACTGTCTAGATAAAGGTGGTAGGTTTGCATAGCCAGGTTCGCCAACTTCTATTGTGGGTGTAACACCTTTGTTATTGATCCATTCACCATCAGGAGTAAGCCATTTTAAAATAGTTAATTGAACATAGCTTTCTTCACCAATGGGTTGGACATTTTGCACAGTGCCTTTGCCGAAAGTACGAGTTCCAATCACTGGTATATCTTTACTTTTAACAGCTGCTGCTAATAGCTCTCCACCAGCAGTTGTTTCTTGATCCACTAAAAACACAACCGGTTCATTAACCTTGAATCCGTCATCAATTTCTTCAGTAGCTTCTTCGACCGCTACTACACCCTTGTCATCTGCAAATTGTACAATCGTGTCACCATTGTCCAAAAAATAACTTGCGATGCGTTCGGCCTCATTCAATAGACTGCCAGAGTTTTGGCGAATATCTACAACGAATGAGAGCGCCCCCTCTTTTCTTAGTGCTTCAATTGAGTTACGAAATTCCAATGCCGTTGTTTCACGAAAATTAGCAAGTTGAATCACTCCGATAGTAGGATTGTCTACGTCCAACTGCCCTTTAACGGTTTCATTTGGAACAATATCTCTTTTGATACTGACACTAAATTTTTCTGAACTGCGTTGAATCATTAAATGTACTTCAGTTCCTTTTTTCCCTCTGATAGAGCTAGCAATCGCATCTAGCGATTGATCTTGAGTCGTTGTACCATCAACTTCTAAAATAACATCACCTGATTTAAGCCCAGCTTTTTCAGCAGGCGAATCCTTAATGGGCACTTGATCGATAGTCGGCATTCGATCCTTTAATTGTAAATTAGCTCCTATACCTTCAAACGTACCCGCTACTTCATCATCTAGCTCTTTTGTCTCTTTCGCAGAAAGAAACTCTGAATAAGGATCTCCCAAAGCTTCGGTCATTCCAGAGAGAGCTCCTTTTATTAACTCATCCTCATCCACATTTCCTACATAATTTGTACTAATCAAATCATAAAGATCTTGAACCTCATCCAGCTCGCTACGCGTTACTTTAATTACTGATTCTTGGTGAGTAAATTGTGTTTTCTCTAAAAAAAACACAATTACAGCAGTAATAACAATGGTGCAAAACAAAGAGACTAGATAGAAGGACAACGATACTGTTTTTTTCTGCAAAGCGCACCACCCTTTCACTTATTTTCATAATAGCACGAGGAAAAAAAAAGGAAAAGCCTTCTCAGGCTTTTCCTAGAAATTTATCGATTATTCTCAAGATAATATTCCCATAGTCGATCAAAAAGATCCATTGACTCGATATAATTAGTATTTAATTCCAAATAATCAGCAACTTCATGGTAATCCTCTGAATGCTTTGGAAACATAATATCTTTGCTGACTGCTGCAGCAAATGATTGGGTAGGATCTTTTAAATTATTCCCCCGCAGAGTCATAATATAGTGATAAAAGCTTCTTCTCATTGTTCACTCCACTTTGATTTAATAGTTGCATATTCAACCTCATCCTATGATTACTCGGTTATTCATCCGATTGAGGAAGATACAGTCCGAATTGAATGTCATCTCCCACAAGATCGATATGATCGGCTTTGATAAACATTCCATTTTTCATCTTAAATTGATCTAGTTTTAATTCAATGGTTTGATCCTTTGGGGAAACTTCGACCCAATCAGGAAATTTGTAGCTTCGTACGATCATTGACATTACTTCGCTAACAGGTAAATTTAAGGTACCAATCGATAGATCCCTTGCTCGCAATTGTACGTTTCCATTGTCCATCACATAAGGATCAAAATATAGATAAAAATTGATATCCGCTCCTAATAAACTAAACTGACCTTTTAGCAGCGCCTGATTTTCTAGATAAAATTCATACTTTATATCAGAATCCTTTTGATATTCAGTCAAAAAATATTCCATAACAGTATTTAACTTCTTTTTATCCATATTCATAGTCAACACTGGAGATCCTTCAGGGATAGTAGTCTCACTGCTGGGTGGTAAGTTTGTCTCACGAGTGGACAACACACGTGTTGTTAAAAAAATACCACTGCCGACTAAAATACCCACTAGCACTAAAAAAGCTATTTTCCAAGCATTCATTTTTTTTCTCATCTACTTACCCTCCTTCAACAACCATAAATCATTCGTGTTCATCATTTCTTCTTTCACCGCATTTGCCATTAACTGATAGCCAAGATTGTTAGGGTGGAAATTATCCCCGTCATACAACACATTATTCCTGACAGTGGTTCCTTCACTTATCTGTTCAGACGTTTGCGTTGTAGAATCCTCGCTAGATTCACTAATTGATCTTTTTATTGAGCTTCGTGTTGAGCTTCCATTGGAACTTTCTTGTGTTGAGCTCCCACTCGAGCTTGCATTGGAACTCTCTGGCAATCCTTTATACAGCAAATCGTTAATCGGGACAAAATAACTATTCCGAGTATCCTCAGTTAATTCTTCAGTTGCATCGTTCCAATTATCTACTACCTGCTGCATTTCATCAATATCTGGAAAATTCAAATAATAGGGATTGTATATACCTAGAATATAGATTGGCGCATCTTTGTTCAACTTTCTTGTTTCTGTTAAGATTTTTTCTACATTCTTTTGATACTTTTTGATAGAAGAATTAAATTTCTTTGCAGAAGTGGCTGTCATGTTCTTTTGAAAAGCTTGCAACAAATCATTACCACCTACGGTCAAAGTGATCATATCAGCACTTTCTAAGCTTCGTTGAAGGTCTTCATCTTTGCTAAGTCTTTTTAAGATCTGGTCGCTGCGTTCTCCAGAAACCCCGAAGTTCTCCGTCTGTACAGTCGAAATGCTATATTCATTTTTTAAGCTATCGGCTACTAAAGGTACAAATCCACCGCGATTCGTTTCATCACCAACACCTTGAGTGAGTGAATCTCCCAACGCAACAAAATGAACTGTCTGTTTGTATTTTTCGTTTGGATTATTGGCTGTAACTTTTAGCCTTGGTTCGGCTTTCGGTAATAACAAGGACAAAAAGACGAAAGCCAGCACAGCAACTACTGCAGGAATAATCGGTGTGATAAATTTTTTCAATGTTTCGCCTCCTTTTTGAGATAAAAAAGACCTCTAAATAATTAGAGGCCCCGTAACAACTAATCAGTATAGTACATAATTGCAAATGCATCTTTGCCAGTATGTGTCGCAACAATTGGGTTGGTATGCAATACTGGAATGTCCATTTCTGGAAACATTTCTTGCAAGCTGCTTTTGGCTTCTTCGATAAAGTCAGTTCTTCCGGTATGAGAGATGCCGATCTGTTTGACTTGTGAAAACTTACTTAACTCATCTCTGAAGGTTTCCAGCCATTTGCTGAAGGTTTTCTTGCCGCGGCCCTTAACTATCGGCAACAAAGCACCCTCTTCCAACTCCATGATAACACGCATGTTCAACATATTCGACAAAACACCCTTGGCACGACTAACGCGCCCGCCTTTTACTAAATTATCCAAAGAAGAAATACCAATGAATAATCGACTATTCTCCTTCACCTTGTGTACAGCATCTAAAACTTCTTCTAAACTTGCACCCTTCTGCGCCAGTTCAGCTGCACGGATAACCTGAAACGCCAATGATTGATCAATAAATCCACTATCGATCACCGTTACATCACTGTTGGTTAAAAAAGTCGCCTGGCGCGCAGCTTCCACCGTTCCACTCAAGCTCTGAGTCATATGAATCGAAACAATTTGACTGCCATCTTTGCCAAGCTCGTCATATAGTTCAGCAAAATAACCAATTGGAGGTTGACTTGTTTTAGGTAAGGCCTGCGCACTAGCCATCATATCCATAAATTTTTCACCAGTTAATTTATCATCATCAGGATATACCACATCGTCAATCATAACCGATAATGGGATGACCGTAATGTTTAATTCTTCTTGGTATTTTTTTTCGAATGTACAAGAAGAGTCCGTTACTATTTTAACTTTAGACATTCCTATCCTTCTTTCCAGATCGTTTTGAAATTAATCTTAGTATATCAGAGAGCTTAAAATAAATCATGGTAAAGCACACATTTTAAAGAATCTTGAAAAAAACCGAACCCTTATTCGGCTCGGTCTTTGTTATTCTTGAAAGTCTCAAACACATGGGAGTATAGATTTTTTTCATCCACTGTTCCTTGAGTTTGCTGAATTAATTGCCAGTTTTCCCAAGTGACTGGAGGAAAGTACGTATCCCCTTCAAAGGCGTGATTAATCACGGTTCGATACAACTGGTCACAATGAGGAAGAAATGCTTTATAGACCGCCGAACCTCCTGCAATGTAAGTAATTGCTTTTGTTTGTTGACTATAAGCTATGACTTCTTCTACAGAGTGCATTACTAGAACTTGATTGTTGTTATAATCAGAATTTTGCGTCAACACAATTGTCTGACGATTAGGCAAAGGCCGCCCCCCCATGCCTTCAAAAGTTTTTCGCCCCATTACCAGAGTATTATTTACGGTTTTTTCTCTAAAGAAGCGTAGGTCATTGGGCAGGTGCCAAGGCAACTGATTATTTTTACCGATTAAGCCGTTTTTATCTTGAGCCCAAATTGCAATAAGCATAATTCTCCTCCTAAACTGCTACCGGTGCTTTAATAGCGGGTGCTGGATCATAGCCTTCAATTTTGATATCTTCCATTTCAAAATCAAATACAGATTGCTTATCTTGATTTAGAAGAAGTTTAGGAAAAGCTTTTGGTGTACGACTTAGTTGTTCAGTCATTTGTTCTTCATGATTGGAATACAGATGAGCATCTCCTAACGTATGCACGAAATCTCCAACTTCTAAATTCGTCTCATGAGCGATTAAATGCGTCAACAAGGCATAGCTGGCAATATTAAATGGTACGCCCAAAAACACATCAGCACTACGTTGATACAACTGGCAGCTTAGTTTTCCGTCATTAACATAAAACTGGAACATCGTGTGACATGGAGGTAATGCCATTGAGGGTACATCTTCAGGATTCCAAGCCGAAATAATTAAGCGACGTGAATTAGGGTTGGTTTTGATCATTTCAATCACATCTCCTAATTGGTCGATAAAACCGCCATCCTTGGTTTCCCAATGACGCCATTGAGAGCCATAGATATTTCCTAAATCCCCATACTCTTCAGCAAAAGCTTCATCTTCAACAATTTTCTCACAAAAGGCTTTAAGTTCCTTTTTGTATTGTTGATTAAAGTCCTCATCTTGCAATGCGCGCCGACCAAAATCAGTCATATCCGGTCCTTTGTAGTCTTCAGATTGAATATACCGTTCAAAAGCCCATTCATCCCAGATATGATTGTTGTGCTGCAAAAGATAGCGAATGTTGGTATCACCTTTAATGAACCAAAGAAGTTCGCTCTTGATCAAGCCAAAAGGGACTCTTTTAGTAGTCAGTAATGGAAAGCCTTCGCGCAAATTAAAGCGCATCTGATAGCCAAATAAGCTTTTGGTTCCAGTACCAGTACGATCGCCTTTTTGGTGGCCTTCTGTTAGCAATTTTCTACCTAAATCCAAATAAGCTTGTTCCATATTATTGTTCCTCCATAATTTCACTTAAGTATTCCCAACGTGCCATTTTCTCTTCTAGTTCCTGTTCAGCATTACTAATACCTTGCTGTAATTCCTGTAGCTTCGTAAAGTCATCCCCTTGATGGTTCATCGCTTCTGTAAGATCAGCAATTTTTTGCTCTAGTTCGCCAATGTTATCTTCAATGGTTTCCCATTCTTTTTTCTCATGATAAGATAATTTCTTTTTCTTCGGTTTTTCCTGAGTGGAAACTGGTATCTTTACTGCTTTTTCTTCTTTAGTCTGTTGTGTTTGTTTTTCTAGATAGTCAATGATCGAGCCAAAATAACTGTCAATCACAGCATTACCTTGGAAAATCAACAGCTTTTCTGCCACTTTATCTAAGAAATAGCGATCGTGAGATACTGTGATAACAGCGCCAGGAAAATCAAGCAGATAATCCTCTAATACAGTTAAAGTAGCAATATCTAAATCATTCGTTGGCTCATCTAAAAGCAACACATTAGGCTGTTGAATCAATAATTTCAAAAGATACAGCCGGCGTTTCTCACCACCGGACAACTTTCCGATAACTGTACCATGCATAAATCGCGGAAATAAAAAGCGTTCTAATAATTCGGCTACACCAATTTGACTACCATCGCGTTGTTTTACTTCTTCAGCAGCTTCTTGCAAATAAGCAATCATACGCTGATCAGGCTTCATCTCTTCATTGCGTTGGGTATAATAGGCCAAACGCACAGTCTCACCGACTTCTAAAATACCGCTATCCAACGTAATTCGTCCGGCTAAAATGTTCAATAGCGTTGACTTACCTGCTCCGTTTTTACCAGTAATTCCTAAGCGTTCTCGGGCTTGAATCAACAGGTCAAAATGATCCAGCAGTTGTTTGCCTTCGATTTGATATGAGGCATTCTTTAATTCCAATACTTTTTTACCCAATCGTGTCGTAGCAATATTCATTTCTACCTGACCATCTGTTTTTACTTGATGTAGATTTTCTTTCAAATCTTCAAAACGATGAATCCGCGCCTGCTGCTTAGTTGTACGGGCCTTAGCTCCAGCACGCATCCAAGCTAGCTCCTGTTTATATAGCTGGGTTCGTTTGCCTTCTTGTTCCTGAGCCACGCGGTCTCTTTCTGCTTTTTCCATTACATAAGCTTCGTAATTTCCTTGGTACTCATAAAGTTTGCCAAACGAAAGCTCGAAAATCCGATTAGCTACGCGATCTAAGAAATAGCGATCATGGGTAACCATCAGCAATGCGCCTTGATAATTTCTCAAATAATTTTCTAGCCATTGGATGGCTTCATAATCTAGGTGGTTGGTCGGTTCATCCAACAGTAACAAATCTGGTGCGTCAATTAGCACTTGGGCAAGTCCAACTCGCTTAATTTGTCCCCCAGATAATTCTTTAATTTGTTTTTCAAGCGTATCGATTCCTAACTTGTTTAAAATCGCCTTAGCTTCGCTGTCAGCGTTCCAAGCATTATGTTCATTCATCGCTTCTTCAGCCTTAGCAAAGCGCTCCTGCAGCGTACTGTCCAAAGTATTTTCGTTTAGCTTCAGCAATGCTTGCTCATAAGCACGGACTGTCTGCATTAGAGGATTATCCCCCATAAATACCGCATCCAAAACAGTCATATCTGGATCGAAAGTCTGTTCTTGAGCTAACAAACTAATGCGGTAATCACTTGCCTTTTCGACTGCTGATATATCCCCCTCACCACTGTCAAGTCCGGCTAAAATATTTAACAGACTACTTTTTCCAGTGCCGTTTACGCCAATTAAACCAATCCGATCTTTTTCATGGATCAGAAAAGAAATACGGTCAAACAAGGTTTTGTCACCAAATGTTTTATATAAATCGGTTACTTTTATTTCTTTCATCCGAATCATCCTCAATTTTTCTCTTTGGCTATTGTAACAAAAAAAGCGCTGCAAAGGAATGCTTCTGATTTCTTTCACACATTTATTCGTCTTTCTTTGTCACTCAGTAGAAAACTTTGCAAGCTCGCCCCACCTTAGATTATCATTTATATATTCGGATACCTGTTATATTGCTACAATAGTCTTTATATACATATAAAAAGCATCTGTTTTCTGAACTATAAAAAAAGCTAAATGGTTTTAACCACTTAGCTTTAGTCATTTTAGAAGCGATCGCCGTATACATCTTCGACCGTTTTTTCAGGATCGATAACGATATATAGACTTTTCGTTTTTTCTGATTCTTTAGTTGATTGGTAAACATTATCCAATCCTTCCGTGTCTTTATCTTTATAAGGGAAGTAAACAGAATCGGGGTGCCCGCTGCGATAGATGATCTCCATCCGTTCGATATCTTCAAACTTTTTAGCCCGATCAAACATGCCCATTTCCAATCCACCTAAGTTAATATCGGCAGTTTGCACGTGGTCACCTTCTTGATAAATCTCAATCTTAAAGCCGGCACATGGATGAATTTCTACAAATTCGCTACCGTTGATTCGTCCAAAACTAGTAGTAATTTGTTTGATCCAAAGGTCTCCAATATATCGACGCTCAATCGTCCAAGTTTCTCCATTACGGAAGTAAAATTTTAGTGCGGTCATTTCTCTAGCCATAGTCATTCTCCTAACAATAATTAATATAATCTAATTCTAACATATATATCCGCAAACGGTCACAAATTGTGATTTACTTTCATTTTTCTCATGAATTGTTCATTATTAACAACTGCTCGGGTATGTGAAGCTTTACCAATCAGGTTATCCTTTTCATAAGCTTCTATTAGAAACTCAACTTTTTGCTTTTCTTGATTGATAATTTTAGCTGTTATCACTATTTCAACTCCAACCGGAGACGGAGCAAAATGTTTCAGTTCAACTGAAAAGCCCACACTGGTTTGTGCCGAGGTTAGCTGCTGTTGGAGTGTTTCTTTGGCACAATTCTCCATCATTGCCAGTAATGCTGGAGTCGAAAGCACCTCCAAATCCCCTGAACCAACATTCACAGCAGTCGCTGCCGGTGTAATTTGGTACTTTTTTGTTAACTTAGTCATAGTACTTCTCCTCCATAAATTTGAGAGCAAATTTTAACAGTATCTCCTGATTGTTCTCTAGCTCCTTTTCAATTACAGCTTTTTCCAACGCACGCAGAACAGCGTTAATCCAGGGACCTTTAGGATAATCAAATCGCTGAATTAGATCATTACCTTTGATAGCCAGCTCTTGCAAATTATGGATTGGTAAATTTTGGTACATCAATCGAATTTTTGCTTGATTCGGCTTTTGACCAAAATAAATTATCAGGTATTCTACAGACACTGCCAATTCTCTGCCTAATTGATACAATTGCCAGTTGTCCCAATCTTTCGTACGTCGCAATGCAAGTGCTGGAACCATTTGACTGACATCTTTAATCAATTGATTCGAACATTTCCATTCCTTCATAAAGGGTCTGATTTGTTCTAGTTTAAGGCCCAGCATAGTGATCAAAAGGGTCCACGCTTGACGTTCAGTCGGAATTGCTGGACCGATCAAATCTGCAAATCGCAATAATGCTTCTCCGTACTCACTTAAACCAGGGCAATAAACGTAGCATTCAGACTCGACAAAGGTTTTAACCCCTGCTTGGCGAGAAGAACCCATTAACAGCTTTACAAATTCGACATTTACTCGTTCCACAGATATTTTAGCTAGCAACGAATGATATTCACGAATCGCTTCAAAAGTTTCAGGATCTAGGGTAAAACCTAGTTGACTAATGAAACGTAGTCCCCGCATCATGCGTAGAGCGTCTTCGTGGAATCGTTCATAAGGATTCCCCACTGCACGCAGCTTTCTAGCCCGCAAGTCGCTAAGACCATCAAATAAATCAATGACCTCTCCATCAATCCCTACTGCTAATGCATTAATTGTAAAATCTCGACGTTTTAAATCTTCTTTTAAAGAACGTACAAATTCGACATGATCCGGTCGACGAAAATCCTGATACGTGGATTCGGTCCGAAAGGTTGTTACTTCGTAAGTAGCATCATCGGTTATTACCATCACAGTCCCGTGTTGAATACCAATATCGATTGTTCGACGAAATAGCTGCTTGATTTCTGCTGGAAAAGCACTGGTAGCAATATCCACATCATGAATCGGTTTGTTCAGTAAAATATCACGAACACTACCTCCAACATAATAAGCTTCATAGCCAGCGGCTTGCAAATCACGTAAAACAGGCATCGCTCCTTGAAATTCAATCGGTAGTGCCTCTAGCTTCATTCTTCTCCTGCCCCTTTACCATCTTTGCGTTCAAAGCGAAAACGATCGCGTTGATTAAATTTTTCCATATTTTGATTAAAAACCTGTGTCAGGTCAATATCCATTGAGTTAGCCATAATCAGGGTGACAAATAAAACATCTCCCAGCTCTTCGGCTACTGTTTTTGGTTCCTCTTCAGCCTTTTTAGTTTTTTCTCCATAATGATGGTTGACTTCACGGGCAAGCTCGCCGACTTCTTCGGTTAAGCGAGCCATTTGAGCCAACGGTGAAAAATAACCTGCCTTAAATTGTTGAATATATGCATCGACTTCTTTTTGCATCGCTGCTAGTGTTTTTTCTTCCATCAGACCACCTCCATTCTATCTTAACAAAAAAGCCCTTTGTTTCCTATCAACTTGTTGTAACAATTTATCTTTCATGATATGTTGAATAAGGAATGTCATCCAAGGAGGTACTTATGAAAACAACGACTGCAACACGTGCAAAGGAGATTTTTTTTATTGTTTTTGGAACTGCTATTTATGCATTTGGCCTAGTTTATTTAAATATTGCCAATCATTTGGCAGAAGGTGGAGTAACTGGGATTACTCTGATTATCCGTGCGCTTTTTGGTATTGATCCAGCCTATACAACTTTGATTATTAATATTCCGCTGATTTTGATTGGTGGAAGAATTTTGGGGAAACGATCATTTTATTATACAATTTTGGGTACTGTCAGTCTGTCTGTTTTCTTGTGGATTTGGCAAAGAGTCCCTTTTTCTATCAACCTTGATCATGATCTCTTTATCGTTTCAATACTAGCAGGATTGTTTGCTGGATTTGGCAGCGGGCTAGTCTATCGTTATGGTGGAACTACAGGTGGTGCAGATGTTATTGCGCGCATTCTAGAACAGAAAATTGGTTTTACTATGGGAAAGTCGCTGCTTATTTTTGATGCCATTGTTTTATTGCTTTCCTTGAGTTATCTTGATCTAAAGCGCATGATGTATACACTGATCGTTTCTTTTGTCTTTAGTAAAGTAGTAGATGTTCTCGCTTCTGGTGGTTATGCGGCCAAAGGCGTGATGATTATCTCTACTCATAGTGAAGCAATCGCAGCAATGTTGATGGAGCATTTAGAACGAGGTGTCACTTATTTTCACGGAGAAGGCGGTTTTTCTTCTGAAATGAAAAAGATCGTTTATATTATTGTCTCACAGCAGGAGTTAAATGAGGTCAAAAAAATCATTCATACTGTAGACGAACATGCTTTCATTTCAATAATCAACGTTCATGATGTAGCAGGGGAAGGTTTTACTTACTTAAAACCACAGCGAAGGAAATTTTTCTTGAAAAAGGGGTGATGTTCACTTGTTAGTGATGCCCCTTTTCAAACCAATCAAATGCAATTAAAAAAGTGGCTGTGACATAAAACGTCACAGCCACTAAAAATCCGCATAATCGGTTTAGCTGAAGCAGCTCTTTAGGAAATAAACCGAACACACCTGTCAAAACCTCTTTATTTCGTTAATCCATCTTCACAAATTACTAGCTTTAAACGATTAATTTCATCAGATAACTCTAAAAAGGCTTCTTTATCGCCGTTTTCCAAGGCTAGATTGATTTGGCGATTCAGCAATTTCAACATTGCCTCTTTTTCTTCCCAGGCAATGTGTTCTTCTACCTCCTTGATAATCTCTTCGCTGATTGTGTCATTCCAAGAAGCTGCTGGATTATCTTCTAATACTGATAAATACTGCTCATTGTGCCAAGAATTAGGAAATATACATTCTAAATACAACGGCTGTTGCCAGTGTAAACGAATTTCGTGAAAAATTTGGTCACTGTTGGCAAAAGACTGTTCATGAACAGTCAACGTCATAGGTTCATCTTCCTGAGTAATATCTCGGATAACTAGCCCACGCTTGGTATGGTTAGCATTTTCAACGATGTGAACATTTTTTAAAATCGCTTCGTGATTAATTAAATAGTTCAGAATCCAGATAACTTCACGACGTCGAAAAGAAACGTTGTTGATTAACCAAACAAGGAATTCTCTTTTTTCAGCTACATCAATCATCTAACCACCCCTTTAAAGTAAATCCTCCAATAATGACACGACTTCTAAATCTCCTGGTTCTATTTGTAAATAGGCCGATAATACTTGCTTAGCCTGCTCCACTAAGCCATCTTCTCGCAAGAAAATCCCATATTCTTTCAAAAATTCTGGTTCATGAGAGAGTTGGGCATACGCTTGTTGGTAATGTTGTTTTGCTTGAGCAAATTCTTCTATTTCATTATATGCCTGGCCTAAGTTCCATTCTGCATATGGATTATCTTGTTCATCCATTCTTTCAACCATTACAATGGCTTTTTCTGGTTCGTCCTCGTTTAAGTACAGATTACTCAAGGTTAATAGCGTTTCATCTGTCTTCTCCCCTAGCTCCAATGCCTGCAGTAATAATTCTTCTGCTTTCTTACTATCTTTCAAACGGTAGACGATCTCAGAAGCTAGATGCAACAAATCAACTTGGAAAGGGTTCTCTTTAATCCCTTGTTCAGCTGTTTCAAAGGCTTCTTCTAATAACTCTTCTTCCCTCATAGAGTCTGCTAAATAATAATAGGCGCTTTGGTAGGTCGGTTCTAACGCAATGACTTCCTGTAGATAGATCAGTGCTCTTTGATAATCGTGGAGTTGGTAATAGGTGAAACCTATTTGGAAGAGACGATCCACTGTTCGATCTTCTTTTAACGCTTGCTCTAAAAACGGCAGCGCTTCTTCAAAACCGCCTAAAAGGCTATAGGCCGTCCCTAGACGCTCATTGATAGAAACAGCAACTACTTCTTCGACTCCCTGCTTTTGCAATTGAGCATACTCATCAATCGCTTCGCCTAATTGATTATTGGAAAAATGGAGCTCAGCTAAAGCGAAAATAATCAAAGACTCTTCCGGAGCTGCATTTTTAGCCTGCAGCAATTTTGCTTCGCTGACCTCTGGGATACCCAGTACCTGATATAAATCAGCTGTGATTAGTAAACTTTGGACATAGTTTTCACTTTTCGGTCCTATTTTTTCTAAATATTCAAAGGCCTGATCGATTTCATCATCTTCAATCGCCATTTCAGCCAAGTACAGATAAAAAACATCCTCTTCAGGAAAATCAACAATGAGCTTGTTATAAACTCGTTTTGCTTCCTCTAAAAAGCCCAAACCTTGAAGCTCTTCTGCCAAACTCGCCAGCATTTCTGGCTCATCTTCTTTCAATGCCTGCTCGAATAATAAATTTGCTTCCGTTAAATCCTCAGCTTCTAAAGCTGCTAGCATCTTTTCACTATAACTTACCATTTATGTCCCTCTAATTTCTTCGATAATTTTTTGGTATTCTTCAAATGTTTGAATAAGTTCCTTTTGAGTTGGAACAAACGGTTCTCCTATCTTGCCGACTGACTCTAAGGCAACAAGCGGTCTCTCTTTGGTTAAAGCAATAACCTGCTGGCCGTAATCACCCAATGAAATTGGTTCAGGCAAGTTTAGTGGATAGCCTAATTGTCCCAACCATATCACAAAATTTTTAAAATTGAAATGTAAACCTCTTACACAAACATTCCAGCAAAGCTCTAGCAATAACCCAAACATACTTCTCATGCTGTTAGACAATAAGTGCCCATTTTCAGTCTGAAAGAAGGCCAATTCGAAACTTTTACCGAATTGTTTGATTGCTTTACCGTTTTCCTGATAGTGCATGAGCATAGGCTCAATAAAAGCTGAAAATGATCGCTGCATTAAAAGTTGACGAGTAGGATAATTGCTGTACAGTTGTTGCAAAAATGAATGATCACTAACTATCCCGCAGCGTAGTAAACTCAACAGATCAACCATCTTTCCGTCTGATTGCTGATCAGCCATTGTGTGATCAAACAAAATCTTGTCAGGTGACTCGACAATTTCCATTACTGGTTGAATGGTTTCAGCTAAGACAATTTGACGTTGAAAAGTAAGACTTTGTGCGAATGCGCGAATAGAAACCGGCAGCAGCCATAAATCTGCAGTCAAATTAGATACATGGTGCGAAAATGCTGTTAATTCCATAACCCCTTCATTGCCGATGCCAATGAATAAAAAATTCTCATGTTGAGAAAAACGCCGCAAGAAAAAGATAAAGTCCTCAAAATGATTTATGTCATTGCAATAGTGATTATTGGTCGTAATAAACCAGTCATGATTGCTAGATTTCGGGATAAATTGTGCCAACTTATCAGCATATAAATCATAATAACGTTGGTTGCCGCAAATGATTATCTGATGATTCGCTAAATTCTTTTCTCGCATCATTGATGCCACCGTTTCACCATATATTACTTGAGTTTGTGCATTATCCTGTTGGTAATTAAAGTCCATTTGCCTTATCACCACCTTTAAAGTCTCATTATCATTATATTTCATTTTATATAAACATTCTAGAAAAGATACACTTATTTTAACCACTTGTGTTTTAGAATTATTACTGCTTATTGACTCTGCTTACTTTGTCTTGAAAAGTTTCGGCCGATCTATATTACTCACATAACTCAAGAAATTTGTAGTTTTATCACTAGATGAACCTTTTCTTTAATAACAACCAAAACCATGTTGATAGATACTAAAATCTTAAAAAAGCTATCATATATTTTGCTAATTAGATTGTATCCGTTTTGTTTTTTATTTCTCATAATTATTTGTAAATATTTTGATATAATTTTGGTGTTATAAATCGAAAGGAATTCGCTTATTATGATCTGGTTGAGTAAATTGATATTTTGGATACCCTTTTTATTCTTTTGTGTAATCACACTATCATTCTCTGGACACATGACTAGAAAAAAAGCGATTATTGCAATTTTATTGTTACCTGTTGCTTTTTTCACCCTTAAAATTTTTAATTATCATCATTGGGAACCTGATCATTATTTAGTGTACTATATAATTGGCTTTGTACTGTCGACTTTATTGTTATGTATAGTTTGGTACTTTTTACAGGAAAAAAAATAGTTTGATTTGATGTTACTACGAATATAGAAATTAGAAAGAACCTGATTAGTAAAGCAGTTTGCTTTACTAATCAGGTTCTTTCTTTCAAAAAAAGAATCCTTGCTTAACAAGGATTCTCCAACCTGCCATTATTTGACAGCGTCTTTTAATGCTTTACCTGGTTTAAATGCAGGTACTTTGCTTGCTGGGATTTCGATCTCTTCACCAGTTTGTGGGTTGCGTCCTTTACGAGCCGCACGTTCACGAACTTCAAAGTTACCAAAACCGATCAATTGAACTTTTTCGCCTTCTGCTAATGCGTCTTGGATTGTTGCAAAGACAGCTTCAACAGCAGCGGTTGCGTCTTTTTTAGTTAAGTCTGTAGCAGTTGCAACTTTTTCGATCAATTCCGCTTTGTTTGCCATGAATGAATTCACCTCCTGAGAAATGAGTCTGATGTGGATACATCATTAGTGTAACAGCTGAGTGGTCCAGCTGCTAATGTCGAAATATTGATTTGGTCAATATTCTTTTATAACGATAGCATATGAACCCTGTGATAGCAAGGTTTTTAGCAATTTATGACACAAAATTCATCCTTTTCTCGCTGAAAAAGAAAAATAATTGTCAGAGAAAAAAAAGTATGGTAAAATGCATTATTTTCGGCGTCGTGGCAAGATTTTGATGGGTGTTCCTTCAAATCCAAAGGCTTTTCGAACTTGATTTTCCAAGAATCGTGCATAAGAGAAATGCATCAATTCTTCTTCATTTACAAAGACAACAAATGTTGGTGGTTTAACCGCTACTTGTGTCGCATAAAAAATCTTCAACCGTTTGCCTTTATCCGTTGGTGTCGGGTTAATAGCGACAGCATCCATAATAACATCGTTTAGAACTGCTGATGGCACACGTAGGTTTTGATTCATGCTGACTTCTTCGATCATCTCAGGCAGTTTGTTTAAGCGTTGTTTTGTCATCGCAGAAACGAAGACAATTGGTGCATAATCTAAATAAGCAAATTCGTCACGAATTTCTTCTTCGAATTTTTTCATGGTGTGGGTATCTTTTTCAACCAAGTCCCATTTGTTGACTACAATGATGATTCCACGTCCTGCTTCATGTGCATAACCTGCGATTCGCTTGTCTTGCTCACGTATACCCTCTTCACCGTTTAAAACGACTAATACGACGTCTGAGCGGTCAATCGCTCGCATTGCCCGCATTACGCTGTATTTTTCAGTATTTTCGTATACCTTGCCTCGCTTACGCATCCCAGCAGTATCAATCATTGTAAATTCTTGACCAGAATCACCAACAAATTGAGTATCAATAGCATCCCGAGTAGTTCCTTCGATTTCAGAAACAATTACCCGATCTTCACCCAAGATCGCATTGATTAAAGAAGATTTCCCAACATTTGGGCGACCAATCAAACTGAATTTAATGGAGTCGTCTTCTTCCATTTCTGCTTCATCTGGAAAATGCTTGACAGCCTCATCTAAGACATCCCCTAAACCTAACCCGTGGCTTCCGGATACTGGGAAAGGTTCTCCTAGTCCTAAAGAATAGAACTCATAAATTTCACTGCGCATTTCTGGATTGTCGACTTTGTTAACAGCTAAAATAACTGGTTTTTTACTGCGGTATAAAATTTTGGCAACTGCTTCATCCGCATCAGTCACTCCTTCGCGACCGCTGGTAATTAAAATGATGACATCTGCTTCATCAATAGCAATTTGTGCTTGTTGTTTGATCTGTTCCATAAATGGTTCGTCGACGATATCGATTCCACCAGTGTCAATGACGGAAAACTCGTGGCTTAACCATTCACCTTTAGCATAAATCCGGTCACGGGTTACACCAGGTGTATCTTCAACGATCGAAATTCGCTCACCAGCGATCCGATTAAATATCGTTGATTTACCGACATTGGGACGACCAACAATAGCAATAGTTGGATTTGACATGTTTGTACTCCTTATATAGTTATAGTTTATTGTGAAAAAGGTTTCACATGAATGCCATTTCACTTACTCTTTGCGATACTCACTTGTCTAAAGGGTTTTTAAATTCTATCAAATTTACTTTACTCTTGTGCGTATACCCATTCTACTAATTCATTTCGTGAAGTAGAACTGGCAATTCTCCTTAGTTTAACGAAAGAACTCCCCTCTTGCAAGAGAAGGGAGTTTAAAAATCAATGAAATTAGCCTTTTTACAGCAAAGGATCTGTGAAATCACCTCACTTTTGTGCTCTGAGAGTAAAATTTGATAAATTACCTAGAATCACTGTACTCTAAGAAACTACCGATTATTGGTAATTTTAAAGCATTTTATAAATTCCGCTTAGTGTTCACCCACCGTTGATGCAGCAAAATAGTAGTTGGGTATCGTCTATTTGTTTTCATACAAAAAGACGCACAAAATTGTACGTCTCGCTTTTTTATTCGTTAGAATCTTCGTCAGAGTTATCGCTTAAGGCATCGCCTAAAATATCTCCCATTGTAAATCCAGTACTTTCTTCCGGCATTTCGTAAGAAGTATCTGCTACTTCAACTTTTTCTTCTTCCGGTTTTTCTTCTAGCGCTTTAATGGATAAAGCCACTCGATGATCGTCTGGATGAACTTCTAATACTTTCACTTCCACTTTGTCGCCTTCATGTAAAACTTCATGCGGTGTGGCAATGTGTTTGTGGGAAATTTGTGAAATATGAACCAATCCTTCAACCCCTGGGAAGATTTCTACAAAGGCACCGAAGCTGGTCAAACGTTTCACGGTTCCTTCTAAGACGGTTCCAGCAGCAGCTTTTTCTTCGATACCGCTCCATGGTCCAGGCAGGTTCGCCTTAATCGAAAGTGAAATCCGTTCTTTGTCTGGATCAACGGATAATACTTGTACATCCACTTCTTGACCAACGGTTAAAACATCCGATGGTTTGCCAACGTGGCTGTGAGAAATTTCAGAAACGTGTACTAGACCATCAATGCCGCCAAGGTCGATAAACGCACCAAAGTCTGTTAAACGGGCCACTTTTCCAGTGATGACATCACCTTCGTGCAAGCCAGCCAAGACTTCTTTTTTCTTCTCATTCTTCTCAGCTTCTACGACCGCTTTATGTGAAAGGATCAAACGATTCTCAGAAGGTTCGATTTCGATGATTTTGAAAGCCAATGTTTTATTGACATATTCTGAAAAATCATCAACAAAATGATCATCAATCATTGATGCCGGAACAAATCCCCGTACACCAACATCGACTACCAAACCACCTTTGACGCTGCTTGTAACAGGTGCTTCAATGATTTTGCCGGCTTCGTAATCTTTTTCGATATCTTCCCAAACTTTTTTCGCATCTAAGCGGCGTTTAGAAAGTAAATAACTCCCATTTTCTT
The DNA here is from genome assembly GCF_051714625.1 of Enterococcus sp. AZ109. Lineage (NCBI taxonomy): Bacteria > Bacillati > Bacillota > Bacilli > Lactobacillales > Enterococcaceae > Enterococcus > Enterococcus sp. AZ109. The sequence continues at coordinate 101,209 of NZ_JBIOSF010000001.1, read as the reverse complement.
TGTCTTTCCCGATAGACGAGATAACAACTAAATCAAGGACATCGCCGACCTTCACTTCTTCACTAATATCCTCGACAGGTAAAGTGGAAAGTTCTTTTGCAGGAACAACACCTTCTACCCCTGCGCCTTCAATACCGATGATAACTTGCTTGTCTTCTAGGGCAAGTACCTCACCTCTGACGATATCGCCGACTTTTACTTCTTGGACACTTTCCATTGCTGCTTCCATAGAAACATTTTCGTTGTCCACTTGGTTCTGTTCAAATTCTGTCATGACGTTTGTCCTCCTAACCAACAATTCATACGTAAATAGACTACATTCTCTATTTTAGAATAATCCACATAAAAAATAAAGCGATTTCTTTCCTTTTTCTAAAAAAGAGTCCGAAAACCTCTTTTTTTCAACTTTTTCTAACTAATTTCGTAACCTTTTTCTTGAATTACTTGTTGAATCTTCGCAACTACTTGTTTGATAGTCATCCCCGTAGTGTCAATTTTGACTGCGTCAATTGCTTGAACCAATGGCGAAACTTCCCGATGAGAATCTAAATAATCTCGTTGCGCAATTGCTTCTTTAATCGTTTCAAGGTCAGATTCCCTGCCTTTTTCAAGATTTTCCTTATAGCGGCGCTGAGCACGCTCATCTACACTGGCAACTAAGAAAATCTTCACTTCTGCATCAGGTAAAACAGTCGTCCCTATATCACGACCATCCATAACAATTCCACCTTGTTTTGCAAGTTCTTGTTGAATGCGAACTAATTGTTCACGAACTTCTCTATGGGCTGAAACCTCAGATACCGCTGCAGTAACATCTGTTTGACGGATTTCTTCGGTCACGTTTTGGTCATTGACGAAAACTAGTTGTCCATCAACCGTTTGTTTAAAAGAGATCGGATAGTTTTTAATTAATTCAACTAATTCTTCCTCCTGATCGAATGCTACCTGATGTTGAATAGCCAAATAAGTAACGGCACGATACATTGCGCCTGTATCTACATAAATAAATTGAAAATCTTTGGCTAGTAATTTAGCAACCGTACTTTTTCCGGAAGAGGCCGGACCATCGATCGCAATTGCGATTTTTTCCACAAAATTCTTCCTTTCTAAGAGAGACTTCGAAAACTTACTTGCGCTTTAGAATGCCCAGCAACAAAACTATTTTGTGATGCCATACATCGTTAGCATTACTGTCCGCAGCTCTTCGATTGTGCAAAGCTTATGCCTCGTTTATTTCTCAAAAAATCAGCCGTAATCAAGTGATTACGGCTGATTTCACACGCTTATTGAATGCGTAATTGTTGGCCTGGGTTAATAGCTGGATAGAACGTATCACCTGTAATAGTGATGCCATTTAATTCAGCGATTGTTTCTACAGGTACGCCTGTCCGATTAGCAATTTGCTGCAATCCCTCGCCAGCTTCTACAGTTGTAGTTGGACCAGCTGGCGTTTGTTGTTGCTGCTGTTGCTGTTGTGCTTGTTGTTGTGCTGCCTGCTGCTGTTGCTGTGCTTCTAGAGCAGCTTGTTGCTGTGCTGCTTGTCGTTGTTGCTCTTCTAGAGCAGCTTGTTGCTGTGCAGCCGTATCATCAGAACTTTCAATTGTACTTGAAGATTCTTCCGTGCTTGACTCGGTAGACTCTACTATTGATGAAGAAGTAGACACTTGTGTCGTACTTTCAGGAGAGGCCGCCGGTTCACCCGTATCACGAGTTATCCAGAAATAGGCACCTGCTGGAATAGAGATTAACAATAATAGTAAAACAACTAAAATTGTCAAGAAACGTGTATTTCCACCTTTGTTTTGCTGCTGGCGAGTTTGGCGTGATGCATTTTCTTCCTCTTCTGTTTCATAAATATTTTGATCCCAAGGCTCGTTATTTGTTTCTTTGTCGCGATCTCTTCTACTCACTATATCTTACCTCCTAATTGCTGTCGTCAAGTATTATACCATAGCTCCTCAGAAAAAGTGACAGACAAATTCAATCTTTCGTTGTTTTTTTAAATAATTTTAGTAAAACGATTGTCCAGTCTTCCGTGACTGACGCTGATTTCTCGGTTATTTTAGCTCTTTTTAATTCTGCGTTATCGTTGTCACAGCAACCTTCAGGCGTGTTTTCTAACGTTTGACCGAAGTAATTGATCAGATACTCACGGCGGCAACTTGTTAAATAAATATAGGCAAGCATTTCTCGTAACTGTGTTTTACGAATTTCTTCACGCTGCTCCAACATTTTTATTAATTCCGCTTCTTCACCTGGAAACAGCTCTTCCCATTTTTGAATCAACGGATCCTCTAACACTAAATCGGTGGTTTGTTTTTTTAACTCAAATAGATGCCGACTGTCAATACTTTGTTGGTGTAGAAATTGATGAATATACTCATCTCCCTCATCATAAAGCAAGATCGCTTGACTTGGTGCACCATCTCGGCCAGCTCGACCGATTTCTTGCAGATAGTCTTCTGGTGAAGAGGGTAAATCATAATGAACAACAAATCGGATATTTTTTTTATTGACCCCCATCCCGAAAGCATTCGTCGCCACAAGTAATCGTAATTCTCCAGCGATAAACTGTTGCTGCAACATTCGTCGCTCTTGTCCAGTCAATCCTCCGTGATAATAAGCAATGTCCTCTTGCTGACGTAACAACTCGTAAACTTGCTCTACATGTTTGCGAGTAGCACAATAAATGATCCCTGCGCCGGCTAGCTGTGAGACTAGCTTAGGTAAATATTCTTGTTTATCACCGATTTTAACAAATAAGCTTACATTCGGACGATCGACAGAATACACAACTTCCTTAACTGACCCATCAAACAACAAGCTTTGAATGTCTCGACGTACTTCTGGTGTTGCCGTTGCTGTTAAGGCTAAGATCAACGGCTGATTTAATGTGCGAATGCCTGTACTGAGTTTTAAATATTCTGGCCGAAAATCAACTCCCCATTGCGAAACGCAGTGAGCTTCATCAACAACAATAAAGGCGAGTTTTAATTTCATCAGAGCTTGTTGCGCTTTTTCAGTTAGAAACATTTCGGGACTCATAAAGACAAATTTGTAGCTAGCAAGATTGTTCAATACATATTGTTTTTCAGGCATCGAGAGTAAACTATTTAATGCAACGGTCCTGCTTTCCCCTAATTGCTGTAGTTGCGTCACCTGATCTTCCATCAGGGAAATTAAAGGAGAAATAATCACTACTGTTCCTTCTAATAAATAACCAGTCAATTGGTAGCAAAGAGATTTCCCTGTGCCAGTTGGCAACATCCCAAGGACTGACTCACTAGCTAGTAAAGTCTCAATAATCTCTTTTTGTCCAGGACGAAACGTTTGATACCCGAACCGTGCGGTCATTAATTGCTCTAAGTTCACGAATACAGCTCCTTCAAAAAGAATATTTGTGAAAGACGAAAATTTAGGTAAGGTGTTTGAGAGAACGCTTGATACGTCCAAGCCAGCATTTCCTCCTCGTTTGCAGGTGTTAGCAACTCAAATTGTTCAAAAGGAAACGTTTCATCCAATAGCGCCCACTCAATAAAATGATCATTTAGTGTACCAGGCTTCAGCTTACGTAGCTGACCGATTTCTTCAACTGAATGCCCTTCTAGATATAACTGCCGGGTCTTAATCATGCTTTGATTATAATTTAATTGATCAAAACGTGCTAATAACCGCCGAAAATTCGGTTGTAGCTGCGCCTGTTGGATGAAAGCATCTAACGCATTTTGATAAAACAGGCCTCCCCAAGGCATTTCTTGCCATTCTGTCGGTAAAAGCTGAAAAGGGACTTTGCCTAATTGTTCTTTACCGCTAAATTGATTTGCCAAAAAATTCGCCTGATCCTTTGTTAGTGTCGCTAAAACATGCGCTAGTTCTTGAGGGAACTCGGTTAAAATCGATTGATTCGATTGCCGCAACCATGTTTTAGTTTGGTATAAGAAAAAAGGTCGTGAATCCAAAGGTACGTACTCTTTATCCTGATAAGTTAAGTAGCTGATTACTTGAGTAGCTAATAGTGTCAACTGCCACATTCGTTGACGTTCGCGACCGTAGCGCAAGCCATTTAAAGCGTTAAGCTGTGCATGCCTCTTTAGCGGCAAATGTTTTTTCCCCAGTTCAGTCAGTTGTCCAAAGCCCTCGTCTTGAGTTATCCAGCGTTTTTCTATTAATCGTTCGATCGTCTCTTTAAAGGTAGATCCTTTTAGTTCTGGCAAACAGCCAAACAAAGAGAGGTTTTGATAGAAAAAACCGTGGAGTAACACCGAACTCGTTCGTTTTCCAGTTAACAAATGATATAAGGTTGAAATACGTAACTTGTGTCCAGTATGAAATAACGCTAAAATAAATGATGCCATAAAAAAACTCCTAGAAGGTGAAAGTTATGAAATGTGAGATCTTACCAGAGCGCTGCATTGCTTGTGGGCTTTGCCAAGCTCTAGCTCCCCATTTTTTTGATTATACCGATGAAGGGATAGTAACCTTCATTGGAGAGCCCCATGCCTTACAGGAATTTGTTCCCAAAGAAGAACAAGCCGCAGTTAAGGACTCTGCTAGACGCTGTCTTGCGCATGCAATTCTCTTACATGATCCACTATAACATACGCAAAAGAGATAGTTCGCATAGAAATTTCTTTCAGTTTGCTTTAAAATGGAAATTTACTGAAAAACGACCATCCATAAGCCTTGGATGGTCGTTGCGTGTATTTAGATATTAGATGGGTTTATGATGATGAGATAAGACTGTTTTCTTACTCAACCAAGGTAATAGCTTGGCGTGTAAAACTAGGAAAACACCACTAACCATCATCCCTTTAATTAAATTGAAGGGAACAATACCAATTAAAACATACTTGCCTAAGCTCATTCCCAGCATCTGTCCGGCGGATAATCCAAAGGCTTTTAGATACAATGGCGTAATCACAAAGTAGTTGGCAACACTCATAAAAATTGTCATAGCGAAAATTCCTAGACCAATACCAATTGCCTTTTTTCTAGTTGTTTGCTGTCTAAACAAGAAAAAGATCGGTAGGGTAAACATGCTGGAGGCTAAGAAACTAGCGGTATCTCCAATTAGATTATCAAAAGAAAATCCCGTTGTGACTAAATGCAGTAACGACCGAATAAATGCGGTAGCTATACCAGCCAAAGGACCAAAGATAAACATGTTAATTAATACAGGAATATCACTGAAGTCCAGTTTCAAAAAGGGAAACATCGGAATAATTGGTAAAGCAATAAATTGCAAAATCAATCCCATTGCGGCTGCTACTGCTACTGCTGTCATTTTTTGTAACCTTACGTTCTTCATAAAAAAATTCCTCCTGTGCGGAATCATCTTCATCAAAGCTTTCCAGGCGGTCTTCTATACGCAAAAAAACTCCATGCTTCAGAAAAAGCATAGAGTTACTTGAATATAGTCATACCCAAATAAGCCTATCTTCTTTATCCAGACTATACTGTCGGTCTCGGAATTTCACCGAATCGGCTGCTTGCGCAGTTCGTGGACTATCACCACCGGTCGGGATTTTCACCCTGCCCCTGAAGACGAACCTAAAATTATTATTTTTTGTATCTTCACTATAACAAGTTTACTAACAAAAAACAAGTGATGAGTTTTTACTTGGAAATATTCCGCAAACTGTTGACTTCTTTTGCGTTTAACCGACGAAATTCACCTGGACGCAACCCTTTAAGCGTTAGATCTCCATATCGTTCTCGTTTTAGCTTTTGCACAGGTAATCCAACAGCCGCCAGCATATTTTTTACTTGGTGATTACGGCCTTCATGAATCGTCAATTCAACGATGCTTGTACCAGCTTTTCGATCAGTGGAAATGACTTCAAAACGAGCAGGTGCTGTTTTTTTACCTTCAATCATTACACCTTTGGTTAAAGGATACAATGTTTTATTATCAGCATATCCCTTAACCTTTGCTACGTAAACCTTGTCTACCTGATGTTTTGGATGAGATAAGCGTTGAGAAAAATCACCGTCATTGGTTAGTAAAAGTGCACCTGAAGTGTCGTAATCTAGTCGACCTACAGGATAAATACGTTCAGGGATCCCGATAAAGTAATCCGTTACCACTTTACGATTTTTATCATCTGAAACTGCAGAAATAACACCCCTAGGTTTGTAGAACAAGTAATAGACAGGCTCTTCTTGGTAGATCGGAACACCATCAACTTCAATAATATCTTTTTTTGATACTTTAGTTCCTAGTTCTTCAATCACTTCACCGTTTACTCTGACCCGACCTTCACTAATTAAGCTTTCGGCCTTTCGGCGTGAGGCAATTCCGGCATGAGCTATTACTTTTTGCAATCTTTCCATTTAACTTTCATCCTTTTCTTTAAAGCGATCATAGAACAAGTCCATTGTTTCATCGTCATCCGCAAGATCGGTTTCCATTTGTTGAACATCTGGTAATTCCTTTAAATCTTTTAATCCAAAGTAATCCATAAAATAGGTCGTTGTTCCATATAAAATTGCTCGGCCCGGTCCTTCAACTCGCCCCTTCTCTTCGATCAGCTGGCGGGCAACCAAGGTTTGAACAGCCCCACTAGACTGAACCCCTCGAAGTTCGTCAATTTCCCCTCGTGTGATAGGCTGCTTGTAAGCAACAATCGACAAGGTTTCTAGTGCCGCTTGACTCAAGCGGTTGGCCAAAGGTGACCGAGCAAATTCTTTGAGCAAAGGTGCATAGGTCTTTTTAGTGGTTAATATAAAGTGGTTGCCTACCTCTAAAATAGTTAAGGCAGAGGTAACATCTTTGGTGTATTTTTCCCGTAATTCAGTTATTGACTGATACACATCTGCTGTTGGGCACTCTAGGGTGAAGGCAATTTCCTCAAGTTCGATTCCTTCCTCCCCCACTACAAACAGCAAGGCCTCAATTTGACTTAGTTGATTCATTTTGATGCTCCTTTAGTGATAACGATCGGTCCGTAGGTGTCGTCTTGACTAGCGACTGCCACCCCGTTTTTCATTAATTCTAGTAAAGCCATAAACGTCGTAATCATTTCATCCTTAGTGAAACGCGAAAAAAGACTATCCAGTGACAAGCTTTCTTCAACACCTAAAGAATCAATCTGGTTACGAATTTGTTTGACCTTTTCCTCGATGGTGATACTTTCACCGCTCACCGTTGTTTCGATCGGTTGATTATTTTTTTTGCGCTGCAAGACATCATGCAAGGCCAAATACAGATCAATCGTATTCAATTGATCAATCGGTAATGGTGGTAATTCTTCTTCATAATCGGATAGATCCATTGGCGCTTTCGTATAAAAGAGACTGCGTTCGGCTTCCTTTTCAGAAAGTACTGAAGCCGCATATTTGTATTTTCGGTATTCTAAAAGCTGCTGAACCAAGGCCTCCCGCGGGTCTTCGCCTACTTCTTCTTCGTAATCATAATCTAATTCCGGTTTAGGGAGCAACATTTGACTTTTGATCGACATCAAGGTTGCCGCCATGACTAAATACTCCCCAGCTAATTCAAGCTCCAGAGTTTTCATCGCATGAATAAAATCCATGTATTGTTCCGTAACCTTGGCAATGGGAATGTCATAGATATCCAATTCCAGTTGCTGGATTAAATGTAAAAGCAGATCCAATGGTCCTTCAAATACATCCAGCTTCAAGTTGATTTGTTCCATTAATTTTCTATCCTTCTATGCCACTTAGCGATATAAGCTGCGGTGGCCTTTGTTCCAATTAGTTGATGTTCTGGGTAACGTGCTTGTAATTGATCCAGCATTACAAATCCTAGTCCTTCACCTCGAAACGAGGGATTCAAACTGATATCATGAAGAATCAGTTCGTGGTCGTTTAAAACCTCAATGCCCAGCACACCTTGAATATTGTTAGCCGCTTGGTCGTAGTAATAGCAGTACAATTCGTATTGGTCGTCTTGCTCGTAGTGATCGATCTCTTTTAATTTCGGGTGTTCTTCTTTTAAATGCTTATGAAAGCTCAATAATCCCATTGCAATCTTTCGCTGGTTTTTTCGATAATGAGTAATCATTTTCTTCCTCCAATCATGCTCTTGGGAAAAATTCTTTGTATACTTCAGTCATACGGCGTTTGGTTATATGCGTATAGATCTGTGTTGTCGAAATATCAGCGTGTCCGAGTAGTTCCTGTACCGTCCGTAAATCGGCTCCGTTTTCTAATAAATGCGTAGCAAAGCTATGACGTAAGGTGTGGGGAGTAACATCTTTAGTGATCCCAGCTTTTATAACTATTTGCTTTAAATTCTTCCAGATACCTTGGCGTGACAATCCTTTACCGTGATTGTTCACAAAAAGATGCGGTTCATTCTTGTTCTTTTTGGTCAAAAGCGGACGTGCTTCAGACAAGTAACGTTCCAGCCAATGAATGGCGTAATCCCCAAGTGGTACAATACGCTCCTTATCCCCTTTACCAATCGTCTGCAGAAGTCCCATCTCCAAATGAATGTCTCCTAATTTTAAGCCAATTAATTCACTTACTCGCAAACCCGTCGCATACATTACTTCTAAAATAGCTCGATCCCGAATCCCTAAAGTAGTACTAGTATCCGGTGTTGCGATCAGACGCTCCACTTCAGCAAGTGATAAAGTCTGCGGTAATTTTTGGGCTTTTTTAGGGCTTTCAATGTGTTGCATTGGATCATGATCGGTATAGCGTTCTTGACGTAAGAATTGATGAAAGCGCCGCAAGCTGGAAATCATGCGGGTAATGGTGGTGGAAGCCTTCCCTTGGTTAGAAAGAATCGCCAAAAAATCTACAACCGTATAGCGATCGACATCCTGCCAGTTTTGTATGTTCTTTTCATTTAGGAAAGTTAAGTACTGTCGCAAATCTCGCTCGTAGCTTGCGCGAGTATTTACAGACAATCCTCGTTCAATTGTCAAATAATGTAAATATTCTTTGATTTGTTCGTCCATTTCTTCACCACTTTCGCTTTATCATACCAAAAAGTCCCTTGATTGGATAGTCTTGTCTCACTATCTTTTCAAGGGACTTGTATGCTTATTTTGATATTTTTGTTTTTTCGAAGGGTTCGTTTACTCTTCTAGCTCTTTTTTTGCTTGGCAAGCTTGACAAATCCCATGAAAAGTTAAGCGATGGTCTTTTACTTGAAAATGAAACCTTGATTCGACGATTTGTTCCACATCTCCTAACAAATCTTCTTCGATTTCTTCAATGCTTCCGCAATCCAAGCATAACAAATGATGATGAAAATGCTCTGCACCTTCTTTTCGCAGATCATAACGAGCTAACCCATCGTCAAAGCTTACTTTATCAACAATGTGCAAATCAGTCAATATCTCTAGCGTGCGATATACAGTCGCTAAACCGATTTCTGGGCTTTTGCGTTTGACAAGAAAATAAATTTCCTCAGCTGACAAATGATCCTTTTCATTCTCAAGCAAAACCAGCAAAGTGGCTTCCCGCTGAGGCGTCAGTTTGAAACCAGAATCATGCAATTGTTTTTTCGTCTTTTGTAGCGCTAACGCTGCATTCATAGGAATCCCCCTTCGGTTAATTAGAATAATTATAAACAAGAAAATTACTCTTCGTTGATCTGATAATAATTATTATAATTTATCCGCTAAAGTTTCGCAAGTGATTCTCAATTAGTTTTTTAAACGAATTTCGCCCTCTTCTTGAACAATCAATTTTTCCTTTAATAGATGTCCAATCGCCCTTTTAAACTGACCTTTACTGATACCAAAGGCTTGTTTAATCTCTTCAGGACTTGATTTATCCCATAATGGCAAACGATGATCATCCTTACGTTGCAGCATTGTTAAAACCATAGCGGCATCATCGTTGATTACTTCATGCGCTCGCGGCTTCAACGACATATTCAAAACGCCATCAGGACGCACGCCGATCACCCGGGCTTCAACTACTTCTCCTAGTCTAGGCTCGTTATATCGTTCAGAAGGATGAATGAATCCTAAGTACAAATCGTCAGTGATTAAAAAGGTTCCCACTACTTTTAAGCGATAAATTGTTCCTTGTTTGTTTTCATTTTGCATTTCAGGAACACCTTTACGACTAAGTGACTGGATATAGGTTTCATCTGCCAACGTACCCCACAGACGTTCTTTTTCGTCCACCCGCAGGCTGATCATCAAACGGTCGCCTTTTTTAGGCCATAATTCCTTCATAGCAGGCATTTCGTCCATTGACACAACGACATCCTTGTCAGGCAGACCTATATCTACAAAAACGCCTAGATCACGACGCACATTGGTTACTTCACCAAAAGCATATTGGCCCATACGTACTTTAGGCAGTATTGTTGTGAAAACCGCTTCTTTTTTTTGATTGATGTAGGCGAAACCTTCAACCGCATCACCGATTTTATATTCTTGATCGGTAATTAAGCGAAACGTTACACCATTTTTTTGGACAAATAAGGTTTGGTCATTTTCATCCATAATAAGTGCAGTAAACACTTGTCCTAATAATTCGTTCATTTTTGTTCTCCTCTTGTTTCTTTGTAATGTAGAGCATTTATTCACAGATAAAGCCAGGGAAATCATTCCCCGGCTTTTTCACTAATTTCCGCCATTTCCTCTAAACCAACCTGTTTTACAGTTAATTGTAACAACATACATTGGCAAATCAGATGGACTCATATTTTTAGTTAATGACGCTTGATTAGACGTTGCATATAAATTGTAATAACCTTCGCCATTTTCAATACGAGCTGGCTCAACGTAATAACCGCCTTCGACGATGTAACCACGGTCAATACACGTTTGAATCACACGTTCTCTAACACCAGGGTTCCAGCCCCATGCTGCATTACTTAAATCAGCAGTCTGGCTTGGATCAGTTTCCATGATTGGTTGGTTAGGACCGCCGGAATTTGTGTTTGAGTTTCGACGTGCTTCTTCAGCCTCTTGTTCAGCTTTTTGAGCTGCCAAGCGTTCTTCTTCGGCTTTTTCTTCTTGTTCGGTTAGCGTTTGATCAACCTTTGCTAAATCTTCTTTTTGCATTTTCACTAATTCTTGATTCACCACCGCATTTACCGCATCATTGGCTGCGTTGTATTGATCGCGTGTGACACCTTCTACGACTGTTCCATCTTGAATTAGTTCATTGAGTGCTTTTTTGGCTGCATCAACTTTATCATATTGTTCTTTGGCCTGCGTGATTGCTTGATCTAGCAGTTCATTGAATTTTTGATCACTAGTATTGATAGTCAGATTAACCGGCTGATCCGCTTTTAATTGTAAATTATCAGCCAACTTTTCGCCATTAATCGCTGGATTAGTGAACAAAGCATTCACTTGCTGAATACTGGTCATTTTATCAGTTAAACGGTCATAGGATGCATCTAAGTCATCATAACGGGAGCTGCCTTTGTACTTGGCAATTTCCTCTGCTAATTTGCTGGTATTTTGACCAACTTTTTCAGCTTTAAGATAGACTAGACTATCATCCGTGTAAAATTCTTCGATCGTTTCTTCCAAGGCATCGATCTCTTGATTCTCTTTCTTAACCTCAGCAATTCTTTGGGCTTCTGCTTCTTTTTCACTATGATAATAATAGCCGCCACCAACACCTAATACTGCAACAGCTGCTAAAGCAATATACCATTTTTTTCGATTCTTTTTCGGCGGACGCACAAAGCTAGTCGTTGCTTCAGATGAAGCCGCAAGCGTTTCTGGTTCAAAAACAGGTTCTGACTCTTCGGCTTTCGCACCCATTGGCTCAGGATCTATCTCAGTGTTAACAGCTGTAACAGGTTCGCTTTCTTGAGAAGAATCCTCTGCCAAGGCTGTCGTTGTTTTGTCTTCTTCAACGATCTCCTCTAGTTCTTTCTTACTTTCAGATTCCGTTGTTTCAACTTCCTCAGGTGCTGTGTTTTCTTCTTTTTCGATCGCTGGCTGAGGTCCTACATCTCTTCGAGGGATGTATTCTCCTCTGTGTTCACGAATATATTGTGCCAAAATTGGATTGGTATCGTCCACATTCGTTTCTGATTGGGCTTTTTCATTTTCTTCCGTGGTGCTTGCCTCATTCTCAGCAAACATTTCTTGGACAGATTCAACTGACATCTGAGACAACTCAGACCATTCAATTTCATCATTTTTATCTTTGGGCGAAGTGTCATTGTCTGACACTAAGGAAAAACCACAATTAGGACAAGTTTCTAATCCGTCGACAGGTTCAAATCGGCAGTTAGGACATTTATGCAATTGAAATCGGCTCCTTTTCTCAATCTTACGCCTTAATCTACCACATCTTTCCCATACTTCCAATAACTTCCAGCCTTTTTTAAATAAAAAAATAGAAAAAAGTGGCTGTGACAGAAAACGTCACAGCCACTGAAAACCGCACAATCGGTGTAACTGAAGCAGCTCTTTTAAGAAATAAGTTAAATAATCGCAAAATTACAAGAAACTATTTTCGGCTTATTTCTGGGAGCTGAACACTTCTATCACAACCTCTGCCTATTTATTCTAGAAAATCTTTTAATTGTTTTGATCTTGAAGGGTGACGAAGCTTGCGCAAGGCTTTTGCTTCAATCTGACGAATTCGTTCTCTCGTTACGCCGAAGACTTTTCCGACTTCTTCTAACGTACGTGTCCGCCCGTCATCTAAGCCAAAACGTAAACGTAAGACGTTTTCTTCACGGTCAGTCAACGTATCCAGAACGTCTTCTAGTTGTTCCTTCAACATTTCTGATGCTGCATGTTCCGCCGGACTGGTTGCCTCTTGGTCTTCGATGAAATCGCCTAAGTGGGAGTCATCCTCTTCACCAATCGGTGTTTCCAACGAAACGGGTTCTTGAGCGATTTTCAAGATTTCCCGTACTTTTTCAGTTGGCAAATCCATTTCGGCTCCGATTTCCTCAGGTGTTGGTTCCCGACCTAAATCTTGCAATAATTGACGTTGTACCCGAATCAATTTATTAATTGTTTCAACCATATGCACTGGAATACGGATAGTTCTTGCTTGGTCGGCAATTGCTCGCGTAATTGCCTGACGAATCCACCAAGTGGCATAAGTTGAGAACTTAAATCCTTTGCGATAGTCAAATTTTTCAACAGCCTTCATTAATCCCATGTTACCTTCTTGGATTAAGTCTAAAAATTGCATGCCGCGTCCGACGTATCGTTTGGCAATGCTGACAACTAAACGTAAGTTAGCTTCTGCCAAGCGTTGTTTTGCTTCTTGATCCCCTTGCTCGATCAACAGCGCCAATTCAACTTCTTCTTGTGCTGTTAACAAAGGTACACGACCAATTTCTTTTAGGTACATGCGGACAGGGTCATTGATTTTTACACCAGTAGGGGCAGATAAATCTTCAACTTGGGCTTGTTTGGCAACTTTTTCATTTGTCTTTAAGCTAGCTTTAGAAGGTTCACCATTTTCATCTACTACACTAATCCCGGCATCTTCAACCTTTTGGATCAATGCATCCATTGCCTCAGCATTCAAAGAAAACGGCGTTGCCAACCGATTGGTTAATTCATCATATACGACTTGTCCCAGTGGTTTTTTTTCCTTAAGAAGTGCTGCTAAAGCTTTTTGGTATTCTTTATTATTTTTTACATCTGCCATTAAATAAATGCCCCTTTCACCTTTAGGCTTGTTTCAAGCGCTTTGTCAATTCGATAATTTGAACCGTTAATTCCAGTTCTCGTTGCTGGTTTCCCGACTTCCTGGCTTCTAGCTGCTCTTTTTGCCGTTGTTTGATTTCATCAGCTATGCCAGAATGGGCAATTACCTGCATCAAGTCATAGATTTCCCGTTCATTACTATCGTCTGACATTTGTAAAACAGAGATATCGATGACTAACTGCTTCATCGAATCTTCTTTTAAATAGTTCAAAAAGTCCGCAAGTACGAACTGCCCATGAACCATCATATAACTATCCAAGTAGAGTAACAATTCTTGGTAGCGGTCATGGATAAATTGAAATTCCTGCTGCACTAGTTGTTCTCGGACGTTGCCTTCATGCATCGCACGATAAATCAACATTCGCTCTGCCTTCTCCAGTCGAGTTAATGCGACCTTAGGAGGTACAGTAATTGTGCTGCTGCGCTGCGGTGTTTGCTGTCGACGCTCCATACGGGAGGTTTGCCGTGCTTGACGCAATTGTTGCTTCAGACTATCTCTCGTTAGATTAAATTCATCGGCTAGCTGACCAAGATACAAATCCTGTTCTACTGGCGATTGAACCTTTACTAGTTCCTCCACCAACCCGTTCAAATAAATGAGCCGATCGGTTTCATTATCCAAGTTCACATCTTTTTTTCGGTAATGCATTTGAAAAACAAAGGGAGTTTGACGACCATGCTGCAGCAAATTCCGCAACTCTTCGGGTCCATACTTTCGCAAGTATTCATCCGGATCCAGTTTTTCAGGAATAGTTACAGCCGATAAACTTAAGCGGCTATGTGCCCCTAGAATCGCCATTGCACGATCGGTAGCAGCTAAACCTGCCTTATCCCCATCGTATGCCACAATCACATGGCTGGTGATACGTTCAATTGCTGTTATTTGCTGTTCAGTCAAACTGGTACCCATAGAGGCTAAACCCGTCTTAATGTCTGCCTGCCAAGCAGCCAGAACGTCCATAAAGCCTTCAAAAAGAATAGCTTCACCTTGCTTACGAATCTCATTACGAGCCTTATCAAAGTTAAACAAGACCTCACGCTTGTTAAACAGCTCGGTTTCCGGAGAATTCAAATATTTCGGTTGACCCTCTCTAGGAAAGTCTGCTGTCTGTAACAAACGACCAGAAAAACCAATTGTTTTGCCACGCGCATCATTTAAAGGAAACATCACTCGTTGATAAAAACGATCACTAAAGCGGCCATCATCTCGTTGGATAAACAAACCACTGCGCGCCATCACGTCTTCTAAAACTCGATCCTTTTGACAAACCTGTACGAGAAAGTCCCGCTGGTTTGGTGCAAAACCGATTTTAAATTCTTCGATCAGCTGATCGCTTAACCCACGCTTATGAAGATACGCTAAGGCCTCTTCACCTGCCTTTGTATTTACCAAAATATGATGGTACAGGTCGCGTATTTTTTCATGCAGGGCAATCAAAGGCTGCTGACGTCCTGCATTTTCATTCGCTGGTTCGCTTGAAATATCAACCCCCAGCGAAATCTGTTCCATGTCAGCAATTTTCTTCACAGACTCAGGAAAGCTAAGACCTTCCAATTCCTGCAAAAAGGTAAAGACATTTCCGCCTTTACCGCAACCAAAGCAATGGAAAATCTGCTTGTCCTCTACGACTGAAAATGACGGTGTCTTTTCTTCATGAAATGGACACAGTCCCACATAATTCTTGCCAGACTTCTTTAACTGAACATATTGTCCAATCACCTCAACAATATCCGTTCGTTCGCGAACTTCATCGATTACTTGTTGTGGAATTCTTTGTGCCAATTATCATCACCTAAGCTTCCAAAAATGCACTAACAGCTACAAAAATCGCCCCAATTCATCTGTTGATTAGAGCGACTTTTAAGGCAAACTTATACAAATATCATTATAGCATATTTTCAGTATATTTCAAGCTTTCGGAATTATTTTTGAATGTTGTAAAACCAGTCAACTAGCCGTTCATTCATGTTGACAATGTCCGCATAAAACATGTTACCGCCATCACTGTACAGATAACCGCCGTTGTAAAGTAAAGATTGCAATTTTACGTAACGATATTGATTTTGAGTACTATTGCCTAACCCTGGAGACAAAACGTCTCTGGAATAAGCTTCAGCTAATTCTACGGAATTTTTACCGCCATTATTTTTTACATAGTCAATGTATTGAAAGCCATAATTATACGCTTGAACTGCAGTGGACAAATCACAGCCGGCCTGCTGGCTCAACTGGTACACTTCGGCAAAATGTTCAACGCCATATTGAATACTTTCTTGTTGCGAGGTGATCTGACCGCGACTGCCATAAGCACTTTCCGAGCTTTGCATTAAGTCTGTTCCAATACCCTTAGATTCTGTGTACATGATTCCTAAGATCGTATCGGTGAAGTCATCAACCCCCATTTCTTGAGCAATAGTTTCCACTTCTTGTCGATATTGATTCACGTTGTTCGTAAATTGATAAGTGCGATAGCCGACAAAACCGACTGCGATAATAATCAATAATAAAAGCGTTCTGATTGTATATTTAAAAAGTTTTCTGAAAAATTTCATATTTATTCCGTCCAAACTATCAAACTGTTTTCTATATAGTACAAGAAGGAGTTGCTCTTTTGAAAGAAAATCTTCAGCATTTTATATTTCTTTAATCATTACTAAAAAAGACTTAATTTTACACGTTGCTCTTATTGGTGTTCATCCTTCTTAAAAATCGGTATACTAGAACAAGTAGGTGATTTTTTGAAGAATGAAAAAAGAACTGCGATGATGTCAGACGGATCGCAAATTTATTATGAAAAATACGGAGAGGGCCCCGCTTTATTCTTACTCCACGGTAACGGAGGAAGTGGTAAATACTTTTCCAGACAGATTAATAGCTTTAGTAAACATTTTAATGTATTTGTAGTAGATAGTAGAGGCCACGGGCGCTCGACTAACACCCAAAGTGAAACTAGCTTTCAACTAATGGCCGAAGATCTATTGACTATCATGGAGGCTGAACAAATTAAAGTGGCTGATTTATTAGGCTTTAGTGACGGTGCTAATTTAGCGATGGTTTTTGCCTTTATGTATCCTGATAAAGTAGATCATTTGATTCTTAATGCTGGCAATACTGGTCCAGAAGGTATTCGCTTGCTTCCGCATTTGGGTAGCTATATTCAATACGCAATCGTTTGGCTTGGTGCCTTTTTTGACGAAGGCATGAAAAATTTTCTTCCGATTTTGCGTCTGTTGTTTCGTGACATTGGATTGTCCACAGAAGATTTGAAAGAAATTAAGGCTCGAACCTTAGTTATCGTTGGTAAACATGACGTCGTAAAGACGCAACACTCTATGTACATCGCTCGTTCGATTCCTGATGCTAGTTTTGCCATTGTTTCTGGACAAGGGCATATGTTTGCCCGGCGTAATCCCAAGCGGTTTAATCAAGAAGTTTTACAATTTTTAATCGAGGACGGGAGTGATTAAATGAAGTCTATTATAGACTGGTTCCATGCCCACTCTAAAAAACTGAAAATGATTTTCCTGCTTTCAGTTGTAGTAATTGTTGGGGTTGAACTAGGTAATATTAGTAAGCAGATCTCATTGAATCAACTAGGCACCATTTTTAGTAACATTAATAAAGGCAATATCCTGCTGATGGCAGTGATCTCTTTGGTCTCAATTACACCGATGTTTGGCTATGATCTTATTTTAAATCGGCTATTGGGGCAAAAGCCTAAGCTGTTTTATTTATTAGAAACCAGCTGGCTGATCAATACATTAAATAACATTGCCGGCTTTGGGGGATTTATCAGCGCTGGGCTACGGTCAGAATTTTATGGCAAAACATCTTCTGGTAAAAAAGTGGTTCAAGCTTTATCAAAAATTCTTGTTTTTACGATGTCGGGACTATCTATCTTTGCGCTGATCTCCTTTTTCTTTGTCATGTTCCACCAAACCAATCCGTACTTAAAACAATATTGGATTTGGTTAATTGGCGGTGGGCTATATTTCCCGATAGTATTTGGCTTAAGCGTCTTTGGCAAAGGTGACTATTTAGGTGATTTAAAAAACAAAGACCGGCTACAGCTGATCGCTACCTCTTTTCTTGAGTGGACTGGCGTATTAGTGTCCTTTATCTCTGTTGGTTTATTGATGGGTATCCGGCTGGATATATTCCAAGTCGTTCCGTTATTTATCGCTGCTACGGTCATCGGGATTGCTTCCATGATTCCTGGCGAACTAGGCAGCTTTGACTTGATGATGATTATTGGCTTATCAGCTTTAGGAATCAATCGCGAAACGGTGATTGCCTGGCTTTTGTTGTATCGTTTATTTTATTATTTTATTCCTTTTTTGATCGGTATTGTGCTGTTTATAAAAAATATTGGAACAACGTTGAACGAGCGCTATAACAATATTCCTAGTGATTTACTCAAAGAGCTTGCCCATAAAATTGAAAGCTTTTTACTATATTTTACCGGAATCATGCTAGTTTTGTCTGCGACTATTCCTGAAGCGTTTGTTCGCTTTCGCTTTTTACGGCAGCTAAATCCGATCCATTCGCAGGCGATCGTGGTTTTTCCGGCGATTCTGCTAGGTTTTTTACTGATCATTGCCGGACGTGGAATCACTGCCCGAGTGAAGCGGGCCTATTATCCAACCATTGCACTAATTGTTTTAACTGGTCTCTACTCCCTAGCAGCAGGCTTTCGTATTTCAAGTGGATTATTTCTTGTTCTATTACTTTTAATCGTTATTTTTTCTAAAGGAGAATTGTATCGCGAGCAATTGGTTTATGGTGCGGAATGGTTGACGATTGATGGTGTAATTGTCGGTGGTTTGACCTTGTTGTACATCGTGATTGGTGTCTACAACAGTCCCACGATTCATCACCGTCATCATTTGCCGGAATTTTTCTTATTCCCTAGCGAAGAACTTTGGATGGTTGGCTTTGTGGCTATCTTATTGGTTTCCATGATTGTCTTGCTGTTCATTCGGTTCTTAAAAGGTAAACATCTCAAGGTTGGCGAACCGTTAAACGAAACACGTGTCCAAAGCATCCTAACAACCTATGGGGGTAACCCTGATAGTCAACTCGTCTTTTTGAAAGACAAAGATGTTTTTATTTACACTGATGGCGAAGTGGATACCGTTTACTTTCAGCTTGCTACCTTTAACAACAAGTTATTAGTCATGGGAAATCCTTCTGGGAAAAAGGAAGACTTTGAAGCCGCAACTGAAGCATTATTGCAGAAGGCTGATCGATACAACTACTCCCCAGTCTTTTACGAAAATAGCGAAGACATGGTGATGACCTTGCATGAGTTTGGTTATGACTTTATCAAATTCGGCGAAAAAGCACATGTTTACTTGCCGGACTTTACGTTAAGCGGCAAAAAAATGAAAGGCCAGCGAGCGAGCTTCAATAAAATGATCAAACAGGGCTTTCATTTCGATGTTCTTCAGCCACCTTTTGATCAAGCAACTATGACACAGTTGAAACGAATCTCTGATGAATGGTTAGGTGGTCGTAAAGAAAAAGGGTTCTCGCTGGGTTTCTTTTCAGAAGATTACCTCCAGCGAGCGCCGATTGCGGTAGTGAAAAATAGCGAGGAAGAGCTGGTGGCATTTGCCAACTTCATGCCTACCTACACCAAAGAAATCGGTACGATCGATTTGATGCGCCATAGCCCTTCAAAGGCCCCTGGCGGCACGATGGATTTCTTGTTTATTAACTTGTTTGAATACATGCGTGATCAGGAAATTCACTATTTCGACTTAGGTATGGCTCCCTTAGCCAATGTTGGAACTTCCCGCAAAAGCTTCATTCAAGAACGAATTGCCTATTTGGTTTACAATTTTGGTTCTCGTTTTTACTCTTTTGGCGGCTTGAAGGAATATAAGGACAAATACGCAACTGAATGGATTCCCGAATATGTTCTTTATTCCCGTGATAGCTGGATTGGCTACGTGATGATCGCTTTGCTGATTACTGACAACGCACCGGTTCAACAGCAGAGTCGCTCGCGAGGTCTTAAACGATTGATCATGAAGGATTAGGGGGTGAACTTATGAATTTGATGATTCGAGCAGTCGACGAAGACAATTGGCGTCAAGTAGTACAGCTGAGTGTTCAACCCGATCAGAAAAACTTTATCGAGAGCAATGCTCAGTCTTTACTGGAAGCTGCATATGATCGCTCCTTGGATTGGCATCCTTTGGCTTTGCATGACGGGGATACGTTAGTCGGCTTTGCTATGGTTGGTGCATTACGTGACCAGAGTATGTGGCTGGACCGAATCATGATTGACCAACATCTTCAAGGGCAAAGCTACGGCAAGCATTTTATTCCTTTACTGCTGGATTATATGCAGGAGAATTTTGCGGTGAACAAGGTTTATCTAAGTGCTCACGAAGAGAACAAAAAAATCTTTGCTTATTACCAACGCTTCGGTTTTGTTGACAGCAAAAAACACGATCCGGCCAACGGTGAACGGATTATGTTTTATTCTTTTTCAAAATAATGATTGCCTTTTGTGACATGACTTGTTAGAATGAAGGAAATTAAACGGACACTTAAGCAAAATCGCCGGGTTTTGCTTTGAGTAGTTGACTATCCCATAGGCCATTGGAGGGATAGCAGCTGCTCTCTTTTTTTTGGAGGTTAGTAGGATGAAAGAGCTTAGAGGTTATGTGACACGCAGTGTATTTAGTACGTTAGGTTTATCGTTGTATATTTTGGCGGATACTTTTTTTATTGCCAATGGAGTGGGTGTCTTAGGTTTGACAGCGCTTAATATCGCTTTGCCGATGTTTAACTTGTTAACCGGCTTGGGCTTGCTGTTAGGAATGGGCGGCGCTACCCTGTTCTCTTTGAAGGCGGGAAAGAATAATTACTTTTCTCAGCTGGTAATGGCGGGAGCAATCATCGGACTGTTCTTTACTTTTCTGGGGATTTTCTTTACCCGTCCGATTGCTGAGTTCTTAGGAGCCAGCAATGATGCGATCGGCTATACCATGACGTATATGCGCTTTATTCTAGTCATGGCACCCTTCTTTATTTTAAACAACCTGTGCTTAGCGTTTATTCGAAATGATCAAAATCCACAGCTGGCCATGAAAGCAATGATCAGCTCGAGTATATTTAATATTGTCTTTGACTATGTTTTTGTCTTTATTTTTCACATGGGGATGGCAGGGGCTGCTTTGGCAACGGTCCTGTCACCAGTGGTCAGCTTACTGATATTGTGTACCCATCGTAACTATTCAAAGCGAAAAATCAGTCTAACTTGGGCCATGCCGAAAATAAAAACAATTTGGAAAAGCACCCAGTTGGGGTTGTCTTCCTTCTTGGCCGAAATGAGTACCGGTGTCAGCATTCTAGTCTTTAACCAAGTGCTGTTGGCTTTAAGTGGCGACATTGCGGTAGCGGCATATGGGGTCTTGGCAAATGTGTTAATTGTCGGCTTGTCACTATTTACCGGAGTTGCTCAAGGTATTCAACCCCTTGTTAGCAGAGCGGCGAGTGTCAAGGATGACAAAAGCATTCGTCAAATTTTACGTTATGGGTTAAAAGTCAGTTTCTCATTAGCAGTGGGATTATATATCATATTGTTCTTTTTCAAGTATCCGATTATTCAGGTATTTAACCGCGATAGTAATCAACTATTGACAGAAGTAGCAGCTTATGGGATTCCGATTTTCTTTATTTCCTTATTTGCTTCCAGCTTTAACGTTGTGTTCAGCATCTTCTTTTCAGCGGTAGGTCAAGCGAAGCAGTCCTTTGTTTTAGCTTTGTCACGAGGCTATTTCTTGTTGATCCCACTAGTGATTCTATTAGCTAAGGCATTTGATCTATTCGGCGTTTGGGTGAGTCTGCCAATCACTGAGATTATTACTTTAGGGATGTCAATTTTCTTCCTGCGTCAGTATTGGCATTTGCAGGTTAAAAGAGAGGATTTAGTTTAGCTTCTTCGTTAAAATGAACAGTAAAAAAGCGGCGAGTTTGCCGCTTTTTTTAATTGGATAAAATATTCCGTTTGGAAAGCATCAATAAATAATCGAAAAAGTCCGTGGTGGTGAGATCTTTTTCATAGACAGCGGCGAGTGACCAATAAATGGGCTTTTCAAAATGCACGTGCTGAATAGGTCCCACTGGATTGGTTAATTCGTTGATCCTGCTGGGAATTAGAGTAGCGCCAAAACCGACACTGGCTAACTTATAGGCAGTAGTGATGTTTTCTGTCTCCATCAAGATCGTGGGTAAAAGATCGCTGGCTTGAAAATACACGTCAGCAATTTGTCTGAGTTTCTGTCCTTTTCGCAACAAAATAAAGGGAATTTTTCGTAGCTGGTCCAGATGAATTTTCTCTGGAAGCTGATTTTTCCCAGGCAGGATTTTTTGTTGCAAAGCCAACATAATCTCCTCACGATAAATGACATCGTAGGTGAATTTGTCATCTGGTGTATAGTGATTCGGCGGCGTGAAAAAGGCAATATCCACCTGTTTCTTTGCTAAACGCTCCATAACATCGATGGTTCGTCCCTCGATAATTTTTAATTCCACTTCTGGATAACGGGCTTGAAATTCAGGTAGAATCCTTGGCAGCAGCAAACTCCCCCAATACCTAGTAATCCCAATCTTTAGGCTGCCCATCTTTACTACTTGTAATTGGGTGAGCTGCTTTTGCATTTTCTCTTCCAAGTAACGTATTTCATAAGCTGTTTTTATAAATTGTTCACCCGCTTGGGTCAAGGTGATTGGCTTGGTTCGGCGGTCGAACAAAAAGACACCTAAATCTTCTTCAAGGTTTTTGATGTACTGGCTCAGTGAGGACTGGGCGATAAAGAGTTGCTTCGCCGCCTTCGAAAAACTACCCGTTTCAGCTACTGTGATCACATAATGATAATTTTTAGACAGCATGTTTTCTCCTATCGGTTTAACAGATACTTTTGATCGCTTAATCGTATTAGACGATTATCCTACTTGATTATACAATAGACTTGTGAGAATAAATAGGAGGGATTTACATGGATGAACTGCGTATTTTAGTTCCAAACGGCATGTTGGGTTATGGCTTTCCCATTGAAGATTTTAAACGAGGAATGGCAAGAAAGCCCCATGCTATTGTAGTGGATGCAGGCTCAACTGATAGCGGTCCGCAAAAATTAGCATTAGGTGAAATGACCTGCCCTGAGGCTGCCTACGAAAAAGAGTTATCGATCTTAGTTCCAGCAGCAAAAAAAGCCGGTATTCCTTTGATTATCAGTTCGGCTGGTGGTGATGGCACCAATCAGCACGTAGATTTATTTGTCGAAATTATTGAAAAAATTGCCAAAACTCAAGCCTTGAACCTTAAAATTGCTTCAATCTATAGCGATATTCCCAAAGAGCAAATTAAGCACGCATTGCAGGCAGGAAACGTCAAACCCATGACCAATGTGTCAGAATTAACCAATGAAGAAATCGACCAAGCAGCTGTGGTTACTGCGCAAATGGGGGCTGAACCTTACCTTGCGCTACTAAAAGATGAAGCAGGTTTCCCTGATGTAATTATAGGTGGACGCAGCTACGATCCAGCACCGACAGCAGCTGTTGGTATTTACTACGGCTTCGATCCAGCGTTAGCTTGGCATATGGGGAAAATTATTGAATGCGGTGCGATTTGTTGTGTCCCTGCGGGTAAAACCGTGTTAGGCACCTTGCGGAAGGATCACTTCTTAATCGAGCCGATGAATCCTCATTCAAAAGCGTTACCACATACTGTTGCCGCTCATACAATGTACGAAAAAAGTAGCCCCACTCATTTACCAGGACCAGGTGGTGCCCTAGTATTAAAGGACTGCAAATTCGAGGCTGAAACTGAACGGATTGCTCGGGTATCAGGCAGCGTTTTCGTTCCCACTGAAGAATACCAAATCAAATTAGAAGGGGCTAAAGTCGTTGGTTACCGTTCCATCACCGTGATGGGCTTGCGGGACCCCATTTTAATCAGTCAGCTAGATGACGTGTTAGACTATGTCCAAAAACAGACAGAAACCGAATTGCCTGATGAATGCCAACAAAGTCAAATCATTTTCCATCCTTACGGCAAAAATGCCATTATGAAGAATTTAGAAGCTTTATCTGATGAGGTAGGTCACGAATTATGTGTCATTGCTGAGGTGGCCTCACCGACGCAAGAAATGGCTCAGCTAGTGGTCAATCGTATTCGGACGACCTTGCTGCATTATCATTATCCAAATCGGGTAGCAACCTCTGGAAATGTTGGGATGCCTTTTACCCCGTTGGAAATTCCGTTAGGCAAAGTTTGCCAATTTAACGTGTATCATTTAATGACCATCACTGATCCGACTGCTCAATTTCCTGTTATTGTTAAGGAGGTCAACTAATTATGAAATTACAAGAATTAGCCCAAGTTATCCGCAGTAAAAATTCAGGTCCCTTTGAATTGACCTTCGATATTTTATTCAAAACCCAAGAGGATTACCAATTTTTTATCGATAGTCAAGTGTTGACCAAAGAAGTGTTTGCTGATTTGTATCAAATTGATCCGCAAGATATTATTACTTTTGAAAGCTTTGAAGCAGCTCGTGGGTTTAAAATCACGATCCCACGCCCGTGGCAGCAAGGAAGTGTCGGCGAAAGTGATATGCACGGTTCGCAGCAGTATGCCAATCTGTTAATCTTGGAACTGCCTGAAAAAGTAGAATAAATAAAAAAGTGGCTGTGACATCAAACGTCACAGCCACACTTTTTTTATTTTTTACCGCCGAAAGCGTCTTTAACTTTACCAAAGAATCCTTCGTCTTTTTGTTCGGTTACTTTTTGTCCACCAGCATCAGCAAACGCGCGTAACGCTTCTCGCTGCTGATCGTTTAGGTTGCGTGGCGTAATGATTTGGACCGTGACTTGTTGGTCGCCATTTGAGTTGCCTCTTAATCTAGGCGCCCCTTTGCCCCGCAGTCTGAATTTCGTACCGGTCTGTGTTCCCGCTGGGATTTTCAGCTTCACATCGCCATGAACTGTTGGCACCGCAATTTCATCACCCAAAGCTGCTTGAACAAAGCTTAGCGGCAAGGTGTAGTAAATCTCTGCGCCTTCTCGATCAAAGATATCGCTTTGTGCGACTTTGAAGACCACATATAGATCGCCGTAAGGTCCACCGTTTACACCGGCTTCTCCTTGGTCAGCTAAACGCATTTGTTGACCGTCTTCTACTCCGGCAGGTACATTCACCTTCACTGTATGAGGGCGTTTTTCGTGACCTGAACCATGACATGTAGGACAAGGATCTTTAATTTCTTTCCCTGTTCCATGACAAACATCACAGGTTTGACGACTCATTACGCGGCCAAGTGGGGTTTGATGTTCCACGTTGACGGTTCCTGAACCATGACATTTATGACAGACAACTGGTTCTGTGCCTGGTTTTGCGCCATTTCCGTGACAGGTGTGACAGACTTCTTCACGGTTGTATTTGATTTCTTTTTCGACACCAAAGATCGCTTCTTCAAATTCTAAGTTTACAGAATATTGCAAGTCTGCGCCTTGTCTTGGTGCATTTGGATCGGCTTGACGACCACCGCCGCCGCCGAAGAATGATTCGAAAATATCCTCAAAACCAAAGCCAGCATTTCCACCGAAACCGCCAGCGCCGCCACCAAATCCGCCAAAGCCACCTGCACCGCCACCAAAGTTTGGATCGGTTCCTGCATGACCGTATTGATCATAGGCTGCCCGTTTTTGCGGATCACTTAATACTTCATATGCCTCAGAAATTTCTTTGAACTTATCTTCAGCATCAGCTTCTTTGTTGATATCTGGGTGGTATTTCTTGGAAAGCTTGCGGTATGCTTTTTTGATTTCATCATCCGAAGCCCCTTTTTGTACTCCTAGGACTTCGTAATAATCGCGTTTGTTAGCCATTGGCTTCCCTCCATCTTTTTAACATCTTATGTATTGTATCATAATTCAAAATCGATACGCATAGTTTCCTGCTATTTTTTGGTGCAAAAGCCAATTTTTTAATGGAAAATAAAAAGCCAAAGCGATGACTTTGGCTTTTTATCGACTGGCTAATTATTTATCATCGTCGTCTACTTCTTCGAAATCAGCATCAACCACATCATCTGCGCCGCCTTGGGCTGCTTCAGGATTTTCTTGTGCTTGTTGTTGTGCTGCTTGTTCGTAAAGTTTTACTGTTAAGTTTTGCACGATTTCATTCAATGAATCGCGTTTTGCTTTCATTTGTTCCAAATCGTTGGCTTCAACAGCAGCTTTCAATTCGTCACGCGCTTCTTCAGCTTTTTTCACTTCATCTGGATCCACTTTGTCTTCTAGTTCTTTCAATGTCTTGTCAACAGAGAATAGCAAAGCATCAATATCGTTGCGTAGATCTACTTCTTCTTTGCGGGCTTTATCCGCTTCAGCATTTGCTTCTGCGTCTTTCACCATGCGTTCGATTTCTTCGTCTGATAAACCTGAAGAAGATTTGATGGTAATTTTTTGTTCTTTTTGAGTGCCTAGGTCTTTGGCAGATACATTTACAATACCGTTTTTGTCGATATCAAACGTTACTTCAATTTGAGGAATACCACGTGGTGCTGGTGGAATATCCGTTAATTGGAAGCGTCCTAGTGTTTTGTTGTCGCTAGCCATTGGGCGTTCCCCTTGAAGAACATGGATATCAACGGCTGGTTGGTTGTCTGCTGCTGTAGAGAAGACTTGTGATTTACTTGTTGGAATGGTTGTGTTGCGATCAATCAACTTAGTAAATACACTACCCATTGTTTCGATACCTAGTGATAACGGAGTAACGTCTAGTAATACAACGTCTTTTACATCACCAGTGATAACACCACCTTGGATCGCCGCACCCATCGCTACTACTTCGTCAGGGTTTACTGATTTGTTAGGTTCTTTGCCTGTTTCCTTACGAACAGCTTCAACAACTGCAGGAATACGAGTTGAACCACCAACTAGGATTACTTCGTCTACTTCAGATTGAGATAAGCCAGCATCTTTTAACGCTTGACGTACAGGAATCTTAGTACGTTCAACTAAATCAGCAGTGATTTCGTCAAATTTCGCACGAGACAAGGTTGTTTCTAAGTGCAATGGACCAGCATCGCCAGCAGTGATAAATGGTAAGCTGATTTGGGTTGAGCTTACGCCTGACAAATCTTTTTTGGCTTTTTCAGCAGCGTCTTTCAAACGTTGCATCGCCATTTTATCTAATGAAAGGTCAATGCCGTTTTCTTTTTTAAATTCAGCAACTAAATGATCAATGATCTTGTTATCAAAGTCATCCCCACCTAGTTTGTTATCGCCGGCTGTTGACAATACGTCGAATACGCCGTCGCCTAGTTCAAGGATCGATACGTCAAAAGTACCACCACCAAGGTCAAATACTAGGATTTTTTGGTCTTTGTCGGTTTTGTCTAAACCGTAAGCAAGTGCTGCTGCAGTTGGTTCGTTGACGATACGTTCAACTTCCAAGCCAGCAATTTTACCAGCGTCTTTAGTTGCTTGACGTTGAGAGTCATTGAAGTAAGCAGGAACAGTGATAACTGCTTTTTCAACTTTTTCCCCTAAGTAGTCTTCGGCAAAGCCTTTGATGTATTGCAGGATCATTGCTGAAACTTCTTGAGGTGTATAAGATTTTCCTTCAACTTCTGTTTTGTAACCAGCTTCGCCAATATGACGTTTGATTGATGAAATGGTATTTGGGTTAGTTACTGCTTGACGCTTTGCAACTTCCCCTACTTGAATTTCGCCATTTTTGAAAGATACAACAGATGGTGTTGTACGATTTCCTTCTGGGTTAGCAATAATTTTTGCTTCGCCGCCTTCTAACACTGCGACAGCAGAGTTTGTTGTTCCTAAGTCAATACCAATAATTTTACTCATAGTTGAATGCGCTCCTTTTATTTTTTATCTATATTATTGTGCTACGATAACCATTGCTGGACGTAACACACGATCGTGTAGTTTATAGCCTTTTTGCAAGACTTGAATAATTGTGTCTGCGGCCACACCGTCTTCTGCCGGCATAGTTTGCAGAGCTTGGTGAAGATTCGGGTCGAAGGCTTCGCCATCCGCCTTAATTTCTTCAATGCCTTCTTCTTTTAAGGCATGACGCAAGCTTTCCAAGGTCATTTCTACCCCTTTTTTCAAGCTTTGGCCTTGGTCATCTGATACTTCAGTTTCCATTGCCCGCTCCAGGTTGTCGATGACTGGAATCAGTTTTTTACCTAAGTCTTGAGAACGGTATTTTTGCAGCTGTTCTCTTTCGTTGCGGTTGCGGTTGGTGATATTGGCAATCTCCGCTCGGGCTCTTAAATACTGGTCTTCAAGTTCATCTACTTTTGCCTGTAACAGCTCTTCTTGTGAAGCTTCCACTTCTTCGGTTGCGTCAGTTGCTTCGGTTTCTTCAACTTCCAGCTCTTCATTTTTTTCTACTTCTTTTTCACTCACAATTGGGCCCACCTTTCTTCCCTTATTTTGATTTGCATCAGCAGGGAGTCACACTTATTTCTTGTCTTTTTTGCTTTCTTCGTACGCCTCCGCAAAGGCTTCTGTCTGTTCTTCGGTCATACCAGAATCATCGACAGCTTCTTCGGAAATTTGGTCATACTCAGTTTTTTTATTTTCAAAAGCTTTTTCAACAGCTGCAGCTTCTTCTTCGGAAACACCAGACATATCGACAGCTTCTTTATCGAATTCTTTATCGCTCATTGTCAACAGCTCCTTATTGATCGGATCGATCAAGCGAACGATAATAGTCCGCCAGTTTACTTCCAAGCTCCCTGCGGAACACGTCAATCAAACTAAACATTCGGGAATAAGGCATGTTTGCTGGACCCAACAAACCGATTATACCCTTTCCATGTCCTTCGATCTCGTAACTTGCTTGGATCAGGCTCATATTATCAAAAAGTTCATTGCCTAACTCTGTACCAATCCGAATATGAATCGGTGAGGTAAAAGGAAGCAAAAGCTGTGTTAACTCACTTGGGTCTTTCATTAACGAATACATCATCTTAAGCTGCTGTACATCTGGATCATGATTGTAGTTGAGAATGTTCATTCCGCCACTGACAAAGACCTTTTCTTCAAAGGCTTCATTTAAAATGACATCAAACAGATGGGAAATGCCGTCGGTTGTTTGAAAATACCGATGCAAAATCATCGGAATCTCTGTCCGCAGTTTCTGATACACTGTCAACAGTGGTTCGCCGACTAAACGGTCATTGATAATCGCCACCATTTTCTCCAAGTCGCTGCTTTCCACGTTCTCGGGAATACGGAAGACTTGGCTCTCTACGTTGCCGCGGTCGGTCACGATAATCGCTAAGATCTGTCGGTCATTTAAAGGAACAATTCGAAAGCCGGTCAGCTTGCGGTCCTTCATCTCAGGTCCTAAAGAAAATGCCGTATAGCTGGTCACTTGGGAAAGAATGTCTGCCGACTGACGAATGATATCGTCAATCTCGTGAATATCCTTCTTTAAGGAAGAGCGGATTTGGTCCACCTCTTGCTCCGTTACCAAGCCTGGCGTCAGCAGGTGATCTACGTAATAACGATACCCCTTCATTGATGGGATACGTCCAGAAGAAGAATGTGTCTTTTCCAACAAACCGTATTCTTCCAATGCCTTCATGTCATTTCTGATCGTTGCTGAACTGGCATTGACGCCTTCTTCCATCAATTTCTTCGAACCAACTGGTTGCCCGTTAGTGGTAAATTGCTGGATGATTAAACTAAGAATTAAATTTTGTCGTTGCGTTAACATGATCTTCACCCTCTTGTTAGCACTCTTTCTTGATAAGTGCTAACTCGATTACTAATATAACATACTGTCGCTAGAAGTCAAGTAATTATATACAAAAATTAGCACTCTGGTGTCGAGAGTGCTAATCGTCTGATTCAATTAAAAATTGTTCAAAAACATCGTTGCCCCGAAACAGGCCTTTTTGCGTTAACTGTAGGGCTTTTGGGGTCTCTTTTAGCAATTCATTCGCCACTAAATCATCAATTTTAGCGCGGTAAATATCCTCAAGGGAACAGTTAAATTTTTGTTTAAATTTTTGTTTATCTACCCCCGCAAGCTTTCTCAAACCTAAGAACATTTCCTCTTCGATTTGCGCTTTTCGCGTTAATTGTTCCTCTTCAATTACTGGCAGCTTATTTTCTCTTAAAGGCTTTAAGTAATGTTGAATCGGTCCATGATTTTTGTACCGGCGATTTCCTAAATAACCGCTAGCACCTGCTCCGATTCCGTAATAGTTTTCGTTATTCCAATAAACCAGATTGTGTTGGCTCTCAAAACCGGGTTTAGCGAAATTACTGACCTCATATTGATGCCGTCCGGCTTTTTCCATGGCTTCGATTGTTTCTAAAAACATTTGAGCTTCTACTTCTTGATCCGGCAGCTCTAGCTTGCCGCGACGTACCCAGTTCATAAACATGGTTTTGTTTTCTAGAATTAATGAATACAAGGAATAATGGGGCAAATCCAGCGCTAAAGCACGCTCAACGGTGTCTCGGAAGCTTTCCAAGGACTGTCCGGGCAACGCATAGATTAAATCAATTGAAACGTTGGAGAAATCTTTTTCCTCTAACAAGGCAATTGTCTGATAGACATCTTCTGCTGTATGTTTGCGGCCGATTTTCTTCAGCAACCGATTGTCAAAGGTTTGCACCCCCATCGACAAGCGATTGACACCATACGTTTTCATCACGTCCAATTTCTCAGCCGTTAAGTCCCCCGGATTGGCCTCTACGGTGAACTCTCCTTGACTAAAAGGCATCACCCTACGAAGACCACCTAACAGACGGTCCAGCTGTTGAGGATTCAATGAAGTGGGTGTGCCGCCGCCTACATACAAGGTCTTACTAGAAGCAGCCGGATGGCTCGTTTGTAAAAGTTGCGCCTCCTTAAGCAAGGCTTCGATATATTCATCTACTGGCTGCCCTTCAATAAACACCTTATTGAAATCGCAGTAGTAACAAATGTGTTCACAAAATGGAATATGGATGTAGGCAGAGATATCTTCGGTCCCTGATCTATGTAAAGTTGACATACTAAGTTCCTTTCAAATCACAAAATACTTGCAGGCGACTTTTTCAAAAGCCTTTCTTACTATTTCATCATCCGGAAAAGAAGTCAAGCGATTGCTTAGATTCCCTATTGTTTTTTAGCAACATTCATTCGCTTTTTCCGCTACGCTTCTTTATCATAAAGAAAAGAACCCTAAGGAGGCTGACCATCATGCACTTTGCAGAAATCGCTCTTACTTCAGAAAAATTAGCAGAGGTAAAAGCAATCTATTATTCCTCATTCCCTGAAAAAGAACAGCATCCATTTGACTGGCTAGTGAAGAAAGCTCAGCAAGAAAAAGGACACTTCGCCGGTCTGATTCACGAAAATCAAGTGATAGGGATGACCTATTACACCGTTAACGAAGGTATTGTCTATGTATTTTACTTTGCCATTGACCCAACAATTCGCTCGCAAGGATATGGTCAACAAATGATGCAGGCACTTCAAGAAAAATTTCTCGGCTGCAAGCTAATGCTGCTCATTGAAGAAATTCTGGAAACCGCCGCAAATAACGCTGAAAGAATCCGTCGTAAAGACTTTTATTTAACGAACGGATTCGAAAGTAAGAATGATTTTGTTGAAGTCTTAGGTGCCACCTTTGAGCTGCTGCATTTGAAAAGTGTTAATTCTTCGATAAAAGATTATCGAAAGATCAAAACCTATTTTTATTCCGAGCACCAAATAAGCGATTGAACCCTTCCCGCATATTTAAGCAAAAAGAAAGCCGTCAGATTATCGCAACGGATAATTCTCACGGCTTTCTACTATTATAATGTCTTTTTTACTACTCTTTTTTGGTTACCCCAAATATAACTCTCACGAAAATGGCAAAAACCAACACGACAAGGAGTGTTTGAAGAACCAGCTTCAGCGGAATTTTTCTCCCGGCATTTGCTGCCATATCTTCACTCGTTGCTACCGATGCCTCTTGCAGTTGAGCCGCTTTTACCATAATTCGATTATCGGTAGCTCCTGCCTGATCACAGGTCAGTAGCGTTAGCTCGCCTCTGTCCGTTTCATCCACCACCGAGATTTGCGTTTCTGAGATGACTTGATTCTTAGTTACTTCGTATGCGTAGTCTTCTCCTAAATAATTCAGCAGGATACTTGCGCCATTTTCCAGTTGTCCCAGACCACCGAACAGTAGTTCAGAATACCCGACATGATGCCCGACAATGACGATATTGTTGTTTTTGGGGTTTCTTTCCGGAAACATCGTCCCCGCTCCGGTTAACAAATCCACCGATTCTAATCCAGCAAAAACGGGTAATGTCATCTCCAAGTCTGGAATAACCAACGTACCCATCGCTTGATTCGTCGTTGTGGGATTTTGTAACACATCCGTCAACGTAATCGGTTCGATCTGTTGGAATTTCGGTTCAATCGTTTCTATCTGACTGTTTATTTCAATATCTTCTGATTGATGAAAAACCAATAACCAGCCTTTGGCAATATTCAAGCTGATAAAGGCGGTTCCAACGATTAAAAGTGCCAGCATCAGCACACGTAAAACAATCTTATTCATTTTTCTTTTTATTTTTTCTGACTAACAAAATGACCACAATCAATAGTAACAACACGATTGCGCCTAGCAGGTAGTAAACCCAAGTCAGATCTGGTTTGTTTTCTTGTACGTCCACATCAGCTTCATTAAAGGAAGATGCCGTTTCTCGCGTAACTTCAAAAGGTTGTTCAAACTCCCAGCGTTGCTGGTAATTTTGTGGATTGCCTTCAGCGTCTTCCCCAAAGGTAAACTCCCCTTCAGCCGATTTGACTGCATACGCTGTAGCACGATAGACATAATTGCCCGCTTCTAACTCTTGCCCGTCCAATGGGATACTGTACCAGAAGGAGGAATTAGGCGCCATTTGCATGTTTTCAGTTGTTGAAGAGTAAAGAGCAGTGTCTTCCCCTTCTCTAAATACTTCCCCTTGAATCGCTAAGCCGTTCACATAATAAGGCGCAGTGTTTTCAAAATGCCCTCTGATGACATTTCTGACATTCCGTTGCGCCGCTTCTGCTTCAGTTAGTTGCAGCTCGCCGACACCAGATGTTTCTGATTGATTTAACAACACCGCAATTGCAAAGGCAAATTTATTTTTTACCGCTACGCCTTGTTCATTGGTGGACTCTGCCGTTTCATCTTCGGCGGCTTGTAAAGAAAGACCCCCGGCAATCACGCCAGGAATTTCTTCATTGGGCATTCTTACTTTAAAGGTATACACCTGCTGAGCACCGGCAGGAATCGTTACTTGTTCTTGGTATTCAACTAAATCTTCAAAGGGATGCGTCAAAGAACTATGTACAGGAATGTCATTAGCCGAATACTCTACAACCCCATTATCATTTGTTTTCGCATTGGATAAAGCGACATTGACCGTTACATCTTTATCGGTGCCATTCGCTAATTCCACACTTAGTTCTTGTTCTTGCCCAGGCTGCATTAACACATCGTAATAGCCTTTTTGTCCGGCAATTTGGTTTTCTGGTAACACGGGATTCACACTGAAGGGAAATTCGGAAGCTTCAGCGGAGATGCCTGCACTGATACTAAACATAAGAGCGATAAAACTACTAATAAGTAAAATGACTGAGAATCTATTCTTCATGACGTTTTTCCTTTCAAATGAACGGAATTCCCGAAAAGTTCTCGGAAATTCCGTCTTGATAAATATTACTTGTTTAATTTGATACGGGTGTATTTGCTAAGGTCCAGACTAATTCAGTTTGATACTTAACTGCTTCCTTCGGTGTTTTCCCTGGGATGCTTAAAGAAACCGCTCGGGTAACTGCGACATTTACATCGTCACCTTTATGATCTTTCTCCGTAATGGTTTCAACATTACCCCAGCCATTTACCCAAGTACCGGCTCCCTTGTTAGCTTCGGCCATCATCACAATTTGTGAGTTAACACCGTCTAAAACAACGGACGTTCCGGCAATTGGAGCTATTGCAGCTTCCTCATTACCATCGGTCATCGGGCTATCCACTTTAGGATCAGTTAATGTAAGTCTAGCACCATCAAGTGTTTTATATTTTTTAGCAACACTAGAAGCAAAGGCACCATCTTGTTTGACTGATAATGTCCAGCCAACATACTCACCCCGTGTATCCGTTACTTGAACGTAGTTTCGGGTAAGTGCGCTTGGATCTTTATATCTTTGTGCTCTTGCATAGTACGTGCGATCTTGGTTAGTAATTTCTTGCAACCCAAAATCCAAGCTAGAGGCATAGTCGATACTCAAAGGTCCCGGCGTACCCGGATTAGGCCCATCAGGATCAGTTGGATCGACAGGGTCTACCGGGTTATTCGGATCGGGATCATTGGGATCAACTGGTGGAGTTACCTCGCTGCCTGGCATAAAATCAATCTCACCGGTTGATTTATACTCAGCCGCCAGTGCACCTGTACTAGAGGACGCAAGAACAAACAAGCTTACTAACGCAAAACCTATTTTTGTTCTTTTCATCTTATCCTCCTTTGCTTACAGCCTAGTTAGGTCCTTCAGTAAGAGTCCAAGTTAATTCAGTAGTGTAGGTGCCTTTTTCTGGATTCGCAGTACCTGGAACTTCTAGTTGTACAGATTCTGATTCTGTAGCTTGGGCTGTATCAGTACCAAAACGCATAGCCCAAGTTCCTTTACCATGTTTGTCTTGGGCTGTAGCAATCGTTGATGCCTCTCCTGGAACTAGTGCAATATCCCCGCCAACTACAGGAGCATTAGTTGGATTAGCACTATTCGCTACAATATTTTTTAATGACAATTCCGCACCGGTTAATACACTAGTACCTTTTGCGAATTGAGCGTTTTGAGTAACCGTTAATTTCCAACCAGTGTATTCACCAGTTGTATCCGTCACTTGAACATAGTTAGGTCCCCGAACTTCACTATTTTTATATGTTTGTAAATCTGCATTGTAAGTTTCTTTTTTCGAAGAGATTTTTTGTTCTCTAAACTGGAAACTAGACGCATAGTCGATTGACAATGGTCCATCTGTACCTGGTTTAGGACCAGTTGGATCTGTTGGATCCACTGGATCTACTGGTTTTTCTGGATCAGGATTAACTGGGTCTACTGGTTTAGTTCCACCTTCACCTTGTTTGAATGTAATTTCTCCCGTTGATCCATAATCTGCTGCACTAGCAACTGTTCCGCCTAAAACAGACGCACTTACTAGTAAAGTTGCTAATAATACGGTTGACTTTTTCATATTTTTTTCCTCCAATAAATTTTTATGGTTGATAATTAGCTAGCTGGTCCTGAAACCAATGACCAAGTTAGAGTAGTTGTGTATTGCACTGAATTTGGAACAGCTGTAGCAGGAACATCTAATTTCCCACCATGATCATAACTCCAAGCACCTTTACCTTGGTTCGCTGCCGCTGACACAACAAGGTAATTTTGATCCATCGTAGCAAACTCTACTGAAGGTGCTGCTGTTCCTGGCGCTGTACCTGGTCCAGAACCTGCAGAAATCCCCGTCAAGCTCAACTCAGCCCCAGTAAGTACAGATGCATCTGCTCCAGTAAACTGTGCTCCTTGTTTTACTTGTAAATTCCAACCAGCCGCTTTCCCGCTAATATCAACTACTTCAAAACCATTGCTTGCAGTCGTATATGATTGATTTGTAGTAGCAATAGGATTCGAACCAAAATCAAGATCTGAGACACGCTCGATGTAAAGACCTTCATTTCCTTCAGTTCCACCAGATGTAAACGCTACTCTTCCTGTTGAAGGTTTACCATCAGCTGCAAAAGCTGAAACACCGCCCAATGTTACTGATGCTAATACCAAACATGTAAGTGCTACTGTTGTTTTTTTCATAATTTTAACTCTCCCTTTTTGTTTTTTACTATTAATAACAGCAAGAAGCCTAAAAGTGTATAACCCATCAGGCTAATGCCAAAATAGTTACTTTGACCTGTTTGTGGCAATGTTTTACTGCCACTGGTTGATGTTCCATAGCTGACGCCTCTTCCGGTTGTTGTTCCAGGTAGCGTACCACTGGAACCTCCGGCTGGATCTTCTGCCGGCTCTTCATACTCACCGTAAAAGCCGATTTGGCCATTACTTCCATAACTGCTAGCATGAACTGCGGTTGAGGAGAAAGTAAAAGCAAACAAAGAGAACAGCAAACTAATCAACACAGTTGAAACTATCGTTTTTCTTTTAACCATTTCTTTCTCCTTTCTAACCACTAGTCGGACCGGCAGTAAGTGTCCAAGTTAATGTACCTGAGTAATTACCGTTGTATTGCTTATCAACCGGAACTTTTAGCATTAAGCCTTTTGTATCCGACCAACTTTCAGTGATATTTTTCGTAGTTTCTACATTAGGAGTAAATTGATCTGACTCTACTACTCTAGCTGCATCTGAAATATCCAAATCACCGTAATATAGACAGCCAGCTAAGTTTTGGGTCGCTCCGCCACTTAATGTAACAGTCAGCGGATTCGTTTCAGCTAACGTCAGGCTCCAACGCTGTGTCTCATAACGATCGTCGGTAATGGTCAAAGCAGCCGGTTGTTCGCCACCATCTAAAACCCGTGGTTGAGTGATTTTCAATCCATCCAAGCTGATTGCATGACTGCCAAAGTCATAGATCGTTGGATAACTTACTTTGATACTGCCATCGTAAGTATAGTTCATGTTGACAGTAACGCCTTCAGCTGGCATAAAGTCTGGTACTGGATCTGGATCCGTTGATGCAACTCCTTGATAAGTATAGCCTGCATAGGTTTTTTGATATTGATCGAAGTTCTTGTCAATTGCTTCATTGATATTGATTAGAATTTCGGCTACTTCAGGCGTACCTTCAGTCGCTCCATGTTTATTCTTTTGATGCTTGACTTTTAGCACCGCCGCTGATGTAGGTTCAATGACAAGCCGCTGACGATTATCGGTTTGATAGTTAGCATTAAAACCTTCCAGACTTGGTGTGTGAGTACAATTTGTACTCTTAGTGTTTACCCTTGTGCCCATATATTGAATGGAAGTAGTCGACAAAGGTTGCCAATTATGATTTTCAGTGTCTGACGTATTACCATTATTCCACAAGCGAATTGCATGAGAGTTTGCGGCTTGGAGTGTAGCATAATAGGTATTTCTTCCCAAACACATCAGCGCATTCCCATTCGTACTTCTGGTTTTAGCGATATCAAAGGTTGCACCGTCACCCACCGTGATACTACCGTTTCTATAATTGGCACATGCCATGTAGATAAGGGTCCCATTTGCTGTACTATTAGGGGTATTCCTAGTATCAGATGTATCAGAACGTACTCTAAATAACGAACCTTTTCCAAGTTCGATAGTAGATCCGGCCCCGTTCATTCTTATGGCGTTCCCGTTGTCACCTGTTGCACCAGTGATATCTAACGTGAATTCTGCATTTTCGCCTAATGTTAAGCGTGATTGGTCACCAGCAAATCCGACTGGCACTTCACTATCTATAGTATTACCTCTCGAGTCTCCCTTAGAAGTCATATGCAACTTCCCAGCAATATGTGCTCTGGTATCTGCGTTATCAAAATAAAGTACAGCTGCATCTCTTTGCCTTGACTGGCCATTAATGATTTCAACTTCGGCACTTTCAGGTATATAGAACAAATTACTAGATTTCCCACCAAAGCTTGCTGCATTATTCGCCCAAGAAGAGTTTGGTCCAGCACCATTAATGGCTATAGATGCTGGTGAATAGTCTTGTCCTGACCACTCTCCTACGTTAGTGCTAATATCATTATCTAAGGTTACCTTGGTAAAATCTCCAGGTTCAATATAAAAATTCCCATTCCCTGTAATAGCGAAATTTCCACCTTTCAAGCCATTTCGAGCCGTTATGTTAGATCCAGCCTTAATATAAAGCTGCGCAGCTTCGATGTTAGCTGAGCTAGTATAAGAACCGATACTGGTAGGAGAAAAGTTGCGTATTGTACCGCCAACCGGAGAAGCGTAATTCGTTTGACCCGTCGGACCATTATTTAGCGAAACATCACCAGACAAGATGACTCTACCAGCCCAGCCTTCAAATATTTGGGTCCCTACTTGGTTAATATTGTGAAATGTGAATACTGAGAAATTATCACCCCCGTGGAAGCCATCAAAAATTCCCCATGCGTTACCATTTCCTACTAATAAGTTTTGAACGACAACGTCAGCATATCGATTAAAATAATAAGTCTGTCCAGTAAAGTCAATTGCATTTCCATTTCCTTCAATAACAATTTTTCTACCAGATGTATTACTAATCCCCGTCCGAAGTTCTCTCTCCTCTATTACGAAGCTTTTCATTACTTTAATAACTGTGATACCTCTAGAATTATCTTTCAGTCCATCCTCAAATTGTGCTCGATCCCTAACCTCATGAACCGCAACATTATCTGCACCTTCAATACTAGCAACATCTACTGGCAACGGTCTTTCCGTAGGATGCCCAATATCCGCAGCAAATCTAGTCCCTACACGATCTGCTAAATCCTCTGATTCTTCAGTTTCATCTGGCTGTTCTGCTTCATTAAGCGCATCGACTGAATTCGCTTGATTCGCTTCATCGGTCGAAGCAGTCGTATCAGCCTCATCCTTGTTCAGTTGATCAACTGTGTTATCCAGAATATTTTCTGATTCTGTTTTTAACCCCTCTTCAGAAGTGGCAGTGGTAGTTTGAGCTTCACTGCTATCAGTAACCGTTTCAGCAAATACCGGTGCTAGCGGTGTTGCTGCGATGAAAAACAAACTAAGAATCGTTATACATTTTTTCAAATTTTTGCTCCCTCCTTTCTTAAAAATTCCAAGCATAAAACAATCCTCAAACACTCATCACCCCTTTCAAATAATTTCTATGT
Source organism: Enterococcus sp. AZ109 (assembly GCF_051714625.1). Lineage (NCBI taxonomy): Bacteria > Bacillati > Bacillota > Bacilli > Lactobacillales > Enterococcaceae > Enterococcus > Enterococcus sp. AZ109. The sequence goes on along the minus strand of NZ_JBIOSF010000001.1, from coordinate 62,637 downwards.
CAATCATGTAGAATAAAATCCCAAAAATCAGGTTTTCATGCTACCACTCCTTTTTTATCGATAATGATCTACTAAGTAATTAATTGCCCTGATTTAGCTAATCTAGTGGAATTTATATATAATATTTCTGTAGCACCTCATCTGTTAAGCGATACCCCTGCCCCCAAAGCGTTTCAATCATCATGCCATCTGCAAAAAATGAACTAAATTTTTTATTGATGTTTTTAACAATTACCGAGAGTTGAACTTTGCTGGAATCTAGTGATTTCGATTCATTGTTTTCCCAAAGCATCCGGCACAATTGATCTCTCGATAAAACCTTTCCATTTGATTCAAACAAATGAATCATTAATTGCTTTTCTTTTCTAGTCAATTTGTACAACGTAGCAATGTTCTTTTTCTCATCTAATTTCACATTCCCTTTGTTGCTATCAAATAGATCGTGAAAGACTCCAATCGTAGGATTATGCGGAATCCAATCATCAATTCCTTGCGCTTTCATTTTCTCCAGCGCCTCTTGCTTTGGTGGTGTTTCCATCTTTCGAACCATGACCGTTCTTTCGGTCAACCTGTCAACAATTTGATCTACTTCTCTATTTGATAAGGTTTCGCTTAAAATGATAAGCCACCGTTTGTCTAATAACAGGCAAAACTGTGTTGAAAACGAGAGACCTTCTAAAACGTTTGTTGTACAAAAAACATCAATATTCATTTTTTGTAATTTTTCTTGTATTTCAATTTCGTTTAATGTATTTTTTGTCAAAATTAAGACGTATTCAAATCCCATTGTTTATCCCCCGTATATCAACTTGCTGTTCATGTTTTTTTAACTAAGTTATTCTCCTATCCCTAATAGTTAAACCCAAAAAAACAGCGCTCATTCTCAGATTGTTTCCTAAATATAATGGGCTCCAGCCGCACCTTTTCTCATTTTTGTCTTTAAACTCTCTAATTCACTATATATTTAAGTTCTTTTTGGACATTTATTCTATCTACGATTAAAATTATAACCTTAATTATGTTAAAACAAAAACTCAATATTAGATACATTACAAACACAAAACAATATATGAACAGGTTATTAAAAACTAGATTAGATAACTATCATCAAACTTCCTAGAGAAGTCATTGTTATTAAATATATCCATTACAATATTTTTGTCATTTTATTCGCCAAAAATGATAAAAAAGTAGAAAATAAGTTTGCTGACACTCCTTTCATCTCTAATAGAAGTAATATTTCCATCTTAATAAACAATTATGACCACACGACGAAATATATAACCCTTCTACTTCACTTAAAAACTCAATATAACTTTACTTCGTCAATATAATTGATAAAATGAAATTAACAATCAGTATAATAGATGAAGCGAGTAGTTAAAGAGCGTTACACTGACTGACAAGGAGCATGAATGAATGATCTCAACTTTTTTAAACGAGGAATCAAAAAAAAAACTTGCTATATTTGAAAGTTTGATCGATTTACCCACAGGTTTTTACTCAACGGCTTATTTAAGTTCATTAACTAATTTATCCAAACCAACTGTTGCTTCTTACTTAGTTGAAATGAATCAAGAAGTAGCTGAGGTCTATTCTTTCGAACTTTTGAATGAACAATCTAAACTATTTTGGGAAAAGAAGCAGGCAAATCCTTCTGATTACCGACTATACTTAGCCAGAAAATCAATTCCCTATCAATTTATTTTGTATGCCTTCAATCATCCGACTAAAGTTCTGACTGATTTTTGCAATTTGCACTATCTAAGCACCTCATCCGCCCGAAGACTACTGATGCCGTTAGTTGATTTATTTAAAAAGTTCGACATTAAAATTCGACTTTCTACCATGAGCTTTGAGGGAAGTGAATTTGAAGTTCGCAACATTTTTTATTCTATATTTTGGATTGTCGGCTATGGTGTAGATATTATTGACCAGGAAGAAACGGTTGATGGAGAATTAGAGGTGCTTGAGAAAATTGGTATTTCAGACTGTGTGTACATCGATACGAACGAAATACTACTTACACTATTGATTGCTAAAAAAAGAATGTCAGCGAATTTTCTAATTGATTCTTTTCCTTTGAATGATTTGCCTTTTAGTAAAAGCGAGGAACAATACTTATCTGGTTATATCAGCCAATATGCGAAAAGTGATCAACAGATTCACGGGGAGTTTCATGCATTACTCTACACGATCTTTTATTCGAACTTTGTTTTTGCAGCAGATGATCTGCGAACACAGAAGATAATGACTTATTTTAAGTTATTAGAAGCCAGAGATGATGAGCTAATACGTTTGAATAAGGAATTTCTCACAGCTTTAGCCCCCGAGCTTCGGAATGACGAGGAAACAGATGTGGTATCGGCGAATACCTTAATTGCCTTTTTGAAATTTTTTATTTCACGAAGGTTACTTCTCAGTATTACAGAATTTAAAAGCAGAGTTGAACATCGGATACCGAGGAAAAGCACTGCGTTGAAAAAAATTACCCTCTTTGTAAATAAAATTTCTCGCAGGAAAAGCTTAAGATGGGTGGAACACTGTGCTAACGACCTAATTGTTTACTTGAATTTTGTGATAACTCCCTTTTTAAAACGACAAGAGCGACAGCTAGTTGTAGGTATTTTACCACTACCAAATCATTCGTTACTCTTAGAACTTACTGAATATCTCGCAATGTTTTCATTTATTCATTACCGATTTGCGAAGACTTCAATTGAAGGTATCGACCTGTTTATCGCTACTTTTGCCGATCATATTTCTGATCCTAATCGACCATTCATTTTAATTAACTCTGGAGGTCTGACAGCCATGAACAAGACCGAAATTTTCAATTTATTGTACAAAGAATACCAAAAGCTAAGTAGCCCCCTTCAGTAAAAAGGACTTAAAACCAAAAAAAGTAGCTGTGGTATGAAACGTCACAGCTACTAAAAACCGTATAATCGATGTGACTGGAGCTGAACACTTCTGCCACAACCTTTTATGTTTTATTTTCCATACTTTTCTTCAAATACTGACCTGTTAGGGTGCCACTTTTTAGCAGCTCTTCCGGTCGCCCACAAAATACAACCTCCCCTCCTTTACTGCCACCTTCAGGTCCAATATCAATTATCCAGTCGGCTTGCTTTATTATTTCGCTGTGGTGCTCAATAATAATCAATGTGTTGCCTCGATGGACAATCTGCTGAAATAATTCGTTTAACTTTCGAATGTCGGATAGATGTAAACCAGTCGTTGGTTCGTCCAAAACAAGTAGTGACTCTCCTCCTGTGATGGCTTTAGCTAGTTTTAGTCGTTGCCTCTCTCCTCCAGACAAGGTCGTTAGAGAACAACCAATCGGTAAATAGGTCAAGCCAGCATCGATTAGTGCGTGCAGTTTTTTCAACATTCGCTTGCTTCCACAACTTTGAAAAAAACTGCCAGCTTCTACTGCGGTCATCTCCAATACATCTAAGATCGTTTTCTCATGATAGGTGTAACTAACCGCTTTAGCCGAAAATCGCTTCCCTTTGCACCGTTCGCATTCATTTACCACGGGGTCCATGAAGACCAGCTCGACAGTTGTCTCTCCTTTGCCCTGACAATTGGGGCAGGCCCCTTTGGAGTTAAAGCTGAACATCCCAACATCGACTTTGTTTTCTCTGGCAAATAAACGGCGGATTTCATCATAAATTCCCATAAACGTTGCCGGCGTTGCTCGTGGCGTCGCATTTATTGGTGACTGGTCAATGATCGACAGCTCTTCGGGGAATTGCTGAGGGAGGACCTTAGTAATCAATGTCGACTTCCCTGAACCGGCAACACCGGTAACTACCGTTAAAATATGCTTAGGAATATCGACGGTGATATTTTTCAGATTGTGAAGAGTTGCGTCTTTAATCGTCAGTTTTTCCTGCCATGGTCTTGGATTCAAGTTGATCGGTGGCGCATGCAGAATTTCTTGACCAGTTAAACTGTCGGAGGTCAATAATTGTCGGTAATTGCCACGAAAGACGACTTCACCGCCATTTTTTCCTGCTAATGGACCAATATCAATAATTTCATCTGCTACGGCAATCACATCCGGATCATGTTCTACCACAAACACCGTATTTTCTTTGTCCCGCAGATCCAGCAGCAGTTGATTGATTCGCGAGACATCTCGAGCATGCATTCCCGTACTTGGTTCATCGAAAATGTAGAACATCCCATTTAAGGAACTCCCCATATGCTTCACCAGTTTTACTCGCTGCGCTTCACCGCCAGAAAGGGTTGGTGTTTGACGATCCAAATGCAGATAGTCTAAGCCGATATCAATTAAACGTTGCACCTGTCTTTGTAATTCATCGATCACATCACTAATTTCTGGATACGCCAAGCATTGCAAATAAGCGAATAGTTGACGCATATCCAGCTGTACACAATCAGCAATCGACTGTCCGTTGACCGTGACAGCTAATGATTCTGGATTCAGACGTTTTCCCTGGCATTTGGGACACAATCCTTGGATCAATAAGTCCTGTTGCTTCTTCTCATAGTGTTTCCCATAAGCAGACAAATCCCGCTTCATTAAGATCCGTTCGTAGTTGCGATAAATTCCTTCTAACTTCGGATTGACAGGATGTGCTTCTTTATCAGGGTGTCCATACATCAGCTGATTCCACTGCGCCTCCGTCAAATCTTTCAAGGGAATACTGCTGTCAAAAAAATCCGACTTATCATACTGTTGCCAATACCAGCTGCCGATGGCATACTTGGTATCCAGCATTGCGCCTTCTTTCCAAGACTTCTCAACATCAACAATTTTGTCGAAATTGATCTGATTCACGTAACCCAGACCAGAACATCTAGGGCACATCCCCTGCGGATTATTGAAGGAAAAATGTCCAGCTGAGGGCATCCGTGGTGTTCCTACTCGCGAGAATAATAGTCTCAGCAAAGAATAAATTTCAGTGATAGTTCCTACTGTTGAACGCTGGTTGCCTCCTAAAGGCGTCTGATCGATTACGATGGCGGGATTCAGATTCTCAATCCGAGAAACTTTCGGCTTGCGGTATTTTGGCATCCGGTTCCGCACGAACGCCGGATAGTTCGCATTCATTTGCCGCTGTGCTTCTGCCGCAATCGTATCAAAAACTAAGCTGGACTTACCAGAGCCAGACACACCAGTGAACACCACCAGTTGGTTTTTAGTAATTTCTAAGCTGATGTCTTTTAAATTATTGTGTGAGACTTCTTTTAGGATTAATGGTTTCATGAACATCTCCCCTTTCCTCATTAGTCTAAAGTCTGACGTAAGGGGAGAGTCAAGGAAGAGTATAAAAAATAAGAACCCTTTGCTGCAGGTCCTTACTGTGGTTCAACCTGCTCAAAAAGCTACGGCTTTTTTTAGCTGAAGAAGGAGCCGCTGTTGCGGGTTTATTTTCTTCACTTTACGGAAGAGTATTAAGCAAATGACTAACAACACAACAATATTCAGTCCGTAAATTAAATAAGGGTTGGTCAAGAAAGTGTTCATTCCTAAATAAAAAAGAATCAGCGTCAGTAGGTTCTCTAAGCAATGGGCTAGAATAAAATAAATTGCCGGTAAAGAAATAGAGTAAGCCATATAGTAATCCGGCAGTCAATGCATGAATGAACTGGGAAAAGCTGCTAAAACGAATGAGCCCACAACTGAGGGCAACCATTAAGTATACCGAACTTTTAGGAACCTCAATACTTAACAAAGATTCTGTTAGAAGTTTTCTAAAAAAAATTTCTTCGGTAATCGGTGTCAATAATCCCAGCAATATAATAGTAGAAACTGGAACAGGATTCCTAATCAAACTCGCTTGAATCGCCGAAAAATCGACTAGCAGCCATTGAATGTCTGTGCCTTTGCTGAAGAGGTTTACTAAAATAAAGGAAAGCTTTCCAACTAATAAAGCTGAAGAGACTAAAAGAAAATTCATGAAAGTAACCTCGTGGCTTTTACTCAAAACAGGATGATGAACGTTTCTAATTTCATAGGCGTACAGCAGATAAGCCGCTAATGCTATCGAAAACCCGACAACCCGATGAACAAAGATGTCACTTCCGTTGCTGTCACCATACAATAGTTGAGAAATTTTCAACGTAAGATACTCGAAAATAAAATAGAGGGCTACGATCAGAAAGGATCCTCCGATGATTTTTATACTCTTCTTCATGTTAACCTTCTCCAGTACCTTTATTTCTTTGAGGAACGAACGATTTTTTACCTCCACAGTTTGGCTAACGTTTCTACAAGCAGACTTCTTTCACTTTCATCATAAAAAAATAGAAAACCTAACACAAACCTAAGTATTACCGTTTACTAAACAAATTGAATCACTTTAGTTAAGTTAAACTTATTGAATATGCAGGTGGAGAAGGTCCGCACTACCTACAATCTCGTACGTTTACCATCCTAACTAAACAATAAAAGTTCCTCTAGCTTCTGCATTTCAAATGCATTGTAATCAAGATGGATCAATGACTTGAAGGTAAACAAAGGAACTTTCTAGCTGTTCTCCTCAATGAACGGCAACCCAAGGCAGCACAAGTGATTCAGGTACGGTAATCAATCCCAGTCGCCTCATTTGGTCTTCTTCGTCCACACCGATTAACTTAAAGACGGCGCCATCACAAGTTTTAGTGACTCTGCTTCCCAACAATTCATCTGTTTTTGTCGCACCAGAACAAACACACATAAAGGTATCGGTATAAATACGACGATCCGCCGATTTAATGACCTCTAAGTTGATTTCCACTCAAATTATTATGCACATTTTTTTGCAAGCCGAACATTGTTCTCATAAAACCCAAGGTCGTTTAAAGTTAAGCCGAGTACAAATTCAATAATGACCAGAGTATTGCCAATGGCTATCCTACTGCATCGTAAAGAAAATAAGCTATTGATTACCTCTTAGCTACTGTGCAGATAAAGGAACCGATCGTATTTCCACGAATCTGCAACTTATAGCTTCAATAGATCAGAAGCAGCTGATAGTCACTCATCACTAATTATCTATGTTTAGACGGCTATCCATCGTCTATTTCTTTTTATTCCTTTTCAAACGATTCAGCGCTTTTTTATTTTTCCGTTTGTCCATGGAAAAGCCGGCTAGTGGATTGTTGCTGACATTTCGCTTCGGGAACCATTTGGCTTTATTCTCAGGTGCAGGTTCCTCTAGGCCACCTTCAACGGGTTCCTCCGGTGGTGTGTTGGTAGTTGTAGTTGTGTTTTCCAAGCTAGATTGTGGGGACGAGTGAGCAGTAGGTTGCGTGTCCGTCTCCTCAATTCCTACCACAATATCTTCCAAGCTAAAACTCTCTAACACCGCCCCTTCCGGCAAGCTCGCCTGCAACATTGCCATCAGCTCTTCTTCAGATAAACTGGCAACATCCAAGTCTTCGGGAATCATGATTTCTAATTGTTGGCGTTCGCCTAGTTGTTCGGATGCTTCGGTGGATGGGACTTCCGTAGCGGAATTAGCACACGCTTGACTACCTGCTAGTTGGGCTTCGATTGCGGCTGTCGCTTGGCGACCCACTGCTGGATAAGCATCTGACTGAACAGCTTGCGGGAATTCCTGAATTTGGACAGACTCCGGCTGTGACACTTCAGCGACTTGAATAGCTTCCGGCTGATGCTCAACGGTTTCCTGACTGTCTTCCTCCCGCAAATCAAACAGCGGTGTCTCAATCGTTTCGACAAATTTGGCGCTGATTAATTTCTTAAATAGCCCCACCTCGTTTTTTTCAAATAAATTAAGGCGGACTAATTTTTCTAAGCTGGCACGGATTTCTTCGGCTGGTTTGTTTCGATCTGGATCTTTTATGCGCAGGCTATGACGACGCCCCGCACTATTTTCAAATGTGGCACTTAAACTTAACATGTCTTCACTCGTTCCTTTCCTTTTTAAGATATCTATGTCATTTTGGTTGCGGTTTCATTTTAAGGTCTTCAAGGTACTGAAAAAGCTTGGGGACGTACCTGTTCAACCAGATCCCTTAATTGGGCAATTTTCTCAGCAATAACTCGCTTCACCGTAAATAAGCGGGACGTTAACTGCTTCCACTCTTTCGTGGCAAAATAATCTTGGAATAAATAATAATAGCGGCGTAATGCGCGCGTTGATTTAGTTTGCAGGAAGATGTAGCGGACTAGCTCCCTTAGTACGAAGCTGAAGTCATCGGCGCTTAATTCATCACGAATTTGAAGGGCGGCCAAATATTTAATCGTGTTGGTCGCATCGTGGGTTTCATCGTAGTAGGTACTGATGCGGCTCTCCAACGTTACCCGCTGCAGCTTAAAAAGCTTCTGAAAATCTAATCTATGCTCATTCAATTGACGTGCCTCCTTTTTTTGAAATCGTTTTACTCGATTTGTCGCCTATAGGCTAAAGGATATTTCACTAAATGTCAATAGTATTTTAAGAAGTTTTTCACGTTATTTAAAAGAACCGCATTAAATCAAGGTTTTTTCGTTATTATTTTTTATCTTTATGGATAAATCAAGAGGATACCTCGATAAAAGTCTTAATAATCGAAATATGGAATTAATATTACCTACACAGATATTTATATTCACATTTTTATAACAACAAAAAAATAAATCAATGAACCTTGTAAATAATCATTAATGTCAACCTAAACGGGATTTATAAATCAATAAAAATGAGACGCTATACGAATAACTTGTTATATCAACATCCAATATTTGTTTTTATAAAGGGTTTTTCCCTATTAAAAAAAGACCATTATACCCATTCAGGTACAATGATCTAGTTTTTTAAATAAAATAGTTTCTAGTTGCTGCTTCATCCTCATCCAATTGGGCAATTAATTCTTCTGCGGAATTGAACTTCACCTGTCCACGAATAAAATGCAGCCAACGTACCCGTACTTCTTCCCCATAGATATCTTGATCGAAATCCAAAATGTTCAGTTCTACGGTTTTTCTACGGTGTGGACCAAAAGTATCGTTATGACCAATTGATCCCATCGCTGGATACCAGTGTCCGCCAACTAAAATTTCGTTGACATAGACCCCCACTTTCGGCAGAACCATTTGCTCATCCGATTGGATATTAGCAGTTGGATAACCTAATTCCCGTCCACGGGCATCTCCATGGATAACCGTGCCGCTAGTCTCATACACATAGCCTAGTAAACGATTCGCTTCTTCCAAGTTCCCATCAGTTAATAACTGGCGAATACGTGAAGAACTTATCTTCTCATCATGATCCACTTGTTTCGGAACGGTGATTACTTCAAAACGCCCTTGGGCATATTCAGGTAAATGAGCAACATCCGCTTCGGCTCCTTTGCCATACGTATAATCAAATCCAGAAACAGCGACTTTAGCATGCAGACCTACGATATATTGATCAACGAAATCCGCTGGCAGCTGAGCAGCAAAGGCTGAAGTAAATGCCACTTCATACAAAATATCTACCTTTAAGCCTACCATCAACTCTTCTTTTTGTGTCAAATTTGATAAATACTTGACTGGATTGCGATCTACTTTTTGGAAAACCACAGCTGGATGCTGGTTAAACGTCATAACAGCTAGCTTTAAATTTTTTTCATCCGCAATCTTACGTCCCGTTTCAATTACTTCTTGGTGCCCCCGATGAACACCGTCAAAAAAACCAAGAACCAACACCACATCATCTGTAGGTATTTCCGCTGCCTGATACGGGTGCCGTAATTTGATTATTTTCATAACTATCCCCCTCATATATAACTAGAACGATTTATATATAACAACTAGATTTTACACATTTCGTATAACTTTACTAGGTTTCAACCATCCCGAACGATTGGGATGCTCTCCATACAAGCTGACTAATTTTTCCTGATAAAATAAGGCAATCAGTTCTTTAGGAATCGTTTTTAGCCCCAACTCCTCAGCTGGCAAAAGCTGCCCATTTTTCACTTTTTGCCACAAAGAATCGGATAAATCGACATGCAGAAAGTCTTTCACCGCTGTTTCAATCGGCTGCAAAATATCGTCCATTCGTTCTGCTTCCATCAACTGCTGGACTTGCGCCAACGTAGCTGCTTGTCCCACTGTAAAGCCACCACTAGCTAAACGAGTCAAATCAGACATATGTGCCGGAAAACCTAAAGCAGCTCCTAAATCAACTGCTAGTGTCCGCACATAGGTCCCTTTGCCACAAGACACTTGAAAACGCCAGGTCTGCGTCCCAGTACTTTCATCAAAGACTGGTTCACTTACCCGCTGAAAGGAATCGATTTGTGCTTGGCGTTTGGGTCTCACTACCTCTTCACCTGCCCGTGCATATTCATAAAGTCGTTTGCCATTAACTTTAACTGCTGAATACATGGGTGGAATTTGGGTAATCGTTCCTACGAAAGTTGTCATCGCTTCATCGATCCGTGCTGCTGTCAAAGGTTCTGTCACCGCCTTTTGTTCTACGGTTTCTCCACTAGCATCCTCGGTAGTCGTAGAATAACCCAGGGTGATTGCTCCTTCATAGACCTTTCCGCTGTCTTGCAAATATTCGATCACCTTCGTGCCTTTTCCCACACAAATAGGTAGAACACCATCCACATCAGGATCGAGCGTACCGCCATGACCAATTTTTTTCATTTTTAAAATTTTACGTAATTTGAATACGCAATCGTGACTAGTCATGCCACGTTCTTTCCATAAAGGTAAGATACCGTCCATTTTATCGCTCCATTTTCTAAAAATTTCAACGTTGCCATTATACCATAGCCAAAAGCAGAAGAGGCAAAGAAAATCCCCCTCCAGCAAAACCGGACGGGGACAGCTTACGATTCTTGATTTTTCTCAGGTTTTTTCTTCCGCAAAATAAAACGAAACGGCGGATCAGAAGGCTGACGCATCGCATAAGATTCCAACATATTGACCCGGTGACGATAATCATTGGCTTCAAAGGTAGAAATCTCTTCTCTTCCCTCATGCTCATCAATGATTTTACGCTCCAGGTAATAGCCACGTAATAATTCTTTGGTGTATAACGGATCTTGCTGGATCAAAATAGTCCCAAACAAGCCCCGCTTATTCACCTGTTCCATTAAATTTTTTCGTTCTTCTACAAAGAAGTCAATCAGGTCTTCATCGTAAACATCCCGCAAATTTTCTAAACTATTTAGAATAGTCTCACTATTTTTCAAGAAAACATCCCTGACAGAAGACACATCTCCCCGATCAATCACACTTCGTTTCCCACGAGACTGCCGCCGTTGCCAAAACAACTTAGGATGCAGAATCACCCGAATAATTCGCTGAACGACAATGATCCAAAAACTAAGAAAGGATAAAATTTGATGAGGAATCGACCGTTGAAAACGCGAAATAAACATGGAATACAAACGGTATGAATCGGTATTTATCTTTCTTTTACGATAACTTTCATCCAACCCATCTCGTTCGATTGACAGCATCAAGGCCTGCACCTCTTGAAACTCCTGTTGACTACTATCAGACATCGTTTCCGTAAACAGCTCTTGTATATGGTCCTGATAATTAGTAATTACTGCTTGTAAAGCGAATACTTCCTTCTCAGACATCTCACGCGTTTCCAAATCCTCTTCCAAACAGGCAATTACCTCACGATAAATTTCCATCTGTCGTGGATTGGTGACTGGTGTTACTTCACCATCTGAGAGAATCGGCAGTAGAATCATCCCTAGAATCAAACTTAAGAAAGTCACACAAGCAGTAATAAACAATAGCAAGGAGCGTTCTGGAAAATCAACACCACCAATGGCTACTGGCAAAATAAAAATCGTTGCAATACTGACGGTTCCCTTTACGCCACCCACAGTTAGCAGCAACCGCTCATGTAAATGTCGATGGGTTTGTTTTATCCCCTTTGTAATTGAATAAAAAAGCGTAATGAATAAAAAGCGGATCAAAAAGAGCAGTGCTGTTAATAACACTACAATGAAAAACAAATGGAGGTTGGAGTAGGTTTGGCTATTCCAAATCGGCGAAAACACCTGTGAAAGCTCGATACCTAAGAACAAGAACACTAAAGCATTCAACGTAAAACTGATGGTTTGCCAGCTCGTTTCCGTCACATTTGACAACTCTGCGTCAAACAAACTGATTTTACGAAACCCCCGTGATTCCAAAACGCCACAGACAACCGCTGCAATAATTCCCGATGAATGGAATAGCTCCGCAACTAAATAAGCCAAAAAAGGCAACGTCAGTTCAATGAGTAAATACCCAGTAATATCGCGAGCAGATATTCGTTCGATCAGTTGAATGGATTGCCGTTTTACATAGACAACAACAATGCCGGCAAGCACACCGCCAAGTGTCGAAAGCAATAACGTCAATGAGGCATCCGCTGCCGAAAAGTGTCCTGTCATTAATGCGGCGACTGCAAACTGAAAGGCCGTTACGCCAGATGCATCATTCAAAAGACCTTCACCTTCTAAAATATGCATCACTGAATCGGGCATTTTCAAACGCTTAGCAAGAGAATTCACAGCGACAGCATCCGTTGGTCCCAATGCCGCCCCAAAAGCCAAGCAAGCCGCTAAAGGAATCGTTGGCAACAACCAATAAAGCGCAAATCCCATACTCACTAAGGTTAGAATCACACCACCAAAGGCTAAAAATAAAATCGTTCCACTATGCTTTAAAATAGCTGGAATGTCCGCTGTTTCTCCCTCGCGGAAAAGCAGCGGTGCAATAATCATCACTAAAAATACTTCTGGTTCAAAATTAATGGAGCGACCAATTTCTGTCAGCCCCAACAAAATCCCTAGTACAATCTGGATCATAAACATCGGAATGGAAGGGAACACTTTAGCTAATACATTGGATAAAGTAATGGTAATGGCAAGAAAGATAATAATCTCAATGAGGATCATCGATTACCTGTAAACTGCTTCTCTCTTACCTTGGCTAAGATTTTCAAAAACTCGGTTTTCTTGTCAATAATTTTCTTTTCCAATTCTGTTAGTTCTTTAGACTTGCCATCTAAAGAAAGCTGTGCCCGCTTTGCTTCCATTCGTAACAGCTCATGCTTCATACGTTCCGTCTTGCGATACAAAAGTAAATTATTCTTCTTCATATATTGTTTAATAAATTTTCTTTCTTCTGGAGAACAATCTAGGTACTCAGCATGCAGACTGCGCATACGTTCATCAAATTCTGTTGTCATCTCTCCAATTTCCCCCTTAAGCTATCGCTCAAAACTTCCTACACTTTAACAGGAAATAGCAAATTTTGCAAAAAAAACCTGAGTGAAACATGCTCACTCAGGTCCTTCTTTACTCTTTATTTAGATCGCGAATCATTTGATCAATTTTCGATCCGTATTCTACGGATTCATCCAATTCAAAAAACAATTCAGGCGTCTTGTAAATCGAAAGGGCCTGACCTAATTCACGGCGAATTAAGCCTTTTGCCTTGTCTAATCCCGCTTGCGCTTTTTGTTTGTCAGAAGCTTTATCAGACAACAAGCTATAATAAATGGTTGCTTGCTGCAAGTCTCCTGTAACATGAACGTCTGTGATATTCACGTCTTGGACACGTGGATCACGAACTCGCTTGCGTAAAACATCGTTGACTTCTTTCAAGATTTCTTGAGCGACGCGACGATCTCGATAGTTAGGCATAAAAACTGCCTCCTTTTTTAAGCTTTCTTGATTTCTTGCATGATGAAGGCTTCAATTACATCATCCACCTTAAGGTCATTGAAGTTTTCAACCATTGCACCACACTCGTAACCCATCTTCACTTCTTTAACATCGTCTTTGAAGCGTTTCAAGCTGGCAAGCTTGCCTTCAAAGATAACAATACTGTCACGAATGACACGCACACCGCTGTCGCGAGAGATGCTGCCTTCGTTCACATAGCAACCGGCAATTGTCCCGATCTTAGAAACTTTGTAGGTTTCGCGAACCGTCATTTGACCAGTAATTTTTTCTTCGTATTCAGGATCAAGCATCCCTTTCATCGCTGTTTCGATTTCATCGATTGCTTGATAGATAATCCGGTGTAAACGAATATCAACTTCTTCACCGTCAGCCTGTTGCTTCGCCTGTGGTGTAGGTCGAACGTTAAAGCCGATAATGATCGCATTACTTGCTGCTGCAAGAGTTACGTCACTTTCGTTAATCGCACCAACTGCTGAATGGACGATGTTTACTCGTACCCCTTCAACATCAATTTTCTTCAATGATGCAGCCAATGCTTCAGCTGAACCTTGAACGTCGGCTTTGATGATTACATTAACATCTTTTAATTCGCCCTCTTTAAGTGATTCAAACAGGTTATCCAAAGTTACCCGAGCATTTGATGTGCGGTGCTCTTGGACTGCTCGTTTCGACCGTTCTTCTCCAGCTGCCCGAGCTGTTTTTTCATCTGCAAAGACGGCAAAACGATCGCCAGCTTGAGGAACATCATTTAATCCAGTAATTTCAACTGGTGTTGCTGGTCCTGCTGTTTTATCTCGGCGACCAATGTCATTGGTCATCACACGGACACGGCCGTACGTATTACCAACTACGATTGGGTCACCAACATTAAGGGTACCTTGTTGCACTAGTAATGTAGCAACTGGACCTTTTCCTTTGTCTAAGCGTGCTTCAATCACAGTACCAATTGCGTGTTGTGTTGGATCAGCTTTCAAATCTTCTACTTCTGCTACTAACAAAATCATTTCCAATAATTCTTCAATGTTTTGATTGAATTTCGCGGAAATTTCAACGAAAATCGTATCGCCGCCCCATGCTTCAGAAACTAATTGATGTTCACTTAATTCTTGCATTACACGATCAGGGTTAGCACCTGGTTTATCAATTTTGTTTACCGCTACAATAATTGGCACTTTGGCAGCTTTTGCATGGTTGATGGCTTCAACGGTTTGTGGCATAACACCATCATCAGCTGCTACTACTAGAATAGTAATATCTGTGATACTTGCTCCACGAGCACGCATACTTGTAAAGGCCGCATGTCCTGGTGTATCCAAGAAAGTAATTGGTTTGCCATTGATGTCGATTTGGTAAGCTCCGATATGCTGAGTAATTCCGCCGGCTTCTCCACTCGTTACGCGAGAATGACGCAATGTATCCAACAAGGTTGTTTTCCCGTGATCGACGTGTCCCATAATCGTTACAACTGGCGGACGCGGTACCAATTTTTCTTCGTCTACTTCTTCAGCTTCAAAGAAACGGTCAATATCCGCAATATCGATTTGAACTTTTTCTTGTGCTTCGATGCCGTAATCCGTTGCCAACAATTCAATCGTGTCTTTGTCTAACGGTTGGTTTTGGTTAACCATTACACCCATCAAGAATAATTTTTTAATGATTTCCGCTGGTTCACGGTAAATTTTCTTCGCAATGTCTGCCACGTTCATGCCGATCGTATATTCCAATACTTCAGGCAATTCGCGGAATTTACGTGCTGGTACTGGCGGTTTTTGGCTAGGTTGATACTTGCCTTTTTTACCTTTTTTATTGAATTTGTTCTTATTGCGGTTAGCACCAAAATTATTGTTGCGATTTTGGTTACCGTAGTTATTGTTGCTACGGTTGCGGTTTTGATTTGTTCCACCTTGGCCGCCGCCTTGGGTGTTAGAACGTTGCTGACCTTGAGCGCCTTGTGCTGCTGGGCGCTGACCTTGTCCTTGCGTTGCAGGGCGTTGACCTTGCTGCGCTGGGCGTTGACCGCCTTGGGCTGGACGATTTTGGCCTTGGTTTGCTGGTCGCTGACCTTGATTTGTCGGACGTTGCTGACCACCTTGTCCTTGTGGACGTTGACCCTGTTGTGCTGGGCGTTGGCCGCCTTGTGCCGGACGGTTTTGCCCTTGGTTTGTTGGTCGCTGACCTTGATTTGTCGGACGTTGCTGACCACCTTGTCCTTGTGGACGTTGACCCTGTTGTGCTGGGCGTTGGCCGCCTTGTGCCGGACGGTTTTGCCCTTGGCTTGCTGGACGTTGACCCTGGTTAGTAGCTGGTCGCTGACCTTGAGTATTTCCTTGACCTTGCGGGCGTTGTTGCTGACCCTGACCTTGTGCTGGACGGTTTTGCCCTTGGTTTGCCGGACGCTGGCCTTGTTGACCTTGTCCTTGACGATTGCCCTGATTTGGGCGATTTTGTGATTTCTCGTTTGAATTTCTCACGCTGTCTTGATTTCCTTTTCTATTTTGGAAATTTGGGTTATTTTTTGAGCTCTTAAATTTAGGTTTTTCGTGCTGGTTAGCTGATGGTTTTGCTTGAGTATTTGCTGATTTTGGTTGTTGCGTATTTCCAGAAAAAGCTTGCTTCAATTTTGACTCATCCTCATTAGATAAAGAACCCATGTGATTAGACACATCAATTCCCATTGTGTTGGCCTTTTCTACAACATCCTTACTTGATCGATCGATTTCTTTGGCAAATTCATACACTCGTTTTTTTCCCATGCAATCACCTTCCTAACCTTGTATTAACGACACCATCTTCTTAGCAAAGCCTTGGTCCATTACCCCGATTACTTTTCGCGGTTTGCCAATGGCATGTGCTAACTCACTTTCAGTGAATTCAATCAGACAGGTCGTTTGATAAAAATTGCTTTTATCTGTTACTTTTTTTCTTGTATTTTCACTAGCGTCAGAAGCAACCAACACCAACGAAACCTTTTGTTTGCGGATTTCATTGACGGTCAGTTCTTCCCCAGTGATCAGTTTGCCTGCACGCATTGCCAGGCCTAATAAATTTAAGGCCTTTTGTCTATTCATTACTAAAGAGCTCTTTTCTTGCTTTTTGGTGGGTCACATAGTCTAGCAGCTCTTGGTAAAAATCATCTGTTAACTCCACGTCTAAGACACGATCCAACACTTTTTTCTTCCAAGCCTGTTCTACTTCTTTAGGTTCAATTGCCACATAGGCTCCACGACCAGGCTTTTTGCCGGTCGGGTCAATGGACACTTCGCCTTCTTTTGACTTTGCAATCCGAATTAATTCTTTTTTTGGCAGCATTTCGCCAGATACGACTGATTTACGTAAAGGGACTTTTCTTTTTTTCATAAAATGCCTCCTGCACGTTTATTCTTCTTCTTGATCGAAAGCAACATTTTCGATATCGTCTGCTGTCATATCAGGAGTAATTTCCAATTCTGCTGGGTCTGCGACTTCTTCTACTGACAATTCTTCAGCAGCCTCATTAGCATCTAGCATGAATTCTGCTGGGACTTCTCCAAATAGATTGTCTTGCAGTCCTTCTGGTGATTCATCATAGTCACCATCATCATAACTGGCATAAAACTCTTCCATGTCAGATTCTGACTTAATATCAATTTTGTGGCTAGTCAATTTAGCCGCTAACCGAGCATTTTGACCACGTTTTCCGATCGCTAAAGATAATTGGTAATCAGGTACAACTACGGTACAAACTTTAGGATTATCTGTATTGAAAATAACATCTTCCACTTGGGCTGGATTTAATGAATTGGCGATGAAGACTGCTGGGTCTTCGTTCCATTCCACAATATCCATATTTTCACCTTTTAGTTCATTCACAATTGCTTGAACTCGTTGGCCTTTAGGTCCCACGCAAGTTCCAACTGGATCAATGTTGGGATCATTGGAACGAACAGCAACTTTTGCACGATCTCCCGCTTCTCTGGCAATGCTGACAATTTCAACGATTCCATCATAAACTTCAGGAACTTCTTGTTCAAACAGTCGACGCAACAAATCTGGATGACTGCGGCTTACAAAAACCTGAGGGCCTTTTGACGTATTTTCTACCCGTGATACGTACACTTTGATCCGATCATGTGGTTGATAAAATTCATTGGGCATTTGGTCTTGTTTAGAAAGAACAGCTTCAATTTTACCTAAGTTTACATAAATGTAACGGTTATCTTGACGTTCCACTACACCTTGCATAATGTCTTTTTCATACGCGCTATATTCATTATAAATAATGTTGCGTTCCGCTTCACGGACGCGTTGCAAGATCACTTGCTTAGCAGTTTGAGCAGCAATTCGTCCAAAATCTTTAGGTGTGACTTCAAAACGAATCATATCGCCGATTTCGTAAGCGGGATTAATTGTCATCGCTTCTTTTAAAGAAACTTCTAATTGAGAATCCATTACTTCTTCTGTGACTTCTTTGACTGCATAAACATGGATGTCGCCTTTTTTCTCATCAAATTGGACTTCCACGTTTTGGGCTTGTCCGTAATGACGTTTGTACGCAGAAACCAAAGCCGCTTCTAAGGCATCAATGACGATTTCTTTTGAAATGCCCTTTTCTGCTTCCAAAGTATTCAATGCATTCAGCATTTCTTTACTCATTATTCTTCCTCCTAAAACTCGATTGCAAGACGTGCTTTTGCAATATTGCTTCTGTCAAAAGTGATGTCTTTGGTGCGCGTCTTGATTTTAACTGTTAATGTTAACTGTTCTTTGGTTAAATCTTTCAAGTGACCTTCATATTGTTTCTGCCCATCCACATTTTGGTAAAGAGCGACATGAATAAATTGTCCTAAAGCATTTTGATAGTCTGCCTCTTTTTTCAATGGACGTTCTGCTCCTGGTGAGGATACTTCAAGAAAGTATGCTTGAGGAATCGGGTCAGGATCAATTTCATCCAGCTTTTCACTCAATTTTTCACTGACAAAAGCACATTCTTCAATATCAATGCCACCTTCTTTATCAATGAACACTCTCAAAAACCAATTTTTTCCTTCTTTTACAAATTCCACCTCTACCAATTCAAAATGTTGCTCATCTAAGATTGGCGTTACTAAATCAGTGATGGTTTCGACTACGCTGCTCAAGCTGTCAGCCTCCTTCTTGCTTTCAATCCATTAAAAAGAGTGAGCGAAAATTCCGCTCACTCACCTTCAGTGTCTGATTACATTGTAATAATACCACAGATGGAATGAAAATTCAACCAACCTATTTTCATACGAACGGGTTAGATTCAGCTTTGCACCACACTTATAAAATTCTTTACATGTCGAACAATGAAAGCTGGTTTTCATCTGGTAAATCTTTCAATACACCCTGAGCATCCATGTACTCAATCAATGTCTTAGAAACCTTCCCACGACTTGCTAAGTCTTCTTTAGATAAGAAGATCCCATTTTTGCGAGCCTCACATATTTGTTTAGCTACGTTCATACCTAGACCTGGCACAGCTCTAAACGGTGCAATCAACGTGTCCCCGTCAATCACAAAATCGGTGGCATCTGATTTGTATAGATCAATCATCCCAAAATTATATCCGCGTTCCAGCATCTCATTACATAATTCAAGAACGGTTAGCTGGTTTTTTTCTTTCGTCGAAGCGTCCATTCCCTTATCAGTGATTACTTTCATAGCCGCCTTAACTGCATCTTTGCCTTTAGCCATCGCCACCAAGTCGAAATCGTCAGCTCTGACAGAGAAATACGCACAATAGTAAAGAACAGGATAATAAACTTTGAAATAAGCCACCCGTAAAGCCATTAACACGTATGCCGCCGCATGGGCTTTCGGGAACATGTACTTAATCTTAGAACAAGAATCAATATACCATTCAGGTACATTGTTTTCTCGCATTGCGGTTAAGTAAGTTTCTCGCAGATCATCTGGAATCTTATTCCATAGACCTTTACGTACAGTCTCCATAATCTTAAAGGCCATACCACTGTCTAAGCCAGCATGCATCAGGTAAACCATGATATCATCCCGACAGCCGATAACATTCGCCAACGTTGCATCTCCCCGACGAATAAGCTCTTCCGCATTCCCTAACCACACATCGGTTCCGTGGGAGAGACCAGAAATTTGCAGCAGCTCAGCAAAGGTGGATGGATGAGTCTCTTCTAACATTCCACGTACGAAGCGGGTACCAAATTCGGGAATTCCTAGAGTTCCTGTCTTCGAATTGATTTGCTCTGGTTCCACACCAAGCACTTGCGGACCGGCGAAGATTTTCATCACTTCTGGATCATCTGTCGGAATTGTTTTCGGGTCAATGCCAGATAATTCCTGCAGCATCCGAATAACTGTCGGATCATCGTGTCCCAGAATATCAAGTTTTAATACATTGTCATGGATTGAGTGAAAATCAAAATGGGTTGTTTTCCATTCAGAATTTTGATCATCCGCTGGAAATTGAATGGGCGTAAAGTCGTAAACATCCATATAATCAGGGATAACAATAATCCCCCCAGGATGCTGACCAGTTGTCCGCTTAACCCCAGTAGCGCCTTTAGCTAAGCGATCTATTTCAGCTCCACGAAATTGCAGATTATGATCGCGTTCATAGCCCTTCACATAGCCGTAAGCTGTTTTATCTGCAACCGTACCGATCGTTCCTGCCCGGAAAACATACTCATCGCCAAACAATACTTTCGTATAGTCATGGGCTTTGGCTTGATAATCCCCTGAGAAGTTCAAGTCAATATCGGGTACTTTGTCCCCATGGAATCCTAAGAAGGTTTCAAATGGAATGTCGTGACCGTCTTTATGCAAACGGGCGCCACATTTTGGACAAGCTTTCTCCGGCATATCAAAGCCAGAACCATAAGAACCGTCTTCAAAAAACTCAGAATATTGACATTCGGGACAGTAATAATGTGGCGGCAGAGGATTAACCTCCGTGATCCCAGTCATAGTGGCCACAAAGCTGGACCCAACTGATCCCCGTGAACCAACCAGATAGCCATCTTCATTACTTTTGTGTACCAATTTTTGCGAAATCAGGTAAATAACTGAGAAGCCGTTGCCGATAATCGAATCCAGTTCTTTTTTCAAACGCTTCTCGATCACTTCAGGTAACGGATCACCATACAATTCTTTGGCACGATTGTAACTAAGCTGTTTGATTTCTTCCTCTGAACCCGGAATTTTCGGTGTATACAGTGCATCCTTCACTGGTATAACTTCTTCACAAGTATCCGCAATCAAATTCGTATTGTCGACTACAATCTCTTTCGCGACATCTTCTCCTAAGAAAGCAAAAGCCTGCAGCATTTCATCGGTCGTTCTAAAGTGCACATCTGGTAAGCTGTGACGGTTTAAAGGGTTGGCACCTCCCATTGAACTAACCAAAATCTTGCGGTAAATCGCATCTTCTTTGTTCAAGTAATGGACATCACCAGTTGCAACGACTGGTTTATCCAACTGCTTACCGATTTCAACCAAGTTGCGAATAATGTCTTCTAAATCGGACTCATTTTTCACTAACTCTTGTTCAAGTAAAGGCGCATAGACAGCTTTAGGCATAACTTCAATATAATCATAAAAGGCCGCCCGATTTTTTGCTTCCTCGACCCCTTTTTGCATCATGGCTTCAAAGATTTCACCCTGGGCACAAGCTGAACCAACTAAAATATTCTGACGCAGCTTTTTCAGCTGAGAACGGGGGATTCGCGGCACGCGTTCATAGTATTCCACGTTGGACATAGAAATCAGTTTG
Source organism: Enterococcus sp. AZ109 (assembly GCF_051714625.1). Taxonomy (NCBI): domain Bacteria; kingdom Bacillati; phylum Bacillota; class Bacilli; order Lactobacillales; family Enterococcaceae; genus Enterococcus; species Enterococcus sp. AZ109. The sequence continues at coordinate 41,228 of NZ_JBIOSF010000001.1, read as the reverse complement.
AATAAGTCTTTTAATCCATCCTGATTTTTAGCTAACAGTGTCGCATGAAACGGTCGCGCCCGCTTGTAAGAATCACCTTCACCTACATGATCGTTCAATTGATCATGATAGAACATCTGGTGTTTTTCCATCGCTTCTTTTACAAAAATCCAAGCCAAATGACCCGTCGCTTCTGCATCATAAACTGCCCGGTGATGCTGTTCTAAGTTCACACCGAATTTTTTCGTCAACACGCCTAAACCGAACCGTTTAAAATCAGGATATAAATACCGTGCTAATTCCAAGGTATCAATTACTGGATTAGCCGTTTCGGCAATCCCATGACGGACATAGCTAGTGTTCAAAAAGCCAATATCAAAAGCTGCATTGTGGGCGACTAAAATAGTCCCTTCGCTGAATGCTTCAAATAGTTCCAGTACTTCTTTTTCAGATTTTGAGCCTCGAACCATTTCGTCCGTAATCCCAGTCAAGTTAATGGTCGTTTCTGACAACGGATGCCCTGGATCAATAAACTGTTCAAAGGTATCGATCACATTCCCCTTGTGCATCTTCACTGCAGCCAGCTCGATGATCGTATCGTAAACAGCTGACAATCCGGTGGTTTCCACGTCAAATACCACATAGGTAGCGTCAGTTAACTCAATGTGCTGATCGTTATAGGCAACCAAGACACCATCATCAACAACATTCGCTTCCACACCGTAGAGAATTTTAACGCCCGCTTTTTTGCCGGCAGCATGAGCATCTGGAAAGGCCTGGGCCCCAGCGTGGTCGGTAATCGCAATGGCTTTATGCCCCCACTTGCCAGCTTGAGCAACCAAATCACCAATATGGTTAGTGGCATCCATGGTACTCATGTTGGAGTGTAAATGCAGCTCCACCCGCTTTTCCTTGCCGTAATCCTTGCGATCCGGATGCTTCACTTCTTGAATATCTTGGGCATTCATGACTAAATCGCGCATGAAGGTGTCTTCTTGGATACTTCCACGTACCCGAATCCAGCTCTTTTCTGCGATGGCATCAAAAATCTGCTCATCTTTTTCACCATTTGAAAATTTCTTCACGACAAAAGAAGAGGTGTAATCGGTCATCTTTAAGATCAAAATCTTACGTTTAGAACGTAATTCGCGCACTTCCTTGGAAAAAATAAATCCTTCAATTGTGATCCGACGCTCTTCTTCAAGAATATTTCCCATAGGCATTATAGCTTCATCTGCTGGAATGTTACGCCCCATTTGTATTGGGCCATCAAAGGCTGCTTCAGATTTCTCTTTTTTCTTGGCTTCATGTTGGGCCATTGTTTCAGCCGCTTTTTCTTGGAAGGCGGCATTTTGTTCTTGTTTTCGCTCTTCAAACAGCTGCAATACCCGTTCCTGCTGCTCCTCGTCCACTTCTGGATCGATACGCAGTTTAGGAAAGCCATACGAGACCAAGTTATCTTCGATTAATGGCAAATATTGCTGTTTTAGATACGGAATGACCGTTTGATTATCAATCAATAGAACGATCCGTTTATCCTGCACAACTGGCAATGGTTTGCTTAAGACTTGTTTAACTAAAGGTGTATCACAATCTTGCTCACTAAGGGCTAGGCGCCAATAATGCTGTAGCAATTCTTCATCAAACTGTGTATCCTCTGCTTCGATATGTAATTTGATTTGCGCAATGGATTGGAAAGCTAAAAGTAATTTTTGGTGAAAGCCATAATAGAGCTTGGCTGGCAAAATTTGCGGCGTTTGGATAAAGAATTCCCAAATCCGTGATTTCTCATGGACCACGACTTGCTTAATTTCAGCCGCTTGAATCAGTGGATGCTGCTGGTCCTCATCACTCAGCTCAATTTGACGCAATAGATTTTCGAATAATTCCCGATTTTGAGACAAAAGAACATCTCCTTCACTTTTTTTCAAGTACTAACTAGTATAACTGTTTTTTTTGGCGATTGCATTAAAATAATCCCATTATTCAATGACCACTCAGTAAGCAATCCCTCGCCAAAATACCTCTTTTTCTTTTTCCAACAAGAATTTTCCTAAAGTAGAAAATTTTCGCAAATAAAAAACCCGCCGAAGCGAGTTTACTGTTTGTTAAAAGAAAAATCTCGATATATCGTTCCAAGTCACCAGGATCATCAACACCATAATGAAGACAAAACCCGCCATAGTAATTAGCCCTTCTTTTTCCGGGTCCATCGGTTTCCCTCTCAACGCTTCAATGATGTTTAATAAAATTTTCCCGCCATCAAAAGCCGGAATTGGCAAAAGGTTCACGATTCCCAAGTTGACTGATAAAAAGGCCATTAAGTAGATCACTGTACGAATCCCTTGACTAGCTGCTTGTGAAGACATCTGGTACATCATCACCGGTCCGCCCAGTTTATTCAAACTGAAGCCAGTAACCAAAGAACCCAAAGCTTTAAAGATTTCTTTTACCAAATTCCAGGTTTGACTAAAGCCGCCCGCTACCATATCTACAATGCCGGTTTTCATATGTGGGCCGACACCAATCCTGCCGATTTTTTGACCAGCATTTTCTGTAGTCTCCGGCGTTAAACTGATTGTTCTTTCGTTGCCGTCTTCAGCGACCACCATCGTTACTTCTTTACCAGGGTTTGCTTGAATTTCTGCTGTCAGATCATTCCAATCAGAAATCTCTTTATCATTAATTGCTAGAATGCGCGAGTTATCCTCAATACCTGCTTCTGCAGCAGGACTTCCCGGCTGCACAGTACCAATCTGGTTGGTATTTGGCACAGATATGCCGCCTTGCATGAAAGCTAAAGCAATAAATAAAATAATCGTCAAAATAAAGTTGTTCATAGGACCGGCAAAATTGGTCAACATCCGAGCGCCAATCGTAGCAGACTGAAATTGGACATCCCGAGGAGCGATTCGTACCTCTGTACCATTTTCTTCGATGACTGTCGCATCATGATTCACAGTATAGATAACTTCTTGACTCTCGTCGCCATTTTCATAGCCTCTGATCGTCAGGTCATCTACCAAATCAGCTGCAATCAGCTCCAAAGGAATACTGTTAGGCAACTGAACTTTTTTACTAACATTAATCCGCTGAACATTTCCCTGACCGTCTAATTCTAATGACATCGGCATTCCAGGGCTTAATTCGGTTTCTTCATCTTCCAAACCAGCCATCCTTACATAACCGCCAATTGGTAGTAGACGTAATGTATAAGTAGTGCCATCTTTCCCCATATGAGCATAAATTTTAGGACCCATTCCGATGGCGAATTCTCTAACTAAAATACCGGCACGTTTGGCAAAAAAGAAATGACCAAATTCATGCACGATAACTAATACTCCAAACACAATTAAAAATGTAACTATTGTACGCATAAGCTTACCTGCCTTTAGCTTTTTCTTAGAGATAGTTTAGCATAACCTAATGAAAAAAAGCTCTTAAACCGAGCTTTTTAAAAAACACCTAATAAATGCATCATGGGAAAAACAAAAAGCATACTATCAAAGCGATCCAAGATTCCACCATGTCCTGGTAAAATATTCCCAGAGTCCTTCACATCGAAATGGCGTTTAATCGCAGATTCAACCAAATCGCCAAATTGTCCCACCACTGAAAAAACAATGGTAAACAACAGCATCGTCACCAAGTTATGTTGTGTCAAATTAGGCTGGATAAGCAAGAAAACCAGTGCCACTACAACGGCACTCGCAATTCCCCCTAGAGCCCCTTCAATTGTCTTATTCGGTGAGATTTCTGGCCACAATTTGCGTTTTCCGACCTTTCGCCCCACCATGTAAGCACCAATATCCGTCGCCCAGACAACAAAGAAAGCAAAAATAATCATCGCAATTCCTTCAGAGCGAGCAACCACTAGATTCTGAAAGCCGACACCAACATATAAACTAGCAACCACTGGAAAACCAGCCTCGTCAATTGTATAGGTGTTTTTGGATACCACAGAAAAACCTAAAATGATCATTACCGTCAAATAGAATAATAAAAAATTGCCTGATGCTTCACTTAAGAAAGGAAACCATCGTTCGGCAGGTAAGACCAAGAATACAGCCCCTAAAATAGATAGGACTCCTTCAAAACTTAAAATAGCTAGACCTTTCATTCGGAACAGCTCATATACACCTACGCCAGCTAAAGCTGCTGCCGCTAATTCGATCGCTATACCACCTACGTATAAGATTGGCAAAAAAATGGCTAATGCCACAACGGCCGTAATCACTCGTTGTCTCATTTAGTGTCCTCCTTGTTTAATCCACCAAAGCGCCGGTTGCGACTTTGAAAAGAAGCAATGGCCGTTTCTAGATGGGCGCCATCAAAATCAGGCCACAGAGCTTTAGTAAAGAATAACTCACTATAGGCTAACTGCCATAGCAGAAAATTACTAATTCGCTCTTCCCCACTTGTACGAATCACCAATTCAGGATCTCGCAACTCTTCAGGTAAAAAACCAGTCATCAAATGACTAGAAATCGTTTCTTCATTGATCTCTTCTGGATCGAGCTGTTCACTCTTTACCTCACTGGCAATTGCTTGAACGGCACTCACAATTTCAGCACGACTGCCGTAGTTTAACGCAAAGTTTAATACTAAGCCATCATTAGAAGCAGTTTGTTCAATCGCTCGTTTTACTGCATCTTGTGTGTGATCTGGCAGATACTGTTCATACCCCATCACATTTACTTTTACATTTTCAGCAATTAATTCTGGCACAAAGGTGTCAAAAAAATCAACGGGCAATTGCATCAAAAACTTGACTTCCTCTTCTGGGCGTTTCCAATTTTCGGTCGAAAAAGCATAGAGAGTTAAGACTTGAATCCCCAGTTTATTGGCATATTTCGTGATTTTTTTTACCGTTTCCATACCTTCTTTATGTCCGGCAACCCGCGGCAAGCGTCTGTTTTGCGCCCAACGTCCATTACCATCCATAATAATTGCCACATGTTTAGGAATTGCACCTTCGGAATCAAAAGTCAATTGACTTTCTTCAGGTGTATATTTCTCTTTTTGTGGAAAAAAACGTAATACCATTATTTTTCCTCCTCAGTTAATCAGGATTGCTTTTTTATCCAACGATTTTTGCCTTGTTCATTCGCTCCAGCTATAGCTGGGCTGGCAACTCAACTGCCATTATAGCAATAATCCTACAAATTGCCTATGGATAACTGTAGGTATTTAGTTTTTTTCAAACATTTCAGTGGATACATTTTTCATTTTTTTAATAAATTAGTATACATCTTTTTAAGCGATCAACTCTTTTTAGGGAATTGCTTTTTCCTAGACCGTGAAAAATCAATTTTATTTTCGTGCGCATACCATTACACTAGACAGCTTGAACTATTTATTCGTGTATGACGATCCTATTCTCTTCTATCTAAATATACTGCGAAAAGTGGAACTGGCAGCTATCTCCTTTAGGGGAATTGCTTTTTCCTAGACCGTGAAAAATCAATTTTATTTTCGTGCGCATACCATTCCACTACACAGCTTGAACTATTTATTCGTGTATGACGATCCTATTCTCTTCTATCTAAATATACTGCGAAAAGTGGAACTGGCAAAAAAACAGCTGCCGTAAAAAACGGCAGCTGTCTAGTCTTTGATTTAACCTTCTAGTAATTCTTTTTCTTTTTCGCCAACAATTTTATCGATTTCTTTAATGCTATTATCTGTTAATTGTTGAATTTCTTTTTCTGTGTTGCGTAGATCGTCTTCTGTGATGTCACCATTTTTTTGTTGCTTCTTGTAATCGTCCATTGCATCACGACGCACATTCCGAACAACAACTTTTGCACTTTCGGCTTCTTTTCTAACTTCTTTAGCTAATTCTTTGCGGCGTTCTTCAGTCAATTGAGGAATCACTAAGCGAATAACATTTCCATCATTCGCAGGATTTAAGCCGATATCACTAGCTAAAATCGCTTTTTCAACATCACCAATTGTACTCTTATCAAAAGGTGTAATCATGAGTACCCGTGCTTCAGGTACCGTGATAGAAGCCAATTGATTTACAGGTGTTGGTGCACCGTAATAGTTTACTGTGATCCGATCCAACAGACTTGCATTCGCCCGTCCAGCACGAATTTGTCCTAATTGGCGCTGTAAAGCATCTTCAGCTTTTTTCATTTTTTGCTTTGCTTCGTTCATTACTGCATCTGCCATGTTATTTCCCCCTTACCGTTGTTCCGATATTTTCACCTAGAACAACCCGTTTAATATTTCCTGGTTCGTTTAAATTGAAGACAACAAGTGGAATATCATTGTCCATACTTAGTGAGCTTGCGGTTGAATCCATTACTTGCAATCCTTTAGAAATGACATCTAAGTGCGTCAATTCGTCAAATTTAATGGCATTTTGATCCAACTTAGGATCCGCAGAGTAAACACCATCAACATTGTTTTTCGCCATCAAAATGACATCCGCATTGATTTCAGCTGCTCGTAAAGCTGCAGTGGTATCAGTTGAGAAGTACGGATTCCCTGTTCCACCAGCAAAAATGACAATTCGACCTTTTTCTAAGTGACGCTCCGCCTTGCGACGAATATAAGGTTCTGCAATTTGGCGCATTTCAATGGATGTTTGGACACGAGTTGGCACATCAATGTTTTCTAACGCATCTTGTAAGGCTAAAGCATTCATTACCGTTGCCAGCATACCCATGTAATCAGCTTGCGCCCGCTCCATGCCCATTTGTGCCCCGATTTGTCCACGCCAGATGTTACCACCACCAACGATGATCGCCATTTCAATACCTAATTCATGCACTTCTTTGATTTCTTCAACAATGTCTTGAATAACTGGCGGATTAATACCGAATTTCTCTTCTCCGGCCAAAGCTTCTCCGCTGAGTTTTAGTACTACTCGTTTATATTTTGGTTCTGTCATTTCGATTCCTCCACTGTCACTATATAGACATTTTAGCATACTCTGATTCATATGAAGCCATTTTTATCTGATTTCGCTTAAAAAAAGGGAGCGCATCTGACATGCGTTCCCAACTGTTAGAAAACAGAATTATTTTTTCACTTGATTCATAACTTCTTCTACAAAGTTATCTTCACGTTTTTCGATACCTTCGCCAACTTCGAAACGTACGAATCCTTCAACAGTAGCACCTTTTGAAGAAACGTATTTTTCAACAGTCATATCAGGATCTTTAACAAATGGTTGGTCAACTAAAGCAATTTCAGCTTTGAATTTGTTTAGACGGCCTTCAACCATTTTAGCAACGATTTTTTCAGGTTTGCCTTCATTTAAAGCTTGTTCAGTTAAAACAGCTTTTTCATGTTCTAATTCTTCTTGAGGAATTTGAGACTCATTTACATAACGAGGGTTAATAGCTGCAACGTGCATAGCAACATCTTTAGCTACTTCTTCTTCAGTTGTGCCTTCTAATAGAGTCAATACAGCGATACGTCCGCCCATATGCAAGTATCCGCCAAAAGCAGCGTTATCGCCTTTTTCTAATACTTTGAAACGACGGAAGCTGATTTTTTCACCGATAACTTGTGTTGCTTCAACCAATTCTTCAGCAATTGTGCCTTTTGAAGTTTTGATTTCCATCGCAGCATCCATGTCAGCAGGTTTGTGTTCAGCCACTAAAGCAGCGATCTCTTTTACTAGGTTTTGGAACATTTCGTTTTTAGAAACGAAGTCAGTTTCTGAGTTAACTTCAACGATCGCTGCAGTATTGCCGTTGATTGCAACTGAAGCTAAACCTTCAGCAGCGATACGGTCATTTTTCTTAGCAGCCTTAGCCATACCTTTTTCACGTAAAAGATCAACAGCTTTTTCAATTTCGCCTTCTACTTCTACTAATGCTCTTTTCGCATCCATCATACCTACGCCAGTCATATCACGTAGTTCTTTTACTAATTTAGCTGTTACCTGTGCCATCTATTATGGGCCTCCTCTAATTTTTTAAAAAAGCTGCTTCAAAGGCTGATATTCTCTTTGAAGCAGCTTAAGCTACGAAATTATTCAGCTGATCCAGCAGAAGTGTTTCCACCTTCTACAACATCAACGATTTCTTCGATAGAAGTTGCTTGTCCGCTTTCTTCTGTTGCGAAGTCTTCTTCAGCTACTTGGTCTTCACCTTGATTTCCTTCGATAAATGCATCCGCCATTTTTGCAGTGATTAATTTCACGGCACGAATCGCATCGTCATTTGAAGGGATTACTACGTCGATTTCATCAGGATCGCAGTTTGTATCAACCATAGCAACGATTGGAATGTTTAATTTATGTGCTTCTTGAACAGCAATACGTTCTTTACGAGGGTCCACAATGTACATTACATCTGGAATTCTAGGCATATCAGCGATACCGCCTAAGAATTTTTCTAAACGTTCACGTTCTTTATTCAAACCAACAACTTCTTTTTTAGGAAGTACGTCAAATGTTCCGTCAGCTTCCATAGCGTTGATGTTTTTCAAACGAGCAATACGTTTTTGGATAGTATCCCAGTTAGTCAACGTTCCGCCTAACCAACGGTGGTTAACGTAGAATTGACCCGCACGAATTGCTTCTTCTTTAATTGCTTCTTGTGCTTGTTTTTTAGTACCTACGAACAATGCAACGCCGCCGTCTTCAGCAACATTTTTCATGTAATCGTAAGCAACATCTACCAATTTCACTGTTTTTTGCAAATCAATGATGTAGATACCGTTTCTTTCTGTGAAGATGTATTTCTTCATTTTTGGGTTCCAGCGACGCGTTTGGTGACCGAAATGTACGCCGGCTTCTAGTAATTGTTTCATAGACAATACTGACATGTTTGTTTCCTCCAATTTGGTTTTTTTGTTCCCTCTCCTAACCGTCAAACTCAGCAACAGACTTCCAATGAAGCACCCTGCAACTAATAAGATCAAGATGTGGATTTGTCTGTGGTCGCCCACACACAATTAGTAATTATACAGGAGGACACAAAAGAAATCAATCATTTTCCCCACTTTATCTAAGAAAAGAATCTGATTAATATTTATAGAATTCCCCTGTTAAAACTATCTGCTTCTGTTATAATTATTGCATAAAAATCGATTAGGAGAATTTTTATGCGTAAAAAAGATCGCCACGAACTAATTAAACAAATTATCGCTACTCATTCAATCAGCAATCAAAGTGAGTTGATGACTTATTTAGAAGAACAAGGCGTTACTGCTACACAAGCAACAATTTCTCGCGACATCCGCGATTTAAAAATTGTCAAAACGATTGACGAAGAAGGTATCCCGCGCTTTGAACTGTTCCACGAACCTAATCAGGCTTCTGATGATGAAGATGGAAAACGTTTGGTTCGTATGATCGAGGAAGTCATTGTGAAGGTGGAACGGGTCCAGTTTATGACTGTCATCCAGACACTCCCTGACAATGCAAATCTTTTAGCTGCTGTTTTAGACGACCTATCATTTCAATCAATCGTGGCAACTATGGCTAGCTTTGATACCATCATCATCATTTCAAGAAATGAAGACGATGCTCAGCAGGTAGAGGCCTACTTGAAAGATCCTCATTTTAATACGATTGCTTAACTTAGAAGAGGTTGTGACTGAAGTGTTCAGCTCCGAGAAATAAGCCGCATAATCCGAAAATAGCTTCTCATATTTTCGCGATTATGCGGCTTATTTCGTAAAAGAGCTACTTCGGTCACACCGATTATTCGGTTTTCAGAGGTTGTGACGTTTTATGTCACATCCTCTTTTTCATCGAACTTTTCTCTTTTTTATTTCTCGGGTACCACCAAGGTTCCTTCAATAATTTTTTGCTTTGCTTCATTCACTGCTTTTAGCGCATTTTCTGACAATTGCCCTTGAGTCAAGTCTACGCCATCTTCCTTAATTCCAAAAACCAAGTGATCACCACCAGGAAATTCTTGATTGTATTTTGCTTCAGCAATTTCCGAAACAGCTGCTCCGACGTTCTTAATAGTAGAAGTTAGTGTAAAATTGTCCATTTCTCCTTCAGATGTTTCATATTCCCCTTCGTTTTCTTGGTCACGATCGACACCAATTACCCAAACCTTTTCATTACCTGCTTGCTCATTGCGTGCCCGTGCCTCTTGGAAAACTCCGGAACCTGTGCTCCCTGCTGCTTGATAAATGATATCTGCACCTTCTTCATACATCGAAGAAGCATTCGCCTTGCCTAAGTCCGGTGCATCGTAAGAATTTGCATAGCGGCTATCTACAGTCACTTTTTTCCCAAGTACCTTGGCTCCATCTTTCACACCTTCTTCAAACCCAACTTCAAAGCGCTGAATCACAGGACCTTCCATCCCGCCAATGAAACCAACGCGTCCTGTTTTCGTGGTATATGCGGCTGCTATTCCTGCTAAATAAGCACTCTCTTGATCTTTAAAGGTAGCCGAAACAACATTATCCTGATCTTCAATCTCTCCATCCACTAAGGCAAAATCTAGATCTGGATTAGCAACAGCAGCTTCTTTGATTGCATCCGCTTGTAAATAGCTAAGGCTAATTATCGTATTGTAGTCATTATCAATCGCTTGTGTAACGTTCGTACTATTGTCTTTTGGGTCATTTGTTTCTATATAAATGTAGTTTTCCTGTTCTTTTAACTTTTTTTCTTTACCCCACGTTTCTAAACCTTCCCAACCGGCTTGATTGAACGACCGGTCATCTACTCCACCAAAGCCTAAAATAAGGGCAATTTTGGGTGATTTGTCACTTTCCGCTGTTTGTGCATCATTTTGACCACAGCTAGCTAACATGGTAAGTATTCCTAGCAAAAATCCTAATCGCAAAAATTTCATCCATTCATCCTTCTTTCCGTATGTGTCAAGACACGTAGAATCACTACTGATTATACCATAACAAAATATGTCTTGACACATCGCGATGAAATTTCCGTGAAAAGTTTCTCTTAACATTGTTTACACAAACATAACAATCTTTATTTTATCTTTTCACATCATTGGTCATACCTTTACAAAGCTTCGTTATACTTCAATCAGCAGGAAAATAGCAAAACAATTCATACATAAAAAGAGGAGCTGATAGGAATGCTAAAGCTAGAGAATATCTCAAAAAGTTACCAGCAAACAACTGTTTTAGAGGATGTTAGCTTAGAAATTGAAACAGGGGAGATTGTTTCGATCTTAGGACAGTCTGGATCTGGAAAGACCACTTTATTAAATATTATCTTAGGATTGGAAGAAGCTAGTGAAGGAACACTTTTCTTCAAAGGAAAAGACATCACCCACACCTCAATGGAGAAGCGGCCATTCAATATTGTTTTTCAAGATTATGCGCTGTTTCCTAATTTGACCGCTTACCAAAATTTAACTTACGGACTGAAAAACAACAAAACTTGCTCGACTAATGAAGAAGTCCAAGAATTGATTCACTTATTAAATCTTGAAGATCACTTGGACAAACCCATCCATCAATTATCTGGTGGACAAAAACAGCGGGTAGCTCTAGGTCGGACGCTCGTAATGAAACCCGAACTGTTGTTACTAGATGAACCGTTGAGTGCTCTAGATGGTGTCATCAAAGAATCGATTAAAGCGAAAATCCAAGAGATTGCTCAGAAGCTTTCGCTAACGATTATTATCGTAACCCATGATCCGGAAGAAGCACTAACTATGTCAGACAAGATTGTTGTCTTAGATAATGGAAAAATTGCGCAATGCAGTTCACCAGTTGAAATTATGACGCAAGCTTCTTGTCATTTTGTTCAAGAATTTATCATTAATCAGTTAGCGATTAAACAACAAAATATTCAACAAATTTTCCAACAAGCTATGAATCGAGTGGAAATATGAGAGACGCACTAACATTAAAGCGAGTAACTAGCTGGATGATTTTGATCTTTTTCGCCTTATTTCTGGCGCTGCCAATCGGCAAGGTTCTACTTACTGCTTTGACCGTTGAAAATGGCGGTTTTGCCAGCAACATCTTGCAGGTTTTGGATCAAAAATGGCAAATTTCCTTTCTCAACAGTTTAAAATTTTCGTTGATTGCTGCTAGTTGTTCTACCTTGCTTGGTTTCTTTCTAGCCTATGGAAATAATTTCACTAATGTTGGTCCACGCTTTTTAAAAGCGAACACTAGTATTCTCCAACTTCCTATGTTGCTACCCACCATTACCTATGGTTTTGTGTTGATTTACGCTTTTGGTAAGCAAGGACTTTGGACCCGAATAATGCAACATGAGTGGTTCAATATTTATGGCACCATAGGGATTTTGATAGGCTTTATCATTTATACTTTGCCGCCAATTTTTATTTTAATTAATAATTCCATGCATTATTTGGACAACCGCCTGTTTATTGTTTCTCGCTTAATGGGAGACACTTGGTGGCAGTCTTTGTACCGAACAATTATCAGCCCTCTTTATCGGGTGTTAGCGGTAGCTTTTTTACAAGGCTTTTTCATGTCATTCACTGATTTCGGAATTCCTAGTGCCGTGGGTGGACAAACACCGTTTATTACAACGTTGCTTTACGATGGGTTTATGGGAACTATACCTGATTTCCAATATGGTTCAGTCGTTGCTCTAACGATGCTGTTACCTTCGATCATCAGCATTTTAGTCCTAAATTATTTGCAGAAAAAAGTGGTGCGCTACGAAAAACCGCAAACTCTACTATTAAAGAAGAACCCTGTTCGCGACTGGGCATTTCGGTGCTTATTTATTTTGACTTCTTTCTTTATCGTAGCTGTCTTTTTAGTGTTGTTGGTGATTCCATTTTTGACCAATTGGCCGTTTAATCTACAACCGACACTACAAAACTTTACTACCTTCTTACAAGATGACAGCCTGATGGTAACCTTGAAAAACTCATTACTGATGGCTTTACTCACTGCCTTTGTTGGAACCATTTTTGCCTATTTTGCCGCCATCATGACTTCGCGGGAACGCAAAGTATACAAGGTAAATCAATTAATCGATAGTGTTTCTACTATTACCAACTCAATTCCAGGAATGGTTTTGGGTGTGGCTTACTTGCTGATATTTACCAGCACCGGATTGCATAATACATTGATGATTCTAGTTATTGTTACTGTGGTCCACTATTTCGCCACGCCATATCAAATGGCGAAAGAAGCGCTTCAAAAAATGAATTTAAACTGGGAAAATACTGCTAAGCTGATGGGGGATCGTTGGATTGTGACTGTTTGGCGCATCTTAATCCCCAACTCAAAAGTAACAATTGTAGACATGTTTGCTTATTATTTCTTCAACTCGATGGTTACCATCAGTGCTGTGGTTTTCTTAACCAGCGCCAACACCATGGTTATTACCGCCAAATTAAAAGAGCTTCAGCATTTTGGCCGGTTTAACGATATATTTATGCTTTCTTTATTTTTACTGCTGATCAATTTGATTATGCAGTTGATTACCCACTTAATTAAAAGGAGATTATCAAATGAAAAAGAAAAAAATGTTCGCACTACTTGGTTGCACAGCCTTAACCCTATTATTAGGCGCTTGCAGCAGCGGTAGTGCCACTGACGAAAAAGTAATTATCTACACCAATGCTGATGAGGAACCGGTAGAAGTTATTGAAAATGTTTTAGACGAAAATGGCTTTGAAGGCAAATATACCCTGCAATCTTTTGGAACCTCTGAGCTTGGCGGGAAATTACTAGCCGAAGGAACGAATATTGAAGCTGATCTAGTGACCATGAGTACCTTCTACTTATCTAGTGCGCAAAACAAGGAACCGATGTTTAAAGAGCTGGAATTGACAGTTGATCCATTATCAGAAATACCTGCTTACGCTGCGCCATTCACCGTTCAAGAAGGAACTATTTTCTACAATACCGACATGATGAAAGAATTAGATTTACCAATACCTGAAAGCTTGAAAGATTTAGCAGACCCACAATACGAAGGCGTATTATCAATTTCTGATATTAAACAATCCTCTACTGGCTGGTTATTATTCCAAGCTTTAATCGATAACTACGGTGAAGATGAAGCAAAAACTATCTTAACAGGTATCTACAAGAATACTGGCGACCACTTAGAAAGTTCTGGTTCAGGTCCGATTAAGAAAGTTCGCTTAGGCGAAGTAGCTCTTGGTTTTGGCTTGCGACACCAAGCAGTTAAGGACAAGAATGAAGGTCTGCCTATTGAATTTATTGAACCTACGGAAGGTACTTACACCTTAACTGAATCATTAGCGGTCATTGACAAAGGTGACGATACAAATCCCGAAGCAGAAGAAATGTTAAATACGATTATGGAAAATGGTCGTCAAGATCTTTTAGCTATCTATCCTAGTCCAATTTATGATGGCGAAGAAGCAGACAGCGTTCAAGTTGCCCAGAACCAAAAGATTTACCCTGAAGAATTAACAGCAGAACTATTAGAACAACACCAAAAATTGGTAGATTGAGAGGCGTAACATGAGATACAAACTATTAACTCCGGGTCCGTTGACCACCACGACGACGGTAAAAAAAGCAATGATGGTTGATCAATGCACTTGGGATCAAGATTATAAAGAAATCACTCAAGAAATCCGTCAAAGACTGCTTGCCTTGGCGGAAGTATCCGAGGAAGACTACACCACTGTATTAATGCAAGGCAGCGGTTCCTTTGGAGTCGAGTCTGTTTTAAGCTCCATGATTACCCCAGAGGATCACCTGCTGGTTTGTGCCAACGGCGCTTATGGTAAGCGGATGGTGGCAATGTGTCAACGTTATCAGCTAAAGCATACAGTTTATGAGGTTCCTGAAAATGAAATTCCTAAAGCGGCTATCATACAACAGCTATTAAACGACCATCCCACGATTTCAGCGATTGCCATGGTTCACAGCGAAACAACCTCTGGTATCTTAAATGACTTGACGGAAATTTCTGCAGTAGCTAAGGCTAACAACCTGTTGTTTATCGTTGATGCGATGTCCAGTTTTGGTGGTATTCCCATGAACGTTGCGGAATTGAACATTGATTTCTTAGTTTCAAGCTCCAACAAATGTATTCAAGGTGTGCCCGGCTTCTCCTTTATTATTGCCAAGCGGAATGAGTTGGAAAAACGAAAAGGTCATGCCCGCACTTTGTCTTTAGACTTGTATGATCAGTACCAAGTAATGGAAAAAGACGGCAAGTGGCGTTTCACCTCACCGACTCATACCGTTTTAGCCTTCTTGCAAGCCTTAAAAGAACTAGAACTAGAAGGCGGAGTCGAGCAGCGATACTTGCGCTACTTAACCAATAACCATCTTTTACGTCAAAAAATGGAAGAATTAGGTTACGAAACCTTTATCGAAAAAAATCAAGGGCCTTTCATCACTTCATTTTTATACCCGCAAGATCGAGCCTTCAGCTTCAATAATTTTTACTATCATTTGAAACATAATGGTTTTGTCATTTATCCGGGGAAAATCACCGATCGCGACTGCTTCCGTATCGGGAATATCGGTGAGATTTATCCAGAAGATATTCAGCGCTTGGCAGAAATCATTGAGAAATATTCGGAGGTAGCATATGTCGGTTAATACAATTATTTTTGACTGGGCTGGAACAACCGTTGACTACGGTTGTATGGCTCCGGTCATGGCCTTTAAAAATGCCTTTTTAGAAAAAGGTATCGAACTAACTTTTGATGAAATTCGCGGACCCATGGGGCGCTTAAAGCGCGATCATATCGCAATTTTATTAGAACTTCCTTCTGTTCAAGAACAATGGCTGGCAGCATTTGGCCAATCCACACAAGAAAGTGATATTGACGCTATTTATGAACGCTTTGAAGCTTTATTGTTCGAAAACCTGGCAGAAAATTCTAAATTGAAGCCAGAAACAGCCGAAGTTGTTTCACAACTTCAGGCTAAAGGAATTAAAATCGGTTCAACCACCGGCTACACCAGTGAAATGATGGAAGTTGTTACTGCCGTGGCTAAAGATGCCGGTTATGCACCAGACTTTTATGTTACACCTGACGCAGTTGGCAACATGGGCCGTCCCTATCCCTATATGATTTATCAAAACATGAAACACTTCAAAAACATGGCGGTTTCTGAAGTTGTCAAGGTAGGCGATACCGTTTCTGACATCCTAGAGGGCAAAAATGCTGGGGTTTTCACGATCGCCGTTATTGAAGGTAGTTCCGAGGTAGGCTTGTCTTTAGAAGAATACAACGCTTTGCCTACAGCCGACAAAGACCATCTGATCCAAAAAGTTACCCATCGCTTTTACGAAGCTGGTGCAGATCTATGTATTTTAAATTTAACTGAGCTGTTGGACTATTTTGTTCACGGCAAGGAGTTAGCAAAATCTACCGACGAACTGGCACCAGCCAACGCATAAAAAAGACCCGAACTTCTAGTCGAAAAGAAGTTCGGGTCTTTCGTTTATTTCAATATCTTTTTCATCATATCCAGCAGGGTTTTCACATCTTCTGGTTTCGTGTCACCCGTTTCTTTGTCGATAATTGAGCTATATACATGAGGAATGATTTTTTTCACGCCGGCATCCACCGCAATTTGTACGATCTCTTCAAAGTTAGTTAAATCAATACCGCCGGTTGGTTCTAAGTAGAAGTCATTTTCTGCACATGCTTTGGCAACTGCTTGATATTCTTCTTTATGAGCCAATCCTTTCATTGGGAAGTATTTGATTGAGCTGCCGCCCATATCTTTCAGCAATTGAATCGCTGTTTCAATCGGTACTTCACCGCTTGGTGCTTGAGAACTCAAAGGACCGGTAGCAATGTTCACGTAGCCAACCTTACCAGTTGGTGAAACTAATCCATTAATGACCGTATCATTTTGACCTAGCAATGCCCGAGAAGTTCCTACTCCAGTGAATACTTGGTTCACATGCTGCGGTTGCAATTTAGCTGAGATACGAGAGACCATTTGACTTTGATTTGGATCACCAGCACCCAAGCCAACCGATAAAGCATTATCAGTTGCTACTTGATATTTTTGCATGTCTTCAATTGCTGCTTCATCGCTGTCATAATTTTTTGACAGCACACCTAATACTACATGTCCTTCGGCAGCTTCATAACAGTCTTTTGCGTTTTCAACTGAATTTGCCAGGACATTCAAACAAATACGATCTTCTAAATAATTGGGAGTTAATGACATTTTTATTCCTCTTCCATAATTTCTTTTAGTCGGTTTGCGATAATTTCCATCTCTTCTTGATCAACCGACCGCACATCAAATTCGATAATTCCGTTATTCGCTTGATACTCGCGAGTATAAATTGCTGGATCAGCCGATTTTAAGGCTTCGATCACCTGTTTAGCCGTTTTTTCGCCTGAGACTTTGATGCTAGCACGGTAGATATCGCGTCCGGCACCGTCTTGAACAACAGCAGCTTTCAAGTCAGTGATTTGGTTGATTGCCTCAACAAAAGGCACCATTCGTTTTTGCATCGATTCCCCTGATTCACTGCCATTGGTTAAGTAGTCTTCTACTGCTTGCGTAAAGCCAAGAATATTGTCTTTGCCGATTTTCATCGCACGACCAATCCCTTTACTTTGCAGTCGAACCCACTCGACATATTGCTTTTTACCAATCACCAAACCCGCACTTGGACCTTCAATCGCCTTAGCACCAGAATAAATAACTAAATCAGCTCCCGCTTCTGTGTAGCGGAACAGCTCTTCTTCTGCAGCTGCATCAACGATCAAAGGCACGTGATGACGTTTGGCAACTTCAACAGCCTCTTTTACTGTCAGCATACTTTTTTGAACGGTATGGTGACTTTTGATGTATAAAATCGCTGCGGTATTTTCGGTGATCACCATTTCCAGATGTTCTGGCGAGCACATGTTGGCATAACCAGCTTCTACTAATTGGCCGCCACCTAAAGCAACCATTGTTTCTACTGGCGTTCCATAATCAACATTGTGCCCCTTAGGCAAAACAATCTCTCTTTTTTCACCACGTTCAACATATGGATGGTACACATGGTACATATCTCCTTGACCAATCACACCTGCTACTGCTTGAGCAATGCCAGCTGAAGCAGAAGATACTACTTGAGCATCCTCTACCTTCAATAAGTTTGCCAAATATTTTCCAGTTTGAATCGCCAGCTCGCTCATTTCAAAAAAATGTTCGCCGCCAAAGCGCTGCGCAGCCATCACAGATTCTGATACTTTTGAAACACCTAAAATTGTCATGCGCCCAGAAGCATTGATTACCTTTTTTAGATCAAACTTCTCATAGCTGATTGTCATATACTGCGCCTCCAATAATTGTCTTTACTGGAATGATTTGTTGCTTCGCTTGACGGGTATTGCCATTGGAATCCACTAACTCTTTTTCTTCATCAATAATCTTGAAGATCGTGAAGTCCGCATCTTTACCGACTTCGATTCGTCCTTTTTGGGACAAATGATATTGATCGGCAGCTGCGGTCGTAATCTTTTCGATGATCGCAGGCCACTCATAACCGACTGTGTGCAATTTTTCCAAAGTAGTGGCCAAATCGTAGACCGGACCATTTGTGCGGTTACGAATATAAATATCGGTACTGATGGTATTTGCGAACATGTTCGCTTTAAATGCCGTCTCCGCAACATCGAAATTGAAGCTGTCCGTTCCATGACCAATATCAAACAAAATACCGTCGCGATACGCCTGCCAAACGAATTCTTTAATTTTTCCAGTCGTTTGGTCTATTATACCGTTAGGTTTGCCGTTAAAACAATGCGTTAGGATGTCGCCCGGTCCCATTACAGTCAATATTTCTTGTAGTTCTGGTGGAGCAGAACCAATATGCACCATTAGAGGCAGTTCTTGATTTTCTGCTTGAATCTCTTTCGCCAAATTTAACGGTGTGATCCCATTATTGCCGATTACGGTTTTGCTCATGCGAGCTTTGATCCCAATAATAAATTCTGGCAGCTCAGTCAAGGCTTGTTTTACTAATTCCGCTTGTACCTTCGTCAAATCAGCCAGCTCATCTTGCTCCACAATACCGAATTTGGAAATGTTCAACAACGCATACACATTCGTCTTAGCTTCTTTTGCCAACTTGTAAAAGCGGCCAATATTTTCAGCACCAGTTGTCCCAGCATCGATAACGGTAGTTACCCCTTTTTCGACACCGATTTGATCTGGAAAATCATAGTACAAATTCATTTCTTGGTAGCAATGTACGTGACTATCGATCCAGCCAGCTGAAAAATGATTGCCTTGCAAATCGATAACTTCACGATCACCGGCTTCAATTACTTCTGCTACCTCCGTAATCTTGCCCTCAGCAAAAGCTACTTCACAAGCAACGCCTGTAATCAAACGACCGTTTTTCAATACAACTTCAGACATTCTTTTTCCTCTTTTCTTACTGTTCCAAAGTTACTGGGAACAATGCGCCTAAAATCATCGCACCTAAAATCGCGCCACCAGCAATTGGTTTATTCCATTTATAGAAAATAATTGCACCAATCGTTGAACCGATCCCAATTGGAATAGAAGCTGAAGCTGCACTCAAGATGATCAGTGGTCCTAAGAAACGACCTGACTGATTCCCAGCTCCCATCATAATGTCAGCACCAAAAGTAGAATTGGATTGATTAATTGTAAATTTACGGATTAAAATAATGATCCCGCCGACCAAAATACCTAAAATTGCACCAGTAAGTAAGGCCAATGGGAAGCTTTTAAGTGGTGCATCAATCCCCATTGATAAGAAGATTGCCGGAATACCGATTCCTAATCCCGTTAAAATCGAACCACCTAAGTCTAGAATCCCAACCAAAGAGCCTTCTAAAATTCGAGCGAATAAGAAGCTGGCACCAAATGCCGCTGCGGCTCCATAAGAACCACCGTCTAATCCAGCCTTCAACATTGCGACAATGGATACCTCGTTAAACGCACCTACACCGTATTGAATATACATATGAGTCCCGGTAAAAACAGCCGAAGACATTAATCCTACTAAAATCGGAAAGGCCCAATCACCAAACCAAAAGCTTTTCTTTTTTTGTTCTTCTGTTAATCCTGAAAGTTCCATTATTTAATAGCCCCCTATTCTACTGTAAAGACATCATGTAAATTATTTAACCAGTTTGGCGCATCCAGTCTGAAGCTTTCTAGCAATTGCAAGTCAAAACCACGGAAGAAGCCACTGAAGACAAACAATAAAATCGCTGCAGTTAAGATAATCTTAGTAATCTTAGTCCAGCCCTGTTCATCGACACCTTTACCAACTAGAATCCCTAGTACCACACCAGGTACGGCATTTCCCATGATCATTTGTGCTAAGGCACCAAACAGCGTTCCCCAAAAACCAGAACGTTTGCCGGCATCAATCGCTGCTAACCAGAACAATACTGGCATAACAATGTTAATCAAAGTTGTAGCTGCTGGTACTAATACTGCGACTGCAGTTACTTGTAATGCTTCAGGAATCGCTGCAGCGGTGGTATTTAAGAAAGCTACTAAAAGCATACCAACAACTGCACCAGCAATCCCCATTTTCTTAGGATTATGCATCGTTTCTGTTACATTTTTGTTTTTTACTAATAATGCGGCTGTTGCCCAGTTTGGAATGACCCGGTGGGTAACATCCTGGGTAAAAGCACCCGCTCCTACTGCTGAAGCCCAAGCATTAAAGAAGAAGCCAAGCCCAAAGGAGAAGTGGGAAGCTGGATCTCCTTCACAAGCATTCATTTCTCCCAATGTTCGGAAGGCACCTAAACCTTGTGTACTGGGTGCATGGAACATCCGTGCAGCTCCCGCACCTGCGGCGAAGCCTAGCAAGCCGCCGATAATCAACGATTTCAATAAAATAATAACAAATTCCACTTCGTCTCACCCTCTTACATTTTTTTAGATAAAAATGGTATATTTACTGCATCTGGTGCTGCTTGATTGACTTGTTCGAAAGGAACACTTGCCATATCAATCATTAACAGCTCCACTTCAATTTCTAGCTTAACCTCATAATTGACCTGTTCTCTAGGTAAAAAGAAGAACAGGAACCGTTCCGTATATCTTTGTTCCTCAGCAGCAAGTACAGCGACCGACTTTGGCTCAATCCGCAGTATCACATCAGAGGTTCCTTTTAATACCTTTTTTTGCACTTGGCTCAATCCGTCAGAAAAGGCTGCTGCTTTTGTATCGCCTTTTCCGCTAACGATAATCTTTTGTATTTTTTTCTCTGTCGTGTTCACTGTACCTGCTCCTTTTTATTCTCCGTATTTTTTAATGTAGGCTTCCGTTAAGCGTCTACCTAATTCCTCTTGGTCCATAAAACCAAATCCTAAAACAGTGTGCCCATCTTGAATCGCTGTTACCCCTTCTTCGACTGAACGCATACCATGTCGCTCGGAATACCCGTATTTAGTTGCAGCTGTCAACGCTCCAGCACCGCCGCTTCCGCAAAACGAAATGCCCATATCCGCATTTTCCTGCTGCATTACATCACCTAAACGCATATCTGCACCCATACCTGGTACAACCACGGCTCTTCCGCCTGCAGCCTCTACGCCTTTTGCTACGTTTTGTCCTTTACCTAAGCGATCTGCAATAACTACTGTAATCATTTTGTTTCCTCCTCGTTTTGTTTGGCACTTTCAAAGTGAATTGATAAAACAAATGTTTCATCTTTTGGTAATTTACCTACTTTATCTACCACCAGTTGTGCGATTTCTAACGCTTCTTCTGAAATTTCTGAAAACATCTCTGGTTCAACTTCTGGAATGCTTCGCTCTTCTCTTTCTCGCAGCAACATTTCACTCAGGTGGTTAATTAAAATTGTCCATTGAATATCGGTTGGTGCAATCTGTCTTTTTTGTAATAGCTGGTCGGTATAGTCAACAACTTCCTGCAACTCCTCCGTATAAGGACTACTTTGTAAGATTTTTTGACTTTCTTCTGTTAATTGCATCACTATCCTCCTTTCTATCGGTTGTCGACATAATTAAATAATGCGGTCAGTTCTGCTTCGTTCACAGCTAAATCATTTTCTGAAAACAGCTGTTCCGCTTGTTTAAATAAACTTTGATTCAATAAAAGAACGTCAGGGTTCACGTTGCCCTCTAATTGATACTGACGTTTGAATTGAATACGATGAACCATTAAGAACACATGCAATAAGAAAGCTTCTTCTGTTTCCTTTTTCAAACGTTCGCCGAAGATTTTTTTCAACCCATCATATAAAACATATCCCTTTAAAATCACTTCCTGAGTTGTTTCCTCTGAACTAAGCTCAGGAATGCGTGGGTTATGTGCAGGAACAGAACGCTTTTCTCCAAAGGTTTGGTGCATAAAGCGCTTAATGGTTTGGATATCTTCTTTTGAAGGAATTGCACTTACTTTGATAGTCGGGCAATTCAAGTCCTCCATCGGAAATATACTAATAACCAAGTCTGGCTTATGAGATTTAATCACATTTGCTGCATTTAACACTGAGGCAAAGCAAACGATCTCGACATTAGGAATTTCTTCTTCCATTTTCTGCTGAATCAGGTTGGTAACCCCTAGTCCGGTTGAACAAACATAAACTACTCGAACGATTCCCTGCTCTGACTTTTCCTTTTCCAAATAAACCAAGAAATGTAGCGCAATGTATGCGATAAAGGAATCACTAACCAGTTGATTCGTTCCGCATGTCATTTCTTGTTCACAAGCTTTCTCGATTGCTGTAAACAACTGCGGATGCAAAGACTTAATGTCTTCGACAAAAGGATTGTATTCATTGGGATAAAGATGTTTTTTGCCCAGTCGCAATGACAAATGAGCAAATAAGTTCGTCACTAATTGGGCATCTTCACCGAAATTAACACCTAACTCTTCAGAAATTCTCTTCACCAGCCGCACAGTCAGTTTCAAAATGTCTTGGTGATCATTTTCCTGCATGCGATCGCTGCATATGTACTGATACTCGTCCTTAAACAGCGGCAAATCATAAACACCAAAGACAGCCTGCATCAACAGCATCGGAATGTCTTGTTTTTTTACTAGCTCCTGTACATCACTCATGATTGTAAAAGAGCCGATCGAACGATGCATTTGCAAACGACAAATCGCAATGGTTACCCGAAAGGTAATCGCTAACAATTCGGCATAATCAAATTCGTTCGTTGTGATTGGGTCTAGCAATTCAGCTGTCTGATGAACAACTACCTGGTACACATTATAAAAAGGTAGACCTTTTCCAATGTGAATCGGCTGTTTTGGCTGATCATGATTGGTTAGTCGGTTCATGATCTGATAAATATCATACTCTGTAAGGTTATGATGCAAGAGATAATCGATCAATGAACGACAATTTTCTTCTGTTCCTTCCAACCACATGCCTTGACCACTTTGCCGTTTCAATTGAAGCTGATAAGAAGCAATAAACAGCTCAACTTTTTCTAAATCGGTAATGATTGTGTTTTTCGAAACCCCCAGCAAATCAGCTAACTGATTTGCCGTAATCGCTTCTTCGCTGAACAACAGCTTTAGAACAATTTGTTCCACCCGCAATGCCTGATCTGGGAAGATTTCAAACCGCTCTTCTTCCAACAATTCATTTTTCAGTGTTAAGCGTTGCGTTTTAGTCAGCTCAAACCAAAGTCCCTTACTACGTTGGGCATGGAGTTCAATCTCACGATCATTTAACCATAGTCGAATATTGTCCAAGTCATATTTTATTGTGCGCACGCTCACTTGGAAATGTTCAGCCAGCTCTTTGGTCGTCAGACTTTTCTCACTATCTAACAGTTTGAGTAAGACTTTGATTTCTCTTTTTGATAATTGCATCTGCATTAGCTCCTTACATGTGTAACTATAAGTTCATTGGTGATAACTCGCAATACAAACCTTTTGCACTTTGTTAAGTGCAATCACTCACTTGTTTTTCTTATTGTTTGCATAATAAATAAATTTTTGCTTCAAAAAAATCCACAAAAACCTTGATAGATCAACCTCGTACAAATGAATTTTTTCACTAAGTAACCCCTATTTAATTTACTCCTTGCACTAAGTCAAAGGAAGTTCATTTTATTTAGATTTAGGAAAATAATAGAAAAAAAACAACCGAAAAGAAACTTTCCGATTGTCGCAATAGCCCATGATAAGTTAACTCATTTCGCATTCATTAAAATTCTATTAGTAATTGTAAAAAAGTCATCTAAAAATGCATTGCTATCTATAGCTAAACCGACTACTGCATTTTTTACTGAATTATTTAGTCGATTCATATCACCAATCGTCCTGCCGATCGAAGGTTCTTCTGTTTCAACAGTTAAGTTTATCGGTAACACCTGAGTTAAGAGAGCTGGCTGAATGGCTGCTGCTACTGCCAATGGGTCATGCAAAGCACCTCCAAATTCTTCTCCGCTGTACTCATTCGTGTAATAGTAAGTCGTCATTTCCGTAATTGCCTTTGCTGCCTTAGTAGGAATTGCCTGCCACTGTTTTATATCTTGATAGTCTATCATCGTCTGTAATGTTACATCTAATCCTATCATGGTAAACGAAATGTTGCTTTCTAAAACAAACTTTGCCGCCAATGGATCATTTAATACGTTCGCTTCAGCAAATAGACTCAAATTACCAGGAATGGTTAAAGCACCTGCCATCATTACGATTTTACCAACCTTTTTCATGGCGGTAGGATTCTTTTTGATTGCTTCTGCCAAGTTAGTTAAGGGGCCCGCCGTAACGATGATTAATTCCTCACCGAACACTTCAGCAGACTGCAAAATGAAATCAATAGCAGCTTGTTGCTGAACCTCTTTAGAACTCTCTGGTAGTTCAACATTTCCAATTCCATTCACTCCGTGTACTCGATGCAAATCCTCGGTGGTATGATAGTCACTTGTTCCCCACGGAAAAGATGACCCTTTGAATACAGGTACCTCTTCTCTTTTTAGTAATGACAACAGGTTCAATGTATTTTTTATAGCCTGATCAATCGTAACATTTCCAAATGTAGTAGTCACTCCGATCAAATCCACATCGGGTTGACCAAGTGCGTAGGTCAACGCCAAAGCATCATCAATTCCAGTGTCTAAATCTAAAATCAACTTCATATTGTTCAGCTTCCTTCCTAAAATAGGCTTCGCAAACTCGCTTACGCTTGGGCACATCAAAACTAAAATTGAGAGAAACTGTCCTCAATTTTCGCTTAGTTCCGACAAAGTTATTTTGTGAAGCCAGACATATTTTACCATGATTTAGCAGGATTTTTACTTGTGAATGACTTACACTTTCTAAAAAAGTGACTGTGACATAATACGTCACAGCCACTGAAAAGCGCATAATCGCAAAAATAGGAGAAGCCATTTTCGGCTTATTTCTCGGAGTCGAACACTTCTGTCACAATCTCCATTTTTATTACATTTTGTTTGGCGCATGAACGCCTAGCAAGCGTAAGTCTTCCTTCAAAATGGTTGTTACTGCATAAACTAATGCCAAACGTGCATCTTTTTGCTCATCATCTACTAAGATCTTTGTATGGGCATAGTACTTATTAAAGGCTTGCGCT
This sequence comes from Enterococcus sp. AZ109, assembly GCF_051714625.1. Classification (NCBI taxonomy): domain Bacteria; kingdom Bacillati; phylum Bacillota; class Bacilli; order Lactobacillales; family Enterococcaceae; genus Enterococcus; species Enterococcus sp. AZ109. Next base: position 15,817 of record NZ_JBIOSF010000001.1, on the reverse strand, counting down.
ACTCTCAAGGAATGCTTCGCAATAACAGAAGGTTCATATTGTTCAGCTGCTTGAGCTACTACATCAGGGAAAGCTTGTAACAACTTGATGATTTCCCAGCTGTCAGCATCATTTAACGCATAGGCTGTATCCGCATCTGGTGTAAAACCAGCTTTATCTAAAATAGTCATTGCCCGCGCATGAGTATATTGTACGTAAGGGCCTGTTTCCCCTTCAAAACGAACAACTTCTTCAATTTCAAAATCAAAGTTGTTCAAGCGATCATTTTTCAAATCATGGAAGACCACCGCACCTACACCTACTTGATGAGCTACTTCTTCTTTGTTTGGCAGATCAGGATTTTTTTCAACAATTTGAGCCAACGCTGATTCGGTAGCTTCTTTCAAGACTTCTTCTAAAAGAATGATTTTTCCTTTACGTGTAGAAAGTTTTTTCCCACCTTGAGTAATCAAACCAAATGGAATATGCTTCATATCATCTGACCAGTCAAAGCCCATTTCCTTCAAGACGGCTTTTAGCTGTTTGAAGTGGATGCTTTGTTCATTACCAACTACGTATAATGATTTGACAAAGTTGTAAGTCCGCTTGCGGTAAATAGCCGCTGCTAGGTCACGAGTAATGTACAAAGTAGCCCCATCCGATTTTTTGATCAATGCTGGGTTCAAATCATAAGCAGACAGATCCACAATCTCTGCGCCTTGATCCTCTTTTAGCAAGTGTTTTTCCTCCAACAGGTTGACAACTTCATCCATTTTATCGTTGTAAAAAGCTTCCCCATTGTAAGAATCAAAGCTTACTTCCAGCATATCGTAAATTTTGTTGAACTCTTTTAATGATTCATTACGGAACCATTTCCATAATTCAACCGCTTCAGCATCGTCTTGCTCTAACTTCTTAAACCAAGCCCGTGCTTCATCTTCCAATGAAGCATCCTTTTCAGCTTCTTCGTGAAATTGAACGTATAAGCGCAATAATTCGCTAATTGGTTCAGCTTTTACTTTGTCTTCAGAACCCCATTTTTTATAAGCAACGATTAGTTTCCCAAATTGAGTTCCCCAGTCACCTAAGTGATTGATTTTCACTGGTTGGTAACCAACTTTACTTAAAATCAAACTGATCGAATTTCCGATTACAGTTGAGCGTAAATGCCCCATTGAAATAGGTTTTGCAATATTAGGTGAAGACATGTCAATCGTTACATTCCCATTATTGCCGATTGTGCTAGAACCAAACTCACTACCTGCTTTAGTAATCTCCTTTAGTACATTACTAGAAACAACTTCCTTGTTCATAAAGAAGTTCAAGTAAGGTCCCACCACTTCAACTTTTTCAAAATGTTCTGGCTTGATCTTTTCAGCTAAATCTGCTGCAATCTGCTGCGGCGCTTTACGATAGATTTTTGCCAATGAAAATGCGGGAAAAGCGACATCTCCATGGTCCACCGATTTAGGGTTTTCTAATAAGCGCGCCACTTCTTCCAAGGTTAAATCCTCTTTTACTACTTCGTAAACTGCTTGTGCTACGATTTCTTTGTTGTTCATCCTTTTTCCTCCTCAAACATAAAAAAAGCCTCTGATGAATACAATTCATCAGAGACGAGATTTCCCGCGGTACCACTCTTTTTGTCTAAACGACCAACTTTACTATAACGGTAGCTGCCGTTTCATCTCCAAAGTGCGCCATCTATCTCCGTTTATCTGGCTCACACCTTCCCAGACTCGCTTAAAAACAACCAATAGACTTCTCTTTTTCCTCGACGAAAATAATTTATCTGGCTTTCATAGTACCAGATACCGTCGAGAAGTCAAGACTAAACTTTGGGGATAAAGAGATTTCCCAACGTTGCTGCCATCACAGCTTTGATCGTATGCATCCGATTTTCCGCTTGCTCAAATTGATGCGCATAAGGTGCACGGAAAACTTCATCAGTGACTTCCATTTCTGAAAGACCATACGTATCTTTGATTTCTTGAGCAACTTCTGTCTGCACGTCGTGGAAGGCAGGTAGGCAATGTAAGAAAATTGTGTCTGCTTTTCCGGTTTTATCCACCATCGCTTGATTTACTTGGTAAGGCAGTAATAAATCGATTCGTTTTTTAAATTCAGCTTCTTCACCCATAGACACCCAAACATCGGTGTATAGAACCTCTGCACCTTTCACGCCCTCATCAATATCAGCAGTAATCAAAAGAGTGGCTCCTGATTTTTCAGCGTACTCTTGCGCTAAGTTTACTAATTGAGTATCAGGGAATAATTCTTTTGGTGTCACAATATGCGTATTTACACCTAAAATTGCCCCCGTGATTAATAAAGAATTTGCTACGTTATTTCTCCCATCACCCACATAAGCCAAAGTAAGTCCTTCTAATTTACCAAACTGTTCTTTGATAGTCAGATAATCTGCTAGCATTTGAGTAGGATGCCATTGATCGGTTAAACCATTCCAAACCGGTACTCCAGAATATTCAGCCAATGCTTCAACTGCTTCTTGTGAAAAGCCTCGGTACTCGATACCATCAAACATGCTTCCCAGAACTTTAGCCGTATCTTCAATCGATTCTTTTTTCCCTAGTTGAATGTCACCTTTACCCAAGTATTCAGGATGCGCACCTAAATCAATAGCTGCCGTAGTAAATGCAGCACGCGTTCTAGTCGAAGCTTTCTCAAACAACAACGCAATATTTTTTCCTTCTAAATAGCGATGACTGATATTTTTCTTCTTCATATCTTTTAAATGTGCGGCAAAATCAATCAGGTACATCAACTCTTCCTTAGTAAAATCTTTCTCTGCTAATAAACTTTTCCCTTGAAACACTGAATTCATTGTGGGCCTCCCTTTGCATATTTAAACGTTTTTTATCAAATATACTTATTTTTATACATAATACCGGATAATGACAAAAATAGCAATCCCTCTTTTCATTCTCAAGGTTTTCCTCTATTATAGTAAGGTGCATTTAAAATCGAGCATTGCTCGGACTGGTTCGGAAACTTCCCAGAATAAAAAACTAAGAATCTCAACAAAGGAGGTAGGAAAAAATGCAACAAGTGATTATTGACTGTGATCCAGGGATTGATGACGCCTTGGCTTTGGAGTTTGCAATCAAATCAAAGGAATTAGATGTGCTGGCCATTACCGTGGTTGCGGGAAATGCGCCCGTTGATATTGGCGTGGAAAATGCTTTTAAAGTATTGGAACGTTGTGATCGTCTAGATATTCCAGTGTATCGTGGGGCTGAAGCTCCCCTTAAAAGGTCTTATGTATCAGCGCAAGATACCCATGGCATGGATGGTTTTGGTGAAAGTGAGATTATTCGACGATCGACTGTGCATGTGCAAGAGGAAACAGCCGAAGCTTTCTTGGCAAATTTTTTTGCTAAAAAGCGTGAGGTTGGTATTTTAGCGTTAGGTCCTTTAACTAACATTGCTTTAGCTTTAAAGTCTAATCAAAAGTTAGGTCAAAATATGCAACGCTTTGTTACGATGGGTGGAACCTATAAAAGTCATGGAAATTGCTCACCCGTAGCAGAGTACAATTATTGGTGCGACCCTGATGCAGCAAAGGTCGTTTATGAGACATTGGATACTCTCGTTGAAATGGTTGGCTTGGATGTTACTCGGGAGATCGTATTTAGTCCGAACATCTTGGAATACTGTCACCGTATTAGTCCTGATACTGGTGATTATTTGCGAAAACTAACCCGATTTTATTTTGATTTTCATTGGCAATATGAACATCTGCTAGGTTGTGTCATCAACGACCCATTAGCAGTGGCGTATTATATTTCTCCAGAAATTTGCAGTGGTTTTGAAAGTTACACTACGGTGGAAACTACAGGGATGAGCATAGGGCAGACCTTGGTAGACCGCTATAATTTTTGGCAAAAAGAACCCAATGCTAAAATCTTGGAAACCGTTAATACCAAAGAATTTTTTACTCAGTTTTTAACCGTCCTTTTAGATGCACCGGAAGCCACGATTGCTTCTGATCTAAACCTATTAAAGTTAGGATGAGACGAATGAAAAAACACACATCACAATTAACAATTATTGCTTTAGCTGTTGCACTGAATATTGTTCTAGGAAACTTAGCATTATTTTTGCGGTTACCGATCTATTTAGATACAGTCGGAACCATTTTAGCAGCAACTTTGTTAGGTCCAATTGCTGGTATCCTCACTGGCTTTTCAAGTGCCCTGTTTACTGGAGTAACGACTGATTTATTTTCTCTATACTTTGCTCCCGTTCAGTTATGCGTCGGTTTCATGGCAGGAATTTTACTCCATAATAAACGGACTGCTTGGTCATTACCGTTAAAAGTACTGCTAGTTACCTTACCTGGTACATTGATCGCTTCGTTGATTACTGTACTATTGTTTGGCGGGATTACTTCTTCCGGCTCTAGCATGCTGGTTCAAGTGATCCACGGACTTGGTTTGAATCAAACCTTAAGTGTCTTTTTAGTCCAAATTGGTACCGATTATTTGGACAAGTTTCTGGCGATTAGTTTAGTCATTAGTGCGATTAGAGCTCTGCCACGTTATCGACAAATTGTTTCTTAAATCGCACCATTCATAAAAAAACCATCTGCTTTTATCAATTGGATAGAAGCAGATGGTTTTTTCGTTTTACATATGCTGAAAAGCTAAGCTTGGTATCGCATTTAGATCCATAGCTGCCAAGTGCTGTTTCTTCAATTCTACATGGGCGGCAGCTCCGATCATAGCTGCATTGTCACCACAAAGATTCAACGGTGGAATTACCAATTCAATTTCCGGTAATTCCTCCTGCAGAGCTTGCTTCATGCCTTCCCGTAATCCTTGGTTAGCGGCTACTCCACCAGCAATAACCAACTGCTTCACAGGGTAAGCCTGGCATGCACGGATAGTTTTAGTTACTAAAACCTCCACCACACTTGCCTGGAAACTGGCTGCCAAATCAACTGTATTTAGGGGTTCATTCCGCTGTTCAGCATTATGTACTAAATTGATAAACGCACTTTTTAACCCACTGAAACTGAAATCGAAATTATCTTCCTTCAGCATCGCACGTGGAAACTCATAGACATCCTGTCCTTGATGAGCCAACTGGTCTAGTTCTTTTCCACTAGGATAAGCTAACCCTAAAACACGCCCAACTTTATCATAAGCTTCCCCAGCTGCATCGTCTCGTGTCTCACCGATAATTTCATATGAACCGTCTTCAGCCATATAGACTAACTCCGTGTGCCCGCCGCTGACTAGCAAGGCCATTAAAGGAAACTCCAGTGACTTTACTAAGCGAGCTGCATAGATATGTCCCGCCATATGGTTTACAGGGATTAGTGGCAAGCTATGAGCCCATGCAAAAGCTTTCGCTGCACTTAAGCCAATCAGTAATGCGCCAACTAATCCTGGCCCATATGTTACAGCAACCGCCTTTAGTTGATCAGGAGTAATATTAGCTTGGACCAATGCATCTTCCAGACATAAGGTAATTTGCTCCACATGATGGCGACTAGCCACCTCAGGAACAACGCCGCCAAAGCGCCGATGACTCTTGATTTGCGAAGCAACAATATTCGATAAGACTGTTTCGCCATTTTTGATGACCGCAACGCTCGTTTCATCGCAGCTGCTTTCAATTGCTAAAATATATTCACTCGTTTCCGTGGCTGTTCCCTACTTTCAAATTCATAATAAGTGCATCCTCTACTGGTGCATGATAATAGTTTTTTCTCTTACCAATCACTTGGAAATGCATTTGTTCGTAAAGATTGCGCGCTGCCACATTGGAAGCACGTACTTCTAAAAATATCTGATTTATGTCCTGTTTACGAGCATGCGCCAACAATCGTTCAAATAGCTTTTTACCTAGTCCTTGGCATTTATATTCCGGTAAAGTAGCAACATTAGTAATTTCAATCTCGTCTACTACTTGATGAAAGCCTAAAAATGCGACTGGACTCGTTTCTTCTTCCAATAAGTAGTGACTATGCTTTTGCTGTAGATCCTGATAAAACTCTTCGACTGACCAAGGGGAACCTGTAGGGTAAGCCGCATTATTAATCTGCCAAAGCTGTTGAGCCTTTTGATTTAATGGGACATCCTTCATCATTTAGCTACCTCTAAGTGCTTAACCATTTCTAATGCATCCTCATTGTTTTCAACATAATAATTTCGGCGTACCTTTCGCCCTTCAAATCCCAATCGGCGATATAAACGCTGTGCATCTCTATTACCAATCCGAACCTCTAATGACAAAGTGATACAGCCTTTTATTATAGCGAATCTTTCTACCTCGTCAATCAAAAAGGTGCCTAGCCCACTACCTTGAAAAGCCCTTTTTACAGCTACATTAGTAATATGGGCATCATTGCCAATAATCCGGCTGCCAATAAAAGCTGCTAATTCTTCCTGATAGGTCATACATACATATAGATGCGGAATGGGCGAGTGAATTTCACCTAAAAAAGCACTTTTCGTCCACGGAACTTCTCCTTGGTACACGTCCTTTTCCAATGCAATTAATTCTTTAATATCTTCATCGGTTATGCTACGCAAAACATATTCTTTATCTTGCACAGTAACATCACGTGCTTCAAAGGGTTGCTGCTTACCTCTGATAACTGTACGGATTAGTCCGCTAAATTTTTTCAACATAATTCTCATCCCCTGGTTGATGAGTCTGCAGCCATTTCTCCTCAGCTTCAACCCGCTTCAAATAGTCTGGTACAAAGCTATGAATATCCGAGACTGGTGTTTGATCCCTCCCCAGCTGTCCTAAAGTTATTCCATTAGGGAGATTCACACGATCGTCGGACTCTATCTTAGCATCAGGTAACTTTTCATGAATCATCTCAGCGAATTTACCCGCTTCGCCAACGAATACAGTCTCACCTTTAAGTTGTTCTAGCAAATTTGCTAAAGGAATGTGCTGATCGGGAATAATTGTTTTTAACTGTTGACCTTCCCACTGATAGACTCCCGCATAAACATTATTTCGACGAGCATCCATTATAGGGACAATTAACCCTTTATCTTTAGCGTTAGCAGCCAATGACTTTAAGCTTGAAACCCCCACAAGATCTATTTTCAGCGTATCAGCTAGCGTCTTTGCCGTAGTCACTGCGATGCGAATACCAGTATAAGATCCTGGACCTTGTGCTACAACAATCCGGTCCAAGTCTCGAGGCACCAAGCCACTGATTTTCATAATATGCTCAATTGAGGGCATCAAGGTTAAACTATGATTGAGTTTTTTATTTAGTTGAAAAGAAACAAGCGCTTGCCCGTCTTCTAAAATAGCCGCTGCTAAAGTTTGATTCGATGTATCGAATGCTAAAATTTTCATCCTGCCTTATTCCTCGCTTTCAGATAGCAACATTTTACCATAAAAACTTTTTGCAATATAGTAAAGCTGGACTTATTTAAAGAATCACTTACTTTTTCACAGTATGGGAAAAACATTTTACATTTGAGAGAACATACATTTAATTATTTTTGTAATCGATGCGAATAAAAAAGTGACCAAGACTCTTTTTCATTTTTTACTAAATAGGATTTATAAAATAGGGAATCACCACAAACCGTTCTGATTCATTGGCTTTTCTAAATCCGTTGACTAGGCCACAACCTTTTATCTACTATCACATTTCATGCCAACATAAAAATACCGACCTCCATATGTTAGATTTTTGGTCTAACTTTTGGAGGTCGGTACAAGTGGGATAATTTCTTGATTATTTAGTTGAATCACGGAGAATCAGCTTTGTACCAAGCATGATTTTTCGCGGAACGGGTGCACATTCTTTTGCTAACTCTAAAATCGTAGAAACGGCTAGCTCTCCCATCCACTCGGTCTCGACTTTCACGGTAGAAAGTGTCGGTGAGACATATTTCGCCACACTGACATCGTTAAAGCCAATCACTGAAACATCTTCAGGAATCTTCAAACCAAATTCTTGGATCGCTTGCATTGCGCCAATTGCCAGTGCATCACTAGAAGCAAATAATGCGGTTGGCAACTCAGGCTCCTGCTGTAAAAATGCAGACATTGCCTTCTTACCTGCCTCCACACTAAATTCAGCTTGCAAAATATACGTTTCTTTATATAATTTCAACTGCTGCATCTTCTGCTCAAACGCAACCATGCGAGGATCATTAATTGGTTGATGTGTTTGCTTAGTAAACTCGATTCCAGATAAAATCGCAATTTGTTCATGACCTTTTCCTACAAACTGATCAATCACTGCATCAACACTTTGATCGAAATCGACTACTAAGGAATCAAAACCACTCACAGTCGCATCATAATCGACAAACAGAAGATTTTCATCCACTTCACTGATTCTTTTGATTTGTTCTGCATCAAATTTACCTAAAGCGATCGTACCAGCCGTTTTTAGTGTAGTCAAATCTGTCAATGACTCTCGTTTGATTTGGACATTTAATTCTTCTGCTCTTTTTTCAATGCCTAGACGAATGGCTAGATAATAAAGATCAGCTAATTCCTCTTCTGCATCGTACCACTGGACTAAGCGAAGCACAGGCGTTTCTGCTTTACTATTCTTTTTATGTTTCGTGTAATTTAGTTCTTCTGCTGCTTGAAATATTTTATGTTTCGTTGCTAAACCAACCGATATTTGCGAATCATAATTTAACACTCTTGAAACAGTTGCCGGAGAAACGCCGGCTAGCTCTGCTATATCACGAATCGTTGCCATTTCATTTCCTCCTGACTTACAAAGCTGCAATGAAACGGTCAAAGGCTGCTTGTCCGGTTTCATCTCGTTTAAACACACCGGCATCCTCTAAAACACGAGCAAAAACTTTGCCTACCTCTTGCTGCAATACCCTTTGAACATTTTCAGTTGTAATTGTCTGAGCATTTTTGATTTCATCTGCCCACTTCTGATGATACTCCTTCATCTGATGCGAATTTCCAAGTAAATATTGTTGGACTTCATGCAATTCCTGTTTTAATCGCGGCGGCAAGACTGCTAGTCCCATTACTTCGATTAAGCCAATATTTTCTTTTTTTATGTGTTGGACATCGGGATGCGGATGGAAAATACCGTCCGGATATTCTTCCGAAACATTATTATCCCGCAAAACCAAATCTAATTCGAAAAGCTCGCCCTTGCGACGGGCAATTGGTGTAATTGTATGATGGGGTGTCCCATCCGCGGAGAAGGCTACGACATCGACTGATTCATCACTATATTGTTTCCAAGATTCAAAGATGTATTCAGCCGCAGCAATCAATTCTTTAGACTGCTTACTCTGTAAACGAATTACTGACATTGGCCATTTTACGATTCCAGCTGTGACCGTCGGAAAGAGCGGGAAATTAATCCTACGTTCAATTTCAGCAACTGCCATTGGGAACGTATGACGCCCTCCTTGATAATGATCGTGGGAAAGAATCGAACCTCCCACAATTGGTAAATCAGCATTAGAGCCCACAAAATAATGCGGTAATACTTCCGTAATTTTCAGTAAACGCTGGAAGGTATCCCGGCTGATTTTCATTGGGCGATGTTCTTCTGACAAAACAATACAATGTTCGTTGTAATAAGCATAAGGAGAATATTGCAGTCCCCAACTTTCTCCGTCCAAATTCATACGAATGATGCGATGATTAGTCCGAGCTGGATAATTCAAGCGCCCTTTATACCCTTCATTTTCCATACACAAAAGACATTTTGGATAATCAACTTGGACCGCTTCCCGTTCTGCTGCGATCTGTTTAGGATCTTTTTCCGGCTTAGACAAATTAATGGTAATTTCTAAAGTACCGTATTCAGTCTCTGCTGGAAAAACGATATTTTTAGCGATATCCTTAGTTTTAATATAGTTGTTAGTTTGGCTCAAGTGGAAGAAGTAGTCAGTTGCCTCTTTCGGACTCTTCGCATAATACTGAGCAAAATAAGCATTCACTACTGAAGGAGGCGGTGTTAATAAATCCATCAGCTTAGACTCTAAAATATCTTTTTCTGCAGCGAGTTCGCCAATCACTTGATTTGTAATCCCTCGCTCTATAAGAGGCTGAACTAATTCAGCTGCTGTCATCTCAACTGGACGAACTTCAGCTACTTCTAAGCCATCTTGACCAATAAGACCAATGACTTGATTTTCCAAATAAATCCGATCCATATCCATCCAACCACCGGAATGAATGGCTAAACTGACAAAATCTCTAACAACTTGACTAATCGACATTTGCTGTTCCTCCTAGTCTTCATATCCATTGGGATGACTGACATGCCAATTCCAGGCAGTTTGAATAATTTCTTTGATATCTGTATATTCTGGCTTCCAGCCTAACGTGTTTTTTGCTTTTTCACTAGATGCAACTAGTGTACTAGGATCTCCTGCTCTTCGAGGACCTATCTCAGCAGCGATTTCTTTTTGCGTTACTTCCCGTGCTGCATCTAACATTTCTTTAACGGAGTATCCGTTGTTAGATCCTAGGTTAAAGACATTACTATCATTTCCAGCTTTTAGATATTCCAATGCTAAAATGTGGGCCATCGCCAAGTCTTCTACTTGAACGTAGTCGCGAATGCATGTGCCATCTGGTGTGTTATAATCGTCGCCAAAAATGGTCAAATGATCCCGTTGTCCCAACGCAACCTGCAAAATAATTGGTACTAAATGTGTTTCCGGTGTATGGTCTTCACCAATTGATGAATCAGCTTTCGCCCCTGCAACATTGAAATAGCGTAACGCTACATAACGCATGCCATATGCATTATCACACCAGTGCATCATTTTTTCCATCATTAGCTTGCTTTCACCATACGGATTTTTGGGATTGGTAGGTGTTTCTTCGGTAATTGGAGATACCTCTGGTTCACCATAAGTTGCTGCAGTAGATGAAAATACAATATTTTTTACGTTAAATTCTTCCATTACCTCCAACAGCATTTCCATACCGAAAACATTGTTATTAAAGTATTTCAGTGGTTTTTCTACAGATTCTCCCACCAAAGAGCTTGCGGCAAAATGGACTACTCCCTCGATGGTTTCATGTTGAAAAACTTCCCGCATAAACGCTTGATCGCGACAATCACCTTCATAAAAGGTTGCTTTTGGATGAACGGCTTGACGGTGTCCAGTTAATAAATTATCGACTACTACTACTGAATATCCTTGATTTATTAAACGATCAACTGTGTGCGAACCAATATAGCCTGCCCCACCTAGAACTAAAATTGACATATCTCCACTCCTAACAAAATATTTACTAAACAAATTATAAAATATTTACTAAACAAACGCAAGCAAAAAAAGATAAAACCTAAGTAGGCTTTATCTTTCCTGAGTATATTTTTTATAATTTTTCAGCAATTACTTCAATTTCAACTAGCGCATCTGCTGGAAGCTTAGCTACTTGAACACAGCTTCTAGCTGGATAAGGTTCTTTAAAGTAGCTAGCATAAATATCGTTTACTACCGAAAAGTGATCCAGATCCTTTAAGAAAACCGTTACTTTAAGAGCATTTTCTAAAGTAAGGCCGATGGTTCCCAGTATATTTTGAATATTCTCTAAAGATTGTTTGGCTTGGGCTTCCACTCCTTCTTGAAGTTGATTGGTAGCAGGATCGATACCCAATTGACCTGATAAGAAAACCGTATTTCCTGTCACCATCCCTTGAGAATAAGGTCCTAATGCTTTTGGCGCTTTTTCAGAATTTAATCTTTCCATGTATGTCTCTCCTTTACCATTCTTTTTACTAGCTCCATTATACCCAATTCAGTATCAACAATCCAAGAATTGTTGAATATTTTGTCAGGAGCGATCTTTTAGCTTTCCATTTTTGACATTTTCCCCCATAATAAAAGTAACAAGAAAAGGGAGGCCAATCATATGCGTAAATTTACATCAGGATTTTTTACAGGAACATTAGCAACAGCAGCCGTTGTTGCTGGACTTTTAATGGGTGTAAAGAAAAAAGTAATTGAACCCTTAGAAGAACAAGAATCAAAAATCGACGAAAATCGTAAAAAAGCCCGTAGAAAACGGATTGCTCGTTAAAAAAGAAAGCGACCTGCTTTCTTTTTTTTGCTACTCATGCTTTTCGCAGTTAGTTAGGAGTGTCAGTCTCACTTTTCTCGTACCTAGAAAAATAATGACAACTCCTAAGCTAGCTGTTTATTTTTGATAGATAGACTGAACAATTTGGTTGGCCACTTGGAAAATCTGATCCCTGTTTTTCGGCCTTGGAGAAGCAGCATTTAGCCAGTCGAATCCGGCTAAAGGAGCGCCATAGCAATACAAGTTATTTAACGTATGATTTTGTTGATCAACTATTCGGTGCGTACTGCGCTCTACCTTCAATGCACCACTTTCATGATTCTCATTCTCTACCCGTACCACATCTGGCGCTAGATATCCGCGATTCTTTAGTGCCTTAATCAGAGGATTTAGCGTTTTACGGTAACTAGTAGTTGGCAAACGAGCTTCTATTAAATGCTTAGCTACATATTTTACTTGTTCGTTTTGCTTACTGAAGGCAATAAAACGATCATTTTCACACACAACCTCCATGTCAGGCGCCAAGAAGACAGCAATGCCTGCTTTATTTAAAGCGGCTAATTGCTTCATACGGAGTACCGGAGGGCCAACAGTCAAAAAACCATACATTGAATCGTAGTTTCCCCATAATTCCTCCCAATATTCTTTTGAAGTAAACGCTTTACGCTCAATCATTTTGTGCACAGGCATCTGCAGTTCCTTCATCGTATCTAATGCTGCCGCAACTGCTCCAGTCAAATTACCTTTTTCTGCTTCATTGATATCTTTTTCCATATAGTTTTGAATGAAAGCTGTAAAATTCTCAGGTTCGACTCCTTTACCTGGATCTACTAACGCATCCCAGTCCCATCGCATTTCTACCGGAACTTCAAAACGTTCTAGTACTTCTTTACGATCTTCTTTACGATAAGCACTTAAAAACGCATTAATATCAATTGAAGTGTTTGCCAGCTTTTTCTCATAGTAGACTAGCTCCACTTCTTTTTTTAGCAGATCAAAAAACTCAGTTGCTTCACCCGGTTGGAATTTTTCAATTCGTTCATTGGTAAGTATTTGCGGCTGTGCATCCTCACCTGCTAACTTTTGGTTGACTGGACGAGCATGATATGGCACCCCTCGGCCAGATCCCAAAATCATTTTGCCTTCTTTGCCAGAAGGTTGATAATAAAGTTCGCCAGCTTCGTCAACAAACTTCCCACCCCAATGCTTAGTCAATAAAGCGACATAGTCAAAGAAGCTTAAACCCAATCCCCGCAAAATGACGTCTTCTTGTGGCAAGATACTATCCAGCGAGACGGTAGCAGGATTTTTAGGTGGTTGATACGTTAACTGTTGTTCTTCTGCAAAAACTTTTAGCTGCTGCTCAGTTACTGTTAATTCGTTTTCAGAATGCCCCGTGGCCAAAACTACTTGGTCCACAAGATGTTTTTCCTGTGCGATTAATGTAATTTGCTCCTTAACAATTAAGTCTTTTACTTGGTCCTGATAGAAAGTCAGCGAAATATTTTCTGGCAAGTTTGCCTGAAGATTTAAGAAGAACCATTGTTGGTACAACCCGTAAAAGCGTCTTTGACAACAATCATTTCGTTTAAGTGTTGCTGCTTGCCTTAAGAACTCCGCTTGATTTTCTTCAACATGTTCTTTGATGAAATCAGGTGCCTGATTTTTGCTCCATTCGTATAAACTAGGTCTTGGGATACCTACTTCAGTGTCTAGTTGGTCAGAGAACAACGTGACATGCTCCATAACACTGTTCATCAAAACTGCATCATCTTGCTTTGTATTCCATACTAGTCCCCCAAGCCCAGCAGGATCAAAAGCCAATATTTCTAGCTTTTCAGGTTTTGTGTAATTTTGAATTAATTGATCTAACATAATTAATCCATAAGGACCTGTACCTACAACTGCTATTCTACCCATTTTCTCGCTCCAATCTTTCCTTTAATACTACTGCTTGATTATGTTCGGTATCTTTTGCACTATAAACCATAGTGAGTTGACTATTTTTCATAGCTAATTTTTCTAAATGTTGGAAAGCAGCCTGATGAGAATCATCTGTTAATTCCTGCAAATAACGTTTAGCAAACTCAGGATATCTCGCAGGATCATGACTGAACCATCTTCTCAATTCATTACTGGGAGCAACGTCTTTTAACCATTCGTCGACTGCCGCTTTGTCTTTTGACATACCTCTAGGCCAAATCCGATCAACCAATACTCGATAACCATCGTCCTCTTCAACTGTATCATATATACGCTTGATTTTAAGCATTGCCTTCACCTCAATTCCAGAGTAAAGAAAAAAAGCCGAAAGTGCAACTTATAACAATTTACTGAATGTAATAATTGCATAAAAAAGACCGTGTGAAGTTATTTTGCGAAACCTATTGTCGACAAACTTAAAAAAGCATGCTGCAAAAAATGCAACATGCTCCATTGACTAATCAATTTTTTTCTTTTTAACTTTGCCTTGCCATTCTTCAATACCGCCTTTTAAAATGTACAAGTCAGTATACCCATTTTTGCGTAATAGATTTGCTGCACGAGCACTCACCGATTTATTGTAATCATAGATGTAAATCGGTTGGTCTTTACGTAGTGAACTCATCGTTTCCTTCAACATAGGAAAAGGAAAACTACGCGCACCAAGAATATGCTTTGCGTTAAACTCATCGCGTTCTCTTACATCAATTACTTGTGCCTTGCGCATTCCTGCTTGGAACTCCTCTTGAGTTAACAACTTCGCTGAACGTTTTACCATGATTCGAACGTACAGTTCATACCCAAAGAATAAAAGAATAACCGCTAATAAAATAATGTTTAATGTCCACCAAAATGACATACGAAACTTCCCTTCCTAATTCAATATTATCGTGCTAAAGAAGCCGCACCAATCACTCCAGCTTCATTTCCCAACTCAGCCAATTTAATTTTTGTACTATTTCTAACTTGCGGGAACGTGAATTGCTCAAAGTATTTCTCAACACGACTCCGCAGAAATTCACCAGCTGCAGAAACACCGCCACCGATAATAATAGCTGAAGGATTCAATGTATTTCCGATGTTTCCACAAGCTAACCCTAAGTAAAAAGTAACTTTATCCACCACACGTAAAGCAAGATCATCGTCAGCTGCTGCTAATTCGAATACGTCTTTACTAGTAATATCTTCGCCATTATCTAAACGTGCTTTTAGTTGGGAGCCGCCAGCATATTCTTCTGCCAATTGACGAGCCACACGTACAACACCAGTTGCGCTTGCTACAGTTTCTAAGCATCCTCGTTTGCCGCAAGTGCATTCAAAGCCTTCTGGATCAACGGTAATATGTCCGATTTCGCCAGCACATCCAGCCACTCCATGAAGTAATTGGCCGTTCATAACAATTCCACCGCCAACACCCGTTCCTAAAGTTACAAAGACAACATCAGGATCATTTTCGCCGGCGCCTTTCCAGCGTTCACCTAGTGCCGCAACATTGGCATCGTTATCAATGAAAAATGGAATACTGGTTCCTTTTTCAATCATTTCCTTAACTGGCTGTAACGTTTTCCAGTTCAAATTGTAGGCACCAATGACGGTTCCTTCAACAATATTGACACTTCCCGGTGTACCCATTCCAATGCCGATAAACTGTTCTGGCTTCATATTATATAATGCCAAATGATGATTAATTGATTCAATGATATCTGGTACGATATGTTGTCCTTCATCCAAGATATTTGTATCAATACTCCATTTTTGTTGGATATCGCCATCTTGAGTTAAAATTGCAAATTTGACAGTTGTACCACCCAAA